>CALWKC010000027.1 GCA_944381165.1 uncultured Lachnospira sp. | reverse complement strand
TAATATGCACTGCGGCGGCTGTGCTTCTGCTGATAATGTCGGGGACGTTTATGTATATTAACAGCCCGCACTATATAATAAAAAATACAGTAATGTGGTATGAAAAGGATTTTACATTGCCGCTTTTCTGCAAAAAACTCATATTTAAGTATAATAGGGAAAACGGCAATTATGCGGGAAAGTTTCAAATCAGCGAAAAGGATAAAGACAGGCTTTTGGAAAAACTTGATGCTGCTCAAAGCAGAGCAGCATCGGCACAGAATGCAATGCTTAAATATACCCAAAGACGATACCTTAAAGATTTGAAAGATGAGATATTAAATGCAACTGTCACGGTAAATTTACTTGTGGAAACGGAAGGAGAAACTATTGTAAACAGAGATGACATTGAGCCGGAAAAAATATATCCGGAGGATTGGATGGTTGAGGAGGATGCAGAGCTTTGCGCATATTACTATACTAATCCGAGATATATAGAAGGGGTGACGTTATTTCAGGACGCCCCGGGAGGAAAAGAACAGCGTTGTTATATTGTAATATATAAAAATAAACACGACAAATATTATTTATGCATAAAAAGAACGGATTTTTCTGATTGGGACGGTCCTGACGGAAGTAAATAGATTATTGGTCAAATTTTTAATATTATCTGCTGCATTTTTACTGTGTGCGGGCTGCGGAAACGGAAATGCAGGAAAGCAGGGCAGTGGCTCGCCTTTATCCGAAGAAATATCAAAGAGTATAGATGTTGAAAATGTTGCCAGGGTAAACATTATTAATGGAAGCAGCGGAGACATAATAAAAATAACAGATTTGGATAAAATAAAAAGCATAATGCAGTTTTCAGGACAGCTTAAAGCTGTAAGGACTGAAAACGGGCAAGCGACAGGATGGTTATATGCGTTTGAGTATGAGGATATAAACGGCGCTGCAATAAAAGTTACTTTTGCGGGTGAAAACAGCAGTGTAGGAGAAGAAAAATTTAATATTATATGTAACTCAGACGAGCTGAAAAAATTTGTGGAACAAATATCGGAATAATCTTGAATAAAATAATTTCCTATGTTATGATACCAATATCAAAAGTGCGCTTTGCTGTCTGTGAGGCGTAAAATATTTAAAGACTGTGAAGGAGACTCTTTCTCATGGAACCTGACAGGAAGGCTGCGTCATCGACTGAGAGCGCGCGCAGGGAATTGTCAAAGGGAACGCTCCGGAGTCGGGCAGCTGAATATACAGGATATTGTAGGCTGTCACGTTGCACGCGTTAAGTGTTTAATGAGGAGCGGACAGAGCCATGTTTATTTTGGGTATGCGGCTGATTGGTTCGTTCAAGGCGGGTGGTACCGCGGATAAAAAGTTTATTCGCCCCGGAATACAAGCGATGTATTCCGGGGTTTTTGTTTTTGCAAAAATAAGTCTTTTAAAATATTTTCTGCAAAAATAAGAGCCGTGAGGCAGCTAAGAAAGGAGATTACGAATGTCAAACATTTACAGAGACAGAACTTTAAATCAGGTCAGTGAGCAGGATATTGACAGCAGTCTGAGAGTAGCAGGCTGGGTTGAAAATATCCGTGACCACGGCGGAGTATCTTTTATTGATTTGAGAGATATGTACGGCGTGCTTCAGATTGTAATAAGAGACGCAGAACTCTTAAAGGGAATTAAGAAGGAGGACTGCATAAGCGTTGAGGGAATTATGGAAAAGAGGGATGAGGATACCTACAATCCGAAAATTCCTTCAGGTACAATCGAACTTGAGGCAAAGAAGATAACAGTGCTTGGTCAGGTTTACCAGACGCTTCCGTTTGAGGTTATGACTTCAAAGGAGGTGCGTGAGGACGTTCGTCTTAAATATCGTTATCTTGATTTGAGAAATCAAAAGGTAAAGGATAATATTATTTTCCGTTCAAAGGTAATTTCATTCCTCCGACAGAAAATGACGGAAATGGGATTTTTGGAAATTCAGACGCCAATTCTGTGTGCTTCATCTCCTGAGGGAGCAAGAGATTATATTGTACCTTCAAGAAAATATAAGGGGAAATTCTATGCACTGCCTCAGGCTCCGCAGCAGTACAAACAGCTTTTGATGGTATCGGGCTTTGATAAATATTTCCAGGTGGCTCCGTGTTTTAGAGATGAGGACGCAAGAGCGGACCGCTCTCCGGGCGAATTTTATCAGCTTGACTTTGAGATGAGCTTTGCAACACAGGAGGATGTATTCCGTGTCGGCGAAGAAGTGCTCTCTGCAACCTTTGAAAAGTTTGCGCCTGAGGGCTTTGAGGTTACAAAGGCGCCGTATCCGGTTATAAGCTATAAGCAGGCGATGCTTGAGTTTGGAACGGATAAGCCTGATTTAAGAAATCCGTTAAGAATTATAGATGTGACCGAATTTTTCCAGAGATGTACATTTAAACCGTTTATCGGAAAGACGGTGCGTGCAATAAAGGTGCATGCTGACATGTCAAAGGGCTTCCATGAAAAGCTTTTGAAATTTGCTACCGGTATAGGCATGGGTGGACTCGGTTATCTTGAGGTGCTTGAGGATATGTCTTACAAGGGACCTATCGACAAGTTTATTCCGGATGATATGAAAAAGGAATTTCTTGAACTCGCGGGACTTGAGGTTGGAGATACTATTTTCTTCATGGCGGACAAGGAGGACAGGGCTGCCTACTATGCGGGAATGATACGCACGGAGCTCGGAGAAAAACTTGGGCTTATCGAGAAAAATGCATACCGCTTCTGCTATATAAATGACTTTCCGATGTTTGAGAAGGATCCGGAGACAAAGAAGATAGGTTTTACACACAATCCGTTCTCTATGCCGCAGGGAGGGCTTGAGGCGTTAAATACAAAGGACCCTCTTGACATTCTCGCATATCAGTATGACATTGTATGCAACGGTGTTGAGCTTTCATCGGGCGCCGTTAGAAATCACGACATGCAGATAATGGTAAAGGCATTTGAGATAGCCGGATACGATGAAGAGGTATTAAAAGAAAAGTTTGGCGCCCTCTATAATGCTTTCCAGTTCGGAGCGCCTCCTCATGCCGGAATGGCTCCTGGTATTGACAGAATGATTATGCTTCTGACAAACGAGGAAAATATCCGCGAGGTAATTGCGTTCCCTATGAGCGGAACAGCCCAGGATTTGATGTGCGGAGCGCCTAATGAGGTTACGGAACAGCAGCTTAGAGAGGTGCACATAAAGGTGCGTGACTAAACGCTTCTGAAAAGGAGGATAATTATGGCAAATGTGATTGATGATGCAACCATTGATTATGTCGGAATTCTTGCCAAGCTTGAGCTTTCTGATGAGGAGAAGGAACAGGCCAAAAAGGATATGGCGAGCATGTTAGATTATATAGACCAGTTAAATGAGCTTGATACTACGGGGGTTGAGCCGATGTCTCACGTGTTTCCTGTTGAGAACGTCATGCGTGAGGATGTGGTTACAAACGGCGATATGAGTGAGCAGACGCTTTTCAACGCACCTGAGAGAAAAGATACGGCATTTGTTGTGCCAAAGACTGTTGACTAGAGAGGAGCGGCTATGGGATTGTTGGATTTGACAGCGGCAGAGCTTGCCGGACAGATTAAGGCGGGCAAAACTACTGCGGTGGAGGCTATGGAGGCGGTTATCGCAAACATAGACAGCAAAGAAAAAGAGCTTAACTGTTATGTTACGTTTGACAGGGAAGCGGCACTTTCGGCAGCAAGGGAAGCACAGAAAAAGATAGAGGCGGGAGAACTTGACGGACCTCTTGCCGGCGTGCCTGTTGCGATTAAGGATAACATGTGCACAAAAGATGTTCTTACAACATGTTCTTCAAAAATATTGGGGAATTTTGTTCCGCAGTTTTCGAGCGATGCGGTTGAAAGAATTAAGGCGGCGGGCGCTGTTATGATAGGAAAAACAAATATGGATGAGTTCGCGATGGGCTCTACAACGGAGACCTCGGCGTACGGAGCCACAAAAAATCCATGGAATACGCAGCATGTTCCGGGCGGCTCTTCCGGCGGCTCTGCTGCGGCTGTTGCGGCAGGAGAGTGTTTTTGTGCGCTTGGCTCCGACACGGGCGGCTCAATCCGTCAGCCTGCTTCTTACTGCGGCGTGGTAGGGATGAAGCCTACTTACGGAACAGTATCGCGTTACGGTCTTATTGCATACGGCTCATCGCTTGACCAGATTGGACCTCTCTGCAAGGATGTAACAGACTGCGCAGTGATAATGGAGGTTATGGCAGGGCACGACCCTAAGGATTCTACATCGGTTGAGAGAAAGGATACAGATTTTACATCTGCGCTTGTAAATGATGTAACAGGAATGCGTATCGGTATTCCTAGAGATTATTTCGGAGACGGGCTTGACCCGCAGGTAAAAAAAGCTGTGCTGGACGCTGCGGAGGTTTTAAGGTCAAAGGGCGCAGTTGTGGAGGAGTTTGACTTGAGTCTTGTAGAATATGCCATTCCTGCCTATTACACTATTGCGGCGGCGGAGGCAAGCTCTAATCTTGAAAGATTTGACGGGGTTAAGTACGGATATCGCGCAAAGGATTACGAGGGACTTCACAGCATGTATAAAAAGACGCGTTCCGAGGGCTTCGGAGCGGAGGTTAAGCGCAGAATTATGCTCGGCTCGTTCGTTTTAAGCTCGGGCTATTACGACGCTTATTATCTTAAGGCGCTGCGTGTAAAGGCGATGATTAAGAAGGCGTTTGACGAGGCATTTTCAAAATATGACGTAATATTGGGACCTGTTGCGCCGACAACGGCGCCTGAGCTTGGCTCGTCTCTTGCAGACCCGATAAAGATGTATCTCGGAGATATTTATACTATTTCCGTAAATCTTGCGGGACTTCCGGGAATGAGTGTTCCGTGCGGAAAAGATGAAAACGGTCTGCCTATCGGCGTTCAGTTGATTGGTGACTGCTTTAATGAGAAAAAGTTGATTCAGACTGCCTACACCTATGAACAGGCGCGCGGCAAATTTGAGTAAGGAGGACCGGACATATGGCAAAACAATACGAAACAGTTATCGGTCTTGAGGTACATGTGGAGCTTGCGACCAAGACAAAAATTTTCTGCGGCTGTTCGACAGCTTTCGGAGGCGCACCGAATACACATACATGTCCTGTCTGCACAGGTATGCCCGGCTCGCTTCCGGTTTTAAATAAGCAGGTTGTGGAGTATGCGGCTGCTGTGGGGCTTGCGACTAACTGTGAAATAACAAAGCACTGTAAGTTTGACAGAAAAAATTATTTCTATCCGGATAATCCTCAGAACTATCAGATTTCACAGCTCTATCTTCCTATCTGCCGCAACGGCCATGTTGATATTGAGCTTGCGGACGGTACGACTAAGTCTGTGAGAATACATGAAATTCATATGGAGGAGGACGCGGGAAAGCTTATTCATGATGACTGGGAAGATGTATCTTATGTGGATTTTAACCGTTCGGGAGTTCCTCTTATCGAGATAGTTTCAGAGCCTGATATGAGGAGCGCTGAGGAGGTTATAGCATATCTTGAAAAGCTGAGGCTCATAATCCAGTATCTGGGCGCGTCTGACTGCAAGCTTCAGGAGGGCTCAATGAGAGCCGACGTAAATCTTTCGGTGAGAGAGGTCGGAAGCAGTGAGTTCGGAACAAGGACGGAGACAAAAAATCTCAACTCGTTTTCTGCCATTGCGAGAGCAATAGAGGCGGAGAGAGACAGACAGATTGATTTGATAGAGTCAGGCGAGCCTGTAATTCAGGAGACGAGACGCTGGGATGACAACAAGGCGTATTCATATGCTATGCGTTCAAAGGAGGACGCTCAGGACTACAGATATTTTCCTGACCCTGACCTTGTTCCTCTGAATATAAGCGATGAGTGGCTTGATGAGATAAGAAGCCGTCAGCCTGAGTTTAAGACGGAAAAAATGAAGCGTTACAGCGAGGAATTCGGCATTCCTGAATATGACATTAATATCATTACGGATTCGAAAAAGCTGGCTGATATTTTTGAGGCGACTACGGCGCTCTGCAATCAGCCTAAAAAGGTTTCCAACTGGATTCTCGGTGAGACAATGAGAATTTTAAAGGAAAAGGAAATGGAGCCTGAGGATATTACATTTTCGCCTGAAAATCTTGCGAAGCTTATCAAGCTCGTCGAAGCCGGAACTATCAACGGCTCGGTGGCAAAGGATATATTTGCGGTTATATTTGATGAGGACGTTGACCCCGAAAGCTATGTAAAGGAGAAGGGACTTGCCCAGGTCAGCGATGAGGGAGAACTGCGTGCAGTTGTGGAAAAGGTAATAGCGGACAACCCTCAGTCTGTAGCGGATTACAGAAACGGCAAGGATAAGGCCATCGGTTTTCTTGTGGGACAGACAATGAAGGCGATGAAAGGAAAGGCTAATCCGGGACTTGTAAATAAAATTTTAAAAGAGCTGTTATAATTGACTTACCGGCTCGCACATTTAAGCCGGACTGCCAAGCAGTCCGGCTTTGTGCGACAAGGCAGGAATGGCGGAATGGAGATTCTATGATAAAAGAAAATTTTAAGGTTGTTGTTCCGGAATTCCCGGACAGAAAGGTTATTATTACAGAGTACGGTGCTGTGAAAAATGTGTTTGACGATAACACAGGGCGGACAAATGCGAAGGCTATCAACGGAGCGATAGAGGGAATATCAAATCAGGGCGGCGGAACAGTTGTAATACCGTCAGGAATATGGATGAGCGCTCCGATAAAGCTTCTGTCGGGAGTGCGTCTCTATCTTGAGCGCGGAGCGGTGCTCAAATTCACAAAAAATATGGAGGACTATCCTCTTGTTATAACAAACTATGAAGGGCAGGAGTGTATTCGTGCAGTCTCTCCGGTATCTGCAGAGGGAGCCTCTGATATTGCCATAAGCGGCTATGGAGTGATTGACGGAAGCGGCGATTTATGGAGACCGGTTAAGCAATTTAAGCTTACAGACAGACAGTGGAAAGCGCTGCTTGAGAAAAGCAGTTATGTTATAGACACTAAGGAGGGAGGTATATGGCTTCCTACAGAGAGCGCATATCTGGGCAACAAAAATAATATTCAGGGAAATCAGCAGGAGGTGCTGAAGCAGGCTGAGGATTTCTATGATTTTTACAGACCTGTTATGGTTGAGCTTAAGAACTGTACAAATGTTCTATTGGAGAACGCTACGTTTATGAATTCTCCGGCGTGGAACATACATCCGATTTTCTGTAAAAATCTCACTGTGAGAAATGTAAAGATAAGCAATCCTTATCATGCACAGAACGGAGACGGAATTGACGTTGAGTCATGCCACAATGTCGAGATTTACGACAGTGTTTTTGAGACCGGGGACGACGCTATATGTATTAAATCCGGCAAAAATGCCGAGGCAAGGACTTTTGTCGCCCCGTGCGAAAATCTTTATATTCACGATTGTCTTGTAAACGACGGGCACGGCGGTTTTGTTATCGGCAGCGAGATGTCGCGCGGAGTTAAGAATATTCTTGTTGAAAACTGTACGTTTACGGGTACCGACGTTGGCGTCCGCATAAAAAGTGCTATGGGACGCGGCGGAGTAGTTGAGGACATAACGGTGCGCGGCATTAATATGGTAAACATAAAGGCGGAGGCTGTCATAATGACAATGGGCTATGTGCTCAATTCTCTTGATAAAAATGAGAAAATACAGCAGGTTGACGAGAGCGACGTTCCGTATTTTAAAAATATTAATATTGAAAATGTTGCCTGTTCAGGCTGCGAGACCGCTATAAAGCTTGAGCCTATAAACGGACGTCCGGAGACAATTTCAGATATTACAATTAAAAATTCCGTGTTTACGGCAAAAAAAGAGAATGTTGTTTCGGGTGAAAATATACGCATTGAAAATGTGGATGTGTGCCATGCATTGCCCGGGTAAAATCATATTGATTTTGGAGTATATTTGTTATATAATCTGTCTGTATTTTGTAAAATAATTTTTAATTGAAAAATTTAACGGAAAACGCCATGTGTCCTTTAAACATGTGTAACAGGACAAGGCATGTACAGAAACGGAGGATTATAATGGAAAACTTGAAACTGCTTTATGAGGGAAAAGTAAGAGAGGTGTACGACAACGGCGACAGCCTGATTATGGTTGCGACTGACCGTATCTCTGCATTTGACAATATTCTTAAAAATAAAATTACCGACAAGGGAGCTGTTCTTACACAGATGTCTAAGTTCTGGTTTGATTTTACAAAGGATATTGTACCTAATCATATGATTTCCGTGGATGTAAATGATATGCCGGAGTTTTTCCGCAGCGATGAATATAAGGGCAGAAGCATGATGTGCAAGAAGCTCAAGATGCTTCCTATTGAATGTATCGTCAGAGGATATATAACGGGAAGCGGATGGGCAAGCTATAAGGAAAACGGTACAGTGTGCGGAATTAAGCTTCCGGAAGGTCTTGTTGAGTCAGATAAGCTGCCTGAGCCGATTTATACTCCTAGCACTAAAGCTGAAATAGGTGACCATGACGAAAATATTTCTTTTGAGAAGAGTATAGAGGTGCTTGAAAAGGTTTATCCTGGAAAGGGCGAGTATTATGCTACAAAGATTAAGGACTGCACAATAGAACTTTACAAGAAGTGTGCCGAGTATGCGCTCAGCAAGGGAATTATTATAGCTGATACAAAGTTTGAGTTTGGTCTTGATGAAAATGATAATGTAGTTATCGGTGATGAGATGCTCACACCTGACAGCTCAAGATTTTGGCCGTTAGAGGGATACAAGCCTGGTCAGGGACAGCCTTCGTTTGACAAGCAGTTTGTGAGAGACTGGCTTAAGGCAAATCCTGACAATGACCTGCTGCTTCCTGAGGAGGTAGTTGCAAAGACTGTTGACAAGTATAAGGAAGCATATGAGCTGCTGACAGGAACACCTTTTTCTAAATAAATTAACTGGATTGAATTTAGAAATTATATAATTTGGAGATGTAAATGAATAACAATAATCTGACGAGAAATGTTGAAGATGACGGACTGCATGAAGAGTGCGGAGTCTTTGGCGTGTATGATTTTGACGGTCATGATGTGGCGTCTACTATATATTATGGTTTATTTGCGCTTCAGCACAGAGGGCAGGAGAGCTGCGGCATTGCCGTGAGTGATACCGAGGGACCTAAGGGCAAGGTGCTGTCCTATAAAGATATGGGGCTGGTAAATGAAGTGTTTGACCCTGAAAATCTTGAAAAGTTAAAGGGAAATATCGGGGTAGGACATGTTCGTTATTCGACAGCGGGAGGCAGCATTCGCGAGAATGCACAGCCGCTTGTTCTTAACTATGTTAAAGGAACGCTCGGAATGGCGCACAACGGAAATTTGCTCAATGCGGTTGAACTCCGTGAGGAGCTGTCTTATACGGGCGCGATTTTCCAGACAACTATTGACTCTGAGGTTATAGCATATCTTATTGCAAGAGAGAGACTGAAGGTTGGTACTGTTGAGGAAGCTGTCAAAAATGCCATGCTTAAAATAAAGGGCGCATATTCTCTCATTGTTATGAGCCCGAGAAAGCTTATAGGTGCTAGAGACCCGTTCGGATTTAAGCCGCTTTGTATCGGAAAGAGAGATAACGCATATTTTCTTTCATCAGAGACATGTGCTCTTGATACTGTTGGCGCTGAATTTGTGAGAGATGTGCTTCCGGGCGAGATTGTAACTATTACAAGCAAAGGAATTGAGTCTGACACATCGCTTTGCCAGGAAAAGAAAGCAAGATGTATATTCGAGTATATTTATTTTGCAAGGCCTGACAGCAAAATTGACGGTATGGGAGTATATGAGTCAAGAATAAATGCCGGAAGAATTCTCGCAAAGACACATCCGGTAGACGCGGATATTGTTGTTGGAGTTCCGGAATCCGGTAATCCTGCGGCTCTCGGTTATTCGCTTGAATCCGGCATACCTTACGGAAATGCGTTTATAAAAAATAATTATGTTGGAAGAACGTTTATTAAGCCGAGACAGGAGCAGAGGGAATCCAGCGTTAAGGTAAAGCTTAATGTCCTGAAGGAGGCTGTGGACGGAAAACGTGTCATTATGATTGATGATTCTATTGTTCGCGGTACCACAAGCGCGAGGATTGTTAATCTTCTTAAAAATTCAGGCGCGAAGGAGGTACATGTGCGCATAAGCTCGCCTCCGTTTAAGCATCCGTGTTATTTCGGAACGGATATTCCTTCTGAGGACCAGCTTATTGCTTCGGGCAATTCGGTTGATGAAATCTGCAAAAAGATAGGAGCCGATTCTTTGGGGTATCTTGAAGTGGACAGATTAAGCGAGATGATTTGCGGTCAGACAGGCTACTGTGATGCGTGCTTTACGGGAAATTATCCGATGGAGCCGCCTACGCAGGATATTCGCGGAGAGATGGGCTGATGAAAAAGAATTTCACATGCTCACATGTTTAAATAAAAATAATATATGAAATAAAATAGGCGGACTGCATTAAATTGTGCAGTCCGCTTAATTTTAAATCACAGCTTATAATTTTCATCGGGATTTATGACAAGCTGCACTCCGTTTTCAAATGTGCCGAGACCGTTTTCGGCAAAAAGCGAGAACAGTGTTCCCGTAAAGGTCATTGTTCGCGTGCCCTCGGTGCTTAAGCCTGCGTTGAGACCTGAGCCGATGGTTTTATACGCAATGCGGGCATTTAAATTTGGAGTGTCTGATAGCGCATATGAAAACGTGTATTTTTCGCGGTCAGTATCAATTTTTACAAGAAGGTGAGAGCTGTTGTCCCCTGCTGTCATGGGAATGTGCGCAATCTCTGCTCCCATGTCGTGTATATGCTTATAAAAGCCGATATATTTTCCGTTTTCGTCATTTCCTATATAAATTTCGTAGTGATAATCGTTGTTGTAATATGCGGCGACTCCGGCACGCCCGGCATCGGATTTGTCTATATTTAAGCACGCCGTGAGTGTTGTAGTAAATTCCGGCTGTTTAAACGAGAGAATAGTAGGCGATTTTCCCGGCTCGTTTAAGGTTATATCTGTGCCTGTAAGCGTTAATGTCCCGTCGCTGCTGTTGAAATTATAGTGCGACATGTCGGGATTTCTTGTAAATTGCAGGCGTTTGTCAGGCTCTGCACTGTGGAAATCAATGTTTACCGAGTGGTCGGCAAAAAGCATAGGCAGTCCGGTCTTTTCGTCGATACGGGTGTTTGCGAGCGTATCTGCGCAGTCAGCTCCTGGAAGAGGAGCGTCCATAATGAGCTCTATTGTTCCGTTTCCGTTGTAGCCCACTACCGGCCAGCCGTCCTCGTCCCATGAGACAGGTGCTAGAAATGTCTCTCTGCCGAGATTGTGAAGCAGGGCATGGCTGAAACGCCTGATTCCCAGGAATACAAGCCACCAGTTGCCGTTTTCATCCGATACCAGATCGGCATGCCCCGTGGCCTGAATTTCAGATTTTTTATATTCTTTATGTGATATAATAGGATTATGAGGACATGGTGTGTATGGTCCGTAAATTGCTTTGGAGCGCTGTATTGTCTCGCGGTGAGCGTACTCGGTGCCGCCCTCGGCAATCATCAGATAATACCAGCCGTCCTTTTTGTATATATGGGGTCCCTCTGCGCACTGGCCTCCGCAGCCCGTGCTTATAAGGTGCTTGTCCGACAGAATTTCACCTGTCAGAGGATTAATCTCAAATGCGACAATGCCTCGCACTCCGTCAAGAGTGCCGGTTGAACAGTAATAGCAGCGCTCATCGTCATCCCAGAAAAGCGACGGGTCTATTCCGCCCTGGTCAATCCAGGCAGGGTCCGACCATTCTCCGTTAATATCGTCAGTGTGTACAACAAAATTTCCTTTGTCGGTTACGTTTGTGGTAATCATATAGAAAATTCCGTTGTGCCAGCGAATTGTAGGAGCGTAAATTCCGCCGGAATTGCGGCAGTCCTCGAGCTCAAGCTGAGAACGGCGGGTAAGACAATAACCGATTAATTTCCAGTTCACCAGATTTTGGCTGTGGTATATCGGAACTCCCGGGAAAAATTCAAATGTCGAGTTGACCAGATAAAAATCTTTGCCTACACGGCAAATACTGGGGTCAGGGTTGTAGCCCGGAATAATTGGGTTTTTAAAAAGCATAAGTTTTGACCTCCTTAAATAATTATGTCTAAAATTTTTCTTGTTTGAAGTATATAGAGTCTGTTTTGTATATCCGGGATATATGATAGAAATTCTGCGTCATATTTGCAAGGCAAAAGGTTGTCTGAAAAATATTTTTTACAGAAAAACTTTTTGTAATTTAACAATAAAATATTTTAAAAATGAAACGGAGTGTATGAGAATGTTTATTAGAAATGCGGTGCTGGAAGATGCGTACAAGCTTGCTGACGTTGAGAGAAGATGTTTTCCTGAGGCTGAGGCGGCGACAATAGATGAGCTTGAGGACAGATTGAAATTTTATGCAAATCATTTCTGGCTTATGTTTGATGGTGACAGGTTAATTGCGTTTGTCGACGGAATGGTTACAAATGAGCGGGATTTGGCAGATGAAATGTATGAGAATGCCGCGTTGCACGATGAAAGCGGAGACTGGCAGATGATATTCGGCGTTAATACAATCCCGGAGTACAGAAGGAAAGGGTATGCCGGCGAGCTGATTTTAAGAGCTGTATCTGACGCAAAAGAACAGGGGAGAAAGGGCGTTGTCCTAACCTGTAAAGACAAGCTGGTGCATTATTATGCAAAGTTTGGCTTTGTAAGTGAGGGAATTTCAAAATCCTCGCACGGCAATGCCGTTTGGTATCAGATGAGATTAACATTTTGAGAGCGGGAAAGTTTTGGATTGGGTTTATTGTAACTGCTGCGATTGTTTTGGCGGTGATTTTAAACGAAATAAAAATAGATAATATTATAATAATGGATTGTATATTTTTATCCCCGATTTTATAATAATAGTAATTAAAATTAACGAAGGTAGTGGGAGATATATGGATAAAGACCCATTTAAGGAGTATTTGAGAGAGGTTGAAGCCGATAAGGTAAGTAGTGGCTATGCATGGGGAACGGCTATCGGATTACAGGCAGTAGACGGATTAAAGCCCTCTGAATATCTGATTAATACTGCTATTAAAAATATTGAAGGGAAAATATCGTTACAGGAAGCCCGAAATCTTATTGACGGTTATTATGATGAAAGACCTGAGACTGCTGACGGTGAGCGCACTGAAGAAGCAGATAAGGTATCTGTACGAATTACACAGATTTTGTCGGAAACAGCTTTTACATTTTCGCCAAATGAATATATAGCTATTCATCGCAGATTGTTTGAAGGTATATACAAGCATGCAGGAAAAATAAGAGATTATAATATCACGAAAAAAGAATGGGTTTTGGACGGCGCAACTGTTTTATACGGAAGCGCTTCCGAATTGGGAGCAACCCTTGAATACGATTTTGAGCAGGAAAAGAGCTTTAGTTATAAAGGGCTTTCAATGGAAGATATTATCCGTCATCTTGCATTATTTGTTTCAAGGTTATGGCAAATCCATATTTTTTGTGAGGGCAATACAAGAACAACTGCCGTATTTTTTATAAAGTACCTGAGAACGCTTGGATTTTCAGCGAACAATGATATTTTTGCAGAAAATGCGTGGTATTTCAGAAATGCGCTTGTTCGTGCAAATTATACCAACCTTCAAAAAGGTGTTTATGAAACGACGGAGTATCTTGAAGTATTTTTAAGAAATATGCTTCTGAATGAGAAAAATGAATTGCATAATCGACATCTGCACATAAGTGGACTTTTAGCTGCAAAAAAAGTAGTTATTAGAGAGCAAAAAGTAGACATTCAAAGCGAAAAAGCATATATTGAAGATCAAAAAGTAGATTTTCAAAAAACGAAATCAGACATTGAGAGTATAATTTTGGAAAAATCAAAGTTTTTCTCAAGTAAGACAATCGCTCATATCCATAAAATGTTTGAAAGGTTTGGTTATGGTGAAATATTTGGAAGAAGTGCCGTCGTCGAGCTTCTTGGACTTCAGAATTCAAGTGCTTCAAAGCTGATTTCTAAACTGGTGAAGGCAGAAATTATCAAACCTGTATCAGGTTACGGAAAAGGTAAATACAGGTTTTCAAAAGAATAATTAAATATGAGGCGTAAATATTGTACAGGTATTGTAAATGGATAATTGAAATACCAGGGGCGGTATGTTACAATAGCGTCAGCAAAGCTGACGCATGCAGGTTTGCCGAAGGCAAACCTGAGATGACAAAAATATTGTCAAAAACATGGAAAACAGCGTCAGCAGTGCCGGTGTATTGCCGGAACAATAATTTTTATTTACGAAAGGCGGATTTAAGCATGAACGACAGATACCAGACACCTCTTGCGGAGAGATATGCCAGCAAGGAGATGCAGTATATTTTTTCACCGGATATGAAGTTCAAGACATGGAGAAAGCTGTGGATTGCGCTTGCGGAGACAGAGAAGGAGCTTGGGCTTGACATAACTGACGAGCAGATAGAAGAGCTCAAGGCTAATAAAGATAATATCAATTATGAGGACGCGAAAAAGCGTGAAAAGGAAGTCAGACACGATGTAATGTCTCATGTGTACGCATATGGTCTTCAGTGTCCTAAGGCTAAGGGGATTATTCATCTGGGAGCGACTTCATGCTATGTAGGAGACAATACGGATATTATTGTAATGACAGAGGCATTGAAGCTTGTCCGCAAAAAGCTGATTAATGTAATCAGCGAGCTTTCAAAATTTGCGGATAAGTATAAGGCTTTGCCTACTCTGGCGTTTACTCATTTTCAGCCTGCTCAGCCTACAACTGTGGGAAAGCGTGCGACTCTTTGGCTCAACGAGCTTGTAATGGATTTGGAGGACGTGGATTATGTTCTCTCTACAATGAAGCTTTTGGGCTGTAAGGGAACAACCGGAACACAGGCTTCTTTCCTCGAGCTTTTTAACGGAGACCATGAAAAAATCCGTCAGATAGACGGAAAGATTGCGGCTAAAATGGGCTTTGACGAGTGCGTTCCGGTGTCGGGACAGACATATTCCAGAAAGGTCGACACGAGAGTTCTCAATGTTCTTGCGGGAATAGCAGCGAGTGCCCATAAGTTCTCAAATGACATTCGTCTTTTGCAGCATTTAAAGGAGGTTGAGGAGCCGTTTGAGAAATCACAGATTGGCTCATCAGCGATGGCATACAAGCGCAATCCTATGAGAAGCGAGAGAATGGCCTCACTTGCCGATTTCGTTATAGCGGACGCGTTAAACCCTGCTATTGTATCATCTACACAGTGGTTTGAGAGAACGCTTGACGATTCTGCAAATAAGAGAATGTCTGTTCCTGAGGGCTTCCTTGCGGTAGACGGTATTCTTGATCTGTACTTAAATGTAGTTGACGGTCTTGTAGTATACGAGAAGGTTATTAACAGAAGACTTATGTCAGAGCTTCCGTTTATGGCGACAGAAAATATTATGATGGACGCCGTAAAAGCAGGCGGGGACAGGCAGGAACTTCACGAGCGCATACGTGAGCTTTCAATGGAGGCAGGAAAGAGAGTTAAGCAGGAGGGGCTTGACAATAATCTGTTAGAGCTTATTGCGGCAGACCCTATGTTTAATGTTACGCTTGAAGAGCTTCAGGCTAAGCTTGAGCCTTCAAAGTACGTCGGGCGTTCAAAGGAGCAGGTTGAGGAGTATCTTTCTGAGGTTATCGCTCCGATACTTTCTGAAAATGCTTCAGAGCTTGGAATGACTGCTGAAATTAATGTTTAATTATAGCATCAGTGTTTGATATATAAAATAAAAAATGCTGTCGGCACAGTTCGGAGGGGCATGTGATTTAAAATGAGCTGTTTATCGGCGATTTTTTGGGAACATGCTTTTGAAGGGCTGTGCCGATTATTAATAAAACGATATATGCGGAAATATTAAATGTATAATTTGAAAAATAATACAAATTAACACTGATTTACGAAAATTTCAAAAATTATGTTGATTTTTTATGCTAATGGCTATACTCTATTTAATAGGAATGTTTTATTATGGAGGGCGAAAATAATGTTATTAATGTTTAAGGTGAAAAATTATGCCTCATTTAAGAATGAAGCTATACTTGATATGAGGGCAACTTCATATGTGCAGCATCCCTCCCATGTTATACATGTAAATAATAAACTCAGTCTGTTAAAAACAACGGCTTTATATGGTGCAAATGCATCAGGAAAGTCCAATTTGATTTCTGCAATGTTTTTTTTCGAGCAATATATATTTTCTCAATTTATTAATAAAAAAGAAAATGATGATTTTGAAACTGACGATATTGGCATGAAGGTTAAATTGGAGCCGTTTGCCCTGTCAGATGATATAAATAATGGTTCGGAGTTTGAAATTATTTTTTTGCACAACGGTAAACAGATACAGTACGGTTTTGAGTGTGCTCCGAAAGAAGTTTTAAATGAATGGCTGTATATTGACGATAAAAAGGTTTTTGAACGAAACGGAATCGAACTTTCATATGGAAGCAAATATCAAAGATTATTAAGTGATTATAAAAAAATACCTGAGGAGAGACTTTATATTGCTGTGCTTGAGTATTTTCTTGATGAAGAAGTAAAACAGTATGTGCTTGGAGATTTTATATCTTTTTTTTTAAAAGAATACAATGTTTTCACAGAAATCCTTTTTGAATCTTCTGTAAAAGGCTTGGCGGGAATGGTTGGGCTTTCAAAAAAACTTGTTAATAATAAGGCGTATAGAAAAAAAGTGGAGCATTATCTTCGTTTGATTGATGTTGGAATTAAAAGATTAGATGTGCAGACTGAATTGGTTTTTGACAAAAGCACAGGTAAAAAGAAAAAAGAAAAAATTGTACGTACTGTACATGATATTTACGATGAAGACGGGAATATAGTTGGAGAAAAGTTATTTTCTCTGAGTCAGGAGTCTACAGGAACGCTGCGTTTTCTTGCATATATTCAAAGTGTGATTGAGATGATTTCAGACGGAGGCGTGTTTATAGTCGACGAAATGTCTGCAAGACTGCACCCGTTATTAACTAAGCTGATTGTTGATATTTTTGGCTCCAGTCATAATAAAAAAGCTCAGTTGATTTTTACTACACATGATATTTCACTTCTCAATAACAATCAGTTTAGGCGTGATGAGGTTGTGTTTGTAGACAAAAATGAACGCGGAGAATCGAGTTTATACGCTCTGTCTGATTTAAAAGTTCGAGAGGATGCAACATTTAATAAAGATTATCTTCAAGGCAAATATGGAGCCATTCCTATATTTAATTATGATGAAATTATGGGTGGTGAATTGAATGGGTAAAACAAAATTATCACCGCAGCGGCTTACACAAACAAAGAAAATTAATATAGGTAATATAATTATATTTTGTGAAGGGAAAACCGAAAAATATTATTTTGATTATTTTGCGGAGATTATTAATAAAAATAAGTATTCTGATGTAGAGGTTGTTTTGGAGAGCGCTAATGGAAATGCTCAGGCAGTTCTAAATTATGCAAATGAATTTATGGCAGATGAGGAACATAATAAGAAATTTAGTAATTATGGTAAATATTTAGCGTTTGATTGCGACGCTCCTCCGGATATTCAATCTGTGGTGCTGAAGGCTGCCGGTTATGAATTGCTTATTTCTAATTATTTATTTGAAACATGGCTGCTGATGCATTTTGAGAATGTTGAGAACAAAATTTCAAAGAGGGAAATTTACCGCCGTTTATCATTATATTTACATAATAATTATTCTAAAGGGCATAAAGGTAAAATTCGTGAAATAGTAAATAACGGTAATATAGAAAAAGCTATTGATAATGCAAGAGCTTTGGAAAAACGTTATATGGATGAAGGTAAAAGTATACTCGTAAATATTAAAGATATGAATCCGTTTACAAGTGTTTATAAATTAATAGAACAGTTTATGGCTGAAATCTCATAATATAAAAACACAGGTGCATGTATGAAAAATCTATATTTAATCGGAGGTGCAATGGGCGTCGGCAAAACAACGGTGTGCCAGCATCTCAAAAAAGAGCTGAATAACAGTGTATTTCTTGACGGAGACTGGTGCTGGGACGCCAGCCCTTTTCAGGTTACAGACGAGACGAAAAGGATGGTGCTGGATAATATCTGTTATCTGCTTAATAATTTCATACATTGTTCGGCTTATGAGAATATTATCTTTTGCTGGGTGATGCACGAGCAGGCAATTATTGATGAAATTTTAAGCAAATTAGATACAGAAAAATGTATTACAAAAATTATTTCTCTCACTGCGGATGAGACAAATTTAAAAAGCAGACTTACGGCTGACATTTTAAAAGGCATACGTACGCCCGATGTAATAGACAGAAGCATGGCAAGAAACGAGATGTGCAAAATCCTGAATACAGTTAGAATAGATACAAGCGGCAGGGCTGTGCGGGAGATTGCAGAGGAAATAAAGTCGCTGTGAACTGTTTCACTGAGTTTTAAGCTCATAAAATATTTTTTCATAATCCTCTTTAAAAATACTGTCTTTGCGGAAAATAAACATAATTTCATGCGTGAGCTTAAAATCTTTTAACTCGATAACCGCAAGTTTACCGTCTTTTTCTTCCTGCTTTATTGCGGCGCGGTATAAGAAAGAAATACCTTGTCCGGCTGTTATGATGCGTTTTAATACGTTTATATTGCCTATTTCGTTCAAATTTGAAAAATCAGCTAAAGAGAGCCCGTGGTTTTTTAAATATTGTTCTAAAATTTCTCTTGTTCCTGAGCCCTCCTCACGTACAAGCAAAAATTCCGGCAAAAGGCTGTTTACAGGGCAGCCGTTATAGAGCCTTGCCTTTTCGGGAGCAGCGGCAGCCACATATTCTTCTGTGCTGTAGAGAAAATAATCATATTCGATTTTTGGAAAATCCCCTTCTACTATAGCGAAATCTAATTCCCCGGTATCAAGCTTTCTTAGAAGCTCCTTTGTATTTCCCACAAGCATTTGAATGTGGCTGTCCGGATGTGTGGAGATAAATCTGCACAAATTTTCGGCTATCATATATTCGGCTACTGTTAAGGTCGCCCCGAATGAATAGCTACTTGTGCCGTTTATTGTCTGCTCCATGCGCTGTTTCATATGAAATTCATCGTGTTTCATGGTGAGAGCTGAGTTTTTAAGAATTTCCCCTGCTTCCGTGAGTATTATCTTTTTTCCTTTATGAGAGAAAAGCGGTACGCCATAGTACTGTTCAAGATAATGAATGTGCTGTGATACAGCCGGCTGTGTGATATTTAATTCTTTTGCTGTTTTTGTAAAATTCATATTTCTGCACACGGCCAGAAATGTTTCCATTCGAAAGTCCTGCATTTATATCTCCCTTTCTTTTGTAATACAAGATATGGCTCATCTGTTAAATTATAACAAAAATTTATTGTTCGATAAAGATAAATAATTTTTAATTATCAAAAAGCTGTGGTAATATAACGCCGTACAAATTAAATATTCTATTTAAAACGGAGAGAGAAAGGATTAAACAAATGAATTTTTTGGCAAAAAACTGGAAGGGCGCTTTATTATGCCTGATTATTTCAATTCCGTGCTGGTTTTTGGGACAGAGATTTCCGATAATCGGAGGACCGGTGTTCGGTATTTTGGCGGGAATGATTATCACGCTGTTTATCAGAGATAAGTCTCAATTTAATGACGGAATAACCTTTGTGTCGAAAAAAATTCTTCAGTATGCCGTAATACTGCTTGGTTTTGGACTTAATCTGTCGGTTATTCTTGAGACGGGAAAGCAGTCGCTTCCTATTATCATAGCAACGATTTTTACTTCATTGCTCATAGCATGGATATTACATAAAGTAATGCGTATACCCGGGAAAATTTCCACTCTGGTAGGAGTGGGCTCGTCCATCTGCGGAGGCTCGGCTATAGCCGCGACAGCGCCGGTTATAGATGCGGACGATGAAGAGGTGGCGCAGTCGATTTCGGTAATTTTCTTTTTTAATATGATTGCGGCGCTTCTGTTTCCGACATTGGGAGCTTTACTTGGATTTTCAACCTCAAGCGGAGAAGCTTTCGGTATTTTTGCCGGAACAGCGGTAAACGATACGTCTTCCGTGACTGCCGCCGCTTCTACATGGGATTCCCTCTATGGTCTGGGAACGGCGACATTGGATAAAGCTGTTACTGTTAAGCTGACGCGTACTCTTGCGATAATTCCGATAACACTGGTACTGGCATTTGTGCGTACTAAAAATGCAAAAACCGACGGAAAGAAAGTAAATTTCAGAAAGATATTTCCGTTCTTTATTTTATATTTTATACTCGCGTCTGTAATTACTACAATAGCTGTAAATGCGGGTGCGTCTGCGGAAATTTTTACGCCGCTGAAGACACTCAGCAAGTTTTTTATTGTACTTGCCATGTGTGCTATCGGACTTAACACAAACATCGTGAAGCTCGTAAAGACAGGAGGAAAACCTATTTTAATGGGTTTTTGCTGCTGGGTTGGAATAACGGCGGTAAGTCTTATTATGCAGCATGTGCTCGGAATATGGTAATTGTAAATATTTTTAAAATTGTAAATATTTTTAAAATTTATGCTTGACACATTTATAATCCTATATTATAATAGCAAAGCGAGTTCGCGAGGACAAGCATAAAATATGGGATCTTAGCTCAGCTGGGAGAGCATCTGCCTTACAAGCAGAGGGTCATAGGTTCGAGCCCTATAGGTCCCATAGAATTTAATATCTGGCGAGATAGCTCAGCTGGCTAGAGCACACGGTTCATACCCGTGGTGTCGTGGGTTCAAGTCCCTCTCTCGCTACTGTTTAAAAATGATGCGGTCTGCGCATCATTTTTTTGTTGTAAAATGTACTAAAGTATGGTTTACTTAAAAAGGTATTCAGACTATTAAAGTATATAATATATAGAAAGGTGCGGGCGCATGAGAGTTGGAATGGGTTATGATGTTCATAAACTGGTGGAGGGCAGGAAGCTCATAATCGGAGGAGTTGAAATTCCGTATGAGAAGGGACTTCTCGGTCATTCGGACGCGGACGTGCTGCTCCATGCGATTATGGATGCGCTGCTGGGGGCTGCCGCTCTGGGTGACATCGGAAAACATTTTCCTGATACAGACGACAGATACAAGGGAATTTCGAGCGTTGAGCTCTTGAAAGAAGTCGGAAAGCTTCTTGATGAAAATAATTATATAATTGAAAATATAGATGCGACAATTATTGCCCAGAGACCTAAGATGCTTCCGCATATTCCTGAAATGCGTGGGAATATAGCGCAGACTCTGGGAATACAATTAAATCAAATAAACGTGAAAGCTACGACCGAGGAAGGACTTGGTTTTACGGGGAGCGGAGAGGGAATTTCGTCACAGGCAATCTGCGCCCTGTCCTCGGTATCTAATTATATTTACGGAGAGGCGGATATGAAAAATTGTTGTTCCGGCTGTACAGGATGTGAGAGGGATAATAATATTAAAACAGACTGAAATCGGGAGTAAAAATGGAATTTTTTAAATATGTAAAACAGGAAATCGCAGTTATTAAGGACAGGGACCCTGCCATTAAATCGACGATGGAAGTTTTTCTATATCCGAGTTTTAAAGCAATTTTAAAATACAGAAAAGCGCATAAGCTGTTTTTGAAAAAGCATTATTACCGCGCAAGAAGAATATCTCAAAAGACTGCCAGAAAGACGGGGATTGAAATACATCCGGGAGCACAGATAGGCGAGGGACTCTTTATCGACCACGGACACGGCGTTGTTATCGGTGAGACGACTATTATCGGCGACAATGTCACCCTTTATCAGGGCGTAACGCTCGGAGGGACAGGCAAGGAGCACGGAAAGCGCCATCCGACAGTCGGCAGTAATGTAATGATAGGAGCCGGGGCAAAGGTTTTAGGCTCGGTCACAATAGGCAATAACTGTAAGATAGGAGCCGGCTCGGTGGTGCTGGGAGATGTTCCGGACAACGCAACTGTTGTCGGTGTTCCGGGAAGAGTTGTAGTGTTAAATGACGTTCGTGTTACGGACGCAAATGATTTAGACCAGGTTCATCTGCCAGACCCTGTTATGAATGATATAGATGAACTCAAAGCTGAAAATGAGTGCCTGAGAGGCAGAGTAAAGCAGCTTGAGGAAAAGCTTGCAGAGTGCAGAAAGAATAACGGTAAAGGCAATAAACCGTGCGTGGACGAAAGTAATGAGCCGCAGCGAAATGGAGGGAAACATGAAGATTTATAATACATTGACTAAGAAAAAAGAAGAGTTTGAGCCGCTTGAGAAAAATAAGGTGAAAATGTATGTGTGCGGACCGACTGTCTATAATCTTATTCATATAGGAAACGCAAGACCTATGATTTGCTTTGACACAGCCAGAAGATACCTAGAGTATAAGGGCTATGAAGTAAATTACGTCTCTAATTTTACGGATGTTGATGACAAAATTATAAAAAAAGCTATTGAGGAGGGCGTGTCAGCAGAAGAAATTTCGACACGTTATATAGCTGAGTGCAAAAAGGATATGGAGGGCATGAATATTAAGCCGGCAACTACGCATCCTCTTGCTACACAGGAAATTGACGGCATGATAGATATGATAAAGAAGCTCATAGAAAAGGGTTATGCCTATGATGTCAACGGAACTGTGTATTACAGAACAAGAAAATTTTCGGGCTACGGAAAGCTTTCCAAGAAAAATATCGACGATTTGGAGGCGGGACACCGCGATATAAAGGTCGCAGGTGAGGACGAGAAGGAAGACCCGCTTGATTTTGTACTGTGGAAGCCGAAAAAGGAGGGCGAGCCTTCATGGCAGTCTCCGTGGAGTGACGGAAGACCGGGCTGGCATATAGAGTGTTCGGTTATGGCAAAAAAATATCTCGCGGATGAAATTGACATTCACGCGGGCGGGGAGGACTTGATTTTCCCTCATCATGAAAATGAGATAGCTCAGTCAGAGGCGGCAAACGGCGTTCCTTTTGCAAAATACTGGATGCATAATGCATTCCTTAATATAGATAATAAAAAGATGTCAAAGTCGCTTGGTAATTTCTTTACTGTGCGTGACATAAGCAAGGAATATGACCTGCAGGTGTTAAGATTTTTTATGCTTTCAGCACATTACCGCAATCCGATTAATTTCAGCCATGAGTTGATGGAGTCAGCCAAAAACGGTCTGGACAGAATTGTAACGGCGGTTTCTAATTTAAAGCACCTGTCAGAGAATGCAAAACCGGGCAAAATGACGGCAGAAGAGGCTGAAAAGCTCGCTGCCACAAAGCAGATGTATGATAAATTCGAGCAGTCAATGGATGATGACTTCAATACGGCAGACGCAATCGCTGCGGTATTTGAGCTTGTAAAATTCGCCAACTCAAACAGCAGCGCGGACAATACGAAGGAATACATTGACGCGCTTACCGGAAAGATTACAACTCTCACAGATGTACTTGGACTTGTGGTTGAAAAGAAAGATGAGATTCTGGATGCTGATATTGAGGCTCTGATAGAACAGCGCCAGCAGGCAAGGAAGGAAAAAAATTTTGCGCGCGCTGATGAAATAAGAGATGAGCTGCTTGCAAAGGGTATTGTTCTTGAAGACACAAGAGAGGGCGTAAGATGGAAAAGAGCCTGACACAGTGTATGCAGGAGGTGCTTGAACTTAAGCCGGCAAATCCATCGCAGCTCTCGCCGCTGGTGCTTGCGTATATAGGAGACAGCATTTTTGATTTGGTAATAAAGACATATCTTATCGACACAAAGGGAAATATGCAGGTGAATAAACTCAACAGATTTGCGAGCGGTCTGGTCAAAGCGGAGACTCAGTCAAAGCTTATAGGTTTTATCGAGCCGCAGCTTACACAGGAAGAGGAGGCGGTGTATAAAAGAGGGCGCAACGCCAAGTCATATACCTCCGCCAAAAATGCGTCCATAAGCGATTACAGGCGCGCCACAGGCTTTGAGGCTCTAATGGGGTATCTGTATCTGAACGGAGAGTTCGAGAGAATGCTGGTGCTGATAAAGGCTGCGCTGGATAACTGGTCAGTGGAGGGGATAAAATGAGGTATAAGGAATTTACAATAGAGGGAAGAAATGCTGTGCTTGAGGCGTTTCGCTCCGGAAAAACGATTGATAAGCTGTTTGTACTCGACGGGTGCCAGGACGGACCTGTTAAGAGCATAATCAGAGAAGCCAGAAAAACTGATACGATTATTAATTTCGTTGACAAGGAGCGCCTTGACAGGCTTTCAAATACGGGACATCATCAGGGAGTTGTCGCTCAGGCCGCGGCATACGAGTATGCGGAGGTTGATGATATTCTTGAGGCGGCAGCAGCTAAAGGCGAGGAGCCGTTTATATTTATACTCGACGAGATAGAGGACCCTCACAATCTCGGAGCTATTATACGTACCGCCAATCTGGCGGGCGCACATGGGGTTATAATACCGAAGAGGAGGGCTGTTGGTCTTACGGCGGCAGTTGCAAAAACCTCTGCGGGAGCAATTAATTACACTCCGGTTGCAAAGGTTACTAACATTTCAAAGACAATAGAGGAGCTTAAAAACAAGGGACTTTGGTTTGTCTGCGCTGATATGGGCGGAACAAGCATGTATGAGCTTAACCTTACGGGACCTATTGGACTTGTAATAGGGAATGAGGGAAGCGGCGTAAGCCGTCTTGTAAAGGAAAAATGCGACTTTGTTGCCTCAATTCCGATGAAAGGTGAAATTGATTCACTGAATGCTTCGGTGGCGGCGGGCGTTATGGCATATGAGATAGTGCGGCAGAGAATGATGTGATGGGAAAGCTTTACGGTATATAATGCATGCGCTTTTGCGCGAAAGCGATGGAGATTAATATGGATTTTGAAGGGTGCAGCGACGAGACTCTTATTGATATATACCGCGTCGGAAATGAAGCGGCGATAGAAGTTTTATTTGAGCGTTATAAAAATCTTGTAAAAAAGAAGGCTAAGGCAATGTATCTCGCCGGAGGAGACAGTGATGATTTAATCCAGGAGGGCATGATTGGTCTTTATAAGGCGGTGCGCGATTTTGACGAGAGCAGGGAAGCCTCGTTTAAGACATTTGCCAGTATGTGTATCAACAGGCAGCTTATAACGGCAGTTGCGGCTTCCAACCGCAAAAAAAACATGCCGCTAAACACATACGTCTCCTTTGACCTGCCTGCATACACGGATGAGGACAACGAAATGCGGCTTGTGGATGTTTTAAAGCCGGAGACGGAACAAAATCCTGAAAAGCTTCTTATTGACCGGGAATATACAGAGGATTTTAAGGAAAAGCTCTTTGAAAGCCTCAGCAATTTTGAAAAGCAGGTGCTAAAGCTCTATATAGAGGACAAAGATTACAGAGAAATCGCGCGTATAATGAACAAAACGCCCAAGTCGATAGACAACGCGCTGCAGAGAATACGCTCAAAGGCATTTGCGCTGGAGAAGCGTTGAAACAGACGCCCTTAATTGTGCATTGAGGTATACGATTTTCTTGACAAATGTAAAATGGTGTAATATTATATTTGTTGTCTGCTGATGTAGCTCAGTGGTAGAGCACTTCATTGGTAATGAAGAGGTCAGGGGTCCGACTCCCCCCATCAGCTTAAAGAGGAATAGCCGTTAAACACAGTAAATATGCTGGTTTGACGGCTATTTTTGCATATGTGGTGTTGTCTTATTTTGTGTGCTATTTGGTAGTCAAATGGTGTTCATAGACAGTTTTTTAAGAGAATGGTAGTCAAAATGGTAGTCAGATTACATGCTTAATTCAAGAAGCTTTTTCTTTGTGCTTTCATTTGAAATAAAATGCGTATAAATTTCAAGAGTGGTTTTTATGTTTGAATGACCAAGCAAGAGTTGAGCTTGTTTTACATCAATTCCATTATAATAAAGCATAGTAGCGTAATTATGTCTGAACATATGAACGGTTAAGTCTGTTGCGTGTATATTTTTATTGCCGCCAAGCTGAGCGTTGATTTTATTATATATGCCTCTCCAAAAACACTTATAGCTTCCCTCGCTCATTATTTCCCCATTTTGGCGCGTAAACAGATAAGGAGTATTAATTGTAGGAATATAGCGTTTTAAACTCAAAATGAGCGCGATAGGCATTGTAATTGTCCGGCATGCGTTTCTTGTCTTTGGTTGTTTTATGACAGGCTGATTGCTGTCTATAAATGCAACTGATTTATTAACTGTAATCTCTTTCTTGCTGAAGTTAATATCTGATACAGTAAGTGCAAGCACCTCTCCTCGCCTCATTCCTGTGTAGTATAATATGTCTATAAAAGCACGTTCTTTTTCTGTTAATGAACATTTTTTGATTGCAGATATTTCACTTTGAGTAAGCGCGCGCTTTTTTTGAAGAGCATTACGAGGAGGAAGTTTTACTCCTCTGCATACGTTTTTGGTGGCAATATTATCTTCTACTGCTGCGTCAAGAATCTGGTTTATAGTAATTTTAAGGCGCTGTTGCAGGTCGTAATGTCCGTTTAACTCAGCAATGCAGTCCTGTATGTCTGATTTGACAAGTTTTGATACAGGAATATGGCCTATTGTATCAAAATGGTTATAAATTATGTTTTTATAACCGTTGTAAGTTGCGTTTGAGAGTGATTTCTTAGTATTAAGCCATGTTTTTGCATACTCTATGAATGGTATATTGGGATTTTTTAAAAAAGTGCCAGAAAGCGCATTATAGCGGGCAAGGGCAATTTTTTCCTCAAGTTCTCGAATACTTCTTGCATACACAGTGATTCGTATACGTTTTCCATTTTCATCATATGTTCCGGTATCTATATGTGTACAATATCGTCCGTCTTTCCTTTTAGTGTATTTAGCCATAAAAATCATCCTTCCTGTAAAAATTCGATTACAAAGTTAAAAGTTGCACCGGTGCAACTCAATTTAGGGCGCAAAAGTAGCGCCTACTTGCATAAGTGGCGCTGTTGGTGATATAATATGGCTTGTCGAAGGCGATATTATATCGTAAGCACCGCTTATGTAAGTATCGGTTAAATGCCTCTTGTGTTACCAGCACAGGGGGCGTTTATTATTTATCATTATCTTTAATTTCTAATGCTGCCGGGTCAGATGCATTTAAAGGAGATATTACACTGTATCCTAGCTGAGACTCAAGTTCTTTCCTGGCTGTCTTAGCAACATTACCGCCTTCACGAGCAACTTGTTTACTTTCAGAAATATCGGAAGGATTTTTGGCTTTGGAAATAGCTGTAGCTGAAACCTCGGCCAGCTGATTGAGAGTGAGTTCAATATTCGTCATATTGTCGCGTAAGTTCTCTTTATGTAATCCTTTATATTGCTTATACTTCTGAACAGTCTTGCCTGACCATGCAACAGTTAAAATATTCGTTAGCATAGCATAATCTTTAGAATCGGATATGCCAACACGCTTCCATTCATCTGTAAGCTCATCTCGAATTGTTTTTGATTGTAACCTCTGCCGAATCCATTCGTCCGAATATCCCTTTTCTTTGTAGTACGATAATCCTCTGTCGAGAGCTTTCTCAGGGTCTGCCATTTCATCAATGCGTTCTTTTCCGACTTTAGCAAGCCATATTTTGAATGGCTCAGCTTTTTTGGATGGAATGGATTGAATGATACGAAGAATACCCTCAGTAGTTGCTGCTTGAATATGTCGTAATTTTCCGTCAGAAGCAGGCATAACAACTAGGGTACAAATTGTACCCCAGTTGGCGTTTAATACAGGGTCTCGGCTTCTCATTTTTTTAATATATTGTTTAACGTCTGTGCTATCTGTAAGTTGTTTTAAGACATCTTGGATAGAGAAATACCATTCTTCTTCTTTCGAACTCCATACTTTGCGTACGGTGTCGTTAAAAAACTCAAACTCCTCTGGACTTAAATCCTGTTCATCGACCTGGTACGGAGTTGTTATACCAGTATCTTCATCGAACTCATAAAAAAAGAAAATTTCCACCTTCCTTCTACTTTTTATAATCTAAAGTTTTTTGTAGTCTTATTGATATATACCCTATATGCCTTGCTTACCAGCACGGGGGCGCTCGTTATTATAATTAATTATGGATTGCATTTTCCACATGGAGAATATCCCATGTTCTCAATTTCGTCAGATGTTCCAGTGTAATATGACTTATTTTCTTCTTTTATTCTCTCAACCTCAGAACATGTCTGTTTATGATATTTTTTGGTTGAATTGTTCAAAACAAATGTAGTCTCCGCGCTGATAGTCGTTTGCAAGTTTTGTCCTATAGTTTCAGGCTGCGTTGCTTCATTATCTGGAGAAGCAGTTTCGCTGTCACTGTAATATGTAGCCTGCACATTAGAAATATTGTTTGATGCAACGTCTTCAGGATTTTGATTTATAACTGCTATAAATAAAATTACAGTATAAACGCTGAAAATAGCAGTCATAATTATTTTTTTATTTTTGCTGAAGCCTATTTCATCCTGCTTCAACCACATAATAAAAAGCCCAACGGGCGGAAAAAATATCAGCAATATCCACATTAAAATTTTTAGCGTTTTATCAGAATTAGTATTCATTTGAATATCCCCCTTGTATTTAACTATGTGCTTCAAATTCAATAATATTTACATCACATTTTTTATCGTAGTCGTTATTTTCAATGTGCTTCATTTCGTGATAGTATGACAGAAGATGCTGCTCTCTGCTCAACCGAGAGTTCAACACTATTGTGTATGTATTATCGCTGTTAATTACTGTGTATGCCTTAATGGTAGTAGGCATATCTGCATATATTACGGTTGTTTCCATGCTCGTCCCCCTTTCCCATATGCAATTATTCTCTATTGAACCTGTCTAACATCTGTTTGACAAATTCAATATCCTCTTTTTTAACCTTTCTTGATGCATCGAATAGAACTTTGTAATCAGGATTGTCATATAAGAACTGAGCCATGTCACGAGCATCGTCGTTGAGGTAGTAATCATCTTCATTGCTATCGTCTTTATCTTCTAATAAATCGGATTTATTAATTCCAAAATAATCTGCTAATAATTGTATTTTTCCTATTCTCGGCATTGCCTGACCAGTACACCAAGAGTTTAAAGTTTGAGGGATGACATTTATATCAGCAGCAATTTCGTTTTGTTTTTTACCGCTTGAATTAATATATTTATTAAGATTACGTGAAAATATCTTTTTTTGTAATTCATCGGACATGCAATTTACCTCCATCTATTTGTACAACAATAATACATCTAAATTTGATTGTTTGCAACTGAAAATAAAATAAAATTAGATTTTAGTATTGACATCAAATTAAAATGGATTTATAATGTGGACATTAAAACAAAAGGAGCTAGTATGAGTAAGAAGAAAGAAATACAAATAAGTCTTGCAGCAGCGAGAGTAAATGCCGGTATGACACAGGATAGCGTTGCAAAAGCTATGCATGTTAGTAAGCAGACTGTAGTTAATTGGGAAAAGGGTATTTCTGAGCCCAAAACTTCCCAAGCAATGGAGTTAAGTGCTTTGTACGAGATGCCATTAGACTATATTTTTTTGCCTACTAAATCAAATTAAAATGGATTTTGGCGATTACAGAAACAACCAAATTAGCGGAGGAGGTGATTTAAAAGTGAAAATTCAAAAGAAAGATGTTTAAGAGGTGAAAAAGGAAATGAAAATTAGAGGAATTAAGGCAAAACAGGGATTGAAAATCAAATCCGTGGGCCTGAATAAAAAAGAAAGGGAAATAATTGGTGATGCAATGCGGAGAATAAAATATGAGAGAAAACGGGATGACAGGTCGCCTCTCTCATATTTAATAAAGTTACAGTAGGTTTGAACTATCTAAACAACCTAGCAAACCGCCAAAACAGTCAGCCTAATAATTAAAGAATGCGAGGTGAGAGAAATGCAATACCCAAAGCCTATTATGACAATACAGGAGCTTAAAGAGCTTGGATTTACAGATGGCTATTTAAGACAAATGGCACACCGCAGAGGTCAAAAATACGCAACAAGACAGAGCCAAAGCAAAAAAAGCACAATTTTATTTGATACAGAGAAATTTGAAAAAGAGCGGCAGAAGATGCTCACAAGATAGGAGGCTATATGAAAATCAAAGATTTAATAAGAAAAGCAGCAGGCAGAAGACATCAGCTCTGCACTATAAAACAAGGATGTTACAAATCAGACATCAACGAGATGACGCTTACGGGTCTGTATGCATTCAGTAAAGCTGAAGGATACCGTTACGAGATAAACGACGGAAGGATTACGCGCATCATAAAAGAAAAAGACCGGCTCTTTTAGCCGGTCAAGGGGGTAAAAATTTAAAAAATACAATGTAAATATAACACACTCAGGAGGTAAAAGCAAATGTATTTTCACATATGCCCGCGATGCGGCTCACACCTCGACCCCGGGGAGCGCTGCGACTGCGAGACGCAAAGGCAGAAAGCGGAAAACGGATACATAAAAAAGATAAGGGAAGAGCCGGGAGGACAGCTTAAGTTCGACATAGACAGGCGGCAGAACGCCCAGCTTTTATAAGCATCTTAAATATATATCACAAAAAAATGAGAGGAGCGCCGTCTCCTCTCAAAAAATTAAAACACGGAGTTTACCAAACATTTATTTATTACATAAACAGCATAAAAGAGGCACAAAATAACTGTTTTCCGGGCTTGTAATAAATATTAACAACTCTGCGAAAAAGGGGTAAGGCATGAGACGGGGAATGAATTACATCGAGTATGACTATGAGGCTGCATACAACAAAAGCATAGAGGATTTAAATGAGTTCTTCCTGGAGTTCATGTTAAAGAACAGGTACAAATCAATATATGCCTGCAAAGAAATCCGTGCCGGGGAGCAGCTTGAAATAGAAATCTTCCCCGAATTTCGCTCAATGGACGAAGTACCTCCGGAGGGAAGGATAAAAAACAAAGAGACACAGAAAAACTTAAACAACAAAAATGCGGTGAAATATTGCCAGAGACTTATAACGCACAACTTCACCAATGACGACATCTGGCTGACACTCACGTGCGAGGACGAAAGAGAGCCGGCTGACATGAAAGAGGCAGTAAAAATCATGAGCAACTATATCCGCCGCATCAATTACCACCGTAAAAAGCGCGGTCTTGCCAAAGCAAAATATTTGTATGTCATAGAGCATGATGATGATGCAAAAGTCAGGTGGCATTATCACTTAATTATAGATGGACATATGGATATGGATATTGTGGAGAGCTTATGGAAATGCGGAAACCGGAATCAGGTGCGCCGGCTTCAGAAGGACAGATACGGTCTTACCGGAATGGCTAATTACATAACCAAGAACAAAAACAGGGCAAAATACGAGAAGCGCTGGAACTGTTCGACAGGTCTTGAGCAGTTCCGGGTAAGGAAAGTATACAACAAAAGGAAAGGCGGTAAGGGAAACTATGCCCCGGTGGGAAAATTTATAGACAAATTTGTGCGGGACAAGCCCGAGCGCGAAAAAGAAATAAGCTCATGGTACCCAGACTATGAGTTCTTGGAGTCAAATGTATATTTTAACGATTTTAACGGATTTTTCTACATAAACGCAAGGATGAGAAGGAGGGAATAAGGTGCAGGAAGTCAATATTTACATAGCGACAACAGCAAGAGGACCGAGGGTAAACAGGCATGCGTACTATTCATACATTCTTGAGTGCGAGCTGAACGGTAAAACTGTGCGGCGTGACGGAACTGGAATGCTTAAGGATGCAACCGAAAATCAGTCTGAATTAACAGCTATCATAGCGGCGTTTAAAAGACTTACAAAACCGTGCTCAGTACGAGTATTTACTCAATGCGAGCACATTTTAAACAGCGTAAATAATGGATGGGTTTATCAGTGGAAAAAGAATAACTGGATAAAATCAGGAAACAGACCCGTAAAAAACGCTCTATTGTGGCAGCAGCTTATAAACCTGTCCACAGAGCATGTTGTTAAGTTTACTAAAGACACCGGAAAATATTTTGCAGAGCAGGAGCAGATACTAAACAGAATGCAGGAGGCAGACAATGGCTAAAAGTATAATGCAGAAAAATAAAGAATGCTACCTGTGCAGGAAACAGGCTGCCCGGTCGGGGTATTATGGCCCCCTTTCCACAGCAGGGCTTGAGCAACACCACATAATGCACGGCACCGCAAACAGAAAAATATCCGAAAAATACGGTCTTAAAGTGTGGCTTTGTATAAGGCATCACAGGGAAGGACCGGAAGCTGTTCATGTAAACAGGAATATTGACCTTGAGCTTATAAAAGACGGTCAGAGGAAATTTGAAGAGCTGCATTCACGTGATGAGTGGATGAGCGCGTTCATGAAAAACTATCTGTAAAGGAGGAAAAATGCTTAGCAAAGGCGAGGTAAAACTTCTTAACTGCCCGTTCTGCTCCGGAGCAGGAAAACTTTACATAAACAAAGAAAGCCGCTTCGGGGATAAATATACGGTTATATGTGAAGAGTGCGGCAGCAGGACACCGGATTTAATCACACCAGAGGAAGTCATAGAGCTTTGGAACACAAGAAAAATTTAAAATTGAAAGGGGAATGCATATGTTTGACAAATACGGAGAATTTAATTCATCACAGGAGCTTAACGCGGCAGCAGCCGGGCAGCTAAAAGAAGGTGATACAGCGGCGCTGTTCGAGCTTGCCGCTGAAAACGGAATAGATAAAGAGGACGTTCAGGATTACATAGACGGCGCTGTAAGCGAGCTCGCTACTCCGCTCATAGCCGCGCTGGGTAAGATTAAAGTTGAAACCGACGAGCTCAAGCCTGTTGAAATAGTAGAGGACTGGGTAAACTACATAACCGCTCAGTGCACCGAGCATCCCGAAATGGCCGAGGCGGTCAGGAAGAAGGGAAAGAGCATAAAGGGCTGTATAGGAAAAATCCTTAAATGGAGCTGGAAAAATTCATATACGATTGATAAAGACATCGTTAAGGCAGCAGGAGTAAATGCATCTGTGAAGATGGGAATACCCGGAATGGGCCGCGCTTACGAAATCATAAGAGAATATTATCTGGAGGCGTGATATGAAAAAAGCAAAAATACTGAAGCTTCCGGAGATAAGACATGGGCGCGGTAAAAATGCTTCGGCTGTGATTGTGACAATAGACAATGTAAAACATCTGATAATAGACATACACGGCGACGCATTATACCGCATGGCGTACACCGAAAATGAATTTGCACACTACGACTACGGAACACAACAGTGGGATAAAAGGCAAAAATATAATAATTATCACTGGACACAGATAGAAAGGGCTGTATTTTCAAACAAAAGTTTTAAAGCGATAAAAGAATTTTACGGACCGGCAGGAAAAAGGATACTGGACGATGAGGCTGACTATATCTACGCCTTAGAAAACAGGATCGATTCAGCCAAAACAGAAAAAGAGAGAATAAAAAAACAAACTGAAATGGAGAAGCTCATGGCAGCAGTCCCTCCGGAGCCGGACTATCTTAAGAAAAAAATAAAAGAGTATGCGGATAAAAGCAATGTAATTCTTTATAAGAGGCACGGAACGAAGGCAGAATACCGGTGCTGTCAGTGCGGCGGAATATACGAAAAAAGAATAAAAGCCTGTATTGATTATCCTACTTATCCTGTGCACGAAACTCCGCACAGGGGAAATTTTGAAAAATGCTGCCTGTGCGGATGTACGGGTCAACTCGTTCAATCCGGCAGAGCAAAAAACACATGCACAATATTTAACGCTTTAGTATACCAGACGCTTCCCGACGGCACTCTTATAGCGCGAGGCTACCAGACGTGGATTTCAAGATATACAGATACACAGATGTCAATAAAGACAAGAGAGGTTTTGAGACAGTTTTTCAGAAGAAATTTCTTCAAAAGTTATGAAAATACGGGGGGCGAACGCGAGCATTGGCTTCCGTATGCAAACGAATATCCGTTTGACGCAAGCTTTAATTTTGAAAATGCTCTTTTATCATCCGACTTAAGATACTTTCCTGTAAAAGAATTCAGGCTGCTTGAAACTAATTATTACAGTGATACTAAAGCACTTAAGGAACTTGAGACATACGCAAACTGTCCTCAGATTGAAAGCGTGATAAAAGCAGAGCTTACAACAATAGCAAGGCAAATTTATTTCAAGAGCGGACATATAAGAGAATTTAACAAAAAAGCAGACAGGCTTACGGATTTTTTATGTATATCAAAAAACGAGTACAACTGGCTTATTAAAGATAAAAGCGATGCATACAGCCGGCTGAAGACATTAAAGTGTGCAGAGAGAAACAACGTGCCGCTTAAAAATATAGAAACGCTGCACAAACTGAAAAGATGCATGAATTACATGTGGAAAAAAGATACCGAAGTGCCTCTTAAATATCAAAGTATTGTAAGACTTTGGAATTATCTTGAAAAAGCCAGGAACGAATACAGCGGCAGCATTCCAAACACTTTAACAGAATATTCGGACTACATAAGAGCTAGAGCTGCAAGGGGGGACGATCTTACAAACGAAGTATATCTGCACCCGAAAAGTTTAAGGCAGAAATGGTCTGAGTTGAGACAGCAGGAGGAGAAATTAAAAAACAAGACATATATAACAGACATGTTAAAAAAATATCCGGATATACCTAAGGTATGCAGGAGAATAGAAAAAAAATACACATGGCAGCAGTCAGATTATATAATCCGCCCGGCGCACAACGCGGAGGAGATTGTACTTGAAGGTAAAACGCTTCATCACTGCGTTGGCAGTGACAATCAAAGATACATGTCAAACTACAACGCCGGTAAAGCATACATACTTGTCTTAAGGAAAACAAGAGAGCCGCAAATACCATACATCACGGTAGAAATTTCAGGTGACAAAGTAATGCAGTGGTATGGGCAAAACGACACAAAGCCTGACTATGAGCTTATAGAGAAATTTTTAAAAGATTATACAGAGTATTTAAACAGAAAAGAAAGGGTGAGGATAGCATGAGCGAGATAGCATCTATAAAAGACTTTAAAACCTTCAAGCAAGAGCTGGACAAGCAGATGCTTGAGTCCGCCGAAGGGTTTGTACGTATAGGCTGGCTTTTAAAGCAGGCCAGGGACACAGACATACTCTCCGGCTCCGGATACACGAATGTAAACGAATTTGCGCGCGCCGAATACAACATAGACAAGACCATGGTATCAAGGTTTATAAACATTAACGACAGATTTTCGGAAGGAGGGAACTCACAGTACTTAAAAACAGAATACAGAGGCTTTGGATACTCAAAACTTGCGGTCATGCTCCAGCTTCCCGATGAGATTAACGAGGAGCTCTCATCGGATTACAGCAGAGCAGAGATAGAGGACTTAAAAAAGGAATTTGATGAGGAGCGGAAAGTATCTGACCTTGAAATCCTTGCCGAGGGGACAGACGGGGCCATGGCCGGATTAAACGAGCTTGAGCAGGCGTTTCATCAGCTCTTACATGACGAGCCTGAGCTGTATCTTAACCTGTCCAAGACTGACAACTTATTTGAAACGCTATCCCCTGCGGGCGAGATGATATATTCGATAAGAATACAGGGTGTTGGAAGAGTAATGATGTCAGTAAAAGCAGAACTTCAGAAAGTAACGCTTACAAACGTGCGGAGCATGGAAAAAACAGAATATGACGCTGCCTCGGTCACTGAGGCGGTAAAAAATCAAATCGGTACACCGGAGGACTTAAAAAAAGCGTGGGAGGATAAATACGGCGAAAAATTTCCTGAAGAGCAAAAAGAAGAGACTGAAAAGAAGCGAAAAGACAAGAAGGTAGTTAAAGCAAAGCCACCCAAAACCGAAGGAAACGCGGTAAATACTAAATACGAGGGCAATTCCGGGGCAGCAGGAGACGATTTAGAGCCAAAAATGCCGGAAAGCGCGATAAATACTAAATGTGAGGGCAATTCCGAGACAGCGGGAGAAGATTTGCAGGCGAAAGAGCCGGAAAACGTGATAAATACTCAGTGCGAGAGCGATTTTAATACGCCAAACAGTTCAATGCCTGAAATGCCGAAAAACGCCGTAAATACTCAATGCGGAAGCGATTTTAAAGAAGCCACTGACAATCAGACTGAAGACGAGGAGATAACCGAAAGCTGGAGACTGATTAAAGAGGCAGCTCAAAAGATATATCTCACAGCTAATGATTTTCCATTATCGCCACTTACATCGCAAATGCATGATGTGGCAGCAGCTGAGGCAAACGCAAGGACAATTCTTGAAGAACTTAAGAATATAAGAAATCTAATGACAGATGATGAGCTTGAAGGCCAGATGAATTTTAATGATATGAATATTGAGGAGGATTAAATGTCAATCAACATCAACAGCATATCAGATAAACAGTGCGACAAGTGTGAGTTTGGAGTTTTGCTTGGAACTAACAGCAAGGGGCAGCAGGTGTATGGCTGCGGAAGTAAAGAATTTTGTAAAAGAAATATAGATAAAAACAAAAATGGAGCATACGGGATTCGGACCCGTGACCTTAACAATGCGAATGTTACGCGCTCCCAACTGCGCTAATGCCCCATGAGGACAGTATAACACTATACAAAATAAAATCAATAGGAAGAAAGCGAGGGATAGCATGCAGGAAGTATTTGAGAAGATTATTAAAAAATTGAAAGAAATTGCTATACAGGAAGATGCCCCAATATATGAAGGAGATAGGGAATCGGATAATTATATACGGTGTAATAACGCGATAGAAGCCGTAGAACAGATAGCTGCCGAGTACAACAGCGGATGGATTCCATGCAGCGAGAGATTACCGAATGTATCAAGGTGCAGAGTAACTGTAAAATACGATATGGATGTTGGAAAGCCTATTTACGAGACAAAAGACGCAACTTTTGAAAAGTATCAAGGCGGCTATATATTTAAAGATGACTGGATGAACGACATAACTACATATGTTATCGCATGGCAGTCACTGCCGGCGGCATACAAAGGAATTTAAAAAGTTGAGGAGGGCGTATATGATAAAAATAAGTGATGAGGTATTGTCGGAATTGATATGTTTTCAAAAAAAATACATGTCAATATATGCAAATCGTTACGGACAAATACTCGAGGCGGATAGTCTTATAACCGCAGCACTTGAAGAATTGAAAAAGTATAGGGATTTAGAGAAACAGGGCTTGCTCCTGCGGTTGCCGTGTAAGGTTGGTAGTACGGTGTATGCATATTGCGGCGTGCTTGGTATTTTGTCATACACTGTGGATTCAGTTGTCATTGATAACGAAATAACATATCAATGTAGCGCGCATTCTAATCTGATTGGAGATTGCCCGAGTGAATGTTTAGATGAAATAGAGCCGGATATTTCTGATTTTGGCAAAACCGTATTCCTCACGCAAGAAGAAGCCGAGGAAGCGTTGAGGAACATAAAGGAAAGCGAGACAGGAAAATGAGACTAATTGACGCAGATTATTTTAAAACACAGATAACGGCAGCAGCCACCGAGATTAATATGGCATCTGAGGGAATGACATTTTGTAAAATAATAGACGCGCAGCCAACTGTCTGCGATATGAAAAAAGCCCTTGAGGAATTAAAGTTTCTCAAAAGATATAACGTAGAGTTAGCATCAGAGTATGATAAACAAGGCAAACAACATTTCATGGAGTTGGCAGAGGCAAAGGTTGATGCTTACAAAAAGGCAATCGAAATCATAAAGGCAGGTGGCACAGGTGAACAGACGTGAAACAACAGAGTTTCTAAGCAAATTACTTGTGAAAGAAAAATTTAACGGAATGGGGAAATACTGGGCGAGAGAAGTCAGCATTGACTATGGAACAAGAGATGTAAAGCGAGTTGATTTTATGCAATTTGTTCCACCTAGTAGAATATAAATTAATTAGCTAGACCAATTGATTTGCTGCCAAAGTCGTCCATCTTGTACTTCCAATGATAT
>CALWKC010000026.1 GCA_944381165.1 uncultured Lachnospira sp. | reverse complement strand
GAATGGATAACATTATTTCGCCGAAAACAAGTCTGTCCACGTCGAGGCTGTATCCATCAATATAGTCTTTTTCTTCTGGCTCTTCCTCCTCAGATGAATTCTCATCAAGATCAACCGCCTGTTCAATATGAAAATCAACGGCTGTCTCAACAGGCTTTAAACATCTGTCACAGGGAATACTAAGCACAACCGAGCCGTCACACAAAACCTCAAACTTGGTTTTGGAAAGCTTGACAAGCTTTAATTCAAACGGCTCTTTTCTTACAATATCATAGTTTGTCAGACCGTTGTCAAACACGTCCATATCAAGCTGCGCTGTTATTGTAAGTTCATCCTCTGTACCGGATAGAAGCTTTCTCAAATCAACTAGCATAATTGTCTCCAATTCACACTATATACGGTGCGCAAAAGGCAAAGCAGAAATGCATCACATTTTCCACACTTTGTCTATTATACGCACCGTCACAGTGTTTGTCAACAAAATATTTTTAAATTACTTCTATAAATATAACAGTTCAGCCCGTGCATTCGCAAAGCCGCGCCTACGGCGCTTTCCCGCTGCTTTTAAGCTGAATTACTTTATTAACGCAAGTGTCTCTCTGGCAATAGCAAGCTCCTCATTTGTAGGGATTACACAGAGCTTAACCTTTGACTCCGGTGTAGAGATAATCATCTCTGTTCCGACAGCCTTCTTGCTAGCCTCTTCATCAAGCTCAACACCGAGATAGCCGAGATACTTTGTCACCATAGGTCTGAGCCATGCCGCATTCTCACCTACACCTGCTGTAAATGTAATAGCGTCTACACCGTTCATGGCTGCCGTGTATGCTCCGATATACTTCGCAACTCTGTATGCATAAGCCTCAAGAGTAACCTTTGCAATCTCATTGCCCTCTTCCATTGCCGCATTCAAATCTCTGAAATCACTTGAGATGCCGCCTGACATGCCGAGAACGCCTGATTTCTTGTTGAGAATATTGAGCATCTCGCTTACGGTAAGATTTTCATGGTTGCACAAGAATTCTATAATAGCCGGATCCAAATCACCTGAACGTGTACCCATAATCAGACCTTCAAGCGGTGTAAGTCCCATTGATGTATCAACACACTTTCCTCCGATTGAAGCTGTTATAGATGCACCATTTCCCAAATGGCAAACGATAACCTTTGCTGTCTCAGGATTTAACTGAGCAAATTTGATAGTCTCCTTTGAAACAAAGCTGTGGCTTGTGCCGTGGAAACCGTATCTTCTCACATGGTACTTCTCATAGTACTCACGCGGAATTGCATAGAGATAAGCCTTTGGCTCCATTGTTCCGCCGAATGCCGTATCCCATACGGCAACATTAGGCTTTCCAGGCATTGCTGCCTCAACTGCCTCTATACCGATTAAATTTGCAGGATTGTGAAGAGGGCCCAAATCAAAACACTCTCTGACAACCTTCTTAACATCATCGGTTACAATTACAGAATCCTTATACTTCTCACCTGCGTGAAGAACTCTGTGACCTACTGCAGCAATCTCATCAGCGCTCTTTATAACGCCGTGATTTTCATCCATTAAAGCGTCAAGTACAAGCTTAACAGCGATATTGTGGTCCTTCATAGGCTGCTCAACGACATACTTGTCCTTTCCGGCAGGCTTATGAGTAAGAACAGAGCCATCAATGCCGATACGCTCAACAAGACCCTTTGCGAGCACGCTCTCATCATCCATGTTAATAAGCTGATACTTTAATGACGAACTGCCACAGTTTAATACAAGAATATTCATTTTTAAACTTCTCCTTAAAAATTAATTATTTCGCGTCAGATTAATTATTTATTCATGCCCCGCAGCAAGCTGCGGGTATTTGACTCACGCCTCTAATTATTATGCATTCTGAGCCTGAACAGCTGTAATTGCCACAACGCCTACAATATCATCCGCAAAACAGCCTCTTGAAAGGTCGTTTACAGGCATTGAAAGTCCCTGAAGAACAGGGCCGTAAGCGCCAGCCTTGGCAAGTCTCTGAACAAGCTTGTAACCGATATTGCCTGCCTCAAGGCTTGGGAATACCAGTGTGTTGGCATGTCCGGCAACAGGGCTGCCCGGAGCCTTAGCCTCTCCGACACTAGGAACTAAAGCAGCGTCGAGCTGAAGCTCTCCGTCAAGAGCAAGCTCCGGGAACTTCTCTTTTGCTATTGCAACTGCATCTGCAACCTTTGTCACATCATCATGCTTAGCGCTTCCCTTTGATGAGTAAGAAAGCATTGCAACCTTAGGCTCTGCGCCTACAAGCATCTTAAATGACTCAGCTGAAAGACCTGCAATCTCAGCAAGCTTTGCAGAATCAAGGTCAGTGTTTACCGCACAGTCAGCAAATACAAAAAGACCGTTCTCGCCCATATCACAGTCCGGAACTTCCATAAGGAAGAAACCTGAAACGCTTCCGATACCCGGCTTTGTCTTTAAAAGCTGAAGAGCCGGACGAATTGTGTTGCCTGTAGAATGGCATGCGCCTGAAACGGCGCCGTCTGCATCACCGCACTTGCACATAAGGCAAGCATAGTACATATAATCTTTTTCCATCATCTCTTTAGCCTGCTCAGCAGTAACGCCCTTCTTGCTTCTGAGCTCAACAAACTTATCAATATACTTCTGCTTATTAGGGTCGTTGAACGGGTCAACAACAGTTGCGCCCGAAATGTCATAGCCCTTACCGTTCTCAGCGATTTCCTCAGGTGTACCGATAATAATGATATTGGCAATGCCCTCCTTCAAAATCTTCTCGGCAGCCTCATATGTTCTCTTATCCATAGATTCCGGCAGAACGATAGTCTTCTTATCCGCCTTAGCCCTCTCTTTAATTGTGTCAATAAATGCCATTATTACTGACTCCTCCTTGTATTATGTACATATTTTCAAGTATCACTTAAAATACTTTTCTAAATTATATACCAAATTTTTGGCAAGTACAAGTTATTATATTGTTTTAATTCAAGTACTGTAAGCCAAATATACTGCTGAAAGCATGGATTTGCCGCAGACGTATGTTTATGTTACAATCTGAACAAACTATGAAACGGGGTTTACTGCTATGAATACACTGAAAGCCGTAGGGCTTATAACCGAATACAATCCTTTCCACAACGGTCATGTATACCACCTTAATAAATCACTTGAGTTGTCAGGCGCCGATGTCGCCGTTGCTGTTATGAGCGGGAATTTTGTTCAGCGCGGCGAGCCTGCGGTGACAGATAAGTATTCGCGCTGTGCCGCAGCCGTAAACTCCGGCGTAAATCTCGTAGTCGAACTGCCGTCATACTATGCGCTCTCAAGCGCAGAGGGCTTTGCCGCCGGTGCAGTGAAAACACTTTCAGCTCTCGGAACTGACTTTATGGCGTTTGGAAGCGAGTGCGGCGATATTGAAAAGCTCAAAAAAATTGCAGAGATTCTTGCAGATGAGCCCGAAGAATACAAGAACGATTTAAAAAAATATATTTCTATGGGAGCATCTTTTCCGGAGGCCAGATGCATGGCATTAAAAAATATTTTGCCCGAAAACGCTGAAGTTGCCGCTATGCTTGAAAGTCCCAATAACATTCTTGGAATTGAATACTTAAAAGAAATCATACGCCGCAGCCATAAAATAATTCCTATAACATTCCCGCGCCATATTGCCGGCTTCCACGACACTGATTTTCACAGTGCCTTTGCCAGTGCGTCCGCCATTCGCCTCGCGCTTGAAGAAAAGCCCGATAACCCGGAACAAAGCCGTCTTAACAGCGTGCTGCCTCAGAGCATGTACGACATTATACATGAAAACCTGAACAAAAAATGTCCGGTTTTTACAGACGACTTTTCGACGCTTCTGAGTTACAGGCTGTCGTTGATTTTTCATCTGAACGGATATGACAAAACAAAAGTCTGCGAAGCTCTCTGCGAGTATTCCGATGTATCGGCAGACCTCGCAAACCGTATTTTTTCAAATTTCACAGGGGAAGAAAGCATTTCTTCACTAATATCTAAGATAAAAACGCGTCAGTACACATACTCGCGTGTGAGCAGATGTCTCATGCACATTCTTCTTGAGATAAAAGCATCAGACGCCTCAAAATATTCAGACACTCCGTATATACGGGTGCTCGGCTTCGACAAAAAAGGACAGGATTATCTTCGCCAAATAAAGAAAACCTGTCCTGTACCTGTTATAACTAAAACCGCCGGCTTCCGTGAACTGCTGTCACAAGACATCTACTGCGCCGGCGTTTACAATAAGATATTGCGTCAGAAATTCAGCCATTGCGCAAAAGACGAATTTCGAAACGGCATTTATATCAGAAAATCAGCTGAAAAACCAGCTGAAATTCCCCAAAATTAACTTATTAATTCAGGCACGAAGCAATTACCTCCCCGTAAGCCTTGCACAGTCTTTCGAGACTCCATGCGGCATTTGCCGGGCTGGTTGACGGAAGCTTTACTATTTCCCTCCCTATTACCGGAAAAACATATCTGTTGTACAGCTCGTATGCTTTGGTCCCGTTTGCGGCAATCACAGACAGCTTTGTCTCTGAAAAAATTTTGGAAAAGTCATTTACCTCGACATCCGTTATGCTGTTGTCATCAGAGCCCTTTATGCTGCAGCTTTTTATAACGTCCCATATTCCTATGTTATTTTCAAGAAGAAACTGCTTTTTCTCCTCAACAGTAACAGGAAGCGGACTTCCTGTTACTGCCGCCAGCACTTTCCAGAAACGGTTCTGCGGGTGTCCGTAATAAAAGCCGATTTCCCGTGACTTGACAGACGGAAACGTGCCCAGAATAAGTATCTTTGTATTCGCGTCATATACAGGCTCAAATGTATGTGTAATATTAGTGTACTGTATCATTTCTCTCTAAACTTCATTCAACCTGTCTTAATTTTTAAAGCTGTGGATTGGTGCCGGTATTCTTCCCTTCCTGTTCACAAACGCCGAGCAGTCAAAGGAATTTACGGGCATTATCGGCGCGTAGCCCAAAAGGCCGCCGAATTCAACCGTCTCGCCTACGCCCTTTCCGATAACCGGAATAATTCTCACCGCCGTAGTTTTCTGATTTACCATACCTATTGCCGCCTCGTCAGCAATTATACCCGAAAGTGTCTCCGGCTTCGTATCTCCCGGAACAGCAATCATGTCAAGACCTACTGAGCAGACGCATGTCATGGCCTCGAGCTTCTCAATGGTGAGCGCTCCGGCATTTACGGCATTAATCATTCCCTGGTCCTCGCTGACAGGAATAAATGCCCCGCTTAAGCCTCCTACATACGACGACGCCATAACGCCGCCCTTTTTAACCTGGTCGTTCAAAAGCGCAAGTGCAGCCGTTGTTCCCGGCGCTCCGGCGTGTTCAAGTCCTATCTCCTCAAGAATATCGGCGACGCTGTCGCCTACAGCCGGAGTAGGAGCAAGCGACAAATCAATTATCCCGAAAGGTATTCCGAGGCGTCTTGAAGCCTCCTGAGCGACAAGCTGTCCAACTCTTGTTATCTTAAACGCCGTTTTCTTTATAGTCTCGCACAGTACCTCAAAGCTTTCGCCTCTTACGCTCTCAAGCGCGTATTTAACAACACCGGGACCGCTTACGCCCACATTTATAACCGCATCATCCTCGGACACGCCGTGAAACGCTCCTGCCATAAACGGATTGTCATCAGGCGCATTGCAGAGGACAACAAGCTTGGCACAGCCGAGAGAATCGTCACTCTTCGTATATTCCGCAGTCTCCTTTATAATATGTCCCATAAGCCGGACAGCATCCATATTTATTCCTGTCTTTGTCGATCCGACATTCACAGAGCTGCATATAAGCTCAGTAGACGCCATAGCCTCAGGAATTGAACGGATAAGCAGCTCGTCGCTCTTTGTCATTCCCTTCGATACTATGGCCGAATAACCGCCGATAAAATTAACTCCTACAGTGTGAGCCGCCCTGTCAAGAGTCTTTGCAATCGTCACATAATCCTGCGGCGTCTTGCAGGCAGCCGCGCCGACAAGCGATATAGGGGTAATTGAAATACGTTTATTCACAATAGGAACTCCAAATTCCTTCTCTATATCATTACCTGTCGATACTAAATCCTTTGCCAGAGAAGTAATTTTTTTGTAAATCTTTTCATTTACTTCACTCAAATTATCACTGGCGCAGTCCAGCAGATTAATTCCCATAGTGATAGTTCTCACGTCAAGATTTTCCTGCTCAACCATTTTATTGGTCTCAGTAACTTCAAATATATTAATCATAAACTCTCCATTCCCGCGCACATTTCCAGCGCATATAAAAGTTTGTGTCAAGGCCGCTGCGGCATAAAATAATATTCATGCACATTGTATACATAATCTTAAATGCGGTGCATCATATCGAAAATTTCCTCGCGCTGGCACTTTATCAACACCCCGATTTCCTCTCCCAGCTTATCCAAATCGGAAATCACGTCATCATATGATTTTGACGGAGAAGTCATATCCACAATCATCATCATATTAAAATATCCGGAAACGATTGTCTGTGAAATATCAAGAATATTAATCCCTGTCTCTGCAAGATAGGTGCAGACCTTTGCTATAATTCCGACAGTATCCTTACCCACAACTGTAATAACGCATTTTTTCATTATTTTTCCTCCAAATTCTTTATATTTAAGATAATATCTGTTTTCAGATTTCAACCACTTCAGACGGCCGCTCGCGCTCAGCTACCGATATATCAAAATCCTTTGCATGATACTCGCTTACACTCATATCTATTTCCAGTCTGACAGTCTCAAACGCCAGTTTATCATAATTATTTTCTTTACTCAGATGTCCCAGAAAAATTTTCTTGACATCATTCTCAAGCAGGCTGTCAATAAGCCTTCCCGAAGTCTCATTTGAGAGATGTCCTTTATTTCCGAGTATGCGCTGCTTCAAATAATAAGGATAGCTTCCGACCTGCAGAAGATTTACATCATGGTTTGCCTCGATAACCATTGCCTGGGAGCCTCTTATATTGTCAACTATGTAATCGTCGTAATACCCTAAGTCAGTCGCCACACCGATTTTTTTATTCCGGCACGATACCGTGTACGCGACAGGCTCTCTAGCATCATGTGAAACCCGAAACGCATGTATATCCAAATCGTCTATTGAAACAACCGAATCAGCCTTAATCTCGTGAAATAAATCATTGTCTATAGCGCCGAGATTTCCGCACTCACGAATCCCCTGTATAGTTCCCGCAGTCGAATAAATCGGTATCTCATCCTTTCTTGACACTACTCCGAGACCCTTGATGTGGTCAGCATGCTCGTGTGTTACAAACACCGCTGAAATATCGCTCATTTTAAGTCCGGCGAGCGCCAGACCATCTGCGATTTTTTTCCTGCTGATGCCTGAATCAATCAAAATATGGGTATTTTCCGAGCCAACATAAATACAGTTGCCGCTGCTTCCGCTGGCAATCGTCATCAGCCTCATCTCTCAGTCCTCCCAGTATAAATCTATCACATCACCGTCTTTTACCGGCGCCATGTAATCTGCTTTTGCTCCGTTTAAGTTGAGCACAATATTTTTTCCCTTTGGATTTTTTAAATCAAATTTATAAAAATCAAACAAATCCACAAGAACATACGACTTCTTTCCTGTAAATTTTACAGGCTGATGATTAATCAGTACAAAAATTTCCCTGCTCTGCTCCGCATCCTTGTCGGCGCCGCTCCCTGCCGCGTCTGACCTGTTCTTATCCGTACCCTTATTTATCTCTGATGCGCCTGAGTCTGTCCGCAAAGCACTGCCGTCCTGATTTGAGACGCCCTGTTTTTCTGCTGAAAAATCTCTGTCATCCTCCTCATCATACTCCGATGAAATATATTGGGGCTCCTCTGTCCTTACGGTGAAATTTTCATATACCCTGGTCTCCAAACCGGCCGGCTCATTGTTGACATAAACGTCAAATCCCGAAATATCCAAATCAAGGAATTTAAAGAGCTGCTCTACCGTATAAAAATCAGCCATTAATATGTCATCACCGTTTTGAATTTCATAATATTCAGATTTAAGTTCATTGTTGACATACGCAAATCTCGGACAAATCACCTTCTTGTCATTTACCATGAATGCCACCGTTGACTTAAATTCCTCAAGCTGTCCTATTGTCATGCGGGCAGCCTCGCCCACCGTAGATTCAGTTATGTCTATAACATCGTTTTGTTCAATACGCGAATTGAGGCTGGCAGGTTTCTTATTAAGCAGCACAACTGCCCCCTCTCCGGCATTACCGCGCACAAGTCTTGTCCTGCCGTTCACCTTGAAATTGAGTTCTGCGCCTCTTCTAGGGAAAAGCTTTTCATTCGGATAGCCAACCTGCATTACCGCATCAACGACCGTAAGCCTGTTATTGTCATACATCTTTATCCTGTCCTTATTGACAGTCACAAAAACAAAACTGTTTTTCTGAGTATAATAATTTGTACAGATACCAACAGGCGTAACATAAAGTGAATCCTTCTTAAAATTATCCACATCGAATACTGTCGATATCAGCACTTCCTCTCCGCGAACTGCAACACGCTCTGCCATAATTCCAAGATATGAGGCTACCTTGTCCGTGTATCCTGCCATTTTTCCGCCGCCTCCGACCACAAACACAGCATTTACAGGTCTGCCGCCGTTTAATTCAATAATTTTGTCCGCTGTGGCTTTTGCCATTTTGTCAAGCACCGGCTCGGCTGCCCTTCGTATCTCTTCCGCAGGTATCTTCTGCGGTATTCCCATAATATCTTTAAATGACACAAGCTTCTTTTTCTTTGAGCTTGCGTCAAGCTTAATTTTTTCAGCAGTATTAAAATCGACAAGATATGTCTTCGCAATAATCTCCGTTATCTCATCACCGGCAAGCGGAATCATACCATATGCTATTACGCTGCCATCCTTTGTAAGACAGATATCCGAAGTTCCCGCCCCCACATCAATAAGTCCTATATTAAGAAGTCTGTACTGCTCAGGTATGGCGACATTCATTGCCGCAATAGGCTCCAGCGTGAGACTTGCAACACGAAGCCCCGCATACTCAACAGCCTCATAAAGTCCGTCAACAACCTCCTCAGGAAGAAATGTCGCAATGAGCTCAACGCCTATTTTTTCAGCCTTATGTCCCTCAAGATTGCTTATATCAAAACTGTTGAGCTTATAATTCACCGGCGTATTTCCGACACAGTAAAATCTTACACCGTCTGAGCTTTCATTAATCTGCTGATGAGCTTTCTCCACGGCAAGAAGATTGAGCGAATATATATGTTCCTGTGTAACTCTTGTCTCCTCGTCAAACGTATACTCCGCTGTCGCATTCACAGTCTTTAAGACACGCCCGGCGGCAGCAATACACACATCCTTAAGCGAAAAGCCAAGCTGACGCTCAAGCTCATTTTTCACTCGTCTGATTGTATCTCCGACCTTGTATATATCGTGAATCTGTCCGTCAAGCATCGACCTTGTCTCGTGCTCTTCCTGAGCCATAGCAACGACATGAAACATACGGTGTTCAAGATAGCCGACGACACCGACAATACTCCTTGTTCCAATATCAAGTCCAAAAACAAGTTCGTCTTTAACAGCCGTTAAATCTGCCATACAATTTATCCTTTCCGCACTGCCTTAAAAAGCTGCTTTTATTTTCACTCACAATTCATAATCTAATTTAAAAATATATCACACTTGAAGTAAATTAACAAGCGAGCAATATGTTTCTGCCAGTCCGCCGCTGTTGTCAATAATTCTTGTGCACCTGTTCCTGAATTCCTCCTCGGTCAGCTGGCTCGCTATTATTCCGTCAATTTTAGCATCAGAATAACCTCGTGCGTCCTTTAGACGGGATCTGCGTGTCTTCTCATCCGCATAAATATACCAAATCTCATCACAGAAAACTTCATAGTGGTCGTCTAAAAGCAGCGCCGCCTCAATAAAAATAAAATCATATTCACCGTTTATTTTTTCCCGGGTAATTCGGGCGACAATCTCCTTTTTTACAAGCGGATGCACAATACTGTTAAGCACAATCCGCTTGTTGGGATTTGAAAAAACAATATCCGAAAGATGCTTTCTGTCTATCCTCCTGACTGCTTCGTCCGTACGCTCTAAAATATCTTCTCCGAAAAACGCCACTGTCTGCTCATATCCCGGATTTCCCGGCTCCATCAACTCTTTTGCGACATCATCTGCCATTATCACAAGCGCATTAAAATTTTCCTCTATAAGCTTAAGAACTGTACTTTTTCCGCAGCCTACGCCGCCAGTAATCCCTATAATCTTCATTTAAGTCTCCGTTTCTGATTTAAGCACCGCTTCAATGTGCCTCAAACCAGTTTTTTCCCTGTTTTAAATCTATTTCAAGCGGAACTGACAAATGCACTGCATTTTTCATTCCGTCAGTAACTATCCTCTTGACATCATCAAGCTCATCAAGATATGTCTCAACGAGCAGTTCATCGTGCACCTGCAAAATAAGCCTCGATTTATAGCCGCCTTCTTTCAAGGCGTCGTAGACCCTGATCATCGCAAGCTTGATAATATCCGCTGCCGTTCCCTGAATAGGAGCATTCATCGCAACCCTCTCGCCAAACGAGCGCTGCATAAAATTGCTTGATTTGAGCTCCGGTATAGGTCTCCTGCGGTTAAACATTGTGAGAGAATATCCTGTCCTCTTGGCGTCCTCAACCATAGAATCAATATATCCTTTTATTCCCGGATATGTCTGAAAATACTGATTGATATAATCATTTGCCTCCTTGCGCGAAATACTTAAATCCTGACTTAACCCGAATGAGCTGATACCGTAAATAATACCGAAATTTACGGCTTTTGCGTTTCTTCTCTGCAAATCGCTCACCTCGTCAAAAGGAACTCCAAACACCTGTGACGCCGTTATTCTGTGTATATCCTCGGCAGAGTTATACGCCTCTATAAGCTTTTCGTCTTTTGACATGTGGGCAAGAATCCTCAGCTCAATCTGCGAATAATCCGCATCGAGAAAAACACAGCCCTCCTTTGGAATAAATACTTTTCGTATCTGTTTTCCGAGCTCCATTCTAATAGGTATATTCTGTAAATTAGGCTCCGTGCTGCTTATTCTTCCTGTAGCTGTTATTGTCTGATTAAACTTTCCGTGAATTCGTCCGTCTCCCGAAATATACACGGCAAGTCCGTCGGAATAAGTCGATTTAAGCTTTGTAAGCTGTCTGTACTCCAGAATTTTTTTGACAAACGGATAATCGGGAGCAAGCTTGTCAAGCACATCCGCCGCTGTGGAATAACCGCTCTTTGTCTTTTTGCCGTTCGGCATTTTCATCTTATCAAACAGAATAACTCCAAGCTGCTTTGGAGAATTAATATTAAATTCCTCTCCCGCCTCCGAATAAATTTCTTTTTCAAGAATTTCAATTCTCTCACCGAGCATTTTTCCGTACTCCGACAGACCGTCCTTATCCACACGGACGCCCTCTCTCTCCATGCTGTACAGAACAAAAAGCAGAGGCATCTCAATATCCTCAAAAAGAGAGAGCATATTTTCATTTTCAAGCTCAGAGAGAATAACGGGACCCGCTTTTAGACTCACAAAACCTGCTATACACGCGCATTTTGCCAGCTCGTCGCAGTGTATCATAAGCGCTTCATTGAGACTTTCCCTGCCGATAAGCTCAGCCTTCGAGGCAACAGTAAGCTTAAGATATTCGGCCGCAATTCTGTCCGGCTCATAGCTTTCATTATTGGGATTAATAAGATATGCCCCCAGACTCACGTCCATAAACGCCTCCTGGCACACCTCAGCCACATCATCAAACACCCAGAGCAGCTCTTTTAAATTTGCCGTTATAAGCTGCCTTGCCTTGTTTGCCGATGAAGCCGCAGCAAGCTTTTTTAATATACCCTTTAAATATTCTTCTGTTACAAAGCCCTGTCTCGGCATAAAATATATTTCACTCTCCGAAAAGCAAAGGCACAGCCCGTATATGCTCTTATCCTCAAAAATCAGCGAAAAACCGATATTACTTTTATCATCAATCAGCTTTGCAGCCCTTTCGGCTATCTCCTCCGCTCGTCCGAATTCTTCAACCACAGCCATATTTTTATAAATATCAGGCTCTTTTTCCTGAACATCGACATCTTCAAACCTCTTCAGCATAGATTTAAAATTATATCGCTTAAACAGCTCATATGACTGGGGGTTATAAAAATTATCGAGAGCTGCGCTCTCTAAATTATATTCTATCGGCACATGAATATTAATCTCAGCAAGAAAACGACTGAGCTTTACCTGCTCGGCATTCTCCGAAATAGATTTCCTTGCTTTAGGCGGTGTCAGTTCGTCCAGGTGCTCGAAAACATTATCAATACTGTGATATTTCTGTATTATTGCCGAGGCTGTCTTTGGTCCGACGCCTGGAGCTCCCGGAATGTTGTCCGAAGCGTCCCCCATTAAAGCCTTCATATCAATAAACTCAAGAGGTGTAACACCGTACAGTGCCTCCACATCCTCAGGAAAATAATTTTCCACCTCTGTGACGCCCTTTTTGGTTTTTGGTATTCTTATCTGTATATGCTCCTCCGCAAGCTGCAGCAAATCGCGGTCTCCTGAAATAACCGAAACCTCAACGCCCTTAGCCGCACTTTCCTTAGCTATGGTGCCTATTATATCATCAGCCTCATAGCCTGCTTTCTCAAGCACAGTAATATTCATAGACTTCAAAAGTTCCTTGATAAGCGGAACCTGCTGCTTCAGCTCAGGAGCCATAGGCTTTCTTGTTCCCTTATACGCCTCATAGGTCTCATGTCTGAAGGTAGGCGCGCTTACATCAAACGCAACTGTAAGATAATCAGGCTGCTCCTCGTCAATAAATTTAAACATAATATTAAGGAAACCATACATTGCATTTGTGTGAATACCCTCTGAATTAGTCAAATCCGGTATTCCGAAAAACGCCCTGTTTAATATGCTGTGTCCGTCTATCAAAATTAATTTTTCACTCATCACTTTCCTCCATGCTGCGGCTTATAAACAAATCAAAAATACAGAATTATCATCAATACTAAAAAGGTCAAAACCATACAAATATTTACGAACAAAAGGCACATTCGCATGAAGTGCTCTGCTCTCCTGATATTCGCTGTCTTTATCTCACTGTCCTTTAACTTTTCCTCAACCAGACCGCTGAAATCATAATCCTTAATAAATCTCTTATATTTTCCCGGTAATCCCTTGATTTCCCGTTCATTTAAACCATATTCAACAATATAGTATATCTCAAATTCCTCACGGCAATCATGACAATTCATTAAATGTTTGACAAACATTTCCTCACTTTTGAGAGTGAGTTCTCCCTTTGCAAACGGTACAATCATTTTCTGAATCTGCTTACAATCAATCATATTTATCCCTATTCCTTCGCTGCACTTCAACGCGCATCGGCTTAAAACATAAAACAAATAAATTAAATTTATTGCATTTTAATCATTGATACATTAAATATGTAAAATATGCTGTCAATACAACCATAATCAAAACAATAACCAAACCAAAGCCAATCAAAATATCCTTCCATGAATATTTTTCATTTTCTTCTTCATTATTTTTTCTTTCTGAGAAATTAAATTGTTTAATGTTATCCAAATCAACTTGTTTTATAGTTTGTTGTTTTGAAATCGGATATGTTGTTTTGGAATTTTGGCGCAGCAACGCAATAGGATCTGTTTGCTTCATAATACGTTGATAAAATTCTTTAAGCCAGTCAATATCATTTTGCGTACATATATTTTGACTGAACGCCCCTTCAACATGCGCCAAAGTATTTCTTATTTTTCGAAGTCTTTTTAATTGTTTCAAATCCCTTTCCCAATCCTTAATATTCCTGAAATCTTTTGCAGATACCTTCTCCATATCATTGATATAATCACTAACACCGGAATTAGATTGGTAAATTTCCCTGCATAATTTTTCAAGATGCTTGAACTCTTCAAAAAAAATATAATTAAGGTTACTCATTTGTACTCCATATATTTAATTTTGATTTTAAAACATAATAAATGCAACAAAAATCACTTTTTACTAAATGATATAACGGAGAAAATCGAAAAGCAAGTATATTTAAACTTTTGCTCCTTAACTGCTCTTTTTTCATTGTAATAAACACAAAACCCCTTGAAACATGTATATTTCAAGGGGTTTTATAATAAGGTTTAATGCGGATGGCGGGACTTGAACCCGCACGATGTTGCCATCGGCAGATTTTGAGTCTGCTGCGTCTGCCATTCCGCCACATCCGCAAGACTTAAACAGTCTAACACACGGTGTTGAAAAAAGCAAGTACTTTTTTATAAACTTCTGTACAACTGCTCATACTTTCTTGCAGAATTATTCCATGAAAAATCAGCTTTCATTCCACGATCAACAATCTTGTTCCACTCGCGCTTATGGTCATAATAAACACTCTTTGCATAATTCACAATGCCAAGCATCTCATGCGCATTATAGTTAGCAAACGAAAAACCTGTGCCGGTATTTTCGTATTCATTATAAGGCTCTACTGTATCTTTAAGACCTCCTGTCTCTCTGACAATCGGCACAGTTCCGTAACGCAGACTCATAAGCTGGCTCAAACCGCACGGCTCAAACAGCGAAGGCATGAGAAACGCATCACATGCAGCATATATTTTATGCGATAATTCTTCTGAATAATATATGTTTGCGGATACACGGTTATTGTACTTCCAATCGTAATGCCTGAACATATTCTCATACTTCTCTTCGCCTGTTCCAAGTACGACAAGCTGAACATCTTCGGCACAGAGCTGGTCCATAACGTATGCGACAAGGTCAAAACCTTTCTGGTCTGTCAGACGCGACACAATACCAATCATGAACTTACCTTTATCCTCAGTAAGCCCCAAATCTCTCTGAAGAGCAACCTTATTTTTCCATTTTTCCTTGCGGAAAGTAATCTGATTATAATTTGCCACAAGACATTTATCAGTCTCAGGATTATAAACATTGTAATCAATTCCGTTCACAATACCTGTAAGGCAGTTTGAACGTGCATTCATCAAGCCGTCAAGATGCTCTCCGTAGAAAGGAGTCTTAATTTCCTCAGCGTATGTCGCACTGACAGTTGTAACCCAGTCAGCATAAACAATGCCGCCCTTTAAATAATTTGCATCCTTATATGCCTCAAGCTTATCCGGTGTAAAGAAGTAATCAGGAAGCCCCGTAATATCCTTAACCTTTTTAATATCCCATATTCCCTGGAACTTAAGATTATGTATAGTCATAATAGACTTTATTCCCTGGTAGAACTCGCCCTGAGAAAATCTCTCTTTGAGATAAACCGGAATAAGACCTGTCTGCCAGTCATGGCAGTGTATAATATCCGGCTTAAATCCAAGCACCGGAATTGCAGATAGAGCTGCCTTGCTGAAAAATGCAAATTTTTCAATGTCCTCGTGAATCCAACTGTAAGGCTTAGGACCTGAAAAATAAAACTCATTATCAATGAAATAAAATATAACTCCGTCATATTCCATTTCAAATACGCCCACATACTGTGAACGCCATGCCAAATCAATATAAAAATGAGTCTTATACACCATATTCTGCCTGTACTCCCACGGAATACATGTATACTTTGGAATCATGACCCTTACATCAAACTCATCTTTATTGAAATACTTCGGAAGTGAGCCTACAACATCAGCTAGTCCACCTGTCTTGATAAAAGGAACTGCCTCAGATGCAATAAATAAAACATTTTTCATATCATTCCTCCATTTCTGCACATCAAAAATGCAATTACCAATAACGTCTTACATCTGTAATAGTCATAATATTGACTGATGCAATTTTAACAACCTCTCCCGGATATGGTGCATGAATAATCTGACCGCCTCCTATATATAACGCAACATGTCCCGGATAACATATAATATCACCAGGCTGCGCGCTCGCTAACGGAATTGAAACTCCTCCGTATGCCTGTGCCGAAGGTGACCTTGACAGCGTAATACCGAACTGACGGTATAAATACGATGTAAAGCCTGAACAGTCAAAACCCGAAGGTGATGAGCCGCCTGAAACATAAGGAACTCCCAACAGTGAATATGCAAGCGAAACAACCTTGTTTGCAAGCTCAGAGTCATTATTTACGGTTACAGGTGTTGAAGGAATTGAAGGCGTAACAGCAATCGCCGCTCTTCTCTGAGCCTCTTTTATTTTTGTTTCGTAATCCGCGTCCTTAGCCTTCAAATCATCTATCGTTGTATATAACAAAGCCTGCTTTGATGTAAGCTCAGATGCCATATTTTCAAGCGAGGCCTTGTCATTTTCAAGCCCTGTCTTAATATCGCTTATGTTCTTGGCTATCTCTGACATCTCATCAAGCTTGCTTCGGTCATAATTATATACCTGCTGAATATATTCTGTCTTATTTAAAACCTCGCTCATATTCTGCGATGAAAGAAACGCCTCTGATATGCTCGCTGACTGGTCTTCATACATATACTTAATTCTCAGCTTCATATCCTCATACTGTTCGTCAAGCTCTTTTTGTGCTTCTTCAAGCTGGACGTTAGCCTGCTCTATCTGGTCATTCTTTTCTGCCATTAAAAGCTCCAGTTCTTCCATCTGAGCCATAAGATATGCAAGCTCGTTCTCGGTATCCTCCAATTCCTGCTGAACTGAACTCTGCTCACTCTTTAAATCGGTAACCTCATCCGCAAAAACCGTCATTCCCATAATCGATGTAATTAAAACAGCCGCAGTAAGCGACCTCACTATTCTTTTACGCATTAATAATAACCTCTGTATTGAACTTTTATATAAAATTGTGTATTCCGCCGGCGCTTGAACTCTTACTGACGGCAGTCAAAAAATGACTGCATGTCCGTATAAGCAGACGCCCGCTAGAATAAATATATGGTTATTATAATATAATAGTTCGTCATGCGCAAGAATTTTATAAAATGTTGCTATGTACTATTTTATATTGTATTCCAGACGTATTTTATCAGCTATAAGCGCAATAAATTCCGAATTTGTCGGTTTGCCCTTTCCGTTGCTTATAGTATATCCAAAAAGTCCGTTCAGCGTCTCGGTATTTCCTCTGTTCCATGCGACCTCTATTGCATGGCGTATTGCCCGCTCTACTCTGCTTGATGTTGTCTGATACATTTTTGCGATAGTTGGATATAAAATCTTTGTGATGCTGTTTATAACTTCTCTGTCTTTTACAGAAAGCATGATAGAATCTCTCAGATACTGATACCCCTTTATATGTGCCGGAATACCAATGTCATGAATAATATTTGTTATATCTGATTCAAGACTTCTCTCATTAATTGCCTGATGGTCAAGATTAACAAGATTATTAGATAAAGCATTATTATACTTTTGTTTAGACTCGTTTTTCACATAGCGTATTTTGCTTAAAAGCGCTTCATTGCTGAAAGGTTTCATGAAATAATATACGGCTCCCATATTGAAAGCATCCTCGGTAACGCTCTCCTTTCCAACTGCACTTATTATAATAAATGCGGGTTCTTTCTTAATATCTTTATCCTGCTGTACTTTTTTCATCACTGCAAGTCCGTCATCATTAGGCATTATAATATCCAAAAGTACAACATCCGGCTCCTTGCTTTTTATTATCTCAAACGTATCCTTCCCATTTGTTGCAGTGCCTACAAGACTCATATCACTTTCGTCATTGATAACCTGTCCCAGAGCACGCAGCATATTTTCGTTGTCATCTGCAATAGCCACTTTTAAACAATTCATTAAAATAATTCCTCCCATATTATGCTATCATGATATCGAAAAATATTATATTTTCTGTACAGAAAATAATCAACATTATTTTTTCGCACTTTCCGACATTTTTTTCGCACTATTCGACATCATTCGACACAAATGTAAGAATTTAATCTTTTAATGATATTGTTTAAAAGTTATACTATAATTTTATTGCTGCAGCATGTTTTCTATAAATATGCCGTAACCGTTTGTCGGGTCATCGACAAACACATGAGTGACTGCTCCTACAATATTGCCGTCCTGAATAAGCGGACAGCCGCTCATACCCTGAACTACCCCGTTAGTAAGTTCAAGAAGCTCCTTTGATGTAACCTTAAAAGTTATATTTTTATCCGAATTATACGACAAGTCTGTAATTTTAACTTCATAATCCTTAAATTCACCTTCAGTGTACATTCTTATATACGCCTTGCCCTTGTGAACATCATGGCTGAAACCTACAGCCATAGGCTCAAGCCCGTAGCTTTGCACCACATCAAAGCTAAGGCTTCCGAATATCCCGCACCTGCTGTTATCAGCAATATCCCCCAGCTTGTTTGACACCCGGTAATCGATTGTTCCTATAAATTCTCCCGGTGTTCCGTCAGTTCCCTTAACAATAGAAATAATTTTTGTCTTATATAATTCTCCTGACTGAATATCAAGAGTATTCCCGGTCTGGGCATCGCTGATACCGTGACCGAGTGCACCGAATTCATTATTTTCGTCAATGTAAGTAACCGTTCCTATTCCCTGAGCATCATCTTTAACCCATACGCCTATTTTATAGTCTCCATCTGACGTAAATACAGGTGTAACCTCTGTCTCAATAGTTTTTCCGTTTCTTACAACGGTAAGCTGTATAGACTCGGTACATTTTTTCTGAATATACTTATTAAGCTCTGTTTTATAGCTTATTTCATTGCCGTCGACAGCAGTAATATAATCGCCCGGCTCAAGAATACCGTTGCATGGATTAACCACATTATTCTGAGCATCCTTTATCTCACCAAGTTCAACAACATATACGCCGTTTGTCTTCAGATAAAGTCCGACAGGAAACCCTCCCGGATACAAATACTGCTGGTCCACAACGCTGACATTGACAGACGGAAGCGTTATCATTCCGAAAAGCTTAAGCTTAAGCTCATAATCTCCTACCGTATCTCCCCTGAAGGTTACAGGCTTTGAAAAATCAACCTCGCTCCCGGCATTTCCCGTCACAGGTACATTTAAATCAAGAGTTGTCTCCTGATTGCATACAACATATATCTGCTTGGGAATATCGCTGCACACCTTTCCTGCATACACGCATCCGCAGGCAAATACAATAACCAAAAAAAATATACTATATAATAATCCTATAAGCGCCTTTCCCGGCGCATTTCTGCATGAATTGCCGCTACGTTTCATAAGACTCCTCCAACTGCGAATAGTCTATGAATAGTATCTGCAATATGTCACAGATTAAATTAGGTGATTACTGTCAATCATTTTTGAATTAAAAACAAATCAGCGTTGTTTAATCACAACAGGAAATAAGTGTTATATTCTTCCTGCCATTTCCTTCATTTCTCTGGCATTAGATATAACGGCGTCTGTTATTGTGCTGCCTCCTAGAAGTCTTGCAAGCTCCGAAATACACTCTTCTTCATTCAGTTTTCTTATTTCGGTGGTTGTGACCTCCTTTTTTGCCGACTTCTCAATTACAAAATGAGTATCAGCCATAGCCGCAATCTGAGGGAGATGTGTGATACATATAATCTGATGCTCTCCCGAGAGCTTTTTAAGCTTTTCACCGACAAGCTGTGCAGTTCTTCCGCTTATTCCCGCATCAATCTCATCAAATATCAGAGTCTGTGTATCATCTTTTCCTGCCATAACAGTTTTAATCGCAAGCATAATCCTTGAGAGTTCACCGCCTGAAGCCACTTTTGACAGCGGTTTAACCGGCTCCCCTACATTTGTCGAAATCATGAAACGAACTGAATCCGTTCCGTTAGATGTAAAATCACCTGTATTCTCAAAATCCGCCGTGAACTCATTATTCAGAAAATTGAGCTGTTTCAGTCCCTCGCTAACCTTTCTGCAAAATGCTTCCGCAGCCTTTTTACGGCTCTCTGTCAAAATCAAGGCAAGCTTCTCAAGCTCCTTTTCTTTCTTCTTTACATTATCCTTCAGCTCGGCAAGCCTCTCGTCATAGTGATAAAGAGCATCGAGCTTTTCCTGCCGTTTCTGTGCATATGAGAGAATATCCGGAATTGTCTTTCCATATTTTAATTTAAAGGAATTGATAAGGTCCAGCCTGCTCTCCACTTCTGCATACTCACTCTCGTCAAAAGCATTCTGAGACACATAATCCGAAATACTTCTGCATGCCTGCGAAACCATATCTTCCGCAGCAGACAGAATATCTGCTACCGGCGCAAGCTGTTCATCATAACCAGATGCATCAATAACTGACTTTACGGCAGCTCCGAGCATATCCTGAACATTGTCGGTGCCATCAGACATAAGCTGGCATGACAAAGACAGATTTTCCATAATCCTCTGTGAATTGGTCATACGCCTGAAACGCGTTTCGAGTTCCTCATCTTCTCCCTCAGTCAGCGCCGCAGCAGTAATCTCGTGCAGTTCAAATTCAATAAATGAAATCTCCCTCTGCCTGTCTTCATCATTGACGTCCATCTGCTCCAGCAGAGAAAGCTCATCGCGATACTCCTTATACAGAGCTTTGTAATTATCTGCTGCCGTGCGCACATTTTCAGCACCATACAAATCAATCATATCAAGATGACTGCTCTCCTTAAGCAGAAGCTGACTGTCATGCTGACCGTGAATATCTATCAAAAGCGCTGCGATACTTCTGACCTGTGACGCCGTACAATTCATTCCGTTTACCTTTATCTGTGAACGTCCCCGCATCAGCCTTCTCGATATAATTATATCTCCGTCCTCTAAGTCCTCAATCTCAAACGCCTTTAATTGTTCAAGCTTACTCTTGTCATCTATATGAAAAACCAGCTCGGCAAGCGCGTAATCGGCACCGTTTCGTATAATTTCAGCAGAAAACTTACCGCCAAGCGCAATATTCACCGAGCCCAGAATAATAGACTTTCCCGCTCCGGTCTCACCTGTCATTATATTAAGACCCTCGTCAAAATTAATATCTGCCTCTTCAATTAACGCCATATTTTTCACATGTAGATTAGTCAGCATATATTTTCTCCAAATTCAAGACAAAAATTCTTGAAACATTTATATATTTATTATATACTTTCAACATTATTAATTCAATATTTTTTTTAATTTTTCCATTAATTTTTTTGTATCCTCAACAGAACGCACTGCGCACATAATTGTATCGTCTCCTGCTATAGAGCCTACAATCTCATCAAACTGCATAGCGTCAAGAGCCGCGCATACAGCCATAGCCATACCGGAAACTGTTTTAATCACAAGAATATTCTGTGCCATATCCATATCCGCAAATCCATCCTTAAGCACCCGGATAAATTTGTCATTCAAATCATTGCCGTTTCCGCCGTTAAAAACAACATATTTCTGACGGCCGTCAACTGTAGTCTTAGTCAGATTAAGCTTTCTTATATCTCTTGAAACTGTCGCCTGTGTCACGTTAAAACCTGCATTTACAAGCGCTTTGGCAAGTTCCTCCTGCGTTCCTATGTCATTGTTTTTTATAAGCTCCAAAATTTTACTGTGTCTGTCTGATTTCATATTAATTAATCTCCGTTCCCGTGAGGTATTTTACATCAGCTTTTCCCTTATGCGCTGCAAAAAACTGTCTTTGTTCGTCTTGATAAACGCTGAAACTTTTTCAGAACGAGTAACCACAACTCTGTCACCCTTGACTACATTATAAAACTGCTCCCCGTCAAATGTGACAATTTTCTCCTCCGAGATTTTTTTGTTATCCCCCATTGTTATCGTCACGACATCTCCCGCCCCGAACACTATGCTTCTTTTGTTGAGTGTGTGCGGGCAGATTGGCGTAACCATTATTAACTCTGCGTTTGGCTGTATAATAGGCCCCCCTGCTGACAGACTGTATGCTGTCGAGCCTGTGGCCGTTGAAACTATAACTCCGTCCGCAGAGTATGAACTCAGATACTTATTATTTACAGACACGTCAAAATCAATTATTCTCAAATTACCGTAACGGTTAATAACAATATCATTCAACGCCGTGTTTTCATAGATAAGTCTGTCATCTCTGTATATTTGCCCTTTAAGCATCATTCTTCGGTCAATCTCGTAATTGCCGCTTAAAATATTGTCAACCGCAGTCTCAAAGGAATCCATATCCGCATCTGTTAAAAATCCGAGCGTTCCAGTGTTTACACCGAGAATAGGAATGTTTTTCTCATTGAGTTCACGCGCCGCCTGAAGCAGCGTTCCGTCTCCGCCGAGTACAATTACGCACTCTGTATCATCAGGAATTGCGCTAACATCAGTATAGCACAATTCGTCTCCCTGTCTTTCATCGTCCCAGCTATGACAGACACATTCCCCGCCTGCACCAACAATATAGCTGCATATCTTATCTGCAAGCATATGCTCCGGATCTTTTGTTTTATTTGAAATAACATAAAATTTTTTCATTTTTCTGCCTCATCAAAGCATTTTAAATCAAAAACTTATTTGTGATTAAAGTATATTTACAATCTGTCCTTTATTTATCAAGTGTATCATGCGCCTGCTCGACGACTGATTTTGCGTCAAACGGAATATCTTCATATATACCCTCGGAATGCTTTTGAAGATGAAGAAGATATTCTATATTCCCCTCCGGTCCCTTCACCGGTGAAAACGCAAGATTGAGAGCCTCAAATCCGATAGATACAGCAAATCCGACAATTTTTTCTATAACCTCAAGATGAACGGCACTGTCACGGACTACTCCGTGCTTTCCTACCTTATCTCTGCCTGCCTCAAACTGCGGCTTAATCAGACATACAATCTGACCGTCCTGCGTGAGAAGCTCCTTAACCGGACCTAACACCTTTGTCAGTGAGATAAAAGATACATCTATACTTGAAAACTGTATCTCATCAGGAATATCATCAGGAGTCACATATCTTATATTTGTCTTTTCCATACAGACAACGCGCTCGTCATTTCTCAGCTTCCAGTCAAGCTGTCCGTGCCCTACATCGACAGCATATACCTTTACCGCGCCGTTTTGAAGCATACAGTCAGTGAAGCCTCCCGTTGAAGAGCCGACGTCCATGCAGATTTTGCCTTCAAGCTCCACATCAAATTCAGCCATAGCCTTCTCCAGCTTTAATCCGCCTCTGCTTACATATTTAAGAGTATTGCCCCTCACCTCTATTTCGGCTCCCACGTCAAATGAAGCTCCCGCCTTGTCCTCTTTTTGTCCGTCAACATAGACGCAGCCCGACATTATAACAGCCTTTGCCTTTTCACGCGAGCCTGCCAGTCCCCTGTTTACCAGAAGAACATCTAACCTTTCTTTTGCCATATCAATCTCCATTCCGAAGCGTTTACGCGAAGGAACGCGAAGAAAAATTCGCGCAGGCGATTTTTCTTCTGCGATAAGTACTGTTTGTGACGCTCCGGCACAAACAGATGTATGAAAAATCAGCGCAGCAGCCTGATTTTTCATGCTAATCTCCATTCCGAAGTCCGGTAGTGGAAAGTATGCGCTCCGCCACACTCTGCGCATCGATTCCCGCCTCAGCTTTTAATATAGATACATTTCCGTGCTCAATATAATCATCCGGCAGAGCAATGTTTAAAACGCTTATATCCGCTCTGGATTCGCTTACATACTGACAGACAGCCTCGCCGAAGCCGCCGCTTCTCACATTTTCTTCCATTGTGACAAGCAGATGGTGACTTTTGCAGCATTTGTGAACTGCCATAAAATCAAACGGCTTCACAAAGCGCGCGTTTATCACGGAAACATTAAGCCCCTTTTCCTTTAAAAGCTTTCTCACCACACACGCTGTCTCAACCATAGTACCAACAGCTAGAATAGCAATATCCTTTTCCCAGTAAATAATCTCAGATTTTCCGTACACTATAGGCGCGCAGCCATGTCCGTCTGCATCTCCCGACACAGCTTCACCTCTGGGATAACGGATTGCAAAAGGTCCGTCATATTTTTCTATTCCAAACTCGAGACCCTCACGGAGCTCCTCAGCATTCTTTGGCGCAAAAATAGTCATATTCGGTATACAGCGCAGGAACGACAAATCAAATATTCCCTGGTGCGTCTCGCCGTCGCTTCCCACAAGCCCTGCCCTGTCAATCGCAAACACAACATGAAGCTGCTGAATACAGACATCATGCAGAATCTGGTCGAACGAGCGCTGCAAAAAAGACGAGTAAACTGCAAAGACAGGCTTCATACCTCCTGCGGCAAGCCCCGCCGAAAATGTGACAGCATGCTCCTCCGCTATTCCCACATCAAAAAATCTCTCCGGAAACCATCTTGAAAACTTTGCAAGTCCCGTGCCGTCAGGCATAGCCGCCGTAATTGCGGCAATTTTATCATCCTTCTTCGCCAGACTGCAGATTGTCTCCGAAAACACATCCGAATACGTTGCATTATTTGAGGCCTTTTTAATCTCCCCTGTTTTTACGTCAAAAGGGGCAATTCCGTGAAATTTGCTCGGATTATGCTCTGCCGGCTTGTAGCCGTGACCTTTTTGCGTCACCACATGCACAAGAACAGCATGGTCAATTCTTTTTGCCACCTTAAAAATTTTAATCAGCTTGTCAATATCGTGTCCGTTCACGGGACCCATATAGGAAATACCCATATTTTCAAACATCTGTCCCGGAAATATAATCTGTTTAAGACTGCTCTTTTTCTGTTTTATGGAATCAACAATTTTGTCGCCTCCGGGGAGCTTATACAGTGTGTTTGCAACGCCCTCCTTCAGATCATAATAAGAATCAGACGACCTGATATTTCCAAGCATCTCAGACACTCCGCCCACATTTTTGGAAATTGACATAGTATTGTCATTAAGCACAATAATAAAATTGCCCTTGACACGCGAGGCGTTATTGAGAGCCTCGTATGCCATGCCTCCTGTGAGCGCTCCGTCACCTATAACCGAAATAACATTATAGTGCTCGTTTTTGATGTCTCTCGCGCAGGCATATCCCAGTCCGGCAGATATTGACGTGGAGCTGTGTCCCGTATCAAAAGCATCATAGTCACTTTCGTTTCTCTTGGGGAAACCGCTCATACCGCCGAATTTTCGCAGCCCGCCGAACAAATTTTTGCGGCCTGTTAAGATTTTATGGGTATAGGACTGATGCCCGACATCCCATATAAGCTTGTCCTGCGGAAGATTAAACACTATGTGAAGAGCCATTGTCAGCTCTACAACACCCAGATTTGACGCAAGATGCCCCCCTGTCCTGCTTATGCTTTCTACCAGAAAGCTCCTTATTTCAGAAGCAAGCTGATTATACTCAATAGGGTCAAGCTTTTTTATATCGTTAGGTTTATTGATTTTTTCAAGAATCATAATTATTTTTCCCTGTTAATAAGTTTATTTATAAGCTCAACCAAAAACGGGTTGTCTCCTATTTCCTTTACAAGCTTCTTTGCTGCCTCGGACATGCGTGCCACGTCACTTGATGCCCTTTCCATTCCGTACAGCGTAACATAAGTTGTCTTATTATTTTTTTCATCGCTGAAAACCGGCTTTCCAAGCACCTCCTGGGTACTTGTAACATCGAGAATATCATCCTTTATCTGGAATGCCACTCCCACCAGATTCCCGGTCTTCTCCAGTTTTTCCACCACAGTCTCACCGGCTCCCGCCAAAATGCCTCCTGCCATAAAAGCAGCCTCAATAAGCGCCCCTGTCTTTAAATTAAAAATAAAGTCCAGTTCACTCTCATTCATAGGCTTATCAGTCAGCCATACATCGAGAGACTGACCGCCAACCATACCGAAAACACCGGCTTTCCTTGCAATCGTCTGGGCAGCCCTTGCGGCTTTTCTGATATTTTCAGGAGCTGAAGAGGCGACTGCGTATGTCATAACCTCATATGCATAATTCAGAAGCCCGTCGCCCGCCAGCACGCCGAAATCCTCTCCGTACACCTTGTGAGTTGTAAGCTTTCCGCGGCGGTAGTCATCATTATCCATTGCCGGCAAATCATCATGCACAAGCGAATATGTGTGAATAAATTCAAGCGCCGCCATAAAAGGATAAACCTCGTGCTCGCTCTTTCCTCCGCACAGTCTGTACGCCTCAAGCATAAGCACAGGACGAAGCCTTTTTCCTCCTGCCGAAACACTGTACCTCATAGCTTCCATAATTCTCTTGTACATAGTATTGTCGGCTTCGGGAAGAAAATCCTCAATAATCGAATTAACCTTCAGGGTGCGCTCCTTTAAAGTTTTTTCAAATTCCATATTCCCTCCATTCCCCGGTAAGACAAGTCTTTGCCATGCAAACTACTTATCATCTTCCTCGGTATTTATATCATCGCCGCTCTCAAAAGTCCCGTCCGCTCCGGCATTTAATACAACGAGCTGCTTTTCAACCTTGTCGAGCTGCGCATTACAGCTTTTCACAAGCGAAACTCCCTCTTTATAAAGCTTAAACGCTTCATTCATGGTAAGATTTCCGTTCTCAAGCCTGTCTATGAGACTGTCAAGCTGTTCAAACGACTCTTCAAGATTTGTCGATTTCGCCATTATATACCTCCAGAACTTCTGCTTTCATATTTCCGTTTTTAATGTAAATCTGAATTCTGTCCTTGGGCTTAACCTCCGAAATATCGCTGAGGTGTCTGCCGTCCTCAAATTCAGTATATGAATACCCCTGACCGAGCTTTGCGAGAGGCGAAACCCCGTTAAGCCTTGACGCATACAGCTCAAGTCTGTGACGCTTACCCTTATAAATGCTGTCAAACGCAGCTCCCATTCTGTCATATAGCTGAATAAGCCTCTGCCGCCGCTCATCAACCATAGCTTTGGGATTTAAAAATTCAAGTCTGAGCTTAAGCCTGTCCAGACTGTTTCTGTACATGGAAAGCCTGCTCTCCATAACCGAATTCAGCTTTTCCATATACGCTTCTATCAAAGCCTCTGTCTCCGCCTCCTCAGTCACGGCAAGCTCTGCCGCCGCAGACGGAGTCGGCGCTCTCAAATCTGCCACAAAATCGGCTATTGTAAAATCTGTCTCATGTCCGACCGCTGATATTACGGGAGTCTTTGCGTTAAATATCGCCTCAGCTACAACCGCCTCGTTAAACGCCCACAAATCCTCTATAGAGCCGCCTCCGCGGCCCACGATAAGCACGTCAAGCCCCATATCGTCCAGCGTCTCTATTCCCTTTACTATACTCTCCGCCGCCGCTGCTCCCTGTACAAGAGCCGGATACAGCACAAGAGATATATACGGGTTTCTTCTGTACGAAATATTCATTATGTCGTGAACAGCCGCTCCGGTAGAGGCTGTGACAATTCCTATTTTTCTCGCATACTTAGGGATAGGTCTCTTATACTCCTGTGAAAAGTATCCCATTTCTTCAAAATATTTTTTAAGCTCCTCAAACCTCTTATAGAGTTCACCAAGTCCGTCATTTTCAATCTTTGACGCGTAAAGCTGATATTTTCCGTCGCGCTCATATACATCTATTCTTCCGCTGACGACAACCTTCATTCCGTTTTCCAGCCTGAACGAGAGCCCTTTTGCCTGTCCTGCAAACATAACCGCAGCAAGGCTTCCTCCCTCGTCCTTCAGCGTAAAGTAAATATGCCCTGACGGATGATACTTACAGTTGGAAATCTCCCCCTTGACCTCAACCCTGCTCAGCACAAAATCCTGCCGGAACATATTTTTAATGTAAGAATTCATCTGTGCGACAGTATATACACGCGACATACTAAATCCTCCGTTTATCAAATATACGCTCTTTTTAAATTCAAAACTCCCGGATAAAAATCACCGCTGCTACTTTGCAAGCTTAGCGAGCACTCCGTTTACAAACGAAGGAGCACTGTCTGCTCCGTACTTCTTTGCAAGCTCAACCGCTTCATTTATGGCAACATTTACAGGAATATCGTCGTCAAACTTCATCTCATACACAGCCAGTCTCATAATTGTAAGCTCCGACTTACCCAGACGCGTTGTAGGCCAGCCTAAAGAAACCTCGTTAATCATGCCGTCAAGCACCTGAATTTTATCTACAATCTTCAACACCTTATCTGTAATATAATTTAATTCTTTTTCAGTAATTCCGGAAACATCCTCAAGATAATAATTAATCTGCTGCGTCATCTCCTCTGCGCTGTAAAATTCCGCGCGGAAAAGTATCTTAAAAATATGCTCCCTCATACCAGCTCTTGTCATATAATTTTTCTCCTTCATAACCGAACAAATGCCAGACCGGATTTACATACCAGTCTGGCGTTTCAAATAAGCTCGCTGCATATCAGCAATTATTCAGCTTCAATGTTCACGCCAGCAATCTTTATATTGACAGCCACAACCTCAAGACCTGTCATCGTCTCTATTGCTGATTTAACTCTCTCCTGCACCTTCTTTGAAACAGCAGGAATTTCATAACCGTACTTAATATTGAGCGCGAGGTCAACGGTTACCGTCTTTTCCTCCACCGAAACCTTGACGCCCTTTGAAAGATTCTTCATTCCCAGTTTGCTAACAAGCTCGTTTGTAATATTTCCTGCCATTGCCTCCACACCCTCAATCTCTGTGGCTGCAAGACCGGCAATAATAGCTACCACCTCATCGGCGACACGTACCTCTCCGATATTGACATTCTCACGAATACTGTAGCTGTTTCCTTTATCTTCAAACTCTTTAGTCATTACGAACCTCCTAAATCGATTATTATTAGGTTCATTATAATAAATAATGCTAATTATTGCAAATGTTTATTGTAATCTTATCTGCCGTGACACCCGTTTTTCTTTTCACAATATCCTCAATCTGAGCTCTCTGAGTATCGTCAAGTCCTGTGGAGTTTACCACCACATCAACGTTTCCGTCAAGCATGGACACGACTACATTAGTAAATCCCTTCGCCTCGAGGAGAAGCTCAGCGGCAATTTCCTTCTGCGACGTGTCGCTTATCTCTGCAAGCTTATTTACAGCCTCCTGCTTGGAAGCCTCGTCTAAAGCCTCATTGTTTACTATTTCCATAAGCATCTCTTTATTTTTTGCCCTGAGCTGCTCGCGGTTAAGCTTTGCCTCAGAAATAACGCTGTCCGAAACTCCCTGTCCCGATGTAAGCACAACCGAACCCGGCTCCATAAGAGATTCCTCGTCCGGCTCAGCGTCGTTATTTACAATTTCACCGGTATTTTCGTCTATCACAACCCCCTCTGAATTAACATCCTCTGAATCTTTTACTGAAATTATATCAGAAAGGTTTCCCGTATAGTTTATGTAGCCCGCAACGGCTATCATAATTGCAAGAGCAGTAATTATAACCTGATTTTTTTTTATTTTTTTCAATGCAGCCTCCATATTTATGACATTTTTAATACTTTTATTTTATGAGCGGGTATTCCAAGCAATGCTTCCAGCGCCGAAGTAATATTAGATGCAACCGAGCCGTTACCACCTCCCTCTGCTACAATTACCACACCCTCAACCGTTTTGTCATCCGTCTGTCCCATTGTGACCATTACGTTGACCTTTCCGACGCCCTCAACCTCCGCCAGCAGTTTTTCAATCCGCTGTTCCATGTATACGTCATAATCGGAGAGCGCCTCCTGTGAAGCATCATTTAAGCCGTAGAGTCCTCCTGAACTGTCCGACACATTTGTGTCGCTTTTCACAGGAATGGCAACCACAAGCATTAATACTCCTATAAGTACTACTATTAATATTTTTTCCTTTCCCGATTTATTCAAAAACTTTTCAATTATTTTGCTGTCCATGCTATTCCCCACTCCCACCATTTCCCGCAAGATATATATTCACCTGTCCCGGATTCAGCTCATAGTAATCCGCAAGCGTCTCCTTAAGCCCGATAACCTCAGTGGCAATCACAGAGCCGCCTCCGCTGTCCTGCTGCGCATAAAATTTTTCTCTGTCACGGCTTGATACGGAAATATCTATTTTTTGTATTTGTGCATAGCTTTCACTCTCCGCATCAGTGTCCATTATAATATCCACACTAACAGGGGTCAGACCCGTTTCAAGCACGCTTTTTTCTATAAAATCCCTGTGCTCCTGAAGATATTGTTCGAGTATTTTATCCTCCGCCATATCCTTTGAAAACTGAATTTCTCCTCTCAGCTCCTCCATTTGACCTATATTCTGAAAATACTCCAAATCCAGATAGCTTCCCGCTTTGTCAGACATTAGATTAATCAGCGGAGACACGCATACCGATGTAATAAGAATACCGCACACAAGCCTTACAAAGCTCTCATACTTCTCATTCGGCAGAAGATGAAGAATAATCTCAGAGAGCACGCTTATGACAAAAACCTGTTTTATCCACGCCAAAACACTATCCATAAATCCCTCCGCTCAGGAATTAATATTTGTGACCATACAGATAATAGCTACAAGCAGAACAAAAAGACATGCCGACATAAGAACAATCATTGTCATAAGCCCTATAACCGTGCTTGCCGCATCCACAACATTAACGAACTTTTTGTCGGCAACCGGCTCAATTACGGCTGCAATTATTTTCAGAATGACGGTCATAGAAGTAAGCTTTATTACAGGCATGCCTACAACTGCAATCATCACAGCCATTCCGGCTATACCTATTCCGTTTTTTATTATTGTTCCAGCCGAGAGCAGCGCCGATGAAACCGTCTCAACCGAATCCCCTACGCCCGGTATAATTTTAAGCGCCTTGAAGGCGACTCTTTTTTTTACTGTATCGGAGAGAGGAACAATCATTCCCTTTATGCAGCTCACTCCGGAAAATACCGTCAGCACGGCTCTGCATGTCCATTTCACAACCGTTGGAATAAGCGAGCATATTTTTGTAAACCTTCCCGCCGAAGTAAACGAATCCGCTATTGTGAGCATGAAATCAATTCTCACAAGTCCAAGAAGCACATTTTTAAACACAATGTTTACAACCGTTATCATCATAAGAATTATCTCATAATATACGCCGCTTGTTATGCTTCCCGTGACAAGCGTTACCGCCGATAAAAACGCCGGTATAATAGCCTTGTAAATTCTCAGGCAGCTTTCAAGCGCATCGCTGCACACCTTTCCGGCGGAGTAAAAAAAACCTGCGAGAATTGTCGTTAGCGCTATGTACAAAATAATCTGCGAAATATCCGATACCTGCTTCTGGTTAAACGCAGGAAGTATCAGGTTAAGTCCGGCCGAAAAAACAGCCAGCAGAATTATTTTCATAATCAAAGTCCTGTTCTGCTGAAAAGCCGATACAAAAGTATTTAAAATAATATTTAATATGCCCTTCTCCGAAAAATCATTATTTATTATATTATTTACAAGAGATTTAAAATTCAAATCCCCAAAAATATCGCTGTACTCGCCTACCACTTCCTCCATATCACTGAAATCAAAATCATCAAGAGTAATAGATGAACTGCTCTGCTCGTTCTGTGCATCACCGGCGCTGTCCGTTCCCGAATTATCTGCTTCATTGACTGTCTCACTGCCGTCAGCCGCAAATACTTTCACGGTATCCGCCGTGTCTGTGCCGCAGAGCATTACGCAGCATATCAAAGCTGAAATAAAAATCAGTATCCTACGCATTTTGCCACCGTCTCAAATAATAAGCTCACTACCGGAATACTAACCGCAGCTATGGTTATCTTTCCGAACACCTCAACCTGCCCCGCCACTGCGCTGTAACCGCTGTCCCTGCACAAATCAGCCGTAAACTGTATGACATACGCAATTCCGACAATTTTAATAAGCAAAGAAACATACTGCCCCGCTCCGTTTAAATAAGCTGAGAGCTTGGTTATCTGAGCAATTATACCCGACAGCTTTCCTGCGACAGCAATAATTATCAGTATCGATACCGCCATAGTAACAAGCAGATAGAGCTGGCTTCCTGCATTTTTCAAAATCATTGCAAAGAACACGGCGCATACTGCTGCCACAGCAATTTTAAGAACTTCCATTTTAATCCCCATCCCTTTGCTTTTCCTGCATACAACACTAAAAATCAAACAGTTTTTTCATATTTTCAAACAAATCAACAATTATAGGCACAATCCAGTACAGCACCAGCAACAGGCCGGCAAGGCTTGTCAGAAACGCATGTTCTTCGCGCCCGCTGTGTTTCAGGACCTGACTGAGCACTGAAACCAGTATGCCAACCGCAGCAATTTTAAAAATCAGACTAACTTCCACACTTTCCTCCCTGCTGACTAATATAAAAAGTCCTCCTGCCGTTATCCCTGATATTTACAAGTCATATCAGAACAAGCACCAAAAATATTCCGGCAGCAACTCCAACGCATCTGTATATACGGCATTTTACCGAAATTTCATCCTGTGCCTGATTTATTACTGTCTCAAGCTGCTGCACCAGACGTTCTATAAACTGGAGCTGCATAGCTGTGTCAAGATGAAGAGGAATACTCCCGAACTCTGCAACCAGCCGGCAGTCGTCACCTGTCAGACAGTTTCCGGAAAGCTTTTCCCTCACAGCCTTTTCCCATAACACATCAAAGCTTTCTTTTGTATCTAAAGACGCCATGCTTTTATACATAGTCTCATAAAAATTTTTTATATACTCATCCCTGTTCTGCACGGCAATATTTCTGAACACCTCAGGAAGACTGCTTATTCCGAAACGTATCTCGCCTGCCGCGAGCGTCCATGAATTTTCAAGCTCTCTAAGCCTCTTAATGCGCAGCTTGTTCACCGTTCCAAGATATAATCCAAGAAACGACGATGCGGCAAGTATAAGAACTGCCCCTGCAATTTTCAGTATAATAACCTCATTCAAGCTTTCTCTCCTCCTCAATCGTTCCGGCCCCGAGCCTGTCGGATATTACCACCGCCCGCTCAAATCCGTTAGCTCCGAGCAGAGGTATCAATTCCGGACGCTTATAACAGTCTTTTATGCTGTATCCGTGAACTGAGGCCAAAACCTTGCACCCGCAGCAGATTATCTGTCTTACGGCTTCCATATCCTTACGTCCTCCGAGCTCATCAACCGCTATCACCTCCGGTGACATAGAGCGCACCAGCATAAGCATCCCCTCCGCCTTAAGCCCCATATCCATTACATCTGTTCTGGGGCCTATGTCATTTTGAGGTATTCCTACATGGCACGCTGCAATTTCAGACCTTTCATCCACCAGAGCCACCTTCATCGGACGGCATTTTTTTCCGTATGAAATATGTCTCACTATATCGCGCAGCAGAGTTGTTTTTCCGCAGCCCGGCGGAGAGATGAGCAGCGTGTTTTTAAAACTGCCGTCGCATATAAAATCCATAAGCTTATCAGCGCAGCCTATCACCTCGTGAGCAACACGGATATTCATAAATGATATGTATTTCTGACCGCATATCCTGCCCTTATCCGCCATTGTCTGCCCTATAAGTCCCACGCGGTGTCCGCCGCTTATTGTGACATAGCCCTGACGTATATTATCCTGATATGCATACATTGAATAGCGCGTTATCATCTGAATCATATACGCTATGTCATCCGGTGTAATCCTTAACTGCTCATATATACGCTCGCCTCCGGGATTAAACATGAGCATCAGAGGTCTCTCCACCCTTATTCTTATCTCCGTGAGCCTGTCAAATTCTATGCACCCGCTTGAAAATTCAGACTCTATAACACGGCGTATCCGCTCCGGCAGTATACATGTAATCTGTTTTAGTTTGTTCATTGCTCCTTTCCATGTCCTGATTTATGCGCACGAAAGCACATAAAAAGGACTGGTTGTTCCTGTTTTTCACAATATATGAACAGCCAGTCCCTGATATGATATTTTTTTGTTTCACAGGAAATCCCTGCATAATTTCCCAATTAAGATAAAAGCCCCCCGATGATACAGCTCCCCGGTTACTCTACGGATTTAAGCGATTCTACCATAGGTATATTTTTGAGCTTCCGGTACATTACAAGATTTACTATAAGCGAGAACACCATTGTGAGTACAAAAGCATAGACAAATGAAAGCTGCTCTACCGCGTTTCCGAACATAACATTGTCCATCTCCACTGTCTTCATTATATAGCGGTGCAGAAAAACGCCAAGCACCAGTCCTGCCGCTGAGCCTATCACAGAAATCGCCACATTCTCACGGTATACATATGACGCCACCTCGGCATCAAAAAATCCAAGCACCTTTATAGTCGCAATCTCCCGTATTCTCTCTGAAACATTTACATTCGTGAGATTATAAAGCACGACAAATGTAAGCGCTGCTGCCGATAGAATTAAAACATACGTTACAAGATTGAGCGATGAAATCATATTATTAAACTTTTCGATGTTAGCTGTAAAAAATGTCATTCCGCGAACGCCGCTCATCAAAAGATATTCCTCTCCTATCTGATTTTCAGACGCCTCGCTGCTGTCGACCAATATGCCTAATATGCAGTTAGGCTCATAATCTTCTCCGAATACGCTCTCATAATATTCTGAGGTCATAAAAATATTGCTGCTTGTATACATCTCAACTACATGCGATATACGGACAGGCTTTCTCTGCCCCGATTCGCCTGTGATATAAACCGTATCGCCGGCTTTTACGTTTAAATCTCCCGCAAGCTGCTCAGTTATGCAAACTCCCTCATCATCAAGTTCATGGATTGTATCGGTATTTCTTTTCCTCAGAAGCACATAGTCTTTAAATGCCTGCGCATCTTCCACAACCTCGATTGAAACATCCTCCCTCTGCTGCTTATCTGCATCATCAATCGTCTCGGCATTGCCGACGTCAGAGGTATATTCACATATAGTCAGTGCCTTCTCAAACCTTGAATCAGAATTTACCGTCTCCGGTATTTCATCTCCTTCATACTTTATGCTGACATCATACTGTATAATCTCATTATACTGCTTCTCAATCAGAGCTGATATACTGTCCTTAATGCCAAATCCGGCAAACATCAGCGCACATCCGCCTGCTATTCCCACAACTGTCATGAGGAAACGCTTTTTATATCTGAAAATATTTCTCGCCGTAACCTTGCCGGAAAATGAGAGTCTCTTCCAGATAAAACCGATATGCTCAAGAAATATCTTTTTGCCCTTTTTAGGTGACTTAGGACGCATGAGCTGTGAAGGCACCTCTGCAAGCTCGTTCACACATGCAGCCACAGTTGCAGCCACAATAACCAGCACCAGTGAAACTATGGCAATTATAGAGAGCAGCCAGTGGTCGGCATACTGAATTGCCGGCATATAATATATTATGTTCCAGCAGTCATAGATAATCGCCGGAAACAGCCTTAAGCCCACAATACATCCAAGTATTCCGCCTGTTATCGAAGCTATGAACGAATAAAGGACAAATTTCATGGCTATGGCTGTCTTCCCATACCCCAGCGCCTTATAAGTCCCTATGAGCCCGCGCTGTTCGTCAACCATTCTCGTCATTGTAGTAAGGCACACAAGCGCTGCAACCAGAATGAAAAACATAGGAAACACAACAGCAATAGCATTCATTCTGTCGGCGCTCGACTCGTAATCCCTGAACGAATAGTGTGAATTGCGGTCAAGAACATACCATTGCCAGTCGCCGTTCTCAATAGCTTCCTCCTCTGCCCTGTCAAATTGTTCATTAATTTCAGTCAGGTCGAGATTGTTTATATTTTCCTGCACTATACTCTCTATCTGCGGCTCAATCATAGACGAAACGTCAATCCCCGGGTAATACATGCTGTATTGCTCATAGAGCTGCTCTCTTACCTCTGTCCTCACGTTTTCATATATTTCATCTATAGTTTTCCGGCGCTCCGACTCAATATCATCCTTCACAGACTGAACTCTTGCGTCAAGTCTCTCCTCTGCCGCATCCTCAATACGCTCCTTTGTCTCTCCCACCAAATCAAAATACTCATCGGAATATGTATCGAGCTCTTTAGCACCCTCTACCGTTGCAAATACCTCCGTGTAGTATTCCTGAGCAAAGCTGCTGTCAGTCACCATTATACAAAAACCCACGCTTCCGTTTCCGACATTACTCTGCCCTATATCGTAGCTCACATAATAAGGCGTATACACAATTCCGACAACCTCATACTCATCCGTCTTCAAACTGTCTGAAATATCGCTGTCGTTTCCCGAAGATAGTGTAATGACATCACCTATCTCTATCTTTTCCTGATAAAATTCCGAATAACGTATAACACATTCGCCTTCCTTTTCAGGCAGCCTGCCCTCTTTTATGCGAAGCCTGTTTATGTAATCCTTGTTGTCATCAGTGAGATTATCATCCGGAACTGTCATGACACGCACAGTAGACTGAGTCCCGTCTATTTTTGTAACCGCATCAATCGTGTGAGTCGCAAACAAGCCTTCAACACCCTCGGTATTTCGTATCGCGTCAATATCCTCATCTGTAAATCCCACTCCCGACAGTATTCTCAAATCCATAAGATTATACTCGTCATAATAGCAGTCAGAGGAATGTTTCATATCCTCTGATGACGCTGTAACGCCCGCAAAGAACGCTACACCGATAGCAACTATTGCAAAAATCGCAAAAAAACGCCCAAACGAATTTTTTATTTCTCTGAACGTATCTTTAACAACCATTTTTCCCATAAATTTCCTCCAAAAACGCTCACCTGCCGCGAGATAATATACGACCTGCAAAATAATGCTGCCGTCTGCAAAATTACCACTCTATCTCATCTATCGGAACAGGATTGTCGTTAATCTCAATATTCGATACCATACCGTTCTTTACCCGTATTACTTTATTACCCATAGGCGTAAGCGCAAGATTATGCGTTATAACCACCACAGTCACACCTCTTTTTATACAGGTCTCCTGCAGAAGCTTGAGCACCGCCTTTCCTGTCTGATAGTCGAGCGCGCCGGTAGGCTCGTCACACAGAAGCAGCTTGGGATTTTTGGCAAGCGCCCTTGCGATTGCAACTCTCTGCTGCTCGCCGCCGGAAAGCTGCGCCGGAAAATTCCCCTTTCTGTCTTTCAGTCCGACTGCGTCTATCGTCTCGTCTATGTCGAGAGGATTTTTGCAAATCTGGGCTGCCAGTTCTACATTTTCTCTTGCTGTAAGATTTTGAACAAGATTATAAAACTGAAACACAAAGCCTATGTCATAGCGTCTGTAAGCCGTGAGCTGTTTCTGGCTGAACTCGTTTATATGCTGTCCGTCTACAATTATCTCTCCGGTAGTAACTGTGTCCATACCGCCAAGCAGATTGAGAATCGTGCTCTTTCCCGCACCGCTCGGCCCCGCAATCACGGCAAATTCACCCTTTTCAACAGTAAAGTTTGCCCCGGCAAGCGCCTTTATCTTGACATCACCCATTTTATATATTTTCTTTACATTGTTAAACTCAATATAACTCATCAGCACTATTTCCTTTCGTATAATTCAGTTGTTCAGTTGTATTTACCGTGCATATTTCAGCCGATTTACCGCATACATATACTAATAATCATTATAACAGAATTTTGTGTATGTCAAAGATTAAAAAGAATATTTTAACAAAAAATTTATTATATGTGCTGACGGCATTATTTATATGTTTTCATACCACATTTTCCTCTTATGCAGCATATGTGTCTGCCGGGGCTGTTTCCGATTTACAGTCAGAACAAAACGACTTATCGTCTGTATCAGTTCTGTCTGAATCGTCGTCAAATGTGTCCGTACCGGACAGTCTTTACGCTAAATATGCCGTTCTGCTTGACGGTGACACAGGAAGAGTTCTGTACGGAAAAAATGAGGAGACAGCCGCTCCAATGGCAAGCACAACCAAAATAATGACATGCATTCTTGCCCTTGAGTACGCTCCGCCCGAAATGAAATGTGTGACTTCCCCTTATGCCGCGTCAATGCCCGATGTACAGCTCAATGCGGTGTCGGGTGAAATTTTTTCACTGAACGATTTGCTTTATTCCCTTATGCTGAAATCACACAACGATACTGCCGTAATCATTGCCGAAAATGTTGCGCTTTACTATCTCTATAATATTTCATCGGAAGACTATGCTAAAAAAGTTCCGTCTCTTGAGTCTCTAGGGCTCTCAGCGGAAGACTATTCATTTATATTTGACACCAATGCTTCGGAAAATAATTCTGATGATACCTCTCATTATCTGCTTAAAACCTTATCCACCGAAAATTCAAAAATGCTTGTTCATCTGTTCGCCTCTCTTATGAATGAAAAGGCAAGACAGCTCGGATGCGAAAACACTTATTTTATAACACCAAACGGACTTGACGCACAGGACGAGACGGGAGTCCACTCTACAACGCCCAAAGACCTTGCCGTTATAATGTCATACTGTATTAAAAATACGGATTTTTTATCTGTGACGCAGGCAAGAAATCATTCTTTCACCTCATCCAAAATAACCGACAACGGCTCTGTTTCCTCTTCCTACAAGAGCTACAGCATCTCAAACGCCAACGCATTTCTTGACATGTACGACAATATTATTTCCGGAAAAACCGGTTTCACAGGTGACGCAGGCTACTGCTATATCTGCGCCTACCAATGTGGCGGCAGGACTTTTATTGTAGCTTTACTTGCGTGCGGCTGGCCAAATAATAAAAATTACAAGTGGAAGGATGCAAAAAAGCTGCTGGATTACGGCAGGGCAAACTATTTTCCTGCTTCTATACTTGACCCGGATTTCGCTCTGGAGGATATACAGATTGAGGATGCCGTCCCCAGCACGTTATCGCTTAAAACGGCAAATAACGACGGTTTCACGGCGCTGCTTTGCAGCAATGACAAAGTAAATGTCTCAGTGCGTCTCAAAAGCGGCTTGTGCGCGCCTGTTCTTGAAAACGAACAGGTCGGAGAAGTCTGCGTTTACATTAACGATAATAAATTTTACAGCGTTCCTGTAATTGCCGGAAATACGGTCAGGAAAAAAACTTACTTTTTTTATTTAAAAAACTTAATAAATCAGTATCTGTTTCTCGACAAATAAAATCAGATGTAATATAATTAATTGACTGTTTTGTACAGAAAATACACAGGTACGGAGGAATACAATGAATAAAATATATAAAGCATTTCCCGGCGGAAAAAACAAAGTTCTCACACTGAGCTACGACGACGGTAAGGTTGAGGACAGACGGCTGGTTGAAATTTTTAATAAATACGGAATAAAGGCCACTTTTAATCTCAACTCAGGCCTTACAGATATGTCCAACCGCATTCCTAAAGATGAATGGAAATCTCTGTATGAAGGGCATGAAGTTGCCGTACATACTTATACGCACCCTACTATCGCCAGATGTTCCTCAACAGAAATTCTCTATGAAATGTACAATGACAAACTTGAAATTGAAAAGGTTTTCGGATACCCTGTGCGCGGAATTGCCTATCCAAACGGCTCATGTGACGACCGATGCGTAGACATTGCAAAAAATCTCGGCATTGTCTATGGACGCGTTGCCGCCGACAAATATTCTGCCGTTTGCAGTGCCGAGACCAACGCACAATATGCAGAGGGACCTATCCTTCTTGGCGATGAGAACGGCTTTGGTATGCCTGACGACTATATGCGCTGGCTTCCTACCTGCCACCACAATCATCACCTGAAAGAATTCGGTCAAAAGTTTATGTCACTCAAGAAAAAACAGTATCTTTATATGATGTATGTGTGGGGACACAGTTTCGAGTTTGAGCGCAACCAAAACTGGAACATTATCGAAGAATTCTGTGAAATGATTTCCGGTCAGGACGACATCTGGTACGCAACTAATATCGAAATTGTTGACTACAACGAGGTCTTTAACCGCCTTCAGTTCGCCGCAGACAACAGCTTCGTATACAATCCGTCTGCCGCTTCCGCATGGCTCACCGTAAATGATAATCAATGCGTTGAAGTAAAGGGCGGAACACTGGTTAAGCTGTAGATATATCATTTAAATAAATATTATGAGGCTTTTCCTGTTTTGTATTTTTAATTAAATTTGCCTGTTTTGCATTTTAATTAAAGCTGAAAACGCCTCAGCGGTTTTAATGCCGCTGAGGCGTTTGTTGTTTTTAGTTTTAAGTTATCGTTATTTCATATTCCATATTTCATCAAAAGAACGCTCCAACACTCCGTCATAATCAACAGCTCTCGCTTCTATAAAGCTCATATATATACCTTTATCATACATCTTTTTAGCCGCTGAATAATTTTTATTCTTAAAATGCATTCTGCGGAGCTCAGCGGACTCCGATGCGTTTCAGAGCGGACGCTGTGCAGAGCATAACGGACGCCCTGAAAC
>CALWKC010000025.1 GCA_944381165.1 uncultured Lachnospira sp. | reverse complement strand
CTTATTTTACACTGAGGTATTTTTTTCTCAACCTTCTTTCTTGGAATTCCCTATATTTGAATTATACAGGAAGCTCCCATCTGAATATAAAATCATTTGTATTGTAACACTGTACTTTTTATAATAATATCATGATATAATTTGATTTGCAATCGTCTTTGCCTTGATTTTTCAATCAATTTTTATTTATAAATTTTATTATCAGAAATTACATCAAAAGCATGTTTTATTTCAACAAAATTAGATAAAATATTTTCTTACTTAAACTGACTTAAACATTGTTTTATAGCGTTATTTTCAAACAACACATCAGAATTTATTTTATTTCAACAAAATATGTCTTGACATTTTCTTTTAAAACAGACTTAAGGTCAATAAAATAATATCTATTATCAATATCAGAATATAATATACAATAATTACCCGTAAGTCCATTTTTTGAGACAAAATCCATAGCACTGCCGCTCTGTAAATAATTATCGTCGTACTGAACTCCTTCAGAAACAGATGAACAAATATCTGTTGAAACTCCACTATTACCTCTGATTTCCCCTATACTTATTCCTTTTAAAATATCTTCAGCAATGTTGTAGATATAAATCATTCTGGAATTACTGTTCCAAAAATATTTTTCACTAAAATCTTCAATTATTACAATATAATTCTCATTACAATATATTCCGTATTGACCTTCTCTTATCTCTTTGAACTTTCCATACGAGATCTCTTCAATAACTCCATCTTCTCTAACCTTAAACAACTCATAGTTCTGCGTAAAAAAATAAAGATAATCATTTGCACATGTCCTGTAATAATCATCCTTACTAACGATTTCACTAACTTCTTTATTATAAAAACTATACATATATACAATTCTTTTATATTTGGAAGTTCCCGCCATATACTGAGCCGAAGATACATATATACAGTTATCGTTTATAAAAAAGCCTGACATTGAAACAGAATTTGAAGATTTGTCCAAAGAAAAAAGATATTCTTTATTATTCTTTTCATTTAAAAAAACGCAATAAAAATTATATTTATTTTCATCATCTGTTAAACAATAGAAAAATTTGTTATTGTAAACACGACCAAAATTAATTTCTACATTGCCGCTAATTCCGCCAGTCAAATTTACAATTATTGTTTCTCCGGTACCATCCTGATTATATCTCATAAGATAAATTCCTGAATCGTCACTATCCACTTTATATATGTAGCCGTTGCTCCACTCGACATAAATATAATCCGGATTTACATAAGCTGAACATTCCCTGCTGTCATGATTACATGAAACATTACTGCACCAAACAACTGAATTTCCAGTTGAATAGTCATAATACCATATTTTGTTATTTTGAATTTTGCCGCTTGAATCCGAATTGCTTATGTAAAAAATTCCTTCATAGTTAGTGCATAATCTTGAATTTCCCTCATGAAGATAAGTAAATCTGTCGTAACTGTCAATTAACATTTCTGTCTCTGAAACATCGGCTGTATCATTTTCAAAATAATAATATTTTCCGCATGCTGTCGTTTCCAAAACAGCAACAATAATAAAAAATATTATTATTTTTTTATTAAATAATCTTTTATTCATATTCCCCCAATAAAAATAAAATACTGTCATTGATACCATATTTATTTAAATCTTAATATTAAATATCAATGACTACATTCCCTAATTATGCAGTAACCTTCGTCAATAACCTCACCATAAACATCGCAACTCACAATTAATCTCCCATACTCATAACATCCATTGTTGCTGGCATAATAAGTACACCTTGCTTCAGCAGATGTATTAGATGTACTTGTTTTATTAAAATTAGTAAACATACAATTATAGTCGTAATCCGGATTACTTTCAAAATATGTCGTCAATTCGCCTGCTGTAACAAAATCATGCTCAACCCATGTAAAATCACATCCCAATACAGCTCCTCCCATATACTTGCCGCAATCAGAATAACATAATCTTACAGAAGTTCCTTCTATCATACTTTCTGCATGAACTGAAAATGATTTTCCTATGACAAAACAAAATGCAATCAATATAAAAAATATTATTTTCATCTTTCTTTTCATCATTATCCCCTCCATTATTTAAAATTTATAAAATTTTTATAATAATACCATATATTTTATAATATTCCAACTAAAATCTCGAAAAAATATAATAACATATATAATTGCACAACAATTCACTTTTTAATATACATCTTAACAAATATATTGTATTATCTTATATATCTAAATAAATTCTTACTGCCGGAGACTATGCTAATGAAAATAACCTGCGATAAACTTCCGATACAACCGAATACAAATGCATTGAAAAGTCTGTATAATTCAATTATGCCGCAGGCTTCGCTTGACGATTTTTTGTACTTCGATATTGAAACCACAGGCTTTTCCGCTAAAAATTCCATATGCTATCTTATCGGGTGCTCATTTTGCCAAAACGGAATTTACTTTTACAGACAGTTTTTTGCCGAAAAACCTGAAGAGGAAAATAAAATAATAGCCGAATTTCTTAAGCTGCTCAGCGAATATAAATATCTCGTTCATTTTAACGGAGACGGCTTTGATATTCCTTTTTTAAAAGAAAGAATACGGCTTTTAGAACTTTCAGAATTATCATACATAAAAAGCATTGACCTGTTTAAGGCTGCAAAATCCGTCAGCCGCCTTCTCAAACTGGAAAATTACAAACAGAAAACCATTGAAAAATTTCTTGGAATACACCGCGAAGACAATGCAGGCGGAGGAGAATTAATTGATGTGTATAAACAGTTTCTCACCAAAGGAACTTTAAGAGAAGACAACAATATCGAATATTCTATGCTGATACTGCATAACCGGGATGATATTTGTGCTCTTCCGGCACTCTCGGAAATACTTTTATACACTTTGATAAGAAATATTTCCTTTTTTGAGAATATTCAATATTTAATAAACGATACATTTGATTACGGAAATTCCCCTGTAAAAGAACTCATCGCAAGCGCAAGGCTCCCCATTTGCGTTAATCGGACTGTTTCCTACGGAAAGGAGCCTTTTTATATAAAGCTTGACAGAGATACTTTTCGGATAAGAATACGTATGTATACCGGAGAGCTTAAATATTTTTACAAAAATTATAAAGATTATTTTTATCTGCCCGATGAGGACCGCTCCATTCACAAAAGCGTTGCTTTCTATGTAGATAAAAATCACAGAATACAGGCTAAGGCAGCTACGTGTTACAGCAAAAAAAGCGGTCTGTTTCTGCCTCAGCTAAGAGAGACCGAAACGCCGCACTTTAAAATTGAGTACAACGATACGCAGACATATTTTGAGGCATCTGAGGATTTTTTCTCTGATAAAAACAGACTGCTTCATTACATATTTGACACAGTAAACGAACTGATATGAGCGGCACCGCAGGCTCGCAGAGGCGCGGAAAGGTAATTATTCTTACGAATCCGCGCCTCGCGAAAGAGTTCGCTTACGAACTCTTTGTTCTGTTTTTATATTTCTTTTTTCTTTCTGTAAAAGAACAGCTTATCATACTCATATCCAAGCTCGCGGTAATTGATAATCTGTTCTGTATTTCCAACAAAGAGACACCCGTCAGGACGCAGAGACTTATTGAACTTTTTATATATATCCTGCTTTGCATCCTCTGTAAAATAAATCATTACATTTCTGCAAACAATCAAATGGCAGCCTGTAGGATAAACATCCTTGAGCAGGTTAGACTTTTTAAATTCGACACATTTTTTAATGTCGTCGCTGATTTTATAAAAACGGTCGCCCATCTTATCAAAATATTTATTCTTATACTCATCCGGCAGACCCTTGAGACTTGCAGCCGCGTATACGCCGTCTCTTGCCTTTTCAAGCACCTGATCGTCAATGTCCGTCGCGATAATATGTATTCTGCTCATAGGAACTTTTTTTGCCATAACCATAGCAAGCGAGTACGGCTCATCGCCGGTAGAACATGCAGCGCTCCATATCTTTAAATTCTGCCCGAACTTATCAATAAGATCCGGAAGTATCACATCCTCAAGCGTCTTCCAGAGCGCAGGATTGCGGTAAAATTCAGACACATTAATCGTAAGATAATTCACGAACTGATCCATAAGCTCGCGATTTGTCTTAATAGCCTTGCTGTAACTGTCATAGCCGTCATATTTATTCCGCTCGATAAGAGAATCTATCCGTCTCTTCATCTGGCGCTCCTTATAGGCATTCAAATCAATTCCTGTATTCTGCAGTACAAAATCCTTAAAACCCTCATAATCTCTAATCATATTCCCTCATTTCCGTGACTCATACACAAATACTTATAAATCACAACCTGAATGCGTCAACTCTGCTGACGTTATTTTACCATAGTTTTGGGCAGCTTTTTGCCCATAAACAAGTTTGCTTTGCAAACTTGCATGCGTCAGCTTGCTGACGCTATTTTACCATATTAAAATAAAAAAATCTTCATTTCACAATAAATTTTCTATTATTTTTAAAAAATTTCTGCTAAAATCTGTTTTAGCGAAACAGAAAGGATACGAATAATCATGGATGACGAAACTCTTTTAAGACGAAAAATTCTGGACACAGCTAACAAATCGTACCGTCAGAATATTTATACATATACAAATTTTTTAAGTATAAGTGAGCTTGCCGTATACAATTCAATAAAAAAAGAACTGGCCTTTGCCTCCCCTGAAACCTTCGGCGGAAATGAAGCCTGTGAACGACAGCTTATACGTTTTGGAAGTCCTGATGCCTTTGGCTACGAGGACACTTATCCCATAGACATTATAAAAATATCCCCGCTCACTCCCAAATTTGCGGAAGAACTTGGACACCGCGATTATCTGGGAGCACTTATGAATCTTGGAATAGAGCGCAGTCTTTTAGGGGATATAATAATAAAACAAAAGGATGCATATTTATATTGTCTAAACCATATTTCCGGTTTTATTATAGAAAATCTTAAAACTGTGCGTCATACGCATGTAAATGCATCACTGTGCGAACAGGCTCCCGAGAACATAAAGCCGGTACTCTCAGAGTTTGAAATTATAGCCGCTTCTGCCCGAGTTGACGCTGTAGCCTCCGCTCTGACAAAGCTTTCAAGAAACGCCTGTCTCAGCCTGTTTTCTTCCAAAAAAATATTTGTGAACGGTCTTGTGACAGAAAACAACAGTTCACAGCTAAAACCGGGAGACATACTTGTAATAAGGGGATACGGAAAATTTATATTTGGCGGATGCGGAAATGAGACGCGCAAAGGCAGAGTATATATACACATGAAAAAATATGAGTAGAAAATCAATCAGACAATATATGTAAAAAGGTGCCGAAAAACGGCACCTTTTTACAGTTGATTATATTTTATTAACTCTATTATTCAGCGTCATCTGTTGAATATTCTACAGGTGCTTCCTCAGCCTCATCTGCAATAAGCGCTTTCATGCTAAGGCTGATTTTCTTCTCTGCCTCATTAATATCAACAACCTTAGCCTCAATCTCCTGACCGATAGACAGAACATCTGACGGCTTATTGATGTGCTCTCTTGAAATCTGAGAGACATGAAGAAGCGCATCTACACCCTCCTCAAGCTGAACAAATGCACCAAAATCTGTCATTCTCGCAACAGTTCCCTTGACAACATTGCCTACAGCATACTTAGTTGCCGCATCATTCCATGGATTTAAATCAGGATATTTAACACTGAGCGCAATCTTTGAGCCATTAATCTCTTTAATAAAACACTTAACAGAATCACCAACCTTATAAATCTTCTTTGGATTCTCTGTTCTGCCCCATGACATCTCAGAAATATGAAGAAGACCGTCTACACCACCGAGGTCAATAAACGCGCCAAAATCCGTCACATTCTTAACTGTGCCTTCTATTGTATCGCCCTCATGAATCTTCTCGAGAAGCTCCTTCTGAGCCTTCTCCTTAGCAGCAACGATTAACTGCTTGCAGTCACCGATTATTCTTCTCTTCTTAGGATTGTATTCTGTAATAACAAATGATACTTCCTTGTCCTTATACACAGATAAATCCTTTACATATGTATCCGAAACAAGACTAGCCGGAATAAATACTCTAGTCTCATCAATCATAACTCCAAGACCGCCGTTCATAACCTGGCTTACTGTCGCCGTGATAACAGTCTGATTATTAAATGCCTCCTCGAGCTTCTTGCTGCCCTGCTCAGCCACAAGACCTCTTCTTGAAAGGATAACTTGTCCCTCGCCGTCATTTACCTTGCGTACCTTTGCCTGCATCTCATCTCCGACATTGACTACTTCTCTTAAATCAACATTAGGATTAGATGAGTATTCACTGCGTGTGATAATTCCATCTGCCTTGTACCCAATGTTAAGGATAATCTGGTCTTCCTTAACGTCAATAACAGTGCCGTCAACAATCTCCCCTGTATGTATTTGCTTAATTGATTCCTCTAACATCTCTGCAAAACTCTCTGACATTAGTGTAAACCTCCTCGATAATATTGTTTGGGGTCGATGCCCCTGCTGTAATACCTATGCATTCTGCTCTGCCCAAACTTTTCAAGTCAAGGTCGTTCATTGTTTGAATGTAAAATGTATCATCACATTCCTTTTTACAGATTTCATACAGTTTTCGCGTATTGGAACTGCTGCTCCCGCCGATAACAATCATTGCATCAGCACGCTTTGCAATTTCTCTTGCCTCTGTCTGTCGTTCCTCAGTTGCATTACAAATTGTATTACGAATGATAATATTGTAACCCTTTTCCGATATAATTTCAACTAATTCTTTAAATTTATTGTAATTAAATGTCGTTTGAGACACAATACAAACCGTTCTGTTTTTATCAAGAGACAAATTCTCAGCCTTTTCTTTCGTGTCTACAACATAGGTATCGGAAATTGACCAGCCCGTAATCCCCTCGACCTCGGGATGTTTTTCGTTCCCTATGATAACTATCTGGCTGCCCTTGCTGCTCTCTTCCCTTACTATTTTATGTATTTTAAGGACAAAAGGGCATGTTGCATCGATAACCTCTGAACTCCTGTCTGCAAGTTCATCATAAACCTTCCTTGAAACACCGTGAGAACGTATAATCACAGTGGATGATTCCGGAAGTTCATCCGCATTGTTTATAACATGTACTCCCTTTTGCTCTAAGTCCTTTACCACCTCTTCGTTGTGAATAATCGGTCCGTAAGTGTACACATTTTCACACCCGCACTTACTGTATACAGTATCCACAGCCCTCTGGACTCCGAAACAAAAACCTGCCGATTTTGCAAGAATTACCTCTCTCATTGACGCTCCTTTATTATTTGTTCTATATGGTCAACCACCTCGTCTACAGTCATCTCTGAGGTGTCGACTAAAACCGCATCCTCTGCCTGTTTAAGAGGAGAAATTTCCCTGTGCATATCCTGATAATCACGCTCCTCGATATCAGCCTTTATCGTCTCATAACTGCACGGCTCATTTTTAGCTGAAAGCTCATCAAATCTTCTCTTTGCTCTGGCATCGACGCTCGCTGTCAGATATATTTTGCAGAAAGCATCCGGAAGGACAGTTGTTCCTATATCTCTTCCATCCATAATAACATTTGCTTTTTTGGCAAGCTGACGCTGAAGCTCCACAAGCTTGCTTCTCACAGCCGCATATTTAGATGTTTTTGAAGCCATTCTTCCGGTCTCCTCTGTCCTCAGAAGATGTGTGACATTATCTCCGTTCAAAATAACCTGCTGAACTCCGTCAATATACTCAATAGTAATATCAACCCCCAAGACGGCGGCTTCAATCTCACGCTCATCATCGGGATTTACATTGTTCTGCGAAAAATATACCGCTATAGCGCGGTACATAGCTCCTGTATCAACATAAATATAATTCAGTTTGGCTGCCAAAAGCTTGGCGATAGTGCTTTTGCCTGCCCCCGCAGGGCCGTCAATAGCTACAGAATAACTCATTTTTATTTTCCTCCGATTTATTTCATTTCCTGTCCTGCATGCGTGCCGGCTGCATATCCGGTTGACCATGCCACCTGAAGATTAAAACCTCCCGTCACTGCGTCAACGTCTAAAACCTCCCCGGCAAAATATATATTTTTAACAAGCTTGGACTCCATTGTAGCAGGGTTAATCTCCTTTACACAGACACCTCCATGAGTGATTATCGCCTCGTTAAAGCCGCGAAGCCCCGTGAGCGTGAGTCTTAAATCCTTAAGCAGCTCAACAAGCTTTCTTCTCTGCTGTCTCGTTATCTCATTCACTCTTTTTTGGTCAGGTATGCCGCTCAACATAATTATAACAGGAATAAGCTTCTTTGGAAGCAGTTTATCCAATGAATTTTTAAAAGCTTTATTCTTATTTTCATCAAAATCGCGCAGAATTCTCTCGTCAAGCTGTTCATGCGAAAGCGCCGGCTTTAAATCAATAGAAAGCGTAAGCTTTTTTTCACGTATTATCCCCGCAGCATAGCTGCTTGCAGACAGCAGGGTCGGTCCGCTCACTCCGAAATGAGTAAACAGCATCTCACCGAAATCAGAGTAAATCACCTTTTCTCCGTCCATAAGTTTGACGGAAACATTTTTCAGACTAAGTCCCTGAAGCTGCCTCTCCCACTCCTGTTCTACATTAAACGGCACAAGCGCAGGCAGAATATCTGTCACACTGTGCCCGAGACTCCTGGCAAAAAGGTATCCGTCCCCTGTCGAGCCGGTGCTCTGATAAGAATTGCCTCCGGTCGCAATAATCAAGGCGTCACCCGTAACAGTTTCTTTTCCGCCCGTCTCATTTTGAACGGCAACGCTCTCGAATATTTTGTATTTTTTTGAGTCCCCGTCACTCGAATCAATCTCCTTTGTATTCACTGATAAAACCCTTGTGTTAAGTCTCACATCAACGCCCAGACGATTAAGTTCACGGCTCAGCGCCCTTATTACATCAGACGAGTGGTCAGATACCGGAAACACCCTGTCTCCTCTCTCAATCTTAAACTCAAGCCCAAGCTCCCCGAAAAATCCCATTGTATCATAGTTTGAAAAACCGTTCAGCGCGCTGTACATAAACTTTTTATTTGTGACAATGCTGTTCATCAAATCCTCCGAAGTTCCGGCATTTGTAAAATTACATCTGCCCTTCCCGGTAATAAAAAGTTTCTTTCCCAGCTTTTCGTTTTTTTCCAACAGAACGGTTTTATGCCCGTTCTTTGCAGCCAAGACAGCTGCCATCATACCTGCGGCTCCGCCGCCTGCAACAATCACCTTGCTCATCTATACTCCAGACATTTTCTTTAATTCACTCAAAACATTTTCATCAAGAAGATTAATCTCGTCGTTGTCGCCGAACTGATAATTATAAAGCACACCCTCCAGCTCCTCAAGGTTATGTATAACCTCCTCATTGCATTTCAGACAGCAGGCAACAATAAGCGCATTAATAACGCTCAGAGGCGCAACAAGCGAATCTACTATTGACGCCATATCGCTTCTGGCAAACAGATTACAGGAGGAATACATATTCATAGGAGAATGCTTGCTGTCAGTTATTGTGATGACTCTGGCATTTCTGTCGTTTGCAAACTCCATTGCCTTGAGAGTCTTCATTGAATATCTCGGAAAGCTTATTCCTATTACAACATCCTTTGACGAAACATGTATCATCTGCTCAAATATCTCGCTTGTGTTAGTACTCACAACCTGAATAACGCCTTTTCTCACAAGCTTTAAATAATATCCCAGAAACATTGCCAGAGGCGCGCAGCTCCGCACTCCGACAACATATACGTTTTCTGCGCTTAAAATATCCTCAACCGCGACGCCGAAAGCGTTTCTGTCAATGGCTTCCAGCGTCAGCATAATTTTATCCGAATCAGCTTTCATCACATTGTCCAGCACTTTTTCCTGCGGCATCGTGCCGCCAGCAATTTCAATTCTCTCTATAGAGTGTATTTTCTCCTGCACCATATCCGCGAGCTTTCTCTGAAATTCAGGATAGCCGCTCAAACCTATACACGACGCAAATCTCACGACTGTCGATTCACTGACACCGACTGCCTGTCCCAGCTCAAGAGCCGTTAAAAACGCTGCTTTTTCATAATTATTAAGCACATATTCAGCCAGCTTTTTCTGCCCCTTGCTGAAATCCGCCTCCTTCTGCCTTATTATATTAAGCAACTCCAACTGAAATTTCCTCCCCGATTATGTAAATTAAAAAACTGCTTTGTTAATTTACACTGCAAAAAATCAATTTCTCATTTCCTATATATACACGCCAAAAAGCCCGCTGAGCAAATGACATTTTTAATATCACTTTCATTTACTCAGGGGTTTTTATCTTTAACATATACCAAATGCATTATTGCATACAGAATACATATATAGCTATCTCTTTCTTCGCCTTCTTTTTTTGCATACAGGCTCTGAAAGAACTTCGTGTATAATCATAGCATCTTCGAGGCTGACGTATTTCTTTACGGCATCTCCCGGCAAAGGATCTTTGTATAAAGGATTTTTTTCATTATTCCTCAATACCTCTTCGTCCCTTTCAGGTATGCTCTCAGGCTGCCTCATCTCATCTGCATACTGCATTGCGCCCATGCACTGAAAATTATCAGACTGCCCGGCATTTTCAGTTCTTGAAACAAAACCTGAAACAGAAGCGTTTACTCTTGACGCCAGATTTCCGAAAACATTCCTACTGTTCATTATGTCCGCCCTCAATTATATTCCTTGTCGTCTCGTCACTTGCTATGCTGTCTCTCATTTTAGTGTCTGCTTTGATATTCTGCAGGTCATAGTAATCCATAATTCCCATTTTGCCCTCTCTCAAAGCATATGCAAGAGCCTTAGGCACCTCTGCCTCCGCCTCGACAACGTACGCGCGCATCTCCTGCTCTCTTGCAACAGCCATAGCTCTTCGTTCCTCGGCTTTTGCCTGCGCGATATTTTTATCTGCTTCAGCCTGAAGACTCTGAAGATTTGCGCCTATATTTCTTCCTATATCAACGTCAGCAATATCTATGGAAAGAATTTCAAATGCAGTTCCCGCATCAAGTCCCTTAGCAAGAATAAGCTTTGAAATATCGTCGGGATTCTCAAGCACGCTCTTATGCGTATCGGCAGAGCCAACAGTAGTTACTATACCCTCGCCTATTCTTGCAATTATAGTTGACTCACCAGCGCCGCCGACAAGCCTTTCAAGATTTGTGCGCACTGTAACTCTCGCCTTCACGAGAAGCTCTATACCGTCCTTAGCCACAGCCGAGATATTCGGCGTTTCAATAACCTTAGGATTAACGCTCATCTGTACGGCTTCCAGGACATTTCTGCCCGCAAGGTCGATAGCGGCAGCCTTCTCAAATGAGAGGTCGATTCCGGCTCTCTCAGAAGCAATAAGCGCGTTGACGACACCGTCTACATTTCCTCCCGCAAGATAATGCGCCTCAAGCTGATTTGCGCTTAATTTAAGTCCCGCCTTTGTCGCCTTTACAAGCGGAAGAATAATTCTTGCCGGAACAACTCTTCTAAGACGCATTCCCACAAGGCTGAATATGCCGACATGAACACCTGCAGCCATAGCCGAAATCCACAAACCGATTGGCACAAAACTGAAAAACAGTATCAATACCACCAGTATAATTCCGGCAACAATAATCATACCCATTCCTTCCATAACACTCACTGTGCAGAGCAGAAAACTGCATTGCACTTTCCCCTTTCATATTAGTTTTAATTTTCCTGTTCCTGCAGAAACAGCTCTCTGAAATAAGGAAGCTGTTCAACCCAGTCACAGAATTTATGCCATTCCTGAAGCTTGTGATTCTTTCTTGAATAATACATGGAAACAGCGTTCTCATAGCTGAATGTGCAAGTTCTCATCTGATTATAGCTTTCAGGCAGAAGCTGTATAATGCTGTACCAAAATTCCTTATCCTTTGTCTCATTATACATTATGCGCTGTTTTTCCAGAAATTCAATATTTCGTTTCATTAATTCCAGACTGTCATTATTCATATGATCCGTGCTGAAATCCTCCAGCTCAAACGGCTTACTGTGAATTTTATGCATGGTGCTGGTAGAATTTGCAACCGTACCGACTTTATATGTATCATATTCTTTCCACCAGTAAAGCGGTGCTGTAATATCTACGGTTACAAAAATCTGACGAATAAACTTTCTGTGGTCGCTCCCTGCCCTGCATAATCTCTTGGCAAGACCCAGGTCATTAGGACCAAACTCAAACTGTCCGTCAACAGTTCTGCTGTCCATTCTGTCCCAGCTATTCATTGGATTTCTGGCTCCTCTTATAGCATTCTCAAAGTTCATCACACTGCATCTTTCAAATCTAATCATATCATTTTCCGCCTTTTTATAAATACTTTTTTATTAAAATGTCAGGGTTATTCTTCCAAGTGTCGTATGAGACACCTCTCATTTTAACGGCTTTCCCGGACAAAAAACCGATGTCTTTACGTCATATTGCAAATCATACTCCTCGTCTGCGATGCACAGATTTAATCCCGGAAGCTATATTAACACAGCACTGTATTATTTACAAGAATGATTATGGCAGCGTTAAAAATGGCGCTCCGACAAAATATCAGAGCGCCGCGCATATTATTTATTTTATACAGGATATGCCTTATTCTCTGTATCGGCAGCCTTAGGGTCAACCTTAGTCTGCTGTGCCTCTCTGTATTTAAAGAATTCCGTGGCAACTGCCGGGAACAAAGCATATGAAAGTACGTCCTCGTCCTGCTGTTTATATTCCTTAACAACAGGGTCATTCTTAAACTTATCAAGCTGTGGCTCGATTAAATCCGCCGGACGGCAGGTGATAGGCTCCGTATCTCCGATAGCCTTCTTCTGCACCTCAGGATTAAACGGCTTAACTGTCTGACCGAACTCACCTGCAAGAACCTTCTTTGACTCCTTCGTAATCATCTTATAGCGCTCACCCTGAAGCACATTGAGCACTGCCTGTGTTCCGACAATCTGTGATGAAGGCGTAACAAGCGGCGGCTCGCCGAAATCCTTGCGAACTCTAGGAATCTCCTCAAGAACTGCCTGATATTTGTCCTCTGCGCCTGCCTCCTTAAGCTGTGAGACAAGATTTGAAAGCATGCCTCCCGGTACCTGATAAAGAAGCGTCTTGATATTTACTCCAAGCACCTTAGTATTCATGAGACCGCTCTTTAAAGCCTCGTCTCTCATAGGCTGAAAATAATTAGCAATCTCAGAGAGAATATTCTGATCGAGACCCGTATCATACGGAGTGCCCTTAAAGGTCTCAACCATAACCTCAGTTGCCGGCTGGCTTGTTCCCATTGAAAAAGGTGAAATTGCCGTATCAATTATATCTGCTCCTGCTTCAACAGCCTTAAGATAAGTCATTGACGCAACACCTGATGTATAATGCGTATGTATCTGAAGCGGAAGTGACGAGCCCTCTTTTAACGCCTGAACAAGCTCTGTTGCCTTATATGGCACCAGAAGTCCCGCCATGTCCTTGATACAGATTGAATCTGCGCCCATATCTTCAATCTTCTTTGCTGTCTCTTTCCAGTAATCAAGCGTATAAGCGTCACCGATTGTATATGAAAGCGCAATCTGTGCATGACCTTTCTCTTTCTTTGCCGCCTTAACAGCCGTCTCTAAGTTCCTCAAATCATTGAAACAGTCAAAAATACGTATAATATCAATACCGTTTGCTATTGATTTCTGTACAAAATATTCAACAACATCATCCGAATAATGATTGTAACCGAGAATGTTCTGACCTCTGAAAAGCATCTGCAGCTTTGTGTGTTTAAAACCGTCTCTTAACTTGCGAAGTCTGTCCCATGGATCTTCCTTGAGAAATCGAAGCGACGCATCAAATGTTGCGCCTCCCCAGCACTCTACTGAGTGATAGCCGACCTTATCCATTGTGTCGACTATTGGAAGCATCTGCTCTGTCGTCATTCTTGTTGCAATCAACGACTGATGTGCATCACGCAATACGGTTTCCGTTATTTTTAATGGTTTTTTAACCTGTTCTGCCATCTTTATATCCTCCAAATTATTTTATATATAGTCATTAAAAATTTTTACATTACGCCGAACATTGCCATAAATGCTCCTGCGGCAACCGCTGTACCGATAACTCCGGCAACATTAGGTCCCATAGCATGCATAAGCAGGAAGTTTGACGGGTCTGCCTCCTGACCGACCTTCTGAGAAACTCTCGCCGCCATAGGCACCGCCGATACGCCCGCAGAGCCGATAAGAGGATTGATTTTTCCGCCTGACAGCTTGCACATCAGCTTTCCGAGCCATACGCCTCCGGCTGTACCGAACGCAAATGCCACAAGTCCTAGCGCTACAATCTTTAAGGTATCCAAATTCAGGAATGCCTCAGCGCTTGTTGTCGCACCGACAGATGTTCCGAGAATAATAACTACAATGTACATAAGAGCATTTGATGCTGTCTCTGTGAGCTGCTTGACAACACCGCTCTCCTTAAACAGGTTTCCGAGCATAAGCATACCTACAAGCGGAGCCGTAGTAGGCAGAATCAATACAACCACGATAGTTACGATAATCGGGAAGAGAATCTTTTCAAGCTTAGAGACAGGTCTCAACTGATCCATCTTGATCTTTCTTTCCTCTTCGGTCGTGAAAAGCTTCATAATAGGCGGCTGGATAATAGGAACAAGAGACATATATGAATATGCCGCTACCGCGATAGGTCCCAAATACTTGGTCTGTCCGAGCTTTCCGGCAAGGAAGATAGATGTAGGACCGTCGGCACCGCCGATAATCGAAATTGCCGCTGCCGCTTTGTCAGGGAAGCCCATAAATATAGCAAGAATGTACGCAACAAAAATACCGAGCTGAGCTGCCGCACCCAAAAGAAAGCTCTTAGGATTTGCTATAAGCGGTCCGAAATCCGTCATAGCTCCGACGCCTAGGAAAATTAATGACGGAAGAATACTCCACTCGTCAAGCAGATAAAAATAATGCAACAAACCGCCTATACCGTTGTTAGAATCCTCAATTGAAAGCATAATATCGGGATAGAGATTAACAAGCAGCATACCGAAAGAAATCGGTACTAAAAGCAGAGGTTCGTATCCTTTTTTAATCGCCAAATATAAGAAAACCAAAGCCACAGCAATCATAAGATAATTTCCCCATGTCAAGCCAAAAAACGCTGACTGCTGTATGAGGTTTCCCAATGTTGTTATAATATAACTCATCTTTTAACCTCCAGTTTAAATGATTCCTCTAAATCGACTAGTTCATGGAAACTAAAACTTTTCCAGTCTCAACTGAATCACCAACTGAACACTCAACTGTTGCGACAGTTCCATCCTGTGGTGCAAAGATTTCGTTTTCCATTTTCATTGCCTCAAGAATAAGCAGAATATCACCTTTCTTTACAGCAGCTCCGACTGCAACATTAACCTTTAAAATCTTACCCTGCATAGGTGCGTTTACCTTAACCGCACCCTGAGCACCTGAAGGCGCTGCCGGCTTTGGAGCAGCTTTTGGTGCTGCCGGCTTAACCGGCGCGCTTGCTGCTGTACCGCTTGTCTTTCCCTCTTCAACTGTAACATCATAAACATTACCATTAACAGTAATTGTATAATTCTTCATTGTGTTTATCCTCCATTAAATATATATTTTTATTTTCTTCTCTTAATTGAACGAACAACCAGCCCGTCGGAGGATGTTCCCTCAGAAGCCGCTATCGCAGCCGTTATAACCGCCACAAGCTCCAAATCGTCCGTCTCGTTTTCCTCTGCGGTTACTATCTGTGAAATAGCGTTGTCAACACCCTCAGAAGCCTTTTCCTCAGGCTCTTTCTTTGCACCTATTTTATTCACATATTTAAGCAAAGAAATAATAAACGAAATAAAAATCAACACGATAAACACTGTACCCATGCCGATAACAGTATTCATAACAGCTTTTTCCATTTTTTCACCGGTGGTATATACCGCGTTGATTGCCGCACCTTCAAGATTATAATCTTCGTCAAAAACCAGCTCAAACGTACACTTTCTATCCTCATATGTTGTATCAATTACAACTGTACACAAGGTTCCTGTCTCATCGTTGATTTCCACATCAACACTGTCGACAGACTTTAAACTGCCCAAATCGCTGCGGCTCTTAACCCAGCTGTTGCAAAATTCTACGGTTGTCACATTCATGCCGTCAGGATTAACTATATACTGCTTTCCGTTTAACTCATCAATACCGACAGCATTTTCTGCGTTTTCCCTGACATCTTCATCAGAAGCTGCGTTCAGATAATTTATCATATCAACAGACCACTCTTCAAGCTCTGAGGAAACCGATGCAAGCTGCTTTTCTTTCTTTGACACCTTTGCCTCATCAGAAGAAATAATTTCAGAGCAGGCTGTCAGACCAAACACACACGCCAAAACGCAAAACAACAGTAAGAATTTTTTTAATTTAATCTTCTTCATATTGCCTCACCTCTACATCAGACCGTTCCATGCTTTTTGTCAGGTCTATCCTCTCTCTTTGTGTACAGCATCTCAAATGCTGCCGCAACATATTTTCTTGTATCTTCAGGATTGATAATCGTGTCAACATAGCCTCTTGAAGCAGCAGACTCAACACTTGACTGAAGCTTTGCGTACTCTGCCGCTTTCTCAGCTATTACTGCCTGAACATCATCTGACTTTGCAGCCTCGTCCGAATACATAATCTTTGCCGCGAGCGTTGCATCCATCATTCCTATGCTTGCATTGCTCCATGCATATGTAACATCTGCACCAAGCGCCTTTGAATTCATTGTCACATAAGCGCTTCCGTATGCCTCTCCTGTTATAACATTAACCTTAGGGACTGTTGCATTTGCAAATGCGAATGTGAGTTTTGCGACCGCCTTTGCAATAGCTCTCTCGCTTCGCACCGTAGCCTCAAATCCCTTCACGTTGGTAAGTGTCAGAACAGGGATTTCAAACGCATCACAGAAATTCACAAAATCAGCTGCTTTGTACGCGCCGTCTACTGTCAGGACAGCGTCATACTCTGCCGACTTCTCACCGTTTTCATCAAACTGTGCGCTTCTGTTTGCAACAGCTCCGATTGTAGAGCCGTCAATCTGAATAAAACCTGTCACAATCTCCTTAGCAAACTCAGGCTTAACCTCAACAAAAAGGTTATCATCCGAAATGTCGGAAAGAGCAAGAGCAGGGTCCGCAATTTCAGCCGCCATATCGGCACATATTCTGTTCAAATCATCCTGGCTGTCGGTAAACGGCTCTGTCTCATTATTGGCAGGCAGAATAGATACGAGCTGACGAATGCCGTTTGCGATAGCATCCTCGTCTCCGGCAAAATCTATAACTCCTGCCTCAGCCTGGAACTTGGCATCCGAAGTATCAAGCTTTTCTGTATAATTTCCCTCTAAAGCATTAGGACTGTTTACAAAAAGATGACCGTTTTTCTCCTCCATAAATGTAAAATCAGAAAGACCTGCCAAAACAGCCAGACCGCCGCCGCAGTTTCCGTAAACTGCAGTAATCTGAGGAATAACCCCAGATGCATCTGACATTTTTCTGTAAATCTCTCCGAAGCCCGACAGCGCGTCAGTTGCCTCCTGGAGCCTTATGCCCGCACAGTCAATCAGACCTATAACAGGAGCACCCATTTTTAACGCGAGGTCGTAAAGTCCTGCTATTTTCTTTGCATGCATCTCACCTATTGTACCGTTCATAATTGTGGCATCCTGGCTGTATACATACACAAGATTACCGTTAATCACTCCGTATCCGGTTATTACGCCGTCAGACGGAGCTGCGTTTTCTGTCATGTTAAAATCAGTGGCTCTGGCTCTGACGCCCGCACCGATTTCAACAAAGCTGCTGTCATCCAGAATAGCGTCTATTCTCGCTCTGGCTGACACCGGTGTTGTGTTACTCATCTTCGAAACCTCCTAATTAGTAATAAAATATCTATCGTTTATTTTATAACAATCACTCTTAAAATACAAGCATTTATCTAATCACTTGTCTCAAATACTGCCAATTTTCCTGAAATTATATCTACATGCGCCGTTTTATCTGTTATTTCATTGCTCTGACAGATGCTCATTCCCTGTCTCAGAACATACCTGTCCAGCGGATATTTTACTCCCGTAAGGCTGAGCGTGACCTCCTCGCTAATAGGCGCAAATGACAGATATTTTCCGTACTGTTTATCTCTTTCTATATCAAACGCTGCGTCCTTCAGATATATTTTATTGAATTTATCGTATATCGCGCACTCCACACCTGCCCTTAACGCCTCCTGCATCACGAAAATATTCGTAATCGCATGGTCATACCTTGTCCCCGTAGCCCCTATTATTGAAATTGAGCCCCTGGTATAATCAGCATCCTCAAACATGCCGGAGTCTCTGACAAAGCCTTTGTTTTCAGCTATTTCTGAAACATTTTTTTGAATATATTCTATCGCCTTTTTTACTGCAATATGCGTATCCGTATAATCCTTTTCGCACGGATAGGTAATTGTCCTCGTATCGCTTCTGTACTTTTCAAGCAATCCTCTATCGACAGAATCATAATCTCCAAGCAGCAAATCAACTTTTATTCCAAGTCTGTCAGCCTTTTCAAGTCCTCTGTCAGCAGCTATGCAAAAGTCAAAGTGCTTATCCTTAATCCACTCTTCTGCCCACATCTCATCCATACTGCCTCCGCTTAAAATCAAAACATTCATAGTACTCTTATATTTCCTTTCCATATCTATATGATGCCTCACGGTCATTTTCCAAACTTCAAACCGCGTGCAGCCTGCTTTTTCTCAGATATTATCTTATTAATTAAATATACACGCTGCAGAGCCTGCGCGCAAGCACGAGGCTTCGCCCACAATCTTTTTTGCAGCACATCTCAATGTTTTCACAGACGTTCTTTATTTTTTCACATTTTGCTGTTATAATGTGAGTCAATGTGCAGACTTTCTGTATTTCAGTATGAGCCGGACGCGGCTCAAAAGCCGGTTATTCCGGTCTTTACAGCTTTGCCTGCAAATTTAAAAGATTAAGGATTGGAGTATCAATGAAAAATATGGACAATGAACAAAACACCCAAATTAATGATGCTGATGAAGAAAATTTTATTGAACAGCTAACCACAGGAAATGTCTATGAAAATTCAAAGGAAAAATACCAGGATAATCTGTCTTCGGCGATAACCTTTCTGGTATGCGGCATAGCCGGTCTTGTGATTGTCTTATTAAACGACTTTGGAGTGCTTCACTTTTTTTCATTAAAAGGAGCATCAGGAATATTGACAAACGTAGTTTTAATAGTACTTTTTGCTGCATTTATTGTCATAGCGTTTATTTCTTTTAAGGCTGCAAAAAACGCAAAGTCAAAAATTGCAACTGAAAGCCGGACTAACGCTGAAATCCTGGACTGGCTTTCCGAAAATCTGAATCCCGATATAATTGACAGCTCATACGACGGCTCTGAGCTGGCTGACGAAATGAAATATTTTAACAGAAGCAGCTACATAAAAAATGTAATTTCAGAAAAATATCCTGATTTAAAAGAAGAAATTGTAGATGCGATAACAGATGAATATATTGAAAAAATATTTGCCGCGAAAACCGTCTAAGCTAATAATTTTTTCACCAAAATCCTGTTGTGTTTTTTGCTGCAAAAAAGAAATACCTCAAGTCATTTTGTGACTCGAGGTATTTCTTTTTATTTTTTATTTGCTCAAAAACTCATCAATTCCCTTAGCCGCAGCTTTTCCCGCTCCCATAGCGAGTATTACCGTAGCTGCGCCCGTAACTGCATCACCGCCGGCATAAACACCTGCTTTGGATGTCTGTCCGTTCTCCTCCTCTGCAACAATGCACTTTCTTCTGTTAATCTCAAGTCCCTTAGTAGTAGAACTTATAAGTGGGTTTGGAGATGTACCGAGAGACATAATAACAGCGTCAAGGTCCATTACAAACTCAGAGCCCTCAATCTCAACAGGTTTTCTTCTGCCTGAAGCATCCGGCTCCCCGAGTTCCATTTTCACACACTTAATGCCTTTTACCCAGCCGTTTTCATCTGTTAATATCTCAGTAGGATTTGTGAGCAAATCAAAGATAATGCCCTCTTCCTTTGCGTGATGAACTTCCTCTGCTCTGGCTGGAAGCTCTGCCTCGCTTCTTCTGTATACAATATGTACCTCTGCGCCGAGACGAAGAGCAGTTCTCGCAGCATCCATCGCAACATTTCCGCCGCCTACGACAGCAACCTTCTTAAATCTGGCAATCGGCGTATCGTAACTGTCGTCAAACGCCTTCATGAGATTGCTTCTTGTAAGATACTCATTGGCAGAAAATACGCCATTGGCATTCTCTCCCGGTATTCCCATAAATCTTGGAAGTCCGGCACCTGAGCCGATAAATACAGCGTCAAAGCCCTCTTCTTCAAGAAGCTGGTCAACAGTCACAGACTTGCCTATAACCACATTTGTCTCAATCTTGACGCCGAGACTCTTAACATTCTCAATCTCGCTTGCGACAACCGTCTGCTTAGGCAGACGAAACTCAGGAATACCGTATACAAGCACTCCTCCAGGCTGATGAAGCGCCTCAAAAATTGTAACGTCATAGCCCATCTTTGCCAAATCTCCGGCACATGTCAAACCTGAAGGTCCTGAGCCTATAACGGCTACCTTCTTCCCCTTCTTCTCAGCTGCAGGCTGCGGCTTAATATCATGCTCTCTTGCATAATCAGCCACAAATCTCTCCAGCTTGCCGATTGAAATAGGCTCTCCCTTAAAGCCGCGGATACATTTTCCCTCACACTGGCTCTCCTGTGGACATACACGCCCGCAGACAGCCGGTAGCGCTGACGACTGACTTATAATCTTGTAGGCCTCCTCAATATTTCCTTCCTTCACCTCATGAATAAAGCCTGGAATATTGATAGATACAGGACAGCCCTTGATACACTGTGCATTTTTACAGTTAATGCATCTTGTAGCCTCCTCCTGTGCCTCTTCCATATTGTATCCCAAACAAACCTCATCAAAATTCTTGTTTCTTACGTCAGGAGCCTGCTCTCTGACCGGAACTTTCTTTAAAACATCCATTCTGTATTAACCTCATTCCCTTGTTTTTCCATACTATAACATTTATTCCGGCAGTCGTTACATTTAACATGAAAATATGCGACAGCCATAATAAAATAATTAATTACAGTGTCCGCAGCCGCCGTGATGTGTATCTCCCTCGGTAAGAGCAAGCATAGCTCTGCCCTCCTCCGTCTTATACATCTGCTGACGCTTCATAGCCTGGTCAAAATCCACCTTGTGTCCGTCAAACTCCGGTCCGTCAACACACGCAAATTTGACCTCATCTCCAACCTGAATACGGCATGCTCCGCACATACCTGTTCCGTCAACCATAATAGGATTCATGCTTACAACTGTTGGAATACCCAGCTCCTTTGTCAGAAGACAGACAAATTTCATCATAATCAACGGTCCGATTGCTATACAAAGGTCATATTTCTTTCCCGCATTATTTACAAGGTCCTTTAATACATCCGTACCCATGCCCTTTCTTACATAGCTTCCGTCATCAGTCGTGAGATAGAGATTTCCTGCGACTTCACGCATAGGCTCCTCTAAAATAAGCATATCCTTATTTTTTGCTCCGACAATTACATCGGCATCAATGCCGTGCTCATGAAGCCACTTTACCTGTGGATATACAGGAGCAGTTCCCACTCCTCCTGCTACAAAAACTATTTTCTTTTTCTTTAACTCTTCTATATCCTCGTTAACCAGTTCTGACGCACATCCGAGCGGGCCCACAAAATCCTCAAAACAGTCGCCTTCCTTTAAATCAGCCATCTTTGTTGTAGATGCGCCGACACTCTGGAAAACTATAGTAACAGTTCCTTCTTCCCTGTTGTAATCACAGATTGTAAGAGGGATTCTCTCTCCCTTTTCATCCATTTTCACAATAACGAACTGACCCGGCTGACAATGCTTAGCAACTCTGGGTGCTGAAACATCCATTAAATAAATTTTCTCTGCCAGCTTTTCAGCTTTTAAAATCTTATACATTTATGTACCCCTTTCAAAGTAATAGTAAAAATTAATATTGAACGGCTGATAGAGAGCCATTGCTGCCAGTAACCGTATAACACTGACCGTTCTTGACTCCAACACCGTAATATCCATCTGTGGTCCTGCTGGTGCCGTTATAGACATCAAGACGTATATAATACATTTCAACGCCGCTTATTGTCATAGTGCTCTGGTATTCAAGCTTTGCTGTTCCTCCGCCCGGAATAACAGTTCCGAGACTGCTCACTTTTCCATTTTCCTGAAGGCGTTTCATAAGAATAGCCTCAGCTTCAGCCTGGCTGTAAGACTTTTCTTCGATAACGGTATAGCTGCATCTTGTAACAGTGCTTGACAAATTATGCTTGTTAATTACAATCACAGAAACTACATAATTTCCTGTTTTATTCAGCTCTATTCCGCCCGAATACTGTGACGAATTGGCTGAAGGCGTGCTTCCGTCTAAAGTATAGTACGCCTTTTCATCATCCGCAAGCCCTTCGATTACAATTTTTGTTCCTACGGTAACCTCAGAACTCTCAGGAGAAAGCTTAGGCGCCTCAGGTGCCTTTAGCGCAATAGTATAAGTAAACTCCGCGACATCCGAGTTTACACCTATCGAATTAACAGCAACCGCTTTAACGGTAACCGTATCCTTCTCTATTTTGATGCTGCCTGAATACTTTATACTCTTTTCAGTAGGCTCGCTTCCGTCAATCGTATAATAAATATCACAGCCGTCAGCCGCCATAAGCCTGAGCTCAATGGCGTCGTCAAAATTTCCCGGCGTCTCGGAAGGAGTTGGAGCCGAAACCTTATAAGCATCGAGAACAGATTCTGATTTTGTTCCCTTATAATCTCTTATGAGCTCCGTCAGCTCTGCTCCGTTTTTGTTATCCTGATAGAGCTGAGCCAGCGCTGTGAGAGCCTTTTCGTTAAGCTTATCATAAGCAAGCGCCTCTTTCAGCACCTCTATTGCCTTATCTGTCTGTCCTGTACGATTATATGCATCTGCAAGCGCGCACATCATTTCTACATTTTTCTTTCCATCGCTTGTTGCAAAAGCCTTTGAGAGAAAATCTACCGCCTGATTATAATCCTGACTGTTGTAATATTCCATTCCCTTATCATAATTATACTCATACGACTTCTTATTATTTGAATTTATAACAACAGCCACTATTACTATTATTAAGACAACCAGAACTACAAGACCGCTGACTCCGGCAATAATAAGCTTATTTCTTTTAGTAAGACCATGCGGTGCGGCTTCTTTCTCCTTCTTTAAAGCACTTCTTTCATCTTTTATGCCTTCGGTCAAATCAGCTTCATCATCCTCCAAGTCATCTTCTGACAGCTCCGGCATTTCATTTTTTTCATATACCTGTCTGTTTTGCGAAGCTCCGCTGCCTCCCGTTGCAAGACTTTTCACCATATCCCTGTCAACCATCTGCGTTGCATCAAGGTCAATACTCTTAGATGCTTTTCGGACCGATTCACTGTTTATGTTTTCGTTATTAACATGCTCTTCATCTGAATATGCCGCTTTTGCGACATTTGTCTCTTCCTCTACCAGACGCTCAAGTGAACGTGCAAGCTCATCATCAATATCAAAATTATCTTTTTCGTTCATATCGGTGACTCCTATAATTCATATATGTTAATCGGTATAAATAATTCTTTCATATAAGCAATAAAATTTCAAGCTATATAATAACACTATATTGCTATATTTTCAAGACAGCAAAAAAGCTGCATACTATAAAAACTTATATAACTTCGATTTGTATATTTTATATCCACTCAGTCCCCTCAAACACTTTAATTCTTCTGGTCCCGCCCGGCTTGTTTTGTTTTTCCTCGGGCTTCTTTTTCTCGATTTTTGCGCATTTGCCCTGTATTACAGCAATGCTCTCCGCATCACAGACACCGCTGCCGTTATGCACACAATCCATCATTTCGCAAAATACGATACTCATTCTGGTAATTTCACCTCTCATCTTCCTTTGACTAATCGACTTATCACTTTCAGCAAATCAATTTACAATTTCTTTTTAATTTTAATATTTCTTTTATTAAACAGACACACTTTGCTCACATTTATTACATATAATACATTACAGATAGAATTTATTCTATCTCCCCCTCATATTTTATATTTATACAAAGAACGGATGGCAAATGACTTTTCATTGCCATCCGTTCTTTTTTACTGCCGAAAATCAACAGCCAAATATTTTCTTCCATTACACAGCAAACCACCCGTATAAACGGGTGGTGCATAATTTACACAAGCTTAGATACTGTGTTATTTTGGTATGTTAGTTACCTTTACGGTACAGTACAATGTCTTATTATGAGTAACCGCCGTAACTGTCGTTGTACCGGCTTTTCTCGCAATCACCTGTCCGGTCGAAGATACCGTGCAGACTCTAGGATTGCTGCTTCTCCAGACAACTGTGTCACCGTTCTCTATTCCCAAAACATCAAGCCAGAAAGAGTCGTACTGCTCCAGAGTTATATTTGTCTGGCTTATTCCAAGTGCGTGAACAGTACATGAAGACGATACTCCGTTAGCTGTACTCTCGCACACAACCTCAGCTGTTCCCGGTCCTACCGTTGTTATAACCCCATCATTATTGACAGTAACAATTCCTGTATCGGTTGAATACCAGCTATAAGAATCTGTATTTGATGCCGGCATTACGCGAACACTCAACTGCCTTGATTTTCCGGTAAGCATGTAAATTTCACTTGAATTTATCTTTATAGATGAAATATTTACAACCGGTGTTACATATACCCAGCAGACGCCCTTAACTTCATTTCCGTCCCTAGATGTAGCTGTAACCTTACATTTTCCCGTACTGAGTGCAAATATCTCTCCTGCCTCATCAACTGTCGCAATCGTCTCATCTGACGAAGTCCAGTCTACATCCTTTACCGATGCATCCTCAGGATATATATTAGCATGCACAATAACAGATTCCCCTACCAACAATCGTACCGTCGAAGGCTCGACAGTGATGGACGTCACAGGATTAACAACTCTTACGATACACGAATCCGAAACACCGCTGCCGTCAGCCGCAGTTGCAGTTATAACAGCCGTTCCCGGTGTGCCGCCTATTATATTTCCCTGCTGGTCAACTGAACAAATATCGTTATTTGATGACGACCAGACAATATTTTTATTTGTCGCTGTATCAGAGCCAACCTCTGCAATCAGTGTACCGCTGGCTCCGACATTAAGAAACTTATTATGCTCGCTCAGCGTTATAGACGATACATACTCTTTAACCTCAATCGTACATGCCGCAGTAAGCTGACATTCCTCAGTAGTCACCTCAATCACACAGCTTCCTCCCTTGAGGGCTGTAACTACGCCGTGCTCATCAACTGACGCAACCTCCGGGTCACTTGAGAAATAAGTAACATTTTTATTTTCTGCATCCACAGGCTCTATTGTAGGTATAATCGCATATTTAGAGCCAACCCACATAAGCTGATATGTCGAATTAAGTGTAATGCCGGTGACAGGCTGTGTTACAGTTACTACACAGTAAGCTGTCAAACCTGTATCCACATTTGTAGCTATAATAGATGTCGTACCGGCTCCTGTTGCCGTACACTTGCCGTCACTCTCTACTGTACAAACTTCCTCATCCCTGCTCTCCCATGTAATTATCTTATTGTCGGCATTTTCAGGCAGACATGTCGCGTTGAGCCAGAATACCTGCCCCTTTCTTACGGTAATATCAGTTGTATTCAAAACAATCTGAGTAACAGGCTGCTTTACATAGATATTACACATTGCAGTGCTGCCGCCGTCAACCGACTTACAAAGTATAGTACAGCTTCCTGTGCCAACCGCAGTTACAAGCCCGTTTGAATCCACTATACATACATTAGTATTTGAAGATTCCCAGTAGACATTTCTGTTTGATGCCTCTACCGGAAGCACCTCTGCTGTTATTCTCAGACTCTGACCTATGGACATAATCTCATCGGTATAATCGAGCTTTATCGATTCAACCGGAATATTAATAATAAAATTACATGTTGCAATATATGCTCCGTCCTCAGTCTGACACACAATAGTTGCATATCCCGGCTGAACAAATTTAACAAGACCGTTTTCATCAACTGTTATTACAGATGTATCAGAAGACGTCCATGTAACATTCCTGTTTACACCATCTCCGGCAGGAGAGACTGTTGCGACAAGCTGAAACTGTCCTACAGCCATAGATGACTGAACTGTAGTCTCATTAAGTGTAATTCCCGTTACAGGCTCTCTTACATACACCTCACAGGTAGCCACCTTTAAACCGTCCTCTGAAATAACGGTTATGGTAGCATTACCGCCCTTAACGCCGGTAATTGTAGCCGTATAGCTGTCTCCTTCTACAGTTGCGACATCAGGATTGGAACTTCTCCACAAAACATTATTGTTAGTCGGTCCCGAAGGATTAAACAGAACCTGAACTGTTGCAGTTGAGCCTCTGTCAACCATAACAGATGAAGGGTTGATGCTGATTTCTCCTACAGGAGTAGTTACATAAACTATACATGTAGCCGACTTGATAACACCATTTATATTCTGCATGGCTGTAATCTTAACAGTACCGGAAGCAACGCCCTCTACAGTAAGCACCTTTCCGTTCTGTGTAGTATTGACAAGCTTCTCAGTAGGAACAATACCGTCTTCTCCCGGCTGATTTTCAACTTTAAATGTCACCGGACTCTTATCAAGGTCTTCATCTGTGACAAGAGCCGTCAAATCAAAGGTTTCGCCGATATTTACATTTGCATTTGTTGTGCTGAGTCCAAATCCGTCAATAACAGTAAACTCATATTCGAGCTGATATGGCATGCCGTAAACGGTATACAGCTCATCCTGAACTCTGGTTGCGATAATCTTGGCCTTTCCGGCTGACACAGCAGTCACAAGTCCTGTTGTCGCGTCAACCTGAAGAACTGAGTTGTCAGTAGTAGACCATGTGATTTCAGTCGGCTTTGCAGTGGTCTGAAGCTGAATCTGGTCTCCTACATTTAAGTTTGACACATCATTGCCAAGCTTCTTAAACGGAACAACCACATTTATTTTGTCCTCTACAAGAGCCACTTCATTGCCCAGAGTATCCTGAGAATATATACCCGCCGAAACCATAGATACGCCTGCATGCACTCCAAGAAGGCTTCCCGCCGTATATGTACATACGTTGCTGTCCTCACTTCTGAAAGTTACGCCTGAAGTAGCAGGATACATAATATTAGAAGGAATCTCCTCCTGAGTAAACTCTGTAAAAGGATTTGTGTCAAGCACCATATATCTCATAACGCCGTTTGAAGGCCTTATAGACGATGTCTGTATATAATGGTTCTGGGAATTGGCATTGCTCTGTCCGTCAAGGAACTGTATTCTACCAGTAACCTTAAATGTCTTTAGAAGCGCTTCTTCCTTTTCCGGATTATCATATGTGCGGACATAAACCGTAGTTGTACCTCCGCCTATAACCTCGAGCGTAGCAGTACTTCCCGTACTTGAAACAAGCCTTACCACGCCGTCGGAAGAGACTGTACCGGTACTATCGTTTACAGTCTCTATGACAATTCTGTTGGCGTCACTTGCGTTGGTTGTTATATAAAGCTGTGAGCCAATATCAAGCACTGTCGGAATTGTCTCGCTCCCCTGATATGTAACAGTGGCTGTAAGAGGAACTGTCACTGTTGCCGTTCTTGAGTCGAGAAGCTCCTTCGACCCCTCTATCTCATTATTATCCTCATCAAACTGTTTTGTGTAGTAATTTGCAGTGATAGTTGCCTTTCCGGCAAAATTGCCGTGTATCTCAGGCGTAAGACCTGTTATTGTATCCGTATATACAGGACTGTCTTCTGAGCCTGTTCTAAAATCCGCAACCTGAGAATTAGATGTCGTCCACTCTAATCGTTCCGGAACAGGGACAGAATCCTGCGCGTTCTCATCAGTTCCCGAAAGACTTGCATAAAGCGACTGCGAAACATTGCCCCTGTGTACAGTCAGTCCGCTTACACTGAGCGTTATCCTGACATTGGAACTTGCTGCAACGTACATTCCCACACCGCCGAACACAATAACTGCAAGCATTGCTGCCAGAAATATCTTCCAGCCCTTTCTTAATTTTCTTATCTGTCTGATTTTCTCCATACTAATCTCCATTCCCGCAAATAATCACTCTGCCGCTTAAACAATATAAAAACTATCTTTATCAAAAATCCAAAAACCGATAAATATATGCCGTAATTATTCGCTTATTTTATCGGTATACTTTGCTATAATATTACTCTATTTTCACATTTTTTTCAATATATATAGAAATTTTTTATTAAAACAGTTTTAAAAATTACATTTCCGCGCCTCTGCGAGCCTGTGGAGTATTTTTATTCTATAGGAAGTTCAGAAAACTTTCCTATAGAATAAAGCAAAAGCATACGGACCGCTGTTCCAGCAGATGTCCGTATGCTTTTTGTTTTATATTGCAGCCGCTCTGTTAAGAGCCATCGCTTTTATATTATCTCTGTACACGACCTGATGCATCGCCGCCGGCAAGTGTCTCAACTTCCTTGCGTGATACAAGGTTGAAATCTCCAGGAATTGTATGCTTGAGAGCTGACGCAGCAACGCCGTACTCAAGAGCATCCTTGAAGTTCTTTCCGTCTACAAGACCGCAGATAACGCCGCCGGCAAATGAATCACCGCCGCCTACACGGTCTACGATTGGATGAATGCTGTACTCTTTTGAGTGATAGAATTCCTTTGTATCTCTTGAGTAGATGCATGCAGACCAGCCGTTATCTGAAGCTGAATGGCTTACACGAAGAGATGAAATGCAGTACTCAAAGTTATAATCAGCTACCATCTGCTCGAAAATTGACTTGTAACCTGCAAGCTCAAGATCGCCGCTTGTTACATCAGTGTTACCCGGCTTGTAGCCAAGTACAAGTTCAGCATCCTCCTCGTTACCGATGCAGACGTCAACATACTGCATAAGGTTCTTCATAACCTTCTGTGCCTTCTCTGAAGACCATAATTTCTTACGGAAGTTAAGGTCAACAGAAACCTTTACGCCATGCTTCTTAGCAGCCTTAAGAGCTTCCTCTGTCAAAACTGCGGCAGAATCAGAAACAGCCGGTGTAATACCTGTGAAATGGAACCAATCAGCACCCTCGAAAATCTTATCGAAATCGAAATCAGCAGCTGTTGCTGTAGAAATAGATGAATGAGCTCTGTCGTAAACAACCTTAGAAGGTCTCATAGCTGAGCCGGTCTCAAGATAGTAGATACCAAGTCTCTCGCCGCATCTTGCGATATTGTCAGTCTTAACATTGTACTTTCTCAATGCTGCAACTGCACACTCGCCAAGCTCGTTATCAGGAACTGCTGTTACGAACTCTGCATCATGACCATAGTTAGCAAGCGAAACTGCTACGTTAGCCTCGCCGCCGCCGTAATTGATATCAAATTCATCAGCCTGAATAAACTTCTCGTTGTTTGGTGTAGATAATCTCAACATAATCTCACCCATTGTTACTACTTTTGCCATTTTAAAATCTCCTTTGAAATAATTTTATAGGGTTTCCCCACTGTCAGACAACGCCACCCTTAAGCATGTCCACAATAAGGTAAACTTCTCACAACCATGCCGGCTAAACGCCGGTCATTCACAACGGACGCGCGCTTATTTACAAACCGCACATCCTCTTGAACAAACTAAGTACACTGTATGAACAGCCATAAAAATATTCATTATAGACAAAGAGCTAAAAAGCTGCTTCATACAATACGAACCTATGTCTTTACCGTTGATTACTTCTGAACAAGGTGCATAGCAAATCCGCCAAACTCACCCTTGAAATAAATAGCCTTCATCTTGCCGTCCTTGATTACTGCTGAATCCATATCGAACTCAAAGCCTCTCTTCTCAAGATGATAAACAGCTCTCTCAATATAGTTAGTTGCAATAGCAATATGTCCGTTTGTTCCGCGGCCCGGCTTCTTCATAAGCTCAAAACCTGTTCCTGCGAATACAGAGCTGTTGCCGACCTTCTTCTCAAAGCTGAACATCTTCTCAAATGTATCTGCAAGCTCTTCAGCAGCCTCGCCGCTCTCCATATTAACACCGATGTGCTTAACCTCGAAACCGAGCATTGTGTCAACTGCCTGTGTTGTAAGCTTCTTGATACCTTCAAAATCACCTGCTGCAACCATGTCCTTCTTAACCATCCAAGAGCCGCCGCAGCATACAATCTTGCCGAAATCAAGATAAGACTTTAAGTTGCTTGCATTGATACCGCCTGTTGGCATAAACTTCATATTTGTATATGGGGCTGCCATAGACTTAATCATGTTAAGACCGCCTGCTGCTTCTGCCGGGAAGAATTTAACAACATCAAGACCAAGTTCGATAGCAACCTCAACATCTGAAGGATTGCTTGTACCCGGAACAATAGGATAACCCTTGTCAATACAATGCTTAACAACCTTAGGATTAAGACCCGGGCTTACGATGAACTTTGCACCAGCATTCATAGCTCTGTCAGCCTGCTCCGGTGTAAGTACTGTACCTGCGCCTACAACGAGTTCAGGGAATTTTGCAGCCATAATCTTAATAGACTCTTCTGCTGCAGCAGTTCTGAATGTAACCTCTGCGCATGGAAGACCGCCTTCAATCAACGCCTTTGCTAATGGCTCTGCATCCTTTGCATCGTCAAGTGCGATAACAGGAACAATACCAATTTTACCAAGTTCTTCAACAACTTTGTTCATTTCTATTCTTCTCCTTTTAGATAATCATATGATGTATTTATTATAAAATTAAGAAATACCTTTGTCAATCCACAATAACCATTTTAGCGGACATCTGACGCGCCGCCTCAGACACGCCGGGAGGCGCATAAGCCGTCCGAAATTAAAGGGTTACTCCCTGCTTGAAAATAGCAAGGTCATGGAAGCCTGCTATCTCAGCTTTTACCTTCTTGCCGGACGCAACATCAAGAACAAGCTGGAAAAGCTCCTCTGCAAGCTGCTCCATAGGAACATCATCAGTCACAAGTCTTCCCGCATTAAAATCAATCCAGTTTGACTTATTACCTGCAAGCCTTGAATTAGTAGCAATCTTAACAGTCGGAACAGGTGATGCGAACGGAGTTCCGCGGCCTGTTGTAAACAGCACAATCTGTGCACCTGACGCCGCACATGCCGTTGCCGCAACAAGGTCATTTCCCGGAGCGCTGAGAAGATTAAGTCCCTTATCCTTAACCTGCTCGCCGTAGGCAAGAACACCCTTTACAAGCGATGAGCCCGACTTCTGTGTACATCCGAGAGACTTATCCTCAAGCGTTGTGATACCGCCGTCTTTATTTCCCGGAGAAGGATTTTCGTAAATTTCCTGACCGTTCTTTATAAAATACTCTTTAAAATCGTTAATAAGATGAACTGTCTTTTCAAAGAGCTCCTTGTTGGCGCATCTGTCCATAAGAATAGTCTCGGCGCCGAACATCTCAGGAACTTCAGTGAGAATAGTTGTTCCTCCCTTTGACACGAGCATATCTGAGAAAAGTCCCACTGTCGGGTTGGCAGTTATACCTGAAAGTCCGTCTGAGCCGCCGCACTTCATGCCGATAATAAGCTCCTTTGCGCTGACCTTTTCACGCTTAAAACCGGCAGCATAAGCCATAAGCTCTTTCATAAGCTTTGCAGCTTCCTCCTGCTCATTCTCAACATCCTGAACCTGCAAAAACTTAACTCTGTCAGGATTAACCTCACCGATATAATCCTTAAGCACCTCAATACGGCTGTTCTCGCAGCCAAGTCCGAGTACAAGCACTGCTCCGGCATTAGGATGATTAATCAAATCAGCAAGAACAATTCTTGTATTCTCCTGATCCTCTGTTGTCTGTGAACATCCGTACGGATGTGTAAAAGCTACTACCTCGTCAACGCCCTCCGGCTTTTCAAGCCTTGCAGCTGCCTCGATAGCCCTTGCGATAGAATTGACGCAACCAACCGTAGGAATAATCCAAACCTCGTTTCTTACGCCAACCTTGCCGTTTTCACGCATATAGCCTTCAAAGAAAGCCTCCTCAGTAGGCTCAACATCTTTATGTCCCTCCGGATTGTATGTATACTCCAGAAGCTCTCCGAGAGCAGTCTTTAAATTATGTGTGTGAATCCAGCCGCCGACTTCCACATCAGCCTGAGCATAGCCGATTCTGAAACCATATTTAATAACTGCATCACCTTTTTTAACAGGCTTAATCGCAAATTTGTGCCCCTGCGGAATATCCTCAGTCATTGTCACATCTGTTCCCGCAACATTCACTGTCGTGCCTTTGCTTATAGGCTTGAGCGCAACCGCAACATTGTCATCTTTGTTGATTTTGATAAAATCCTGCATACCATGCCTCCTTTTATAGTATCAGAAAACACTGTGCCAAGCATTTTCTGATTACAAAAAATTTATTTATAATTGAAAGGTTTCCCTCCCGATTAAACTAAATACACAAAAACAAAACAAATATTAAAAATAATACCCCGCAGCAGCTGCATACGGCGGGGTATTCGACTTAAAAGTCAGTTTAATATAGTTTAATTACTTATTATTTACAAGGTCTGTGACAACAGCTCTCATGCCTCTTTCTCTGATGTCTGCAATATAAGCTGTAACCTTCTCCTCAAGACCTTCTACCTTTGAGAGATCCTCGCCGCCGAAGAAGCTTGTATTGCTCAGGTAAGCATGTGTAAATTCAGCAGGTGACTTTGCGGAATTCTCCTTAAAGAAATCAAGAACTGCCTTGTCGTCACGAATGTAATAATTTTCACCGTTTCTGTCGCCCTGGAGACAAATACCGCCGTTGAACTCAACCTCTGTCTGTGATGTGTAGAAGCTCATAAGCGCTGCGATAGAAAATGTAAGGTACTTAGGCAGCTTGTTAAACTTCTTCACATATCCGAGGAATGAAGGCAGACATCTTGCTTCCCACTTAGATACAGAGTTAAGCGAAATATCAAGAAGCTGATGCTTTACAAACGGATTTAAAAATCTGTCGATAACAGCCTTTGTAAACTCCTCGCAATCCTCTTTCGGCAGAGAAAGAGTCGGGATTACTTCATCATAAAGAGTCTCTTCCATATACTGTCTGATTGTCGGGTCATCCATAGACTCCTTAACAATATTGTTGCCTGCAAGGAAAGATGCCAATACAAACGATGTATGAGAGCCGTTAAGAATTCTAACCTTTCTCTCCTTATACGGATGATGGTCCTTTGTAAATACAACATTAAGACCAGCCTCCTTGAACGGAAGCTCCTTCTCAAGCTGTTCAAGAGAAAGATTTGAATCACTCTCAATAACCCAGAGACCAAATGTCTCAGCTCTGTCGATAAGCTGGTCCTCATAGCCCCACTCCTCACAGAGTGCTGCTGCGTCTTCTCTAGGATAACCAGGCACAATTCTGTCCACAAGCGTCGGGCAGAACGAGCAGTTAGCGTTGACCCAATCCTTGAAACCGTCTTCAAGCTTCCAAAGGTCTATAAACTGCATAATGCACTTCTTTAATTCAATACCATTGTCAGCGATAAGCTCGCAAGGAAGAAGAATAAGTCCCTTGTCAGCAGCGCCGTTGAACTTTTTGTATCTCTCATAAAGGAGCTTTGTAAGCTTTCCAGGATATGTCTTAGGAGGGCATGCATTGAAATCATCTGTCGCATCAAATACAATACCGGCCTCTGTTGTGTTGGAAACAATGAAACGAAGAGTCTCAGATGTACCATACTCCATAAACTTATCATAGTCCTCGATTGCAGCAACAGCATCAACCACCGAAGTTATCTGACGTGTTATCTCCTTAGGCTGTCCGTTCTCGAAGCCTCTTAACTGAAGTGTATACTGGCATTCCTGATCATGAAATCTATCAAGTGTACCGAACTCGATAGGCTTAACAATTACAATGCCGCCATTAAAATCGGTCTTTTCGTTAGTGACATCGAAGATATAATCAACGAATGCTCTAAGGAAATTACCCTCACCAAACTGCATAACCTTAACAGGTCTGTCAACTGCATGTGTAATACTCTTGTTTAATCTTTGCATCATTAATCTCCTTTTTTATTTAGGGAACGTACCCTTTTTTCACCAGTAAATGGTATTCAATAAGTGCAGTATGTAAGCGCTTACAGTCATTAAAATAACCTTATCGCTTCAAGAAGTCAATATTTTTTTACATAAAAATAACATTATTTTATGTAAAAAATTAAAATTTCACATTGCACTTGTTTTTATTATAATACCATTGTATAATAAATTTATCAATATGTAAGTGCTTACATTTACGTATTTTTGTACTTGGAGGATTAACACAGCCGTATGAATATTTATGATGTATCTAAAAAAGCCGGCGTATCAATAGCTACCGTTTCAAGGGTTTTAAACGGCAACTCAAACGTCAGCGACAAGACGCGCAGCAAGGTGCTGTCAGCAATAAAAGAGCTTGATTACACTCCTAATATTTTTGCGCGCGGGCTCGGCTTAAACACCATGAAAACTATCGGCATAATGTGCACTGATTCTTCGGACACATACCTTGCCAACGCAGTCTATTATGCTGAACAGACTTTGAGAAGCTTTGGCTACGATGCGCTCCTGTGCTGCACAGGCAATGATTATGACAACAAGCGCAAATATCTTTCACTTCTCTTAAGCAAGCGTGTTGACGGAATTATTCTTGTCGGTTCTCAGTTTGTGAGCAGCGACCCGGCTATTGATAACACTTATATAATTGAGGCAGCCTCAGAGATGCCTATTATACTTGTAAACGGCTATCTTGATGGCGAAAATATATACTGTGTAATGTGCGACGACAGGAGTGCGGTGTACTCTTCTACGGCAAAGCTGATAGAAAGCGGCGTAAAAAAGCCTGTATATTTTTATACCAGCACCTCCACCAGCGGAATGAACAAGCTGCAGGGATTTAGAGACGCACTTAGCGACGCAGGAATGACTCCCGACAAAAAGCAGCTTCACCTGTGCACAAAAAATATTTCAAAGGCAAAGGATTATCTTACAGCTCTTTATAATGAAGCATTTTATTTTGACGCTGTGCTCGCCTCGGATGACTCTCTCGCCGTCGGAGCCGTAAAATTTGCGTATGAGCACTCTGTAAAAGTGCCTGATGAGTTACAAATTATAGGATATAACAATTCGGTACTTGCAAATTGTACCGAACCCGAGTTATCATCTATTGATAGTAAGGTTGAACAGCTCTCCACTACTGCCGTAAGCCTTCTGATGCAGGTTTTAAGCGGTAACAGCGTTCCTAAGCTGAACACTGTCACTGCTGATTTAATAAAACGCAAAACAACAAAATTTTAATTTTAGGAGGAAAGACCATGAAACAATTTATGGACAAAGACTTTTTACTCTCAACACCTACAGCGCAGCATTTATTTCACGATTATGCTGACAAAATGCCTATTCTCGACTACCACTGCCACATTAATCCTAAGGAAATTGCAGAGGACAGAAAGTTCGAGAACATCACGCAGGTATGGCTGGGCGGCGACCATTACAAATGGCGTCAGATGAGAACTAACGGCGTAGATGAAAAATACATTACAGGTGATGCTTCCGACAGAGAAAAGTTCCAGAAGTGGGCTGAGACGCTTGAAATGGCAATCGGCAACCCTCTCTACCACTGGAGTCACCTCGAATTACAGAGATATTTCGGCTACACAGGCATTTTAAACGGTGAGACTGCCGAAGAGGTATGGAATCTCTGCAACGCTAAACTTCAGGAAGATTCTATGTCTGTCAGAAACTTAATCAAACAGTCTAATGTTACGTTAATCTGCACGACAGACGACCCTGTTGATTCACTTGAGTGGCACAAAGTTCTTGCAGAAGACGATACATTTGATGTTCAGGTACTTCCTGCATGGAGACCTGACAAGGCTATGAATCTCGAGAAGCCTGAGTATCTCGACTATATCAAGACTCTGTCAGAAGTCAGCGGTATTGAAGTTAAGTCTTTTGCAACTTTAATGGAAGCGCTGAAAAAGAGAATGGAGTTCTTTGCCTCTATGGGCTGCTCTGTGTCTGACCACGCTCTCGAGTATGTTATGTACAAGCCATACACAGATGAAGAAATCGAGTCTATCTACGCAAAGAGACTTTCAGGCGCTCAGATTACAGTTGACGAAATGAACAAATTCAAGACTGCATTTATGGTTTCAGTAGGTAAGGAATACAACCGTCTTAACTGGGTAATGCAGCTTCACTATGGCACAATCCGCGACAACAATGTTCTGAGATACAAGCAGTTAGGACCTGATACCGGTTATGACTGCATCAACACATATGACTGCTCAGCAGAGATGGCTCAGTTCTTAAATGCATTAAACAGCACTGACGAGCTTCCTAAGACAATCATCTACTCTCTCAATCCTTCTGTAAACGCAGCCATCGGTACAGTTATCGGCTGTTTCCAGGATTCAAAGGCAGTAGGCAAAATTCAGCAGGGCTCTGCATGGTGGTTTAACGACCATAAGGTCGGCATGACAAACCAGATGACAAGCCTTGCAAACTTAAGCCTCTTAGGCAACTTCATCGGAATGCTCACAGACTCAAGAAGCTTCCTCTCTTACACAAGACATGAGTACTTCAGAAGAATTATGTGCGAGTTAATCGGCGGCTGGGTTGAGAACGGAGAATATCCAAACGATGAAAAGGCACTTAAGAAAATCGTTGAAGGTATCTCATACAACAACGCTGTAAGATACTTTGGATTTAATCTGTAAAAATCACTAAAAAAATAAGTCCCTAAAGTCGTTTCATAACTTTAGGGACTTATTTTTTGCCGCCGCTGAATATCAATCTAATTCAGCGGCGGCATATTTATACCTGATTATTTATACGAATAAAAGCGCAAGCACCCAATCGTTGGACAGCTCATGCCTCGGCGCAGGCGAAAAATTCAATTCACCTTCACCGCACAAAAATGTATTTATATAGCTTCTGCTGCCGTTTTCAGGATTAATCCAATACGCATCAAAAGTCCTGCCGCTGTAATCTTTGAGGCAAAGCTCTATGGTATCTCCGCAGTAATTATAGCATAAAACAAAGTCCTTGCCTGCAAAAACACTTGTGCGGTGGTATTTTTCTCCCTGATTTAAAACATATTCGGGATGAGCCTCTCCATTGACAAAGTCCACGCTCTCCATAATTGCCTTAAGGTACTGCATCTGTGAGCCTCCGCAGGCATGAAGCCCCTCGAGCCACGTTTCACGCACGCCGTATGCGCGTCTTTCACCCTGACGGTAGAACTGAATCACTGCATTATTACCGTACGTAAATCCGCATGCTCCCTCAAAAACGCTCCAGTACGCATAACGGCGCACATCGCGCGCCTCCCAATAAGGCTGAGAAAAATCGTGCAGCCCCTGCACTATCCCTTCATATGAAGGCTCGGCATCCATGCACGGCTTTACTTTATCGTACGAAAAATTTTTGGCGACATACTTCCAGTTATCCTCGCCGAAGCTGTCCTCATTAGACGAATTATCATCCCACACGTTTAGCTTGAGCTGGTCGTATCTCCTGTGTCCGGATTGAAACGTGTTAAAATCAAGCCACTGACAGTCGTTAAACCATAGATACGACCCCGTTCTGCCAAACGGGTGATAAGTTATAAGCCTCTCGGGATTACACCTCTTAAGAGTTCTTCCAAGTGTATCGAAAACCTCAAAATTAGTATCTCCGCGCACATCTCCTCCGATAACCCATATCAGATTTTGTTTTTCCTTGAAAAAATCGCCTAAAAAATCAGCGTATTTTTGCACATTATCGCAGTTTATGTAACCTTTTTTAACAAACGAGCCCCATGCCGGCAAAAGCGCAACATATAACCCATATTTTTCTGCAACATCAATATTTCGTGAAACAGCATTCCAGTAATCCAAGCTGTTTATATCTTTATTACCGTGCGGCATGCCGTCCTGTGTTTCAAACCGCGGATCAGAATAAACGGCTACCGCAAATATTGTATTAAACCCCAGACCTCTTCGGTTTTTGTAATACAACTCTATCTCTTCGTCTTCGAGCTTATCATAAAGCAGCCATGCTGTATCTGCAAGCATAAAAAAAGGCTTATCGCCCTTATAAATATATTTGCCTTTAACACTGAGCTGCTCCATATCTTATACCTCTCTCTTCTTAAATTAAATTTTATACAATACAGCGGTACCACAAAATCCGTAAGCCATATGGAACAACGGTTTTGCTATCTTTTAAGCTTGCTGTCTTTGTCTGATTTTCCTTCCTTAAAACGTCTTCTATCCCTGTCAAGAGTATGCATACGACCTGACATATCAGGCTTATTATGAGGCTTTTCTCCCATTTCAGGCGACCAGAGCGCCTGCCCTATATTTTTAGTCATCTGCATCATGCATTCCGGGCAGTATCTCCCGTATCGAATATCAGTTCCGCATTTCTGACACTTTATATATACCTCGGAGCCGTCCGGTATCTCAACTCTTCCCTGTTTTAAAAAACCGTCTATAACTTCCAGACTGACACCGGTTGCATCAGATATAACTATAGCAGGCTGAGGTCCGTTTGTGTCAAGGAAACGCCTTACCTTGCCGAAGTCCGTCAGTTCCTTGCGTCCGCAGCCCGGGCACTCATACATCTCACCGTATATATATTTCATATTATTGCCGCAAAACGGACAGATCTTAGTTTTTTCAAATGTCTTCTGTGAGCGCTTTTTCAGAGACTGTTCCATAGTTTCCTGCATTTTATTATCGTCCATCAATCTCACACCCTCTTCCCCATATGTCTCATCTTGAATACATCGCGTCTTTCCTTTTTATCCACATCATTTATATCGCGCCCGTGTGATATTCCTAAATATCTGTGCTTTGAGCTGTTCTTCTGACCTGCTGAACTCTTTCTTAAGGCTTCTCTTCTGTCGCTTTCCACCGACTCCTTAAACATCTCGACAGTTTTATCGCTTATTCTGCCGCTGCCGCTGGAAAGAAGCTGTCTCTGTTTGTCATTTATGTATCTCGAAAGCGCATGGTTATCGACACTCAGCTTACAGCCGTATAAATTCTTTTTATCATCGACTGCAACCTTTCTCACAACAATTCCCATCAGGCTCAAATTCAACTCCATATCGGAAAACACAAGTCTGACCGGAGAATTTATAAAATTCTCCAAATCCTCGGAAGATATAAACGAAAAGCCGTTTTCGCTCACATCCTTGACAATGACATTCTCAGCTTTTCTGTTCATGCCAAGCTGTGCAACCCCGTCTTTTCCCACGAATACTCTAAAAGCTTCTCTTCTGTTGACCTCATATCCCTCCGCAAATGCCGTAACCTTATAATGCATCCTCGAATCAAATGTCACCATACTGCAGCGCACGTTTTTCCATATAACCGGACTTTTATCTTCTCTTATAAGCATCAAATCAACATGGATATTATCGGACTGAAGTCCGAGTACTTTGCCGTTCACACGAATCGCCTCAGCTATAACACAGTTTTCCTGAGGCTGTACAATAACAGTAGGAAAGTCCATAAACTGTCCGTTCATGCCGACATGCATGATAATCTTTGAGCCGGCACCTATCTCCGTCAATTTCATTTTACAACACCAACCAATAATATTTTTATCATTTCGTCACATAAAATAAAACTATATATATTAATATTATCATCTAATGCTGAAAATGAAAAGTATTTTATGAATATTAATTTCAAAATTTGTCAAAACCTTATAAACATGAAAACTAAAAAAGTTTCGCAATCGCAGGTACGATTTCCTTTACAGAGGTTTGTGTAGTATTAATACAAAGGTCAAAATTCAATTTATTTCCCCATGTCTGCCCTGTATAAAGCTCATAATACTTGGCACGTCCCTTATCTATTCCTGAAATTTTCTGTTTCAATTCCTTGTCGGACAAATTCTCGCCCTCCTCTGCCTTTTCGCGGCAGCGCCTGATTTTACTTTCCATGTCCGCATACACAAAAATTCTGAACGGTTTAAACTCTTTAAGTATATAATCGGCGCAGCGCCCTACAATAACGCAGCTTGACCTCTGTGCCATCTCTGTGATAATTCGTGCCTGTTCACGGTAAACTGTCATTGTCTGTTCAAAAGCAGGATTAACAGCAGGATAAAAGC
>CALWKC010000024.1 GCA_944381165.1 uncultured Lachnospira sp. | reverse complement strand
GGCGATTTTGGAGGCGGATACTCGGACGAAGCCAAAGCCTGCGGCGATAATATGCTTTACGCCGAGTTTGATTTTTGCAATTATAAGCCACTGTAAAACGCAGTGAAAAGGAGAGAATATGTTGATTAAAAGAAATTTGGAATTTGAAAAGGCACTGTCAGAAAAGATTTTATCTGTTGACTGGACAAAGCTGGATACATGGGACAGGGCGATGCTTTTAAACGGCGCGGCAAAGGTTTGGGCGGCAACCGGAAGTGATGAGTTTGGAAATATTCTTGTGGAAGGACTTAAAAAATGCGGATGTGTTCTGACGGACAGCGATATGGCGGCGCAGGAGGACCGTATGGTTACAGGATGCGATTCGCAGGATTTATGCAACTTTATGCTGGGAAATGCCTGCTATGCAGCTAAGGATTTTACCGGCGAGTCTGTATACGCGGAGGCGGCAAAGAAGCTGGCGGAGCAGTTTAACACTCAGAAGCGCAGTGAAGCCGGATATTTTCTGAATAAAGAGCAGGGTGCTTGTCTTTGCGATACATATTGCAGCCAGGTTTTTTACATGAATTATGAGACGAGAGACGGCGGCAAAGAGCATTATAATGACATTATTGCTCAATATAACTCTATACACGAAAGTCTTTACCGTGACGCTGCGTCTGATGCGAAAGAAGCGTGCGAGCTTTTAAGCTATTACTGCGCTGCTCTTATTGATACAATGGAGGTAATGGATCAGCCGCTCTATGAGATATACAGAAAGCTTCAGGATTATTTTAAGGAGGCTGTAAAGGCTGTTTTGGAGGTAAAATACAGCGGTCATGCCGATGCTTTCAGTGGAGACGGTACAACTGCCGCATCGTATGAACTGATATTTGCTTATGCGGTGTTTAAGGGCTGCCGTATGAAAGCGTTGCAGACTGAAAAGTATGAGTATGCAGCGGATATGTTATATAACAAAATGCCTGAAATATCATCTGTTTCATTTGACAGTGCGGACGGAGCAACACTTGTCGGAGCTTGTGAGCTTGTTTACAGCGAGGCGGTGCGCAACAGAGAATATCAGGATTATGGACGCGGTAAGGGAGGCGTATTATGGAGTTAAAATTAGTCATAAATACAGCGAGAAGCGCTGTTGTAGAGCTTACGGAATCCGGAAAGTATTATACGTATAAAGAATATGAGATATTTGTAAACGGCAAAAAATTAATGGAAAGCGACAGGGTTATTACGTCCATATATGATTTAAAGCCGGATACAGATTATGAGATTTATGCCGTATATGACGGACAGATAACAAATACTGTCAGTTTTCATACCGATTATGAGTTTGTTACATTAAATGTAAGAGAGTTTGGAGCGTACGGAGACGGAGAACATGACGATACAAACGCTATCCAGTGTGCGATTATGGCATGTCCCAAGTCTTCAAGAGTGCTTGTGCCTGAAGGAATATATAAGGTGTCGAGCGTTTTTCTCAAGAGCGATTTGACGCTTGAGCTTGCCGAGGGCGCTGTGCTGTCCGCCTATACTGACCGCGAAAAATTTCCGATTCTGCCGGGGGTGATTGAATCGTATGACGAGAGCGGGGAATATAACCTCGGCTCATGGGAAGGTAATCCTCTTGACACATTTTCAGCTATTTTATGCGGAATAAATGCAGAGAATGTTGTGATTACAGGGCGCGGAACTATCGATGGAAATACAAATTTTGAAAACTGGTGGAATAACTGTAAGTTCAGGAATATAGCATGGAGACCTCGCCTGTTTTTTATAAACCATTGCAGCAATGTGACAATGCACGGGATTACAGTACAGAATTCTCCGTCATGGACAATTCATCCTTATTTCAGCCAGCATCTCAAATTTATTGACGTCAAGATAAAGAACCCTGCCAATTCACATAACACAGACGGGCTTGACCCTGAGAGCTGTACTGATGTTCTTGTTTTAGGCACATATATTTCAGTGGGAGATGACTGTATTGCCATAAAGTCGGGAAAGATTTATATGGCACAGAAATATCAGGTTCCTACATCTGACATGACAGTCAGACAGTGCTGTATGAGAGACGGTCACGGAGCAGTTACTGTGGGCAGTGAGATTGCCGCAGGCGTTAAAAATGTACACATAACAGATTGTCTGTTTATGAATACGGACCGAGGGCTTAGGGTTAAGACAAGACGAGGCAGGGGAAAACTGTCCGTGCTTGATGATATTTCGTTTGAAAATATTGATATGGATAATGTCATGACGCCGTTTGTTGTAAACAGTTTCTATTTCTGCGACCCGGACGGAAAGACAAATTATGTGGGCTCAAAGGAGGCTTTGCCTGTTGATGACAGAACTCCGTCTATTAAACGTCTCACATTTAAAAATATTACGGCAAAGAACTGCCATGTTGCCGGCACATACATTTATGGTCTTCCGGAGAGCAAGATTGAGCGCCTGACATTTGAAAATATTGATTTTTCTTATGCAGAAAATCCAAAACCGGGAGTTGCCGCTATGATGCTGGGCTGTGACGAGGCGGTAAAACAGGGTATGATTGTCAACAATGTCAAGGAACTGGTGCTTAAAAATGTGAATATTTCAGGCTGTGACGGAGAACCTGTTGTGGCAGAGAATGTCGACAAAATTATAAAGTAAATTTATTTCAAATAACTTGAAATAGTTTATTAAGGTATAAAAATGACACAGTGTGAGGTTAAATATGAATTTACATGCACCAAAGGGGCTGGATGTTGATAACTGGTTTATTGAGTGCTATAAAAGGCACAGAAAGCATCCGCTCATTATTCTTATAAGATTATATAAGGGAAATTATCATAAATTTGTTGCGGCAGTGTTTTTCTTTTTTATAAAGCACTGCCCGGTATGGGTGCTGCCGATTGTGACTGCAAATATTATCAATGATGTGACGACACACAGTCCGGACACCTATACAAATACGGTTTTGTATACCTGTTTAATGATTGGACTTATTCTTTTGAATATTCCTACTAACTATATGTATACAAGGTATAAGTCGCTTGCGACCAGATACGCGGAAACCGGACTGAGAAAAGCTCTTGTGAGGAAGCTGCAGCAGCTTTCTATTTCTTATCACAAAGAAACACAGTCCGGACGCCTGCAGTCAAAGATTATACGTGACGTTGAGGCGGTTGAAATGCTTTCAACGCAGCTCTTGATTAGTACGTTGAACATAGCGCTGAATATTTCTGTTGCGCTTGCCGTCACGGTATCAAAAAGTATGGTTGTATTTTTGTTTTTCCTGGTCACAACTCCGCTTGCTGCGCTTACAATGGTATTTTTCAGAAATATAATGAGAAAGAGAAATTATGAGTTCAGGCATGAAATGGAGGAGACGTCAGCTCAGGTAATGGAAATGGTTGAACTTATTCCTGTTACAAGGGCACATGCTCTTGAGGAAAAGGAGATACAGCGAATGAGCGACCAGTTATTTACTGTTGCTGAGAAGGGCTATAAGCTTGATGTAATTCAGTCTGTATTCGGCTCTGTCGGCTGGGCGGTATTCCAGATTTTTCAGGTTATATGTCTCGCATTTACAGGAATTCTGGCGTTAAATGGAGATATTCTTGCGGGAGACATAACGCTTTACCAGAGCTATTTTGCGACAATTGTCAATCAGGTATCTGCGTTTATCACACTTATTCCGACTATCGCAAAGGGTGTAGAGTCGGTCAACTCCATAGGGGAGGTGCTCCTGGCTGATGATATAGAGCAGAATGAGGGGAAGAAAATCCTTACAGGTGTCAAAGGTGATTTTGAATTTAGAAATGTAAGATTCAGATATAATAACACGGACACTGATGTTCTTTCCGGTTTTAATCTTCATGTGACACCCGGTGAGACGATTGCGCTTGTCGGAGAGTCGGGCTCCGGTAAATCCACTATTCTCAATCTCGCAATAGGTTTTAATCTTGCTACTGAAGGGCAGGTGCTTGTTGACGGGGAAGATATTAAGAATATTGACTTGCGAAGCTATCGAAAGTATCTGGCTGTTGTTCCGCAGACTTCAATTCTTTTTTCGGGAACTCTCAGGGATAATATTACATATGGCGTCGAAAATGTTGATGAGAGGGCGCTTCAGGAGGCAGTACGCGCCGCAAATCTCTCGGATTTGATTGAGAGTCTTCCGGACGGGCTTGACACAGAAGTGGGAGAGCATGGAGGAAAGTTGTCGGGAGGTCAGCGCCAGCGTGTATCAATAGCAAGGGCGCTTATCAGAAATCCTAAAGTTATTGTGCTGGATGAGGCTACATCAGCGCTTGACAGTATTTCTGAGAAGCTTATCCAGGAGGCTTTGAATAATCTTACAAAGGACAGGACAACATTTATTGTGGCTCACAGACTTTCAACAATTCGCGACGCTGATAAGATTGCTGTCATCAGTGACGGTCACTGTGTTGAGTACGGTACATATGAGGAATTAATGGAACTCAAGGGCGAATTTTATAAAATGAAAAAAATACAGAGTTAAGAGAATATAGAATTTATTATAAATTCAAAGAGGCGATGGTTTACACCACCGCCTCTTTACGCATAGGCACATAATAGGGGGGATGTGGTCAGACGAACTGACGATACCTATGCGTATCAAACAGATATAAATCTGAATGACCAATAATATAAAAACAAATATTAGGCTTCTTTCTTTTCCCAAATTCTGAGAGTTGAAATAAGCTTTTCTTTGGTGTCAGCATCAAGCTTCTGAACAATCTGCATAATCTCGTTGTCGAGAGCAGTGTTCTGATAATTCTTGTCAACGCTGCCGGCAAGGTAGTCTAACGAAACTCCTGTAAGCTCAGCATAATATGATAACATTCTTAATGTCATAAGGTTTCTGCCATTCTCTACGTTGCTGATATATCCAGGAGTTACATCTAATGCCTTAGCAACATCTTCCTGTGTCAACCCGTGAGAGATTCTCAATTTTTTAACCTTAGCACCTAAATCGCTTTCCATTATAATAACCTCCAATAATGTAAGTTTATAGTTCAAAATTGAACTGACAATAGTTGTTATCAACGGAATGGTTTTTATTTAAATAGATTATACAATAAAAATCATCAGTTGAAAAGTGGTAAATTAAAAAAATTTTTTTTTGTGCAATCTGCATAATATTTTATCAGAAAATTTTCGGCAAAATATTATGCATGAAAAGTTTTTGGTTTCGGATGTTTGATTATTTTTTATTGGCTCTGTAACGAAGTGTTGAGTCGAGTATCTTTTTGCGGATTCTTAAATGTGTCGGCGTGACTTCAAGCAGCTCGTCAGTGTCAATATAATCAAGCGCCTGTTCAAGACTTAAAATCTTAGGCGGAACAAGTCTCAGCGCCTCGTCAGCGCTTGAAGATCGGGTATTTGTAAGATGTTTTGTCTTGCACACGTTTACTTCAATATCCTCTGTACGAGGATTTTCACCAACAATCATACCTGCGTACACTTTTTCTCCCGGGCCTATAAAGAGAGTACCTCTGTCCTGAGCATTAAAAAGCCCGTATGTCACTGCTTCGCCGTCTTCATAGGCAATCAGCGAGCCTGTTTTTCTGTAAGATATATCGCCTTTGTACTGCTCATATCCCTCAAATGAGGTGTTTATGATGCCGTTGCCCTTTGTATCAGTCAAAAATTCTCCTCTGTAACCGATAAGACCTCTTGAAGGTATTGAAAACTGAAGTCGTGTATATCCGCCGTTTATAGGCGTCATGCCAAGCAGCTCACCCTTTCTCTGACTGAGTTTCTGTATGACAGAGCCTGAAAACTCATCAGGAACATCAATATATGCAAGTTCCATAGGCTCCAGCTTTCTTCCGCGCTCATCAGTATGATATAACACTTCAGCCTTGCTTACAGCAAACTCATAACCCTCGCGGCGCATATTTTCGATAAGAACGGAAAGATGCAGCTCGCCTCTGCCGGATACTTTGAAGGAATTTTCCGAGCCCGGATTATCCTCTACGCGAAGGCTTACATCTGTGTTAAGCTCTCTGTAAAGACGGTCGCGTATATGGCGTGACGTTACAAACTTGCCCTCTTTTCCTGCAAGCGGACTGTCATTTACCATAAAATCCATTGAGAGCGTAGGCTCTGAAATTTTCTGGAAAGGTATTGCAACAGGGTTATCAACAGAGCAGAGTGTATCGCCTATGTGAATATCCGCAATGCCGGATACAGCCACAATATCACCAAAAGATGCCTGATTTACCTCAGTTTTGTTCAGACCGTTGAACGTGTAGAGCTTTGTCACACGAACTCTCTTTCTCACGGAAGGGTCATGATGATTTACAATCATAACCTCCTGATTTACCTTGAGGTTTCCATTGTCAATTTTACCTACTCCTATGCGTCCGACAAACTCATTATAGTCTATAGTAGAAATAAGCATCTGTGTGTCGGCGTCAGGGTCGCCCTCAGGTGCTGGAATATTGTTTACGATACAGTCAAAAAGCGGCTGCATGTCTTTCTTTTCGTCTTCGAGATTTGCAATCGCATAGCCTGATTTTGCAGAAGCAAAAATAAACGGGCAGTCCAGCTGCTCTTCATTTGCGTCAAGGTCGATAAATAATTCAAGAATTTCATCGATAACCTCATTAGGGCGAGCCTCCGGCCTGTCAATTTTATTAATGCAGACAATAACTGCAAGGTCAAGGTCAAGCGCCTTCTGGAGTACAAATTTTGTCTGGGGCATAACACCCTCAAATGCGTCAACAACAAGAATAACACCGTTTACCATTTTTAATACACGCTCAACTTCGCCGCCGAAATCGGCATGTCCGGGTGTATCAATAATGTTGATTTTAGTGCCTTTATAGGTGATGGCAGTGTTCTTTGAAAGAATTGTAATTCCTCGTTCTCTTTCAATGTCGTTAGAGTCCATCACACGTTCTGCTATTGCCTGATTTTCACGGAAAGTACCGCTTTGCTTCAAGAGTTCATCTACAAGAGTTGTCTTGCCGTGGTCAACGTGGGCAATAATAGCAATGTTTCGTATGTCTTCACGCTTTGTCTTCATAATTATAGTCCTTTCTGGATTCTGCTATAAATCCGCATCATAAAATCCTTCTATTATAATTTCCATTTTAAATGCAGAATATAGCCGGTTAAGATATAATTAGCAACTTTTATATTCTATCACAATATTTCTGAAATACAATAGTAAAGATATAAAAGTGATTGTATATTTATAGAAACAATTAATTAAGAATATTTTTTGAAAATATAAAAAAACTATAAAATGTGTGGCACATACAAAATGGACATAAAAAAAACATATTTTTTTGTAATAATTTGGTCAACTGATACATATACATTTTAAGAACACAAAATTAAAGCACAAAACCGGTTTAAATATCCGGAAAAGAAGGGAGAAATACAAAATGCTTGATAAGGTGATTGAAAACAACAGGGTGAGTATTATAGGAGAGATTGTCTCTGAGTTCCAGTTCAGCCACGAGGTATTCGGCGAGGGCTTTTACCTTGTAAATGTATCGGTTGACAGACTGAGTGATATGGTGGATATTATACCGCTGATGATTTCAGAAAGACTAATCGATGTCACAAAAGATTACAGAGGAATGAAGATTGAGGTATCCGGTCAGTTCCGTTCCTATAACAGACACGAGGGAGTAAAAAATAAACTGATTCTTTCTATATTTGTAAGAGAAATGCAGTTTGTTGAAGATGATGATATTCCGGAGGAGCAGTCTAAGTCAAATCAGATTTATCTTGACGGTTATGTATGCAAGCCTCCGATTTATAGAAAAACGCCGCTTGGCAGGGAAATCGCAGATATTTTAATTGCTGTCAACCGCCCATACGGGAAATCAGATTATATACCATGTATCGCGTGGGGCAGGAATGCGCGTTATGCTTCGACCATAGAGGTCGGAGGTCATCTGCAGATACAGGGACGCGTTCAGAGCCGTGAATACACCAAAAAAATTAATGACCAAGAGACTGAAAAGAGAACGGCATATGAGGTTTCTGTCAGCAAGATTGATTTGATTGAAGATGAGGATTGATGATTTAGATGAGAGAGCGCCCAATTATCGGCAAGTTTAGCTGCGCAGCAGCGGGAAAGCGCGTCAGGTGCCTTTGCTGACAACGTGGGATGAACTTTGATTTAAGTTTGTATGTTTATTAAATATGTCTGTAAATTGCTGTATTTAAGCTGTAAAAGTAAAGAAAGACGGGTCATATTGTCATACATACAGATTAAAGAAAAAGTTGTAAACGGGAAAAATTTTTACTGCAAAATATGCTGTCTTATGGTACAGACAAGACGTATATAAGCAGAAAATGTTTCTCTGTGTTCATTTTTAAATAAATGTTTTTAGTGTTTGATGTCTTTCTGGTAATGCATTTACGGTATGACTTGCCGTGGTGTATTATTGGGAAGACATTTTTGTTTTATGGGAAATTTCTCATGGGTTTCCATAAAATAAGAATTCTCTGCGATAAGCAATGCATCACTACGGGCACCTATGCAGTCGTTGAAGTTCAATAAGTCCACAAGAGGAATTTCTTGTTTTTTTTAAAATGATTTAATATACTGTAAAAATTTGTATTCTGCACATATTCTTTTAATATATTTTTAAAATTATTATTGACACAAAAGGGGCGTGATGATATACTTTATGCATATAAATAAGGTGCCGGGAAAGAGGTGAAACTATGACAGACAGCCAAAAAATTGATTTAATATTATCTGAAATGTATGGTATTAAGGAAGATGTACATTACATGAAAGAGGATATAGAGGTTTTGAAAGTCGACTTGAGAGAAACTAAAGAGGATGTGCAGGTCTTAAAGGCGGATATGAAGGAAGCCAAAGAAGATATACGCGTCCTGAAAGCCGATATGAAGGAGGCTAAAGAAGACATAGAGGTATTGAAGGTCGACATGAAGGAAGCCAAAGAGGATATACGCGTCCTGAAAGCCGATATGAAGGAAGCCAAAGAAGACATAGAGGTATTGAAGGTCGATATGAAAGAAGCCAAAGAGAAGATAGAATTGCTGAGCAATGATATGAGAGAGGCTAAGGATAATATACAAACGCTGACAGACGATATGGGTGAAGTACGGGTGGAAGTGCATGAATTGAAGCAAGAGGTGGCAGGCGTTAAGCTGCACCTTGAAAATGTAACTGATAGAAATATAAGACTGTTGGCAGAGAATTTTGTGGAACTAACGAAAAAGCTTAATCAGGCAATTCCTTTAGCAAATAAAAATCTCGCATATGAGGTGAAGGTTGATTATCTGATAGAAAGAGTACAAACTATCGAGAGAGATGTTGCTGATATTAAGAATAAGATAGCGTGAAATATACGATTATGTATTAAACGCAAGTAAAGAGGGTGAAATTGCCGGGATAATATAAATGTTTATACAGCACATTTGATAAATACTAAATTATACATAAATTTTCCGGGCTTTACGTTGACATTGAATAATGTAAGTGTTATATTCATCATAAATTATATAAACAATAATTTTGAAGTAGAGGTTGCATTATTTATGAGTAGTCTGGGGAATGCCGCGGCGGGCAGTTGAAACCGGATTAAAGGAAATGATGCCGAAGTGGTATATTTGCCGGAATATACTGCTGGGCGTAAAGCTAATAGCTTTGCGACTGTCATCAATTTGATGGGGAGCTACGTACATTAAAGGGTAAATAGGCTGGTCCATCGAGACCGGCTTTTTTTATTCTATAGGAAAGTTCTCTGAACTTCCTATAGAATAAAAATGCTCCGCAGGATTGCAGAGGCGCGGAAAGGCAATTATTCTTACGAATCCGCGCCTCGCGAGAGAGTTCGCTTGCGAACTCTTTGTTCTTCTGTATGTGTGATAATTATAAATTAATTGAGATGTATTTTAATAATAATGTATAAGCTCTTATAAATAAAAAGCTGTATGACAGCAGAAAGAAGGAAAAGAATGGCAATTTTTACGGGTGCTGGTGTTGCAATTATAACACCTATGAAGGAAAACGGAGAAGTCAATTATGATAAAATGGGCGAGCTCCTTGACTATCAGATTTCAAATTCAACCGATGCCGTTATTGTGTGCGGAACTACAGGTGAAGCTTCAACGCTGACACATGAGGAGCATATAGAGGTAATTCGCTTTACCGCAGATTATGTGAAGAAGAGAGTCCCTGTAATTGCAGGAACAGGCTCTAACTGTACAGAGACAGCAATATATCTTTCCAGAGAGGCTCAAAAGGCAGGAGTTGACGGATGTCTTGTTGTTACGCCATATTACAACAAGGCTTCACAGAAGGGCTTGTTTGAACACTATACTGCAATTGCAAAATCTATAGATCTTCCTATTATAATGTATAATGTACCGGGAAGAACAGGCTGCAATATTCAGCCGGAAACAGCGGTAAAGCTTGCAAAAGAAGCTGAAAATATAGTGGGTATAAAAGCAGCTACCGGAAATATGGCGCAGGAGACAAAGACTATGGCTTTGGCTGAGGGATGTCTTGATATGTATTCCGGTGAGGACGGTCTTATAGTACCGCTTATGTCAATAGGGGCAAAGGGGGTTATCTCTGTGCTTTCAAATATTGCGCCTCAGCAGACACACGATATTTGTGCAAAATTTATGGCAGGGGATTTGAAGGGAAGCGCTCAGATGCAGTTTGAAGCATTGCCTTTGATTGATGCCTTGTTCTGCGAGGTTAATCCGATACCGGTAAAGCATGCCCTTAATTTAATGGGAATGGAAGTCGGTCCTTTAAGAATGCCTCTCTGCCCTATGGAGGAGGCAAATCTTGAAAAGCTCAGAACTGCAATGATAAATTATGGACTGCTTTAATAGTATAGTATTTAATAAATTATATATTTGAAATACAAAAGTAAACTGGCAGTATACAGATGAATTATTTGGAGGTAAAAATGGTAAAAGTAATTATGCATGGCTGTAACGGACATATGGGAAGAGTCATAACCGGTCTTGCGGAAAAAGATGAGGATATTGAGATTGTTGCGGGAATTGACCCGTTTGATGACGGACATAATAAGTATCCTGTATTTTCTTCTGTTGCAGAATGTGATATAGCTGCTGATGTTATAATTGATTTTGCATCTGCGAAGGCTGAGGACGCTCTGCTTGATTACTGTGTTGAAAAACAGATTCCTGTGGTAGTATGTACAACGGGATTATCGGAGGAACAGATAAATAAGGTCAGATCAAGCGCTTGCAAAGTGGCAGTGCTGAAATCTGCAAATATGTCGCTTGGAATAAATATGTTATTTAAGCTGCTTCAGGATGCGGCAAAGGTTCTGGTTCCGGCAGGATTTGACATTGAGATAGTTGAGAAACATCACAACCAAAAGCTGGATGCCCCAAGCGGAACAGCTTTAGCGTTGGCGGACGCAATAAAGGAAGTTGTGGGAGACGAGTACTATTATAAATATGACCGCAGTCAGGTGCATGAGAAACGAGATCCTAAAGAAATCGGAATAAGTGCTGTCAGAGGCGGCACTATTGTAGGGGTACATGACGTTATATTTGCAGGCGAGGATGAGGTTATAGAGTTTACGCATACAGCTTATTCAAAGTCGGTATTTGCAAAGGGAGCCATAGAGGCTGCAAAATTTCTTGCAGGTAAGCCGGCGGGAATGTACGACATGTCAGATGTGATTGCGTCAAGATAATATTAATAGGATAAACAGAATAAAGAGTTCGAGAGAAAACTCTCACGATAACCGGGTGGGACGGCAATACAGAAGTGTTTAACCGTCCCATTCGGTTTTTTGATTTGTGGATTGCAGTTTTGTAAAATCAAATATTGTATTTTATATTATCAGAAAGAGATTTTAAAATAATCAACCTGTTCAATAATATTAAAACCTGTATTTTTATACAGCTTAAGCGCAGGAATGTTAGTGCTGCTTACCTGTACGAGCAGCGGATTTGTGTTTTGGCTGAAGTAATCCCGTATAAGATTAGAGAGCAAAAAAGTGCCTGCTTTTTTGCCTCTCAGATTTTCGTCTACGAAAACATTATAAAGCATTGTATGTGACGGCTGGTAATCAAGAGCGCAAACGGCGCATGGCTCATCGTCCGAAGCGTTAAGATACAGGAGATAGTCACTTCCGTCGTCTGAAAAGTCCGATATTGCATCAGGAAAATATTGCGGAAAATCGCTGACAGAATTTGATGAACATTCCATTAAATATTCGCTGTGAGAAAAACTTATTTCCGGATGTGATTTTACAAGCGATTGAATGAAATCAGGAGCAGAAAAACAGAGAGTGTTCTCTGGGAAACCATCTGCATGATCGCAATTAAGATGTTTTTTTATATTTTCAAAAAGCTCTGTAAAGACTCCCAGACGTCTGTATTCAGGGAGCACAAGCGCAGTCAGTTCGTTAAAACAGCAGGATGCGAAACCAATCATTGTTTCTCCCGAATATGCCGCAGCCTGAAAAACAGCAGGACATTCATCACTGCTTTCCGTGTCAATGCCGCAGTAGAAAGGCTCATAGCCGCCGCAGGAATTTATAAGCTGTTTTAAATCGTTCAGCTGCATATTATCAAGCTTTTCGGGACAGTATATTTTAAAGCTGAAAATATTGCGTGCATTTTCGTTATTAATGATGTCCGTTTTGTCTGCGGTGCACGAGGTATCCTTGTCATACGGTAAATACGGTGTGTTTTTTGTGTTCACGGTCTGATAGCTCCGGGTTTTGTCAAAAAAATTTAATAAATATATTGTAGCAGAATGAAAGATAATGTACAATAAAAAATGTTATTATTATCAAAGTATTTGTGAGATAATATATAAAAAGTACTTAAAAAGGGGTATAGCCAATGAGTAAAGTAGCAATATTGACAGACAGCAACAGCGGTATTACACAGGCAGCAGGGAAGGAACTTGGAATTTCCGTACTTCCTATGCCTTTTTTTATCGATGGAGAGCAGTATTATGAAGATATTAACCTTACGCAGGAGCAGTTTTATAAAAGATTGAGCGAGGATGCAGATATATCTACATCGCAGCCTTCGGTCGGAGAGCTTCAGGATCGTTTTGATGAGCTTTTGAAGGAATATGACGAGGTTGTGTTTATACCGATGTCAAGCGGGCTGAGCGGAACGTGCCAGACGGCGTCGATGATTGCGGAGGAGTATGACGGTAAGATATGTGTTGTGAACAACCAGCGTATTTCTGTTACACAGAGACAATCGGTCATGGACGCAAAAATGCTTGCGGAGAAGGGCTGTGGCGCCGCTGAAATAAAAGAAATTCTTGAGCGGGAAAAAATGCAGTCGAGTATTTATATAACTCTTGAGACATTGAAATATCTCAAAAAGGGAGGAAGAATCACTCCGGCGGCGGCAGCAATCGGAACTGTGCTGAGATTAAATCCTGTGCTTCAGATTCAGGGAGAGAAGCTTGATGCTTACGCTAAGGCTAGAGGTAAGGCTTCTGCGAAGAAAATTATGTTAAAGGCTATGGCGAATGATATGAATACGCGTTTTGCAGACAGCTTTAAGGCAGGACGCGTGCACATAGAGGCTGCTTATGCCGGAAACTTTGAGGAGGCAAATGAGTGGGCTGAAATGGTAAAGGCTGAATATCCTCAGCTTGATTTTCATATGGATCCGCTTTCATTGAGCGTTGCCTGTCACATAGGATATGGCGCTATTGCTATTGCATGTTCGGTTTATCTTCCTGAGGATGAGGGGAAACGCGCATGAGAGCATATGCGGCAGATACAGCATTATTGGTTATAGACTATCAGGAAAAGCTTGTTCCTGCTATGGCGGAATATGCGGAATGGCTTAAATGTTCTCAGATTTTAATTAAAGGTATGATTGAGCTTGATGTTCCTGTGATTGTCACACAGCAGTATACGAAAGGTCTTGGAGAGACGGTCCATGAGATACGGGGCATAGAGGGGATGCCGGATGGTTTTGACAAAATCAGTTTCAGCTGTCTTGAAGATGAAAATATCAGCGAGGCGCTTGAGCGGCTAAGTGTAAAAAATGTTGTTGTGTGCGGCTGTGAGGCTCATATATGCGTGCTTCAGACAGTAATTGATTTAATAGCTGAGGAGTATAATGTATATGTGGCTGCTGACTGTATTGCGAGCAGAAAGCTCTCGGATAAAAAGGCGGCTCTAAAAAGAGCAGAGCAGGAGGGCGCTTACATAACTACCGGTGAGGCTATTCTGTTTGAACTGCTGGGAAGAGCCGGAAGTGATACGTTTAAGAGAATATCTGCCCTGGTAAAGCAGAGCAGTGTGAATTGACTGTCAGGACGGGGCGCCTGCTGAACTGTGTGCAAAACGGCAAAATTGCTGAGGCAGAGTGAGCGTCAGGTAAAGCCCCCGGGCAGGTATCAGAATCATGTGAGTAAGGAGAGCAGGCATTGAAGAGAAGTGAAATCGCATCTGAAGATAAATGGCGGATTGAGGATTTGTACAGTACGGACAAAGAGTGGCAGAAGGCATTTGAAGAGGCTGTATTGAGAGCAGAGTCGCCGTGTATTTATATGGGAAAGCTTGCAGACAGCGCACATAATCTTGCGGCGCTGCTTTCAGAGGCGGATGAAAACAGCCTTTTGGTTGAACGCGTTTATGTATATGCGTTTATGAAATACTATGAGGATACCGCCAACCCGGTTTATCAGGAAATGTCAGGGAAAGCGCAGCTTGCGGCAATAAAGATGAACGAGAAATATGCGTTTGTAACACCTGAAATCATGGAGATTGACGACAATAAGATAGAAGAGTTTATTCTGGATAAAGAGGTTGTTCCGTATGAGCAGCTTCTCAGGGATATGCTTTCCAAAAAGGAACACACCTGCTCAAAGCAGGAGGAAAAGCTGCTTGCAATGGCTGAGCAGCTTGGGGACACACCGGGAGAGATATTTTCAAAATTTAATAATGCAGATGTAAAATTCGGCACTGTTCACGATGAGGACGGAAACGAGACTGAGCTCACAGCGGCAAAATTTTCGGTGCTTATGGAGAGCCGGAGCCGTGATGTCAGAAAAGAGACGTTTTTTGCGCTGTACAGACAGTATAAGTCATATATAAATACCCTGGCATCTGCGTATTACGGAAATGTAAAGCAGGCTGTATTTTTCGCAAGAGCAAGGGGATATGACTCAACGCTTGAGATGTATCTTGACGGCTCATTTATACCAAAGAGCGTATATACAAATCTCATTGAAACGGTAAATAAAAATCTTGATAAGATGCACGCCTATGTTTCGATGAGAAAGCAGGTTTTGGGAGTTGAAGAGCTTCACTTTTATGATATTTATGCGCCTTTGGTTTCGGATTACAGCGTGAGTGTTGATTATGAAGAGGCTAAGTATATGGCGCTGGAAGCGCTCGGAATTCTTGGCGATGATTATATTGCAAAGGTAAAAGAGGGCTATGATAACGGCTGGGTAGACGTCCGTGAAAATGAGGGGAAGCGCAGCGGTGCATTTTCATGGGGAGCATACGGAACACATCCGTATATATTCCTGAATTACAGCGATACATTAAATGACGTGTTTACGCTGGTGCATGAGACAGGACACGCAATGCACACATACAGCTCGAATGAAGCGCAGCCGTATACCTATGCCGGTTATAAGATATTTGTGGCGGAGGTGGCGTCCACCTGTAATGAGGTTATTCTTATAGACTATCTGTTAAAGAGGAGCAGTTCTGATGAGGAGCGCAGGTATCTTATAGGACATTATCTTGAGCAGTTTAAGGGAACGCTGTTCCGTCAGACAATGTTTGCCGAGTTTGAGATGATAACTCATGAGATGGCAGAAGAAGGAGAGGTGCTGAGTGCCGACAGTCTTTGCCGCGTATATCGTGAGCTTAATGAAAAGTATTTCGGAAAAGACATGTTTATTGACGCGGAGATTTCGTATGAGTGGGCAAGAATACCGCATTTCTATACTCCGTTTTATGTTTATCAGTATGCGACAGGCTTTTCTGCGGCAGTGGCGATAGCCTCAAAAATTATTGCCGGAGATAAAGAAACGCTTGCAGGCTATCGCAAATTTCTTGCCGGAGGCAGCAGCATGCACCCGATAGAGCTATTAAAGCTGTGCGGAATTGATATGTCAAAGCCTCAGGTCATACAGGCGGCGCTCGATGTATTCGGAAAGCTTCTTGAACAGTTTTAAATGCCTTATTTGCCTGTCATACAGCTTATGGCTGAACTGTTATAAATAAAAAATAAAAATTAAATTAAACTATTGACAAATATCATAAATATATGTAAAATAGAACTTGCGTTCAGCACTTATAAAAAGCTGGAAGTAAAAGTTATATTGCTGAGATATAGATGCAGAACGCAGGTGAACACATATGATTTATGCGCGAGTGGCTCAGCGGTGGAGCACCTCCTTGCCAAGGAGGGGGTCGCGGGTTCGATTCCCGTCTCGCGCTCTGAAAAGAAGGCGTACAGGATTTTTACCTGTACGCCTTTTTGCCTTATTTTCGCCGGTTTAATTAACCAAAAACAGTCTGAACGGAGGAGTCTATGGCAAATATTGAGGATTATCTTATATGGCGCGGTGATTTGACATTTGAGCAGGACCCGTTTAATGAAGTGGATAACCTTATAATCGCACAGCTTGCTTATGTGGATTTAAAGGATATTATTCCGGCGGCGGGAAGCGGAGGGAAAATTACGCTTGAGGACGCGTGCAGAGATTTCTTTGAGCTTAATGATGAGCAGGAGCTCGAACTGGTAAAATCCTTTATATGGTATTGTCCGTTTTTTATGAGAAAAATGGCGCGGACAAGACGGTTTTCAAATATAATTCTCAGCAATTATGCCGTATATAATAATACAGAAAAAGAGGTGCAGTTCGGTGCGTTTCTGGCTGAGCTTGGTGACGGCTCGGTCTATGTTGATTTTATGGGAACAGACGACTCGCTTATAGGCTGGAAAGAAGATTTTAATATGAGTTTTATACAGCCGATACCGTCACAGCTTGAGGCAGCATCATATGTAAATGAAGTGCTCTCTCCGGGAAGAAAAAAAATCAGGCTCGGAGGACATTCAAAGGGCGGCAATCTTGCGATATATGCTGCTGTAAAGGCTAATCCGAGAGTGAAAAAACGGATAATAGAGGTATACAACAATGACGGACCGGGATTTGACAGAAAAATGATTGAGAGCGAGGAGTATCAGGAGATGCTGCCAAAGATAAAAACAATCGTTCCGCAGCATTCGATTGTGGGTATGCTTCTTGAACACGAGGAGCGGTATATGATAGTCAAAAGCTCACAGACAGGAGTGATGCAGCATGACGCTATGTCATGGCAGGTTATCGGAAATCATTTTGAGACGGTGCAAGGTGTGGACGATACGAGCCGCATGCTGAATGAGGCTTTAAGCCGCTGGATTAACGGGATGACAAGGCAGCAGAGGAGCGATTTTGTGGAAATTCTGTTTTCTATAATAACGTCAAGCGGTGCGACTAAACTTTCGGATCTTTCGGCTGACCGTTTTAATTTTGCGGGTGCGGCTCTCAAAATGTACGGCTCACTCGACAGAGAGACGAAAATGATGCTTCGCAGAATGCTCAAATCACTTTCAGGAGAATTTGACAAAGCGAGAAAAATGATTAATAATAGGCAATAAATATTTTTGGAGATATGAAGAATGACATTAGATAAACTTGAAATAGGAAAAGACGCGTTGATAGAAACTGTCGGCGGTGAAGGTGCGCTTCGCCGCCATTTTTTGGATATGGGACTGACGCCGGGAACAGAGGTTACTCTTGTTAAAACTGCGCCTATGGGAGACCCTATGGAGCTCAGGGTGAGAGGATATGAACTCACGCTGAGAAAAGAGGACGCTGCAAGAATAGGAATAAAAAATATCCATGACACCGATACTGAAAAAAAGCATTATAAACACTCAAAGGATATACCTCATCCTCAGGTTGGAGAGATGGGGATATATCACGTAAGAAAATCGGGGGATGTTCTTAAAGAGGGAGAGCCTTTGACTTTCGGTCTTATCGGAAATCAGAACTGCGGAAAGACAACCCTTTTTAATCAGCTTACGGGCTCAAATCAGCATGTTGGTAATTTTCCGGGCGTCACGGTTGACAGAAAGGACGGTACTATAAAAAATCATCCGGAGGCAACTGTAACGGACCTTCCCGGAATTTATTCGCTGTCACCGTATACGAGCGAGGAAATTGTTACAAGAGATTTTATTCTTAAAAACCATCCGCGCGGAATAATCAATATCGTAGATGCGACAAATATAGAAAGAAATCTCTATCTTACAATGCAGCTTATAGAAATGGATATTCCCATGGTGCTTGCCCTCAATATGATGGATGAGGTGCGCGAAAACGGGGGAACTATAAGAATTAACGAGCTTGAGAATATGCTCGGCATCCCTGTTGTTCCGATTTCAGCGGCAAAAAATGAGGGTATAAGCGAGCTTGTGGAGCATGCAGTGCATGTGGCAAGATATGACGAATGTCCGGGAAGACTTGATTTTTGCGATCCTAACGGACAGAACGGACAGGCTGCCGTGCATCGCGGTATTCATGCAGTTGTTCATCTGATAGAGGACCATGCGCAAAAGAAAAAAATTCCCGTGCGTTTTGCCGCGACAAAGCTTATGGAGGGAGATAAGCTTATTCTGGAGCAGCTTGATTTAGATGATAACGAGAAAGAACTTCTGGAGCATATAGTTGCCGAAATGGAGACCGAATGCGGTAAAGACCGTGAAGCTGCTCTGGCTGACATGCGGTTTAATTTTATTGAAAAGGTGTGCGGACAGACAGTGGTAAAGCCTGTTGAGAGCAAGGCTCACGCGAGAAGTGTTAAAGCGGACAGATTCCTGACCGGCAAATACACAGCTATTCCTGCTTTTATAGGAATAATGGCTCTGGTATTCTGGCTAACCTTCGGAGTATTGGGCACATGGCTTTCTGACGGACTTGGCGCATTGATAGACTGGTTTACCGCTGTGTGCGATAAAGGGCTTTCTGATTTTGGAATTAATCCTGTAGTGCATTCCCTTGTAATTGACGGTATTTTTGCGGGTGTGGGAAGCGTGCTCAGCTTTCTTCCTGTAATAGTTGTGCTGTTTTTGTTTTTGTCTATTCTTGAGGACAGCGGTTATATGGCGAGAGTAGCGTTTGTTATGGATAAACTTTTAAGAAAAATAGGCTTGTCCGGAAGAAGCTTTGTGCCTATGCTTATAGGCTTCGGCTGTTCCGTTCCGGCAATTATGGCAACAAGGACGCTGGCGTCGGAGCGTGACAGAAAAATGACAATACTGCTGACTCCATTTATGAGCTGTTCGGCAAAGCTGCCGATATACGCGCTTTTTACATATGCGTTTTTCCCTGAATACAGTGTGTTTGTCATGATAGGGCTTTATTTTATGGGAATAGTAACGGGAATATTATATGCTCTTATTCTGAAAAAGACGGCGTTTAAAGGCGAGCCTGTTCCGTTTGTAATGGAGCTGCCGAATTACAGACTGCCGAGCCCGAAAAGTGTTGTGCAGCTTATATGGGAAAAGGCAAAGGATTTTATAACTAAAGCGTTTACTATTATATTCGTTGCGTCTATTGTAATCTGGTTTCTGCAGACATTTGATGTGCGGCTGAATGTTGTCGGGGATTCGAAGGACAGCCTGCTTGCGGCGCTTGGCGGTCTGATTTCTCCTGTCTTTGCGCCTCTTGGATTTGACGACTGGAGAATATCAACAGCTCTCATTACAGGTTTTACGGCGAAGGAGAGCGTTGTGAGCACGCTTACCGTGCTTCTCGGAGGAGATACTTCAATGCTGTCGTCGCTGTTTACTGCAAAGACGGCTTTTGTATTTCTTGTGTTTACGCTTCTGTATACTCCTTGTGTCGCAGCGATCGCGTCGGTGCGCCGGGAAATGGGGACCCGGCGGGCGGCGGTTATGGTTGCGTTTATTCAGTGTGTTATAGCATGGATTATGGCGTTTTTAGTGAATTTAGTTTTGATGTTGGTTTGAATGGAGGAAGGTGCTGAAATGGAATTTTCTAATATTTTAAGCGGCGCAATTATTCTGGTTGTTGTGATTGGGATTTATATTGCTGTTTCATATATGAGAAATAAAAAAATGGGCGGCGGCGGAGGATGTACGGGAAATTGCGCGTCGTGCAGCATAAATCACGGAAGCCCGAAGTGCCCTGAAAATACAGACTCGGTACAGGGAGATAAAAGATAGAAAAATAGATTTAAACTTCCTTCGGTTTGATTGAAATAATGTGATAAAAATGGTAGAATAGTCACAGATATATTTTAAGTTGTGACCGGATAAAACAAAGGCGTTTGAGCGGTACGGAATTGGAGGTTGTAAATGAAAGATGCAAAGAACGTAAAAAGGTCTGTAAGTTTCAGGGGGAGAATTACCGCAATGGTTTTGGGACCATTGATTGTAGCCATACTTGTAATCGGTGTTATAGGTTTGGTAGCTGTATATAATATGGGCATGGAACGAATAAAAGAACAGCTTTATTCATACGGAATGTCGACAGTACAGAGATATGAAGCTGTTAATGATGACAAGTTTACATACAGCGGCGGTGTGTTCAAGAAGGGCGACGAGGTGATCTCAGGCAATTATGAGGTTATAGACATTCTCAAGGAGCAGACAGGCATTGAGACGACTTTGTTTGCTGAGGATGTGAGAGTTGCTTCGACATTAAGAGACAGCTCCGGCAACAGGATTGAGGGCTCTAAGGCGGATTCACAGATAGCGGACAGGGTTCTTAATAATGGAGAAAATGTTTTTATAAATAATATTGATGTTGCGGGAACTACATACTGCGCGTATTACCTTCCGCTTCCGCAGGACGGCAGCGACGATATTGTAGGTATGATTTTTGTGGCGGTTACGCATGATTCAGTTATGAACATAATTATAAGCTCAGGTATGTTTATTATAGGAGCGGCGGTTATACTCATTATAGCGGCGGTTATCTTATCAATGCTTGCTACAAGAGGAATGACAAAGGCGATGGTGCATACAAGCAGCGAGATACGCAAGGTTGCTGACGGTATTCTCAAGTTTGAGACCTATGAGGATGCTCAGAAAAGGGGAGATGAGATCGGCGACATGGCAAAGGCCACAAAGGAGGTTGTCGAACATCTTACCAGAATTATGGGAAGTATTGTCGACACAAGCACAAGGCTTGACAGCTTTGCGGAGAAGTATGTAGATTCCTTTAATGCCATAAATGAAAATATTGGTAATATGGACGCGGCTTCCAACGAAATTGCAAAGGGAGCAACTTCACAGGCGGAGGAGACTCAGCGTGCAAATTATGATGTTGTGAATATAGGCAACGCGATTGATGAGATTACTGAAGATGTTGGAAATCTTGGAAACAGCGCTTCATCTATGCAGGATTATAACAAGACTGTCAATGATACTCTCACGGAGCTTTCGAGAATAAGCAAAAAGACAGAAGAATCAGTTAAGATGGTGTTTGAGCAGACTAATGCAACGAATGAGTCTGCAAATAATATTAAGACGGCGACAGATGTTATCACTGACATTGCGAGCCAGACAAATCTCTTATCGCTCAACGCAAGTATAGAGGCTGCAAGAGCAGGCGAGATGGGAAAAGGCTTTGCGGTTGTGGCAGATGAAATACGTTCCCTGTCTGAGCAGTCAAAGAGTTCTGCGGAGGAGATAGTCCGCATTATACAGGATCTGATTGCCAATTCTGACAGAAGCGTTATGACTATGACTGAGCTGACGGAGGTTATTGAAGAGCAGAACCAAATGCTTATAAATACCGAAAAGGTATTTGAAAAGCTGAATAATGAAATTAATATTGTGGTAAATGCGCTTGAAAGCATAGGCAAGCAGATTGAGCGCCTCGATTCCGAAAAGGCAAATGTCACTGAGGTTGTTGAGAGCCTTGCTGCCATAGCTGAGGAAAACGCCGCAAGTGCGCAGGAGACGTCCGCTTCTATGACAGAGCTTCAGAATATTATATCAGAGTGCTCTGAGGACACAAATAAGATAGCGGCGCTTGCGAAAGAAATTGCTGAGGATACCAGGATGTTTAAATTTGAGTAGTCGGGAGAATAAGCTGCTATGCTGAATATTTACAGAACGGACGAGAGAGTTATAAATAAGCTGGCACATTTTGAGGACGGCGCGTGGATACAGATGGTTGATCCTACAAGCAAGGAGCTTTCTATGGTCGCGCAGCAGTTTGACATTGAGATTGATGACCTTGCAACGGCTATGGACGATGAGGAGAGCTCGCGTATAAGTCTTGAGGACGGATATACGCTTATACTTGTCGACATACCGTCGCCCGAGGTCCGTCATGAAAAAAAGATGTATACGACTATACCTCTTGGCATTATTTTAAAACAGAATGCTATTATAACAGTGTGCAGGGAAAACACGCCCGTTGTGGATTTCTTTACGCTCAATAAGATGAAAGATTTCAGCACAAAGAAGAAAATGAGGTTTATTTATCAGATTCTTCTGCGTTCTGCTACCATGTATCAGGCTTATCTTAGAGGAATAGATAAAAAGAGGGTTGAGATAGAGGAGCGTGCCGGAAAAAATACAAAGGACGGCGATATTATTGAGCTGCATGAGCTTGAGTCAACGCTCGTATACTTCGCAACCTCTCTTCGTTCAAACAGTATAGTTCTTGAGAGGCTGAGGCGGTATAAGAGAATAGAGCAGTACCCTGAAGATATGGAGCTTCTTGAGGACGCAATGGTTGAGTTTCAGCAGGCGATAGAGATGACGGCTATTTACAGGGATATTATAGACGGTACAAGAGAGCTTTTGTCCTCTGTTATGGACAATAAGCTTAACAATGTGATGAAGTATCTCACGTCAATCACACTTGTGACTACAATACCGACAATTATATCGGGAATTTACGGAATGAATCTGGACGAACGCGGGGTACCGTTTTCGTCTAATCCGTATGGTTTTGGGATAGTATGCGGTATTATTCTTGTGATATGTATAGTTACGCTGTGGATACTGCGCAGGAAAAAGATGCTTTGACTTATAATATTTTAAATTGGAGGAATATTGTGAAATCAATACTTGTTATAGGCGTGGGAAGATTTGGACATCATCTTGTGAACAGGCTTTTAGAGCTTGGCAATAAGGTTATGGTAGTTGATAAAGAAGAGGACAATATACGTGATATGTTTCCGCTTGTCACAACAGCCCGCGTAGGTGACTGTACAAATATTGATGTTTTAAAGACATTGGGACTTGGCGGATTTGACCTTGTGATTGTGTGTATTGCGCAGAATTTTCAGAACAGTCTCGAGGTTACAAGTCTTGTAAAGGAAATGGGAGCCCGCTATGTCATAAGCATGGCGAGCCGTGATATACAGGCAAAATTTCTTCTCAAAAACGGAGCGGATGAAGTTCTTTATCCTGAAAGAGATGTGGCTTATAATCTTGCGGAAAGATGCAGCGCTCACCATGTGTTTGATTATGTATCAATATCAGACGACTGCTCGCTTTATGAAATTCCTGTGATGCCCTCATGGGTGGGAAGGACAATGAAGGAGATAAATGTAAGAGCTGTGTACAACGTAAATGTTATAGCCGTTATTCCGAGGGGCGGAAAGGTCATGGCAATGCCGCCTGTGGATTATGCGTTTAATGAGAGCGACCACGTTAAGGTTATAGGGTATAAGAAAGATGTTGACAGAATGCTCGGAGAAATAGAATAGATGTCATGAAAGCTTTGGCTGAGCGTTAAAGCAGAAAGCCGGATGGCAGATACAATGACAGACAGGATAATACCAAAACTGCGCCGGAAACAAAGTGTTCCGGCGCGGTTTTTGATTCTACAGGAAAGTTCTTTGAACTTCCTATAGAATCAAAATGCTCCGCAGGATCGCAGAGGCGCGGAAAGGTAATTATTCTTACGAATCCGCGCCTCGCGAAAGAGTTCGCACGCGAACTCTTTTTTATGTGAGAAAACTGTAATATGTATTTCTCACTGCTGCTAATGAGAAAAAATAAACAACAGCCGGCTATTTGTAAATTTCCTGCCAGCGTGAAACCATTTCCAATGCGTCTGATTCATTTGAAACCTTTGTGACAATAACTCCGTCAAGATAGATTTCGTAAACAGGAAACTTTTTGATTGTGTTTCCGTGAGACACCTCCACCTTATTCATCTTTACACGTTCCATATCTGAAAAACCTCCTAAACTTTGAGTTGACTATAAATTTAATCAACAATATGTTGTATTATAGCATGATTAATAAGAAAAGAAAACACAATATAATGTATTGGTACTAAAGTCTTATATGGCATGTCCATACAAATTATACAGACCAGCAGAAAAAATTTTCGGATTAATAAAACAGGGGAATTTTGCTGAAAATGGTGAGCTGGACAGAGAGAACGGCTGCATTTATAATAGTGTAAAAAGGCGATATTGTGACAGAGAGTTTATTGCTTCAGTAATAAATACAAAGATAAAGAAATGAGGTAAGAAGTGAAGATATTACATTGTGCGGATATACATCTCGATTCGTCGCTTAGAACAAATTTGACGGGAGAACAGGCCGCAATACGAAATAATGAGATATTGCTTACATTTAAGGATATGGTTGAGTACGGCAGACGCGAGGGAGTGAAAATCGTTCTGATTGCGGGAGATTTATTTGACTCTGACATTCGCTCTCCAAAAACCATGCAGGTTCTGGCGGATTGCATACAAACAAACACGGATATGGATTTTCTTTATATCCGGGGAAATCACGATGAAAACAAACCGCTTCCTGAGCTGGAGGGGCTTCCTAACTTCAGGGTTTTTGAGCACGGCATATGTGCATACCGGTATGGCAGAGTCTGTATCACCGGGATTTCGGAGCTTTCAATGTGCAGGTATTTGAGGCTTTCGGCGTCGGATATAAATATTGTTGTATTTCACGGAGAGCTCCCCAAAAAAGATATGCCGTCGGGATTAAATATAGATTATATGGCGGCGGGGCATATTCACAGATACGGAGTTCAAAGAATTGATGACAGAGGGATTTTCTGTTACAGCGGATGTCTGGAGCCAAGAGGGTTTGATGAGTGTGTGCAGACAGGCTTTGTGATTGCCGAGATGAATGAACAAATACCTGCCGGACGGACGGGGAACGTGCGGATTAAGTTTGTGCCGTTTGGCAGGAGACAGGCACATATCGTCAGTGTCCGGATGCAGGCTGATGCTACAACGCCTTCGCTGTGCAGGATGATTGAGGACGTCAGCGATGGGATTTCTTCGGGTGACATTGTTAAGGCCGAGCTTACGGGGGAGACGGCTCCCGGCCAGACAATAGATTATACATATATAGAACAATATTTTAAAGATAGATTTTTTGCATTCAGGCTTGAGGACAGAACCTCAGTGAGCCGAAGCTGTGAAACCGCAAAAGCAGTCGGACCGATAGGCGAGAGGTTTGTAAAGCTTGTTATGGACAGCGAAGAGCCCGAGGACGTCAAAAAATTTATTTTGGAAAAGGGTCTTAACGCGTTAAGAGGAGTATACTGATAATGTATCTTACAAAAATATATGTGGAAAATTTCGGGGTGCTTCATGATTATGAGTGCACTCCGGAAAAAGGGCTTAACCAGCTCTGTATGGAAAACGGTAAGGGGAAAACTACGCTGACGGTGTTTTTGAGGGCGATGTTTTACGGTATGCCGCAGACGAGGACAAGAAAAATACTTGATGAGGCCGAGAGGAAAAAATACAAGCCGTGGCAGGGAGGAACAATGGGCGGTTATGTATGTTTTGAGAAGGGGGACAAAAGTTATCGCCTGATCAGAACTTTTGGCAGCAGGGAGAGAGAGGACACATTTAAGCTTATAGACGAGCGCACGGGAAACGAGACAGATGATTATTCCGTAAATATAGGAGAAGAGCTCTTCGGGAGCGACAGGGATGGATTTACGGCAACAGCATGGATTTCAGGAAGAAATATCGGGTTTAAAATGAATGACAGTCTCTATACCGGGCTGGGATTTATGCGGGAGCACCGGGCTGACGACACGGGTGAAATGGTTGCCGGAGATGAATTTAACGCAGAGCGGGAGCGTTTTGAGGAAGCTGTCAGCCGGCTTGAAGATGAGCGCAGACAGTACGAGAGAACGGGACAACGCGGCCTTATTTATGAGCTTAGGGATAAGATAAGCCGTAACGAGGCTCTGTGTGAGCAGAAAGAGGCGGCTGTCAGAGATATAGAAAAAAATATGTCCGCGCTTTACGGAGAGCGGAGCGGCGAAGTTTCCGGCTTATCGCGGTACGGAGCAAAGAGCGGAGAAGAAATAGCCGTGCATTCAAAGTGTTTAAATGAGATTAAGAGGGTACAGAGATATATCAATACCGCAAGGGCGGTATGGGTGTTTGCGTTTTTGGCGGCAGCAGCCTGCACAGGCTTTGCGGCAGGTGCTTCGGAAAGAATTTCGGGAGGTGCGGCCGGGGCTGCTGCGGTTCTGGCTTTGGCAACGGGAACAGCATTGCTTATTGCTGATATATTTTTGTGCGCAAGGCGAAAGAAACTTAAACGTGAGCTTGAACAGATTAAACAAAAACTTTCAGATATTCAGGCTGACAGAAAAATAACGGCTGACAGGGTCAATCAGAAAACAGCGCAGCTTGAAAGAGAAAAGCAGACGCTTGCACAGGAAACAGCCGAGCTTAAAATACAACGCGCATCGCTTGTTGATGAGCTTGAGAGATGCAGGAAAAAATCAGAAATGCTTCAGAAAACGGTGGATTTTTTAAAGGAGGCAAAGGCCTCCTGCGCCGAGGGCTGCACCGAAGGTATCTCTGAAAAGCTTTTGGAGTACGCCGGCAAGCTTGATGAGGGGCTTGCTTCTAAGATTATGCTTAATTCCGGATTTGAAATTCAGTATGAGCAGGGAGCGTCATTTTGGGAGCTTGATTATCTGAGCTTCGGACAGAAGGATTTGCTGTGGCTGTGCGAGAGACTTGCGGTTGCTGACAGTGTATATTCGGATAAAGAGACTTTTCTTGTTCTTGACGAGCCTTTTGTGAATTTTGACGACGAACATATCGGGAAGGCTAAGGCACTTATACGGGAGTGTGCTGAAAAACGCCAGATTTTTTATTTTACATGCAGACAGGCAAATTTGTGCTGATTTATATTGCAAAATTAGGACTAAAGTCTTATACTTATAATGTATTTTGCGCGGGAGGACGGCAGCGCACCGTCAAATCAAAAACTATATACAAAGGGGGACAGATATGGCTGAGAATCAGAGTACAAACAATGATATTCAACTCGATGTAAAGGTGAATAATCATAGGTTTGAGAGACGAATTGCCGTGTTTGACAGTAATTTTACCATATACGTTGCCAACAAGCATTTTTCGGCGTATTTGGAGAGTGATAACCTCAGATGCTTTAAGATTACGGACTACCTGCATCCTGGTGATGTGGAGGCGTTTAAGAAGTTTGCATCAGAGCAGGCCGAAAAAGGCGGCGAATCTATATTCAGGTTTAGAAGAAGCACCGGTGAGTGGAGATATAATCTTGTCAAATTTCAATCTGAGAAGGCAATGGCTGAGACGCAGAAAAATATCAGAGTGGAGCTTATTGATATAGAGGAGGCTGTTTCAAATTATGAGAGTTCAATGGAAAGCCTTGCAAGGGTAAGACTTCTTATGAGCATGACCGACGAATTTGTATTTTCGTATAATAAGGCTACAAATATTTTCTGCATGTTTCATTACGACAAATTCCACAGGATAGAAGTTTATAATATGGACGTTGACGAGTGGAAAAGAAAGATGCTTGAAAAGGGATATGTCGGTCATGATGAGAAGGCAATGCTTGACACGTTTGTCATAAATATGAAGACATATACGGAAAGTTTTTCTGTCAAAATGAATTGTGCCGTGCGTACGCAGAGCGAAATTATGGAACAGCTCTGTTTTATAGGAGCGGTCTATAACGGCATAGAGAATGAAAAGACCGTTGTGGGAAGAGTTGTCGCAGATGCAGGCTTAGGTCATGTCAATTCGGCTATGGAGATTATGAATGAGCTGCAGTACGATTCTTTGACAGGTGTATATAACAAGAAGACAATTACCGAGTATGCCAAGAGACGGCTTTTGGAAGAGAAGGAAAACAGAGTTGTCATAGCAATTCTTGATGTTGATCACTTTAAGTCTGTAAATGATACTTTCGGTCATCTTTACGGCGACAAGGTGCTTTCGAGAGTCGGCAACCGCCTGAAGGAAATTGTGGGCGAGGACGGTGTGATAGGACGTATAGGCGGAGATGAATTTATGATTGTCTTTACGGGGTTAAACGATGACCAGATTCTCCGAGGTATGTTAAGGGCAATTCGCACGCAGATAAAATGGGAGTTTGCCGAGGATTTTGAAAATTTATCAATCACATGTTCGATAGGCGCATCAATTTTTCCTGTCAACGGCCGGGATTTTGAGGAGTTATTCAGAAAAGCGGACTGCTGTCTGTACATTGCAAAGGAAAAGGGCCGGGACAGATATGTATTTTTCAGGGATGAACTGCACCGTGAATCATATGAGGCTTCTCTCAATAAGCATGAGCTTAACGCAATGAACAATGCAAGGGAGATAAGAGAGCTTAAGTATATAGCTTCGTTTGCGGAATTGGCTGCTACTGACGGCAAAAAGGCGTTTGTTCAGGCGATGGAGCATATGAGGGAATCCTTTGGAGTAGATAATATCACCTTGTACTACGGGAAGGATATGAAGAAGATATATTCATTCGGGGCTGATATACCGAATGCAGATAATGCTTTGTATATTTTTTCTCATGAATTTCGCTCTATCATGGGCGAGGGAAAGAGATGTCTGGAGGTAAGTTTTCTGAATAAACTTTCCGAGACCGCCCCTTCATTCTGCAAGAGAATGGAAGAAGAGCGCATCAGTTCCACAATTCAGTGCTACATAGGCGGAGGCCTGGATGATATAAAGGGACTTGTAACCTTTAATAAGCTGAAGGAAGCATCTCAGTGGGCTGATTATGAAGTGGACTGTGCCAGAATATTTGCGTCGGTGCTTAGCTATATGAGCGTAGGCATCAACGGAATAGAGACTATATATTGATAGTATTGTTGACTTGAAACCCAATATATTGTATAATCAACCTTGCCCGCAGGAATGCTGCGGGCAGGGTATTTTTTTGTTTTGTTACGGAGGGTTTGTATGAAGATTATAAAGAGAAGCGGAACAGAGGTTAATTTTGATATAGCAAAAATTATAGCTGCTGTTTCAAAGGCAAACAACGAGGTTGTTCACAGTGAGAGGCTCTCTGAGGAGCAGATTGAAATTATAGGAAAAAATGTAGAGAATATATGTGAGGAGATGGACAGGTCTTTGAGCGTGGAGGAAATTCAGGATCTGGTGGAAAATCAGATTATGAATCTTCGCGCGTTTGCGGTGGCGAGAAAGTATATCACATATCGTTATAAGAGGGCGCTGGTCAGAAAGTCGAACTCTACGGACGAACAGATTTTGAGCCTCCTTGAGTGCAATAACGAGGAGGTAAAACAGGAGAATTCCAATAAGAATCCTACCGTAAACAGTGTTCAGCGTGATTATATGGCCGGAGAAGTCAGCAAGGATATAACGAAGAGGCTTCTTCTTCCTCAGGATATTGTGGAAGCGCATGAGCAGGGACTTATTCATTTTCACGATGCCGATTATTTTGCGCAGCATATGCACAACTGCTGTCTCGTAAATCTTGAGGATATGCTTCAGAACGGAACAGTAATCAGCGAAACTATGCTTGAGAAACCGCACAGCTTTTCGACAGCCTGCAATATTGCCACACAGGCGATTGCGCAGATTGCGAGCTCGCAGTACGGAGGACAGAGCATAAGCCTTGCCCACCTTGCACCGTTTGTTCAGGTGAGCAGGGAGAAATTTATCCGAAAGGTAAGGGAAGAGTTTGATAAAGCCGGGATTGAGTACACTGAGGAAAAGGTGCGCGAGGTTGCGGAGATGCGTGTTCGCGATGAGATTAAAAACGGTGTTCAGATGATACAGTACCAGGTAATTACTCTTATGACAACTAACGGTCAGGCTCCGTTTGTCACTGTGTTTATGTATCTTGACGAGGTGCCTGAGGGAAGAACAAGGGATGACCTTGCGCTTGTCACAGAGGAAGTGTTAAGACAGCGCATACAGGGTGTAAAAAATGAACAGGGCGTCTGGATTACTCCGGCATTTCCTAAGCTGATTTATGTGCTTGAGGAGGACAATATCCGCGAGGGCACTAAGTATTGGGAGCTCACAAAACTTGCTGCGCAGTGTACGGCAAAGCGTATGGTACCTGATTATATTTCTGAAAAAATAATGAAGAAGTTAAAGGACGGCAACTGCTATCCTTGTATGGGCTGCCGCTCATTTTTGACCGTTTATAAGGATGAAAATGATAAGCCTAAATTTTACGGAAGATTTAATCAGGGCGTAGTTACGCTGAATCTTGTAGATGTGGCATGTTCTTCGGGAAAGGATATGGATAAGTTCTGGGAAATTCTTGACGACCGTCTTGAACTTTGCAAGAGGGCTCTGATGTGCAGACATTACCGTCTTAAGGGTACGCCTTCGGATGTTGCGCCTATTCTCTGGCAGAACGGTGCGCTTGCGAGGCTTAAAAAGGGCGAAAAGATAGATAAGCTGCTGTACGGCGGTTATTCAACAATCTCGCTCGGATATGCGGGACTTTGCGAGTGTACAAGGTATATGAAGGGAGTATCGCATACACAGCCTGAAGGTACGGAATTTGCGCTGAAGCTTATGCGTTATCTCACAGATACATGTAAAAAATGGGCCGAGGAGACAAATATTGATTTCAGTCTCTACGGAACGCCGCTTGAGTCAACGACATATAAATTTGCAAAATGTCTTCAGAAAAGATTCGGTAAAATTCCGGGAGTTACTGATAAAAATTATATTACCAACAGCTATCACGTCCATGTAACCGAAAATATAAGCGCGTTCGACAAGCTTAAATTTGAAAGTCAGTTCCAGGAGCTTTCACCGGGAGGGGCTATCAGCTATGTTGAGGTGCCGGATATGATTAACAACATTCCGGCGGTGCTTTCTGTGATGCAGTATATATATGACAATATTATGTACGCAGAACTTAATACAAAGAGTGATTACTGTCAGGTTTGCGGATATAACGGACAAATTCAGATTATTACTGATGACGACGGCAAACTGATATGGGAGTGTCCTAACTGTAAAAACCGCGACCAGGACAAAATGAATGTAGCCAGAAGAACATGCGGCTATATCGGAACGCAGTTCTGGAATCAGGGACGCACTCAGGAAATTAAGGAGCGTGTGCTTCATCTTTAATAAAATATCAATAAACATGCTGAAAATATTATGTAAAAAATTTTTTTCAGCATGTTTTTTTGTTGTTTTATAAAAGAAATTGTTATATATTATTAATTGAATATAGTTAAAGTTGTGTCATAAACGGGAGGTTGCTGTTCCCATGCAGACATAATTATATAGGTTGGTTATTAATAACAGTGAAGGAAGGGTTGAATTTATGAAATCAGTAAAAAACAAAATTTTGCTTCCGGTGTTTCTGCTGGCAGTTATTTCGATTGCAACAAGTATTCTGAGTATCATTAATTCTGACAGTATCAGCCAAAGGGGAAATGTCATTGCTAATGAATATCTCATGAATATTCAAAATGTAGGCAAACTGTCCGCCACCACACAGAAACTTACAAGGAGTGCGTACAGCTACATTGTAGCTGAGGGTGAGACTGCAAGAAAAGCAGTTAAGGATGAAATTGAAGAGATTAAATCCGAGATTGACGGTTATATGTCACAATATGAGGCTGCAATGAATGAACAGGAAAGAGATGCCTATAATTCATTTAAGTCATACTATACACAGTTTTTAACACAGTTTACGGTGCTTGAAAAATATGTTGAGACTGAACAGAGTGAGAGAGCATCCACTCTTGCCAATAATACTTTGGTGGAGGTATGTGACAACCTTGAGGGCTCGCTCGATGATATGACAATGGTAGAGATAAATTTATCTGACGAGGCTATTGTCAGAATGAATTCATCTGCTTTGTTTGCAAAGACTTCAGGTGCTGTCTGTCTTGTTTTAGGCATAGGCGCACTAATCGTTTCTGTTTACATAAGCAACTTTAAGGTTGCAAGACCGCTTATCAGCACAAATAAGACGCTTAAGAAAATCAGCACTCTCATTGACGAGGGCAACGGTGATTTGACAATGAGAATGTCGGTGAAGTCAAAGGATGAGATTGGACAGCTTGCCGAAGGTATTAATCAGTTCCTTGAAATTTTGCAGCGCACGATAGGAAAGATAGTTTCAGGCTCGTCAAAGCTTGAGGAGACAGTTGGCTCCGTCAGCGCTCATGTGACATCTTCAAATGACAGCGCGCAGGATGTATCTTCAGCTATGGAAGAACTTTCTGCAACAATGCAGGAAATTGCAGCCACAATTCAGACTGTAAACGACAACACGGAGCATGTCGGACAGGATGTTGTTGATATAGCTGATAAGACAGAGCAGATTAATAAATATTCTATTGAGATGAGGGAGCGTGCTGACGCACTTGCAAAATCAGCAGATGAAAATAAGCGCTCTACCGATGAAATGGTTACCGGAATTGTAGGCACTCTTAAGAAAGCGATAGAGGAGAGCAAGAGTGTTGACCGTGTAAATGAGCTTACAGGTGAGATACTTAACATTTCAAGCCAGACAAATCTTCTTGCGCTCAACGCATCTATCGAAGCGGCAAGAGCAGGCGAGGCAGGAAAGGGCTTTGCGGTTGTTGCAGATGAGATTAGGGAGCTGGCAGATTCGAGCAGGGATACTGCCAATAACATTCAGGCTATTAATGAGCATGTAACAAAGGCGGTAAGACAGCTTATAGATAACTCCAACCAGATTATTGATTTCATCGAGGAGACAGTGCTTCCTGATTACGAGGGATATGTTAAGGTTGGTAAGCAGTACAATGAGGACGCAAGCTATATTAGCGAGATAATGGAGAGATTTACCGAGAAAACAGAAAATCTCAAGGAGCTTATGAAGAATACCGTTGAGTCTATCGAGGGCATCTCTATGGGTGTTGAGCAGAGCGCTAATGCTGTTACATCTTCTGCAGTGAGCACTTCAGAGCTGGTAGAGCTGATGAACAGTATAGATAAAGAAATGATAGACAGCAAAGCTATCGTGGAAGGACTCAGAGCAGAGACAAACGTTTTCAAGAATATATAAAGCTGTCTGAGACATACATATTTAACTGAGAATTAAATAATTGATAATTTAATAAAAAGGTTAAAAACCTTATATTTCCGGGGAGCTTAAGTCCTGCGGCGTATGCCGCGGGCAGCTGAGAGGGAAGAAATTCCGACCCGTAACCTGATACGGATAATGCCGTCGTAGGAAGAAAGCTTGTATTTTTGTGTTTCCGTATTCGGGTGAATATTCTAAAATCACTAAAAGGAGAGTACGGAAAATGAATTATACTACACAGATGGACGCGGCGCGCAAGGGCATTGTGACAGATCAGATGAGAGCTGTTGCACAGAAGGAAAATATAGATGTCTCCGAGCTTATGTCGCTTATGGCAAAGGGGCAGGTAATAATTCCGGCAAATAAAAACCATAAATGTCTTGTTCCGAATGGAATCGGAGATAAGCTGCGCACGAAGATTAATGTAAACTTAGGGACGTCAAGAGACTGTGTGGATTTAAACATGGAGCTTGAGAAGGTCAACAATGCGGTTGCTATGGGCGCAGAGGCGATTATGGATTTGAGTTCCTTCGGAGATACGCAGAAGTTCAGAAGAAAACTTACAGCCGAGTGTCCGGCAATTATAGGAACAGTGCCGATATACGATGCTGTTGTTCATTATCACAAGGCGTTGAAGGATATAACAACTCAGGAATGGCTTGATATTGTAGAGATGCATGCCAAGGACGGCGTTGATTTCATGACAATTCACTGCGGAATCAATAAAGCTACGGCAAAGCGTTTTAAGGAGGCAAAGCGTCTTACCAATATAGTGTCGAGAGGCGGTTCTATTATCTTTGCGTGGATGGAGATGACAGGAAAAGAAAATCCTTTTTATGAGAATTATGACTGGATTCTTGATATATGCAGGGAGTACGATGTGACAATGAGTCTCGGCGACGCATGCAGGCCGGGATGTATTGCCGATGCCTCGGATATTTCACAGATTGAGGAGCTTGTTACGCTCGGAGAGCTGACAAAGAGAGCATGGGAGAAGGACGTTCAGGTTATGGTTGAGGGACCGGGTCATATGCCTCTCAACCAGATACAGGCAAATATGGAGATCCAAAAGACAATCTGCAAAGGAGCTCCTTTTTATGTGTTAGGTCCTCTCGTAACTGATGTCGCTCCGGGATATGACCACATTACTGCTGCCATAGGAGGCGCAATCGCTGCAACTTACGGAGCTTCGTTTTTATGCTATGTCACTCCTGCGGAACATTTGAGACTTCCTGATTTGGAGGACGTAAAGGAGGGCATTATAGCATCAAGAATTGCCGCTCACGCCGCAGATATTGCAAAAGGCGTTGCCGGCGCCGACGAGTGGGATTATCAGATGAGTCTCGCGAGAAAGAAGCTTGACTGGGAAGCGATGTTTGATTTGGCTGTTGACCCTGAAAAGGCAAGAAGATACAGAGCTTCTGCTAAACCTGAAAAGGAGGATACATGTTCGATGTGCGGAAATTTCTGCGCCGTAAAAAATATGAACAGAATCCTTGACGGAGAGATAGTAAGTATTTTTGATGAGTAATTAATGTTACAGGCGAAAATATTAATTCCCCCTGTTTGTTGATTTGTTCCGGAGGCCTGATTTATAATCAAGCTTCCGGTTTCAAAATAACAGGGGGAATTATTTTGCGGTAAGACGTACATTTATATTGACATATTTTTTCTGCGGTGTTTTAAAAGCTTTTCGTAATCCGGAATATAAATTAAAATATATAAAACAGCCATGAGAATTATTCCGCCTATAACGTCAGTTATAGAGTGCTGTTTTAGAAATACGGTTGACATGCATATCAGAATACACAGCACAAGAGAGAGCAGGCGAATTATTCTGTGATTTTTTAATGCGCTGCAGCGGTTGAGCGCGATGTGTACGGCAAGAGAATTATATACATGAATACTCGGGAAAACATTTGTTGATGTATCTGTGGTGTATATCATACTAACCAGATTTCCGCACAGATTGTCAGGTATATGCTCAGGTCTTAAGGTTATTCCGTTTGGATAAATCATGCAAATTGTGAGAGCAGCCGACATTCCGATTATAAGAGACAGAGCGAATTGTATAAATTCTTTGTCGCTTGAATACCACATCATAAAAATACATGCTGCCGCTATATAAAAAAACCACAAAATATACGGAATAATAAAGTATTCACAAAACGGAATTTTTTCGTCTATTGCGTTGTTCAGTATATGGATGCCCGGCGTATCTATGGTTATAAAATGCTCAAGCGCAAAAAACCACGGAAGATAGATAAAAGCATAGAGAGCGCAGAGAGGGCGCCACAGTTTTGGTTTGTTTTTAAATTTCATTTTAAGTAAAAGCCTTTCTGTATGTCTGTATTAACAAATCTTAAAATATTTTCTCAATACGAAGACAAAATTATATCATTAAAGGCATGTTATTGCAACTTTACAAGATACAGTGCGATGTAATATAATTAAACATAATATTTTTCAATCTATACTTACAGATAATGTACAGAAATGAGGATTTTATGCTACAGTTAAGTCATGTAAAAAAAATATATGACAAAACAGAGGTTTTGTCCGATATAAGCTATACCTTTGAGGAGGGCAGGCTTTATCCTATTCTCGGAGGTGCGGGAGCAGGCAGGACTACGCTGTTCGAGTGTATATGCGGCGACCTGACAACGGATGGCGGAACTGTCGTTTCTGAGGAGAAGGCTGATTTATTTTTTGCGGCAAAGCAGAGTGTTCTTCCCATGTATATATCCGGGGAAGAATTTATAAGATATTTATGCGAGTTTCAAAGAGAAGCGCAGCAGCCGGAGGTTTATCTTGACAGAGTAAAACTGGATAAGACGGTGCGGGGCAGACTTATATGTGAGTATACATTTGAGGATAAAAAACGTCTGCAGCTTGCGGCGTTTCTTGTGCAGAGACCGCATGTTATTTTATTTGATGAGCCGCTTGATTACTGCAGCGAGGAATATATTGATACGTTTCTTGAGGTGCTTGGAGAGGAGTCGAAGGGACATGTTGTTTTGATTTCCACAGGTATTCTTAATATGGCAAGGAGAATTGCTCCGGATATTCTTGTTTTGAATAACGGTGAGTTAAATGAGGTGGCGGCAGATATGATTGACATTCCGGAGATTAAGAGGGCTATACTTGATATTTTGGGAGAGCTTGAAGAATGATGATTTTTAAAAAGATGTTTGCGGAGAAAATACTGAAGTTTCATGAGGGAATGAACCGTTTTCTTGCGCTGCTTATAAGAATTCCGGGTCTGGGTAAAGTTATAGAGCATCAGGCTGTTGAAAAAAATAACATCAGGCTTAAAACAGCGATAGGAGCAGCGGCTCAGGTTGGAACTGTCCTGTTTGAGTTTTTGCGCAAATTTTTGTATGTCGGGGTGTTTATATATATTCCGTACCTTGTTATTGCACATTTTTGCCCGCTGATAGCGGCGCACAGAGAGCTCACGCTTATATTTTTATTTTTCATGCTTTCTACCGTATGCGGAAGTCTTGCGAACACAACGCTTCTCGCCATGGGTGACAGGGACTATCTGATGATCAGAATAATGCTGATAAGTCCGTATATGAATTTTCTTGGTAAGCTTGTATATAAGATAATTACTGATTTTGTATACTTTACAATTATTCTTGCTATATATGGCGTATCGTTTTGGCACAGTCTTATATTAAGCTTTGTGACGGCAATGTGCAGACCTATCGGGGAAATGCTTGCAATTATAATGTTTGATAAGATAAAGTCGCTTTATAATAACAGGGGAGTGTATAACGGTCTTGTCATGGCGCTGTGTATAATGGCGGCATACGGCTTTCCTCTGATTGAGAGACGGGTTTCTTATGACTGGATGTCGGTGGTGCACCCTCTGTTCGCCGTTATGATGTTTTTGCTCGGAGCAGGTGCTTCTGTATTTTTATGGTGGTATAAGTATTACAGAAAAATCATGAGAGAAGCTATGTATATTAAACGTGAAATGTAGATAAATTATTTAACTGAGATTGAATGAACTGTATAAGGAGGAAAATTAACCGTGGGTGACAGAAACAAAATCGGAAATATAATATTAAAAGCAGCAATAATCCTCGGTTTTATCCTTGTATTTTTCTTTATGTGGTACTATAACTTTCGTCAGAACAAAGCCGGAGAGATTGTTCTTAAGTCACGTTATACCTTCAGCGTAAGAATAGATGCGCAGGGCAATGTTTTGAAAGATGCGGACGAGGCTCAGACACTCACGCCGGCAGATGATTTTTCTGATTTAAAGATTGACGAGATAGGCGATATTTGGATACGTGAATTTACGGCTCAGTATACTCAGAAATATCTTCCATGGTCTAAGTCGTTAAAAAAAGTGGAAATAGAAAAGACAAAAACTCTCGATGCATCAGAAAATGTAGTTCTGATAGGTTTTTCGGCGTCTGTGAACGAAAAAAATGCGGAAAATTTTGCCTCTTGGAACGGTGTGCTTGACAACGGACGGATGAGTTTTGAGTGGGTGGTTACGTTCTACATAGACAATCACTATGACGGGACCGCAACTGTTTATGTTAAGTCTATTGTGACGCCTGAGGATTATGGAATAGCTCAGTACAATGAAAGCAAAAACAACAGTGTGAGCGGAATTGATGAGATAGATGATACAGATAAAAAGTCGCTTACGCAGTATGAGATTAAAAATAATACTCTTTCGGTGACTTATGACGGCGGTGAAAAGTATGTAACCGTTCCTGTTGACACATCAAACCTTCTTATGGCAGACGATTCCGAGACGGAGCTGAAAAGAGGAAGCTATTATATAAGCACGACAAAGACGGCTTTCGTGTACGGAGGAAAGACGTCGGGCAGCGACAGAATTCCCGTCACCGTTATATATTCAAACGATATGGGGGCAAACTGGATTACATGTGAAATAGAAAATATTTATACCGCAACATATTATTATGTTGAGTTTTTTGACGAGAATTCGGGTGTGCTGGTAATCGGCTATGACAAAAATGAACAGCAGCAGTCGTCAAGGATTTATTCTACGGCAGACGGCGGCGAGACTTGGAATACGACAGGTACAGGACCTGCCACGAATATAATAAAAGGTGTAAAGTATATTGATGAAAAAATAGGCTTTTTCTGTTATGAGTATGTTGACGGAATGGACAGCAATCTTTATATGACATCTGATTCCGGAAAAACATTTTCAAAAATTATTCTTGAGGAGCAGGAGCTTGACAGCACTGCATCGGATGCGGTTTCTTCAGGACAGTCGGAGAGCGGGGATACGGCCTCCGGCGATACAAAGCTTAAATGGTCTGATGTATACAAGGATGCTCTGGTGCCGATTTACGGAAGCGACGGTGTCATAACGGTATATCTGACACAGGGGAAAAACAGAGTTTACAACAGCGGAAAGACTGCGGCGATGTATCAGTCAACTGATAAGGGAGCTACGTTTAAGTACATAGGTCAGTTTGAGATTAATATTGGAAGCCAGACTTAAAAAGGTTGGCTTCCGGGCACTGTATCTTGATTAGATTTGGACTTGAAATAATGTCTGTATTATGATAAAATTTATAAAATTCGAGAAAAAAGACAATTTTTTTGTCTTTTTTTTTGCGCAAAATACGAAAGGAACAGGTGGCATTCATGAAAGCATTTTTAATTCTTGAAGACGGTACTGTGTTTAGCGGAACGAGTATCGGGGCTAATCGCGAAGTTATAAGTGAGATAGTCTTTAATACTTCAATGACAGGATATCTGGAGGTTCTTACTGACCCGTCATATGCGGGACAGGCAGTTACAATGACATATCCGTTAATCGGAAACTATGGCGTGTGCTATAAAGATATGGAGTCTTTAAAGGCATGGCCTGATGGATTTATTGTGAGAGAACTTTCGAGAATGCCAAGTAACTTCAGAAGCGAAGCTACTATCCAAAAATTTCTTATAGATAATGATATACCGGGTATTGCTGGGATTGATACGAGAGCGCTTGCCAAAATCCTGCGCGAAAAGGGAACAATGAACGGTATGATTACAACAGATGAAAATTACAGTCTTGAAGATGTTCTGCCTAAGATTAAGGCGTATACGGTTTCGGGAGTAGTCAGAAAGGTCAGCTGCAAAGAGAAGACTGTGCTTGAGGGGAACGGTCCTAAGGTGGCGCTTATGGATTTCGGGGCAAAGAAAAATATAGCGCGCTCCCTTAACAGCAGGGGCTGCGAGGTTACGATTTATCCGGCATACACAAAGGCAGAGGAAATTCTTGCGGCAAAGCCTGACGGAATTATGCTCTCAAACGGTCCGGGAGATCCTAAGGAATGTGTGGAGATAATAGAGGAGTTAAAGAAGCTGTATGCAAGCGATGTTCCAATGTTTGCAATTTGTCTCGGACATCAGCTTCTGGCGCTTGCGACAGGGGCGGATACTCACAAGTTAAAATACGGGCACCGCGGTGCAAATCACCCTGTGAAGGATTTAAAGACCGGGCGCGTATATATTTCTTCTCAAAATCACGGATATGTTGTAGATGAGACAACGCTTAATCCTCAGATTGCAAAGCCTGCGTTTGAGAATGTCAATGATAAGACTAACGAGGGACTTGAATATATTGGCAAGAATATTTTTACTGTTCAGTTCCATCCGGAGGCATGTGCAGGTCCTCAGGATACTGCATATCTCTTTGACAGATTTATAGATATGATGAAGAAGGAGGAACAATAAAATGCCAAAGAATCCCAATATTAAAAAGGTTTTAGTAATCGGGTCCGGTCCTATTGTAATCGGACAGGCGGCAGAGTTCGACTATGCAGGTACACAGGCTTGCCGTTCTTTAAAGGAAGAGGGCGTGGAGGTTGTACTTGTCAATTCAAATCCTGCCACTATTATGACGGATAAAGATATTGCGGATGAGGTATATATTGAGCCTCTTACCGTAAAGGCTTTGGAGCAGATTATTTTAAAGGAAAAGCCGGACAGCATTCTTCCTACACTCGGAGGTCAGGCAGGTCTTAACCTTGCAATGGAGATTGCGGAGACTGGTTTTTTGGAGGAGCACAATGTAGCGCTTATCGGAACTACCGCGCTCACAATTAAGAAGGCGGAGGACCGCCTTATGTTCAAGGAGACAATGGAAAAAATCGGCGAGCCTTGTGCGGCTTCTCTGGTAGTAAATAACGTAGAGGACGGCGAAAAGTTTGCTGCTCAGATAGGTTATCCTGTAGTGCTTCGTCCTGCCTATACGCTCGGAGGAAGCGGCGGCGGTATCGCTCACAATGTTGTAGAGCTGCGCGAAATTCTTGAGAACGGTCTTCGTCTCTCAAGAGTGGGTGAGGTTTTGGTTGAGCGCTGTATCGCGGGCTGGAAGGAAATCGAGTACGAGGTTATGCGTGACAGCAAGGGCAACTGTATTACGGTCTGCAATATGGAAAATATTGATCCTGTCGGCGTACACACGGGCGACAGTATTGTAGTTGCACCTTCTCAGACTCTTTCAGACAAGGAATATCAGATGCTTCGTACATCTGCTTTAAATATTATCGATGAGCTGGGAATTACCGGAGGCTGTAATGTTCAGTATGCTCTTCATCCTGAGAGCTTTGAGTACTGTGTTATTGAGGTTAATCCGCGTGTAAGCCGTTCTTCGGCGCTTGCGTCTAAGGCGACAGGCTATCCTATCGCGAAGGTTGCCGCAAAGATAGCTCTCGGCTATACGCTTGACGAGATTAAAAACGCAATCACGGGAAAGACATATGCGAGCTTTGAGCCTGCGCTTGACTACTGCGTAGTAAAAATTCCAAGACTTCCTTTTGATAAGTTTATATCTGCAAAGAGAACTCTCACAACTCAGATGAAAGCTACCGGCGAGGTCATGAGTATCGCCAATAACTTTGAGGGCGGTCTTATGAAGGCAATCCGCTCGCTTGAGCAGCATGTTGACAGTCTTATGTCGTATGATTTTACAAAGCTCACGGACGAAGAGCTTTTGGAGGAGCTTGAGGTTGTTGACGACAGAAGAATCTGGAAGATAGCAGAGGGTCTGAGAAGAAATATCCCGGCGGAAAAGCTTCACGACATAACAAAGATTGACAGATGGTTTATCGACAAGCTTCAGATTATCGTTGATATGGAGAATGCGTTAAAGAAAGGTCCTTTGACGGAGGAACTTTTAAGAGAGGCTAAGAGAATTGAATTTCCTGACAATGTAATCGGGGAGCTGACGGGAAAAACGGAGCGTGAAATCAAGGAACTGAGAAATCAGTACAACATACATGCAGCGTTCAAGATGGTTGACACCTGCGCAGCAGAGTTTGCAGCCACAACTCCTTACTATTATTCAGTGTTCGGAAGCGAAAACGAGGCTGCTGTCACGAATGACAGAAAGAAAGTGCTCGTTTTAGGCTCGGGACCAATCCGTATCGGCCAGGGTATCGAGTTTGATTTCTGCTCGGTACACTGTACATGGTCTTTCAGAGAGCAGGGATATGAGACAATTATTATCAACAATAATCCGGAGACAGTATCTACTGACTTTGATATTGCCGATAAGCTTTACTTTGAGCCTTTGACGCCTGAGGATGTTGAGAGTATTGTCGATTTTGAAAAGCCTGACGGAGCGGTTGTACAGTTCGGCGGTCAGACTGCGATAAAGCTCACTGAGGCGCTCATGAAAATGGGAGTTCCGATACTTGGAACGAGCGCGGAGGACGTCGATGCCGCAGAGGACAGAGAATTATTTGACGAGATACTTGAAAAGTGCGAGATACCGAGAGCAAAGGGAAGAACTGTATTCACTGTTGATGAGGCGCTTAATGCGGCAAATGAGCTGGGCTATCCGGTGCTTGTAAGACCTTCGTATGTACTTGGCGGACAGGGAATGCAGATTGCGGTGTCCGATGAGGACGTCACTGAATTTATGAATATCATAAACAGAATTAAGCAGGATCATCCTATACTTGTTGACAAGTATCTTATGGGCAAGGAGATTGAGGTCGACGCCGTATGCGACGGTGAGAATATTCTTATTCCGGGAATTATGGAGCATATCGAGCGTGCGGGTATTCATTCAGGAGACAGTATTTCGGTATATCCTGCCAAATCACTGACGCCTGAGATTACCGACATGATTGTGGATTACACCGCAAAGCTTGCGCGTTCTCTTCATGTAAAGGGACTTATAAATATTCAGTTTATTGTATACAATAATCAGGTATATGTTATCGAGGTAAATCCTCGCTCAAGCCGTACAGTACCTTATATCAGCAAGGTTACGGGAATTCCGATTGTAAAGCTTGCTACACAGGTTATCACGGGAAGCAAGATTACCGATTTGGGATATGAGCCTGGTCTTCAGAAGAAATCAGACTACTATGCAATAAAGATGCCTGTATTTTCATTTGAGAAAATCCGCGGCGCTGATATAAGCCTCGGACCGGAGATGAAATCTACGGGTGAGTGTCTCGGTATTTCAAAGGATTTCGATGAAGCTCTCTACAAGGCGTTCCAGGGGGCAGGCATATGTCTTCCTAAGCATAAGCAGATAATAATGACTCTCTGCGATGCTGATAAAGAGGACGGCGTCGATATTGCGCAGAGATTTGAGGCTCTCGGCTATAAGATTTACGCGTCAAGAGGAACGGCTAAGGTTTTAAAGGAGCACGGTGTTCACGCGATACAGGTTAATAAAATAGGTCAGGAAGCGCCGACGCTGCTTGACTTAATTCTTGAGCACAAGATTGACCTTGTTATTGATACGCCTGAAAACGGTATCGAGCGTGCAAGAGACGGCTTCCTTATAAGACGTTATGCGATTGAGACGGGCGTTCACTGCCTGACAAGCCTTGATACTGCGTATGCGCTTATTTCAAGCCTTGAGCATGCGTTTAACAATAAGGATTTGTCAATAGTTGATATTGCCACTATTTAATAAAAAAACCGTGCATGCTTGCCGACGGGTACATGCGCGGTTTTTAATTTTACACGGAGGCGCAGGGAAAGAATGCTTGATTTACAGATAAAATGCGGTGTGCTTGAGGAGAAAAGCGTTGTGAGGTTTGCGGGCGCCGCTATGGAGCTTACAAGATACAGGGAGCAGGAGATACAGGTTAATACTTATATTTATCTGGAAAATGACGGCAGAAAATATCAGTTTATAACTTTTAATCACTGTGACGCGTCAAAAAATATTTCTCTTGAAAAGAGAATTGTGTGCGAGGAGACGGAAGCATACAGCTTTCCGTCAGAGACGAGAAAAAATCAGATTATTTATTACCTGCCTAAGAGCGAAACGCAGGAGGTAATGCTGTCTAAGCTTACAAGAAGGAGAGAGCAGGAGGATTATGACGGCGCATTTCCGGGACAGCAGGTGCTTGGATGCGAGTATTTTGCATGGCTCAGGGAGCCCGGAGACAATGATTACATGGTGCTTTTGTCGACGAAAAATTTAAGAGCCGTGTACAGACCTGAATTTATGAGACAGTTCGGGATTGATGTGTTAGAGGAAAGAAACGGCGCTCTGTTTAAAGAGGTTTTTGCAGTCGGGGCAAATGTGGAATTTTGCGGAGCATTTTCGGGAATAGTAAAAATCTCTGATATTTATGCTGTGGAGACTATGGTGTTTATTAAAAAAGACGACCAGAAATATATATACAGATGTCTTGAGAAGTTTGACGAGTGCCGTGAAGAGGTTATACGAAACACAAGGTTTTACAGAGAGACGTCGCTGTCGGCAGTCAAACAGTTTGAAATACCGGAGGATACGGAATATGCCATGCTTGACTGCTATCTTCCGGCAGATGAAAAGGTTTCTGTGATAAAGGAGCTTGGAAAGGCACAGTATGGGAGATATGTTCCTTTTGAAGAGAGTGAGGTTGCAGTTCACGGATGCAGATATTTTTCGGCAGTTGTGGAGAATTTTTCTGACAGAGACAGCGAGAATGTTGTTTATATTACTGTGGAGGCGTGCCGCAGGACAAGGTATAAAAAGTTGCGAAACATGCTGTAATATGCTACAATAATTCAGGTATTTTGGGGTTATGCCGATAAAGATAGGAATGGAGATTATTATGGACGCAAGAAGAGCACAGGATTTATTGAGACATATTACGCAGGATAAGGATTACGGCCTGAAGACGATGCAGGGCGTGTCGTTGTCAGAGTGTATTTATATGGTTAATACAGTTTTGCCAAGCTGCGTAAAGCAGGCGGAGGAAAATTTAAAGGATAACGACGCGGGATTTTTCTCCAAGATGATAAGGCAGTACAGAGCTCTTGCCATTGAGAAAATAAAAAATGAGGAGCATCTTTGGATTGCATATACTGACCTGACGGGTTATCCTTATATGATTGACGGAGATATGATTGTAATATATGATTATTCGGCTGCAAAGCAGATTGAAAATAATCTGAATAAAGCCGGTTACAGGGTGACTTTCGGAAATTTAGACAGCGCTGCATTCAAGAGCGAGATTGCTCATATGTACAGAAACGGCTATAAAAAAATAAGATTTATGGACGGGAAAGATAAGCCTTTTATTGTCGAGAGAGAAGAGTTTTTCTCTTACGATGAATTCTTTGATGATGACTATGTGACAAATCCGGGGCTTGAAGCTGCGATGCTCGAATTTTTTCAGGAGTTCAGAAAGCAGGCACCTCTTGAAAACAGAGATGAAATGTTAAAGCGCAGAGAGCGTAAAATGCTTGACACAATGGTGAATGCCGAGTATATGGTTCCGTGCATAAAGGAAGAAAATGAAGAGACTGTTGAAATATCTCATCCGTTTATTGACCTGACAGAGCGTGTGAAAGAAAAGCAGGAGGGCGAGAAGGTAATCGCTGTACCTGTGTTTACGGACGGCTTTGAGATGGATAAATGCTATGAGGGACATCATGAGAATATGCTGTATAAGTTCGGCGAGCTCATAAATCTGACAGAGGAGCTCGGAGCTTCAGGAATTATTATTAACTGTCTCGGAATAAGCTATTTTATGAGAACGGAATTGATGAAGAAAATTAAATGTTAATCAGACAGGAAACAAAAAAGGATTTTAGTGAAATATATGAACTTGTTGCGGAAGCGTTTGCCTCAGCACAGCACGCGGACGGAAACGAGCAGGATTTAGTGGAAGCTCTGAGAAAAGGAGAAGCGTATGTGCCGGAATTGTCATTGGTGGCGGAAATTGACGGAAAGCTGGCAGGACATATTATGTTTTCAAAAGCGAAGGTTGGAGATGATACTGTTTTAGTGCTGGCTCCGCTTTCCGTAAAACCTGAATTTCAGGGACAGGGCGTGGGAACAGCCTTAATGAATAAAGCGCATGATATAGCAGGAGAATTGGGCTATGAATACTCATTTGTCCTGGGAAGCGAATTTTACTATCCGCGTGTCGGATATATTCCGGCAGAGAAGCTGGGCGTAAAGACTCCCGAGGGTATTTCGTCCGTAAACTTTATGGCAATGAAGCTCCGGGAAAATGCAAAACCGATAAGCGGTGAACTGGTGTATGCCGAGGAATTCGGGATGTAAAATAAAAACTGCAATTTCTGCTGTTTGACGGCAGAAATTGCAGTTTTTATTTTTACGAATCCGCGCCTCGCGAAAGAGTTCTAAAGCGAACTCTTTTTATGTTAAAAAGTTTTAAGAGGTTTCCGGGTTGTTATTTAAGAAAATCCTGACGCATAGGATTAAAGACGTCAACAAGTATACCCTCTTCAAGGCAGGTTACGCCGTGCTCGACGTTTGACGGCATATATACGCTGTCACCCTGATTTACTATCTTTGTCTCACCTCCGATAGTGAACTCAAAGCTGCCCTTAGCAATGTAAGTAATCTGCAGATGCTCATGCTTGTGAAAATTGCCTTTTGCACCCTTTTTAAAAGATATTTCGCACATCATAAGCTCGTCGGAATAGCATAAAATTTTTCTTGTAACGCCCGGCTCGCAGTCTGTAGGAACGACATCTTTGTTGTATTTAAACATAATAATCCTCATTTCTGCACACGTTTTTTGTGAATAACGGGTTTGTGTCATGTGTGCGAGGCACAAAGCCCGTGTGTGAAAAATTAATGTGATTTTTTACGCTAAACTGTTGTTTTTTGAAAAAAATACACAATGTAAAGGGATAATCAGCCCCCTTTTATTAACTATAAAACAAATAAGATGAAATCACAATAAAAATATGTTACGATACTGCTGTAAAAACAGATTTATTGTTCATATTTAATAGATGGAGAATAGTGTGAAAAATAAGCTCGATAGCTTATTTTTCACACGGCTATTTGTGCCGG
>CALWKC010000023.1 GCA_944381165.1 uncultured Lachnospira sp. | reverse complement strand
ACAGGTTAAGTCCGCTCGCTCCGCATCGCGTCCGTTTTGCTCCGCAAAACCGTCTGTTGGAGTCCGCTGATTGCATTAAAATCCTCTTTTTCATCTAAATTAATATTAAAGGCTGATATTTTTTCATGTTTTAAAATTTTATCAGACCAATCAGAAAATAATTCAGAATTAACATTTGACAGTTCATACGACAATATTCTCACAGCCGTTAATTCCGGAAGCGTAAATAATGTATCAATCCCATCAACGCCGGAAGACCTGACATAAATACTTTCAAGTTTTTTCAGATTTGAAAGTTTATCAAAAGACGCATTCCCCGATTGATTTATTACGATATTTTTCAGATTTAAACACTTTCCTATTAAAGAAAAATCACTGCAATAATTTGCATAAATTGTCTCTAAAGACGGTATCTTATATAAATATTTTATATAACTGTCTGTAATTTCACTGTCTGTAATATTATCTTTGTCAGAAAGAAGTGATAACGCCCCAATCTGAAACATTTTTAACCCACTTAATTTTTCTGAGCTATATGCAAAATCCTCAGAATATCTCTCATCGAAATTTAAAAGCTTTAATTCAGCTAAATTTACGCACTCGCTGAGAAATTTCATATTATCAGGAACACATCCGTTCATAGAAAGCTCTCTCAACTCTTTAATCTTTCCTAAGCCGCTGAAATCCCCCTTGCACCCGGCTAAATTAACGACCTGAAGTTTCGATAAATTTGAAAGATTTTCCGTATTATTTAATTTAAGCCTTTCATTTCTTCCCTCTTTTTCTTTTACATATCCAAAAGCTGAGCCTTTTTTTATTATAGAAAGCGTACATAAATTCTTAAACTTTGCAAACAAACCGCAATCCAACTCTTTTAAATCTGCCGCACACAAAATCACTAAATCTTCTATATCTGCTTTTATTGAATAATTAAAAACTTTTTCTAAATCAGTATTAGATGTAACTTCCACTATAGGTATGCTGCTTTCTGAAGTTCCGTTATCATACTGTTCCGTAGCATTGCCGTCATAATAATACTCCGGCGATAGATTAGTAATTGATGAAACACTTGAAGGACCATATACATGTCTACTGTTAGATAGGGGATTGGGATAGCTTCTCACATTTGTATTAAGCGGAACTGCGTATTCATTATTCTCTCCATTATAAAAGTATACGTCTTTATTTGATGATTTTGACAGCATTATCTCTTTCATATGAGAAGTTACAAAAACACCCAAGTCTACATATTCTAAATTCGGAAGCTGAGCAAATATATCCGCAAGATATTTATATCCGTAATTTGCTCCTGCATATAAATTACCATCTCTGTTATTATACTGCATTCTCAGAGTTTTTAACTCCTTGCAGGCAGACACTGCATCAAAATTAACCACCATATCAAAATTTACAAGATTATCTATATTAAGCTCCTCCAACCCTGTAAAATATTTAAGGTCTGATAAGTCTATATATCCGGAATAGAAGTTCATTAAAGGATTTCCTGAAAGCCAGTTCTCTCCTATTGAAGGATCAAGAACATTATCTATAACAAATTCCTTAATATTTTCTATATCCTTCTTTGTGATTTTATAATCCCAATCCTTATTAAGCGTTTTTCTTACGCAGCGCTCCACTAAAAAATCACTAAATACTATTTCATCATTTTCAGAAACCGTATTTATAGTTTCATTATTATTTATTTCTCCTGCATTATTATTATTTTTATTCTCTCCGCAGCCTGTAAAGCCTATTAACAAAAAAATAAGAGCAATATAAAAATATATTTTATTATTTTTCATTTTCTCCATTCCAGCCTCACTCGCTTTCAAGCTGCGAACTGATTATCATTCCTGTACCTATACGCAGCGCAGCCGCATATATAAGTCCCAGCCAGCTTAAAATATTTATATTAAATGTGACAAGCTCTGTTTCGTTCATTTTTCCGCCTATATACAAACCCAAAACCACAACAAAGCCGAAAATAACTATCGCGCAGGTTGACATTGATTTAATTGCCGATATAACCGTATAAATATGATAATTTTCTTTATACATGCGAAACATCATTACATATATAACCAGCAGCGCTATATATCCTATGACAAACGCAATAAGACAAAGCCAGCCTATTGTAATAAATTTTTTAGGACTATCGTCCATAAATTCTCCGAGCTCCCCTGCGCCTGTTAACAGAGAATACACAAACTTAATCGCACCGCCGCCGAATATCTTTTCTTTTCCACTCCAGCCGTCGTAGAGTATTGTGTATTTCATTCCAAAAATCTGAAATATTGCCAGTATAATCGCACTGATAACCCCTGCCTTTTTTATAGACTCGTTTACAGACCCGAATCTTCTCAATAAATCCATAACAAAATTTGTTTTGCCATGATAATTTATTTTAGATGAATTATTTTTCTGACTTATAACTGGCTTTCCACATTTAACGCAAAATGCGGCTCCGCTCTCAATTTTAGTGCCGCAGTACTGACAAAATAAAATCTCAGGCTGTTCAGAATTTACTTCTCCCATTTCCATGTTTTTATCAGTGTTTTTTATAATCCTCGCCCCACAATAAGGACATTGCTCTAAATTATCCTCAAAATATGAATAACATTTTTTACATTGTATTTTCATTATTTTCTCCTTACAGTCCATTATTTTTTATAATTTACAGTTACTCCCTCATCATCTGTCAGTGACAGCGACTTATTTGAATATTTATATGAAAACGTGTGAACATAATAATTATCCAAAACCATTTTTATTCTTCCGTTTTCTGCTATCCATGCCACATCATACCCTTCAGATGAGCCTGTGCCATCGCTAAAAAGCTCAAATTCATCAGGAAAGCCGTCAGGCGCGTTCTGGCTTACTCTGTTATCGTCATTCGCGCTGACATAAATCCACTTTCCCACAAGCTGAGAGACTGAATTTTTTGAAGAACCACCTCCGCACGCAGCGCAGCTTAATATAAACACGCCTGCAATAACAAGAAGCAAATACCTTTTAATTTTTTTCTTCATACTTAATCTCCTCCGTATAAAAAATTTTTCTGCAGTCATTATAACTCATATGAGTCATATTTTCAACACTATTACTCATCTTTTTATCTACTCTTTATTTTCTGATTAAAATATAATTTTTAAAAAAGTATGAAAGCGAGTGATATAATTGTCAGATAACGAAATTCTTGATAGAATTAGTTACTTTCTAAAATTTAAACATTGGAGTTTATATAAATTAGCAAAAGAATCTGGACTGTCATATTCAAGCTTAAATAATATTTTTAACCGTCAGACATATCCAACAATTCCGACACTTGAGAAAATATGTTTTGGTTTAAATATAAGCCTTGCAGAATTTTTTGATTATAAAAAAAATCCTTTAAGAAATGATTTAATTTCAGAAGATGAGCAAGATATATTAAACTTATACAGAACATTGTCAAATACAGATAAAGAACTTTTAGCTGCTTATTTAAGCGGCTTATGTAAAAAATAAAGGCAGAGTCATAAAACAACTCTGCCTTTCAATAAATATTTTATTCAGTAAACTAAATATCAATTTAATAAGTTTGCAACTTAATATTCTTCTCTCAAATAATTCCCAAAGAAATTTTCAACATTATAATTCTCATAACTGATTCGTCAATCCGCTGTTCCGATATTTCCCCGTTCATGACTGCATTAATAACCGTCGGTATCTGGGTCTCAAAATCCGTGCAGCACAGCAAATCATTTCCTGCCTGTACCGCAAGCACTGCCGCACGGTCGTCAGACACAAAATCCCTGATGCCGTCCATAGCAAGGTCATCCGTTACAATAACGCCGGAAAAACCGAGTTCGCTGCGCAAAATCTCATGCACCCTCGATGAGAGAGACGCCGGATATTGCCCGTCCATGCAGGTGACAACATTGTGGGAAACCAGAACAATTCCTGCTCCGTTATCAATCCCTGCCTTAAAAGGCAGAAAATCCGAATTTAGAAATGTTTCATACGGACGGTTGTCATAGGCAATGCCTGTGTGTGTATCCGCATTGTTTCCATATCCCGGAAAATGTTTAAGCACAGCCCCCATCCCCTCCGAACTCATAACCTGAGTAACATTCCTGATATATTCGGCTGTCTGATTTGCGTCTCTTCCAAAACTGCGTGCATAAATAAAATCAGCAGGGTTTTGAGAAACATCACACACAGGCGCAAAATTAACATTTATCCCGAGGCTGTGCAAAAGACGGCACTTTTCCAGTGTGTCGCTTCTGATAAGCGAAAAACCTCCGCTTGCATACAGCTCCTGAGGCGACCAGAACGGTGCAGTGCGAAGATTAGGATTGAGACTGACCCGATTGACAGTTCCGCCCTCCTCATCTACTCCTATAAACAACGAAACGCTCGCAGCGTCCTGATAGCTCTGAATATCACTGATAACCTGTTCTTTTGTTTTTCCCTGAAAATCACGCCCGAACAGTATGTATCCTCCCAAATGATAATCGGCAGCTTTCTGCGCGGCGTCTGACTGAGGACATCTGGCAATAAACATCTGACCGACCTTTTCCTCAACAGACATACCGCTTAAAATTGCACTGGCGCGTTCAGGAACGGACTGTCCGCCGCCGCTGCCGGAAGGCTCTGAAGCCTCATCTGAAGGTGCCGATGTGTCCTGTGTATCATTTTCATTTGTATTGGTGCCTGATGTATTCTCTTCAGACTGAATTTCCTCAGAAGACGCTTCGCTCGAAACCGAAGCATCCGTATTTTTTTCAGTTTCCTTATTTTCTTCACTGCTGTTTGGAATTTCGGAGGATGCATCCTCTTCTGCCACAGAAGCTGACGACTGTATGTTCTTATTATTAGTTTTTCTTATAAATATAACTAACGCGGAAACACACACGATTAAAATCACCGCCGCAATTCCTGCAAAAATGCCATATTTCAGCCTGCGTCTTCTGTCCATTTCAATCACCCTTTTTATATCAATATTTTCAAATCAATCATTTTGAATGCTTTAATGACTTGATTGCATTGGTAAGCTTAATTGGATTGCCGTAACGAAGCGTACCCATTCTGTAAATCTTCGCTCCTATAATTCCGACGCCAACAGTGCTGACTGCCAGAATGACAAATGAAACAATAATTTCCCATATTGAGACTGTTCCCATAGCAACTCTTGCAAACATCGCGCTGTAAGAGCTTATAGGAAGGAAAGATGCAATCTTTACAACAATTCCGTCTACATTCATAAGAGATACTAACGTGATAATGTATACAATCATAATCACCATCTGAATACCGCCGGCACTCTTATTAATATCCTCTGTCTTTGAAACCAAAGCTCCCATTGCTCCATATATAAATGTATAGAACAAAAAGCCGCCAAGTCCGAAAAATGCAAACGTAACAAGAACATTTCCCGGAATATCCAAAATCATATCAAGCATTCCGCCCCATGCGCTCTGGTTTATTTTATATGTAATAAGAATAACCCCAAGAATAATTCCTGTCTGGAAAAGCGCAGCAAGCGCACCGGCTAAAACCTTTGCAAAGAAAAGCATATTTGTATCCGCACTTGTAACTAAAACCTCAATAGTACGGTTGCTCTTTTCCTGAGTGACAGATGTGGCAACCATTACGCCATACATTATGATAATCATAAATATTATGATAACAAGACCGTAACAATACCAGTAATTGCTGCTCATATCCTTGCCCAGAACATTTTCATGACACTCAATATGAGGAGAAAACGCAGCGCTTATCTCAGCATAATCTATCCCGTTCTCCTGACAGTAAACCATTTGATTTAAAACTGTCATTGCCTGTGAAAATGTTGTCTGCTTACTGTCGAGCATACTCTGGTTAAAAACATAATAGTCAAAGTCCGACAGTGAATTAATAACAAAGCCCGCGGCAGCCTTGTCGCTCTCAACCTGCTCTATCAGCTCTTTCTCGCTGTCTGCCATCTCAATCTTATCATCAGTATAAAAGCTCTGTATAAAGCTGACATCAGTAACCGCGCCTGATTTGTCATATATCAGAACAATGCTGTCACTTTCTTCACCGCTTCCTGTATCATCAGCCGTCTGCTCAGAATCAGATCTATCCGAAGAGCTGCTGCCCGCGAATAAGCCGCCCAAATCAAAAAAGCTCGGTACAAACATGATAATTCCCGCTAAAACCGCAACAATAATTGTTGTAACCATATAGCTCTTATTTTTAATATAATTCATCAGCTCAAACTGAAATATTACCCCAAATTTTTTCATGCCTTTGCACCTTCCTTCTGCGCATCCTTTTCTTCTGTCTCCTCTCCAACCTGAGATACAAAAATATCATTTAAGGACGGCTTATAAGTTTCAAAATGCTCTATTTCGATATTCTGAGACATAATTCTGGTAAGAAGCTCTTTTCTTGTGACATTTCCAATGTTTCTCACAATCAGTTCATTCCTTGTTTTTCCTGTAATCTCTATAATATCAGAAAGAGTATTTCTAAGAAGCTGCTCCAGCTCATCAAGATTATAATTTACAGCCGATATAACAAGCTGATTTTCTCCGAATTTGCGCTTGATTTTCTCCAAATCTCCCGCCAAAACAACATCGCCTTTATTAATAATTACAATATCTTCACAAAACTCCTCAACATAGCTCATCTGATGACTTGAGAAAATCACTAATTTATTATCACTTATAAGCTCCTTTACTACATCCTGTAAAATCCTTGAATTTACCGGATCAAGTCCGCTGAAAGGCTCATCGAGTATTACAATTTCAGGATTGCATACCAGAGTTGATGCCAGCTGAACCTTCTGCTGATTACCCTTCGAAAGAGTTTCGAGCTTTGCATTCTCGTATTCTGAAATTTCAAGCCGCTTAAGCCATTTCTTTGAATTAGCAACCGCCTCCGACTTTGAAATCCCTCTGATTCTTCCAAGATAAACCATCTGGTCTATAACTTTTTTCTTAGGATATAATCCTCTTTCCTCCGGCAGATACCCTATCAAATGCTTTCTCTGGTTAAATTTTTCACCGTCGAGATACAGTTCTCCCGAATTTGCATGAAACACATCCATAAGAATTCTGATAGTTGTTGTCTTACCGGCTCCGTTTCTTCCCAGAAGTCCAAGCGCCCTGCCGCTTAATACTTCAAAAGAAATTCCGTGAAGCACCTGCTTATCACCAAAAGACTTAGTGATATTTCTTACTTCTAACTTCATATAGCCCTCACATTCCGCGCTGCTTCTGCGCATTATTTATGCATTTATACATGGTATAATTTTATCCTTGAACACAATATAAAGGATACTTTTATACCCAAAATGAAGTATATCAAAGCACAGCTGTTTTGTCTACCACAACAAAAAAAGAGTTCCCGTGATAAGCGTTATGCTTATCTTCAGGGACTCTTTTATCTTTTAGCAGATTTATAAACCGGCTATTACTGTGGCTGCTTGCCGATGTAAGCAAGAATACCGCCGTCTACGTAAAGAATATGACCGTTTACTGCGTCTGATGCCTCTGAAGCGAGGAATACAGCAGGACCAGCTAACTCTTCCGGCTTTAACCATCTGTTTGCAGGTGTCTTAGCACAGATAAACTGGTCAAACGGATGTCTTGAGCCGTCTGGCTGAATCTCTCTCAGAGGAGCTGTCTGAGGTGTCTCGATGTAGCCAGGTCCGATACCGTTACACTGGATATTGTACTGACCATACTCAGAGCAGATATTTCTTGTGAGCATCTTAAGACCACCCTTAGCTGCTGCGTATGCAGAAACTGTCTCACGGCCTAACTCTGACATCATTGAACAGATGTTGATAATCTTGCCGTGACCTCTTTCAATCATTGAAGGGATAACAGCCTTAGATACGATAAACGGAGCGTTAAGGTCAACATCGATAACCTGTCTGAACTCTGCTGCAGTCATATCGCACATTGGAATTCTCTTAATGATACCTGCGTTGTTTACAAGAATATCAATAGGAGCAACTTCCTTTGCAATCTTAGCTACCATCTCATTGACAGCATTCTCATCTGTTACGTCGCAAACATAACCGTGAGCATCAATGCCTGCCTCCTTATATGCAGCAATACCCTTATCTACTAACTCCTGCTTAATATCGTTAAATACGATTGTTGCACCAGCCTTAGCCATGCCTGATGCAATAGCGAAACCAATACCGTAAGAAGCACCGGTAACTAATGCTGTTTTTCCCTCAAGTGAAAAATTTACTGACATTTTCATTCTCCTTTTCTATAATATTTTTTATAAATGAAACCCTCTTAAGGTGTCATTTCTTATTTTTTCGAGTATCCAAATCACTCCGTATACTTTGGAAATTCCAGATAACCGTCAAAGCAAATTATCTCAAATCCTTCATGTCGACATCATCCATATCGTCGAAGTCCTGATTTTCTCCAACCATTCCCCAGATAAATGTATATGCATGAGTTGCGGAAGCTGAGTGAATAGACCAGCTTGGCGATATAACCGCCTCCTCATTCCTCATAACTATGTGACGGGTCTCTGTCGGCTCACCCATGTAATGGAAAACAACTGCATCCTCAGGCACTTCAAAATAAAGATAAACTTCCATTCTTCTGTCATGTGTATGACAAGGCATCGTGTTCCAGACACTGCCCGGCTCAAGACATGTCATACCCATTTCAAGCTGACATGACTCAACTTGTCCAGGAAGTATGTATTTGTTGATTGTTCTGTGATTTGCGCTCTCAAGGCATCCCAGTTCTTTCTTATTCTCAGGAAGAATGTCCTTTTCAGGATCGATAAACACAGTAGGATATGTCTTGTGTGCAGGAGCGCTGTTGAAATAAAACTTTGCCGGATCAGATGCATCATCGCTTGAGAACTTAATCTCCTTTGCGCCCATTCCGATATACATTCCGTCTTTATACTTAAACTTGTACTCTTTTCCGTCAACGGTCACAGTTCCGTTTCCTCCGATATTAATAATTCCCATCTCTCGTCTTTCAAGGAAATACTGTGCGCGAAGCTCTGCCCCCGCCTCAAGTGTAAGCGTCTTAGCGGCAGGTGTAGCTGCACCTACAATAATTCTGTCAATCTGGCTGTATACAGTCTTGATTTCATCAGCAACAAAAAGATTCTGTACAAGAAAATCATGTCTTAATCTGTCTGTATCATAATTCTTTACGTCTGCTGGATTTGCTCCCGGTCTAACTTCCATAACAATTCTCCTTTAAATAAATTCATTGTTTAATATGTTAGCACATTTTAAAAAAAATTACAATACACAATCCTTTTATTGACACCGCCGCACAAATAACACTATTATAACAATTACAGCACTCTATCAAACAAACAATATTCTTTATGACAGGAAACAAAAAATATGTATCACTATATGATTACAATTTCATATGACGGCTCCTCATGGTCAGGCTGGCAGACACAGGGACGCCATGTATGCTTAAAACCAAATACGATACAGGATAATATTGAGCTTGCCCTTGCCGGGATATTCGGAGAGCCCGTCAGAATTTGCGGAAGCGGACGAACTGACGCCGGCGTCCATGCATTGGCGCAGACGGCTGATTTTTTCTGCAAAAAACAAATAAAAAGCAAAAATTTTCTCTCCGAAATAAACTCCGCGCTTCCTGAAACCATAAGAATCACCTCCGTGCGAGAGGTACCTGAAAAATTTCACAGCCGAAAAAGCGCCGTTTCTAAGACTTACGCCTATTTTGTAAGCCTGTCCGAAAAGCCCGACGTATTTTTGGCAAAATACCTTTACAATCCGTATTTGCCTCCTGTCTCTCTGGCTGAAAACAGCGCTGAAGAGCCAGATATTAAAAAAATGCTTGACGCCGCCAAAATATTATGCGGCACGCATGACTTTTCGGCGTTTACGACAGACAAAACCGAAAAATCACACGTCCGCACGGTTATGGACATAAGCATTGATACAAAAACCCTTTCCTCCGGCTGTAAATATCTGAAAATGCAGTTTACAGGAAACGGATTTCTATATAACATGGTAAGAATTCTTTCGGGCACACTGCTGGAGACAGGTTACGGGAAACTCACGCCTGAACAGGTATCGTCTGCACTTAAAAGCAGAACACGAAGCAACGCAGGCGCTACTCTTCCGTCAAACGCTCTTTTTCTTTGCAGCGTTGAATATCCGCCTTATTTGTGAGCGGCAACAATTCCCTTTATAAAAGGACGCACGGGCGGCTTTGTATCTGAGATGCTTATTGAAGCCAGGATGCGCTCCTCTGCCTCCTTTGTCTTTTCGCCGGAATTGGAATATATGACAGCAAGACTCTCCCCTGCCTCGACATAATCTCCCACCTTCTTTTTCAAAACAATACCGACTGACAGATCAATCACGCTGTCCTTAGTCTGTCTGCCGCCTCCGAGAAGCATTGAGGCAGTTCCTATCTCATCAGACAGTATACGAAATACATATCCGCTTTTTTCCGACCTGACATCATGTATCTCTTTTACCTGAAGCAGCTTTTCAGGCTCGTAAACAAACGCGTCGTCTCCTCCCTGCGCCCTGATAAATTCAGCAAATTTCTCCAGCGCGGCACCGCTTGAAATAACCTCTCTGAGCATTTTTTCCGCCGTCATTCTGTCAGATGCAGCGCCTGCTTCCGTTAAAATACAGCTTCCCAGAGCTTCGCACAGCTCATACAAATCTTTGGGACCTTTTCCGCGAAGAGTGTCCACAGCCTCAATCACCTCAAGTATATTTCCGACGGCATATCCAAGAGGCTGGTCCATATCGGAGACTACTGCAACTGTTTTTTTCCCTGCGCCTGTTCCAATCTGCACCATTTCCTCCGCAAGCCTGAAAGCATCCTTTTCCTCTTTCATAAACGCTCCGCTTCCCGTCTTTACATCAAGCACAATCACATCCGCGCCTGCTGCCAGCTTTTTACTCATAATACTGCTGGCTATAAGCGAGATATTGTCAACTGTCGCTGTGACATCCCTGAGAGCATACATCTTTTTATCAGCAGGAGCCAGATTGCCTGTCTGCCCGGTGATAGCCATACCGACTTCAGATACATTTCTTATAAATTCATCTTCAGACAGAGCCGTCCTAAAACCAGGAAAGCTCTCAAGCTTATCGATAGTACCGCCTGTATGTCCAAGCCCCCTTCCGCTCATCTTTGCCATTTTCAGGCCAAGAGCCGCAATCATAGGCGCCAGCACAAGAGAAGTCTTGTCCCCTACGCCTCCCGTACTGTGTTTATCAGCTTTAATACCTTTTATTTCAGACAAATCAAGTTTATCTCCGCTGTCTGCCATAGCCAGTGTCAAATCAAGCGTCTCCTCATCTGTCATCTTCTGAAAATAAATCGCCATCATCAGCGCCGATACCTGATAATCAGGAATTTCACCGCGTGTATATCCGTTTACAAAATACTCTATCTCTTCTTTAGAGAGACTTCCCCCATTTCTCTTTTTTAAAATCAAATCATACATTCTCATCGCCATAATAATCCTCATTTCTGAGCGACTTGTCGCGAAGAGGCGATGAGAAATCCGCGCAGGCGGTTTCTCATCTGCCATCAGAGCTATTTGTTTTCGCTCAGAAACAAATAGCCAGTTTTATTTATATTATTTCTTTTAACCTGCTTGTTCCCACAGACACCTGCTTTACCTCAAGCATATCTGCTATTGTAGCCGCTATATCTGCAAATGTTTTTCCTGTTGCCAGATTCACACCGCTCCTTAAATGTCTTCCATACATAATAAGCGGAACATATTCCCTTGAATGGTCCGTGCTTGGAGTTGTTGGGTCACATCCGTGGTCAGCAGTTATTATGAGACAGTCATCCTCATTAAGAGACGACATAATTTCGGGAAGCCTTGCGTCAAATTCTTCCAGCCCCTTTGCGTAGCCTTTAAAGTCGTTCCGATGTCCCCACATCGAGTCAAACTCAACAAGATTAGTATAAATTATGCCCTTAACAGGCTTTTTCATATATTCAAGCGTGACATCAATACCGTGCTGGTTATTTTTCGTGTGAACAGCCTCGGTAATTCCCACTCCCGCAAAAATGTCCTCAATCTTTCCGACGCCCACCACATCCATGCCTGCCTCTTTTACATAGCACAAAATATTTTCTGAGGAAGGCTTGAGCGAAAAATCTCGCCTGTTTGCAGTTCTCACATAAGCTCCGCTCTTACCTGTAAACGGTCTAGCAATCACTCTTGCGACAGCGTTTTTTCCTGTGAGAAGCTCCCTCGCTGTCTCACACATCTCATACAGCCTGTTGACAGGGATAACCTCCTCATGAGCCGCCACCTGAAACACCGAATCTGCCGACGTATAAATTATCGGCTTTCCCGTTCTGACATGCTCATCTCCGAGCTCTGCGATAATTTCAGTCCCTGATGCCGGTATATTTGCAAGAACTCCGGGAACACCTGTCCTCAAAATAAAATCATCAATTATCTCATCAGAAAACCCGTCCGGATATACAGGAAACGGCTGAGGTGTATAAATCCCGGTCATTTCCCAGTGCCCTATCGTTGTGTCTTTACCGTTTGAAATCTCCGCCAGTCTCCCGTAACAGCCTTCCGGCTCATCACACTTTCCGATGCCGTGTACACCGTCAATATTTCCCATCCCCAGCTTAATTAAATTAGGCATATGAATAGCCCCGACAGCCTTTGCTGTATTGCAAAGCGTATTGCTGCCCTCATCCCCGAAACGCGCAGCGTCCGGAAGCTCGCCCACACCAACGCTGCCAAGTACAATCCAAATAACTCTGTTGATTTTTCCCATTTCTGCCTCCATGATTCGACTTTTCTATAAGCTTATATTACAATCTTTTTGTTTCCATAACAAGCGAATATTTACAGTGAGCAAATATACATTGCTGTCATATACTCAGGGTTTCCCCTCAATGTTTACATGCGCGGGTTTACTTTTGGCGCTGTTTATATTATAATCTGAAAGCTATATATTTTTTATGCATTAAATCTAAGACTTTGAAACTGCTGTGAATTCCGGCGCTTCAATGTATTTTAAAATGCAAAAGCGAAAATATCGCAGAAATGAGGTAAAAATGAGTTTTGAATTTATAAGAAAGCTTCCTACTCCAACGGAAATCAAAGCAGAATTTCCTGTGCCTGAAAAAACTGCTGCGTTAAAGGCTGAACGCGATAAAGAGATAGCAGACGTAATAACAGGAAAATCAGATAAATTTCTTGCAATAATAGGACCATGTTCGGCAGATAACGAGGACGCTGTACTCGACTATACTCTGCGCCTGAAAAAAGTCCAGGAGAAAATCAAGGATAAAGTGATTATCATTCCCCGCGTATATACCAACAAGCCTCGAACTACCGGAACCGGTTACAAGGGAATGCTCCACCAGCCTGACCCGGAAAAAAAGCCTGATTTGCTTGCAGGCCTTATTGCAATCCGCAAAATGCACATACGCGTTATGGAGGAGACTGAGCTCATGCCTGCCGATGAGATGCTGTATCCGGAAAATTACTGGTTTTTGGCAGATGTTCTCTCATATGTCGCAGTCGGTGCGCGCTCTGTCGAGGACCAGCAGCACAGACTTACTGTGAGCGGAATGGATGTACCTGCCGGAATGAAAAATCCTACAAGCGGAGATTTTTCGGTAATGCTTAACTCTGTTATCGCCGCACAGGCAAAACAGACATTTATTTACCGTAACTGGGAAGTTGCCACTCCGGGAAATCCTCTCGCGCACACAATTCTGAGAGGCGCTGTAAATAAACACGGACAGAATATTCCTAATTACCATTACGAGGATTTAATCAGACTTGTAAACATGTACAACGCTAAGGATTTAAAAAATCCTGCCTGTGTAGTCGATGCAAACCACAGTAACTCAGGCAAAGTATATCAGGAGCAGATAAGAATTACTAAGGAAATCCTTCACAGCATGAAGCACTCTTCTGATGTGAAAAAATTAATTAAAGGTGTCATGATTGAGAGCTATATAGAGCCCGGCTGTCAGAATGTAGGCGACGGCATCTACGGCAAATCAATAACTGACCCATGTCTTGGCTGGGATGATTCTGAACGTCTTCTCTACGAAATAGCCGAGCTTGTATAAAATCTTCAAAACAAAAAACCTCTGACGCATGCCGTTTTAAGTCATCAAATGAACTTCCTCGGCTTGCCTCAGAGGCTTTTTTATTTGTTAAAATGCGTCCATAAAACCGCGACTAAGCTCTTTTAATACATCAGTATATAGAGCTTCCTCAGCAATATCGGATTTATTACGGCTTCAAGATATGTACCTGCCACAAGTGCTACAACAGCAGCAAAAAATAATATAACCTTATGCTTTGTTTTAAATACTGCTCTGTCATTTCCGAACATCTTTAAAATAATAACGAAGGATATGGCATATAGCACAAACTGCGGAAATATCGAAATCACAAACACAAGAATTCCCCACATTCCGTATTTTGTGACCGATGCACTTATAAGCGCCCCGCTGCTTATTCCGACTCCGATTACAAACATCGAGAAAATCAGTATGCTGAATTTTGTAATACCTCCCATAGCCAAAAAGACAAACCACTTAAGCCGTGCCTTTATAACATATTTCCAAACCATGCTGCCGCTCACCGTCACAGTCTCATATACCGCAAGATAATCGCTTCCCAAAAAATCTATCGTCGAGACTCCCATCTTAATTAAAATATTAATCAGAGCTGTGCCTAGCAGCATTCCGATAAAAATAAGTATTATGTACCGGTATCTTCTGAATATTAATTCTTTTCCCACAGCTTGCCCTTATTGTTTTATTTACAGCTATTTATATGTTCACAGGTGTGGATATATGACATAACTGCCGCAATAGTTTTTGAGTCCTGAATTTTACCCGAATAAATCATTTCTGTTATCTCCTGCGGCGTATAGCTCTCAACATCAATAAACTCATCCTCATCAAGATGCTGCCGGGTCTTTGTGAGGTCTTTAGCCACATATATTTCTATTATCTCATTACAGAAGGCAACTGCCGTGGCAAGACTTAAAAGATGCTTTAAATTGCTGCTCTTATAGCCTGTCTCTTCCTCCAGCTCCCTTGCGGCAGCCTCAAGCGGCGGTTCTCCTGAATTTATACCTCCGGCAGGAATCTCGAGAGTCTCTCTGTCCAGAGCGTTTCTGAACTGGCGTACAAGAAGAATTTTCCCGTCAGACAAAACAGGTACAACAGCCGCAGCACCGCCATGTTCGATAAAATCCCACTTTGCCTTATTGCCGTCAGGCGTCACAATAGTATCCTCATAAAAAGACAGCATTGAGCCTTTATATTTTAAATTTCTGTCTGTTCTGGTTATATGTTCCATTTCTACCCCTTAATATCAGTTATTTTTTTATCCCGCTGCATGCTTCATAACATGCGTCCGTCGCCTGAATAACAGCATTTCTGAAGCCGCATGCCTCAAGCGCAGCAACGCCCTTTATCGTTGTTCCCCCCGGAGAGCATACATTATCCTTGAGCTTACCCGGATGCTCCCCTGTCTCAAGCACCATTTTCGCAGCGCCGAGAACTGTCTGTGCCACAAGCTTATACGCATCTTTTCTCGAAATCCCGTATTTTACGGCGCCATCTGCAAGAGCTTCAATAAACATATACACATATGCCGGAGAGCTTCCGCTGGCACACACTATGCCGCTCATAAGGTTTTCAGGGACTGTGACCACCTTTCCGAATGAGCTGAAGAATTTTTCAACGGTATCTCGCTCCTCAAACGAAAAATCTGCCGTATTATAGCTTATGCCGGTCATACCCTCTCCGACAAGAGCCGGTGTATTAGGCATTGCACGCACAACACGTATATCATTTCCAAGCTTCTGCTTTATATCCTGTATCGTTATTCCCGGAGCCAATGAGATAATAACACTCTCCTCTGTCACAATATTATGAATATTCTTAAGCACTGCATCATATACCTGTGGTTTAACTGCAAGAATAATGTATTTTGCATTGTTTGCGCACTCAGCGTTGCTCTGCGCGTAGCGAACTCCGGTCTCAGCGCTGACCTGCTCACACCTCTCCTCGCTCGGGCACGTAAAAATAATACTGTCCTTCGGAAATACGCCTAATGCGCCTTTAAGCATAGCATATCCCATATTTCCCATTCCGATAAAACCAAATGTATTCATTAGAAATCCTCCGTTCTTTAGTTATATGACTACTAACAAAAACCCATTTCAAACATGTTTTATCTGAAATGGGTTTTTAAATATGTTTTTATTTTACTTTGTTTCAAGTATTTTTTCAATACTTACGATTTTAACGCACAGAACAAATAAATCCGAAGCCTGCTTCATTTCCTCAGGAGTAGGGAATGAAGGAGCTATACGAATATTGCTGTCCTTTGGGTCTTTTCCGTACGGAAATGTAGCACCCGCGTTTGTGAGCGTAACCCCTGCTTCCTTACACTTTTCAACTATAGCCTTTGCACAGCCCTCAAGCGCGTCAAACGAAATAAAGTAGCCTCCTCTTGGCTCAGACCATGTACCAATTCCAAGTCCCGTAAGCTCGCTCTCAAGCACCTCCAAAGTAGCCTCAAACTTAGGTCTCATCTGCTCGGCATGTCTCATCATATGAGCACGGATTCCCTCAACATTCTTAAAAAAGCGAACATGTCTCAACTGGTTAATTTTATCATGACCTATTGTCTGAATTGTAAGCTGCTTTTTAATCTCAGCAATATTGTCAGCAGACGCTGCCAGAGCAGCAATTCCCGAACCCGGGAAGCTCACCTTTGATGTAGAAGCAAACTCAAATACCATATCAGGATTTCCAGCCTTCTCACACTCAGAAATAATGTCAAGAATTTCATCCTGTTTATCCTCATAGAGATGATGCACTACATACGCATTATCCCAGAAAATTCTGAAATCCTTTGCAGCCGGCTTAAGCGCCGCAAATCTCTTTACTGTTTCGTCAGAGTACGTATATCCCTGTGGATTGGAATACTTTGGTACGCACCATATTCCCTTTACTGACTCATCATTATTTACATACTGTTCTACCATATCCATATCAGGACCGTTCTCGGTCATCGGAATATTTATCATTTCAATGCCAAAACGCTCTGTTATAGCAAAATGTCTGTCATAACCAGGGACTGGACATAAGAATTTAACTTTATCAAGCTTAACCCACGGTGTACTTCCAAGCAAACCGTGCGTATATGCTCTTGATACCTGGTCATACATAATGCTGAGACTTGCGTTGCCGTATACAATAACATGCTCAGGCGTCGTTCCCATCATATCTGCCATAAGCTTCTTTGCCTCCGGAATACCATCGACAAGACCGTAATTTCTGCAATCTGTTCCGTCCTCAGCCTTTAAATCGGAAGAACTGTTAAGAACATCCAACATTTCCATTGTTACATTCAGCTGTTTTGCCGAAGGCTTGCCTCTTGACATATCAAGCTTAAGCCCTTTAGACTTTGCCTCTGTATATCTTGCGTCAAGCTCTTCCTTCAGTTTTAATAATTCTTCCTTGCTCATTTCACAATACTGCATAAATAACCTCCATGATGATTTTTTCCGTAAACTTTTGATATAATACAACAAACTATAAAAAAAGGCAATACTCCAAATAATTATTTGAAGTTTTTTGCCCAAATAACTAATAATATTAAGTAATATTTGTGTTTTACTTTATTTTAGCAACTCGCAAAACCGGACAAAACACGCTTCGCGGGGCGCGGATTCGTAAGAATAATTACCTTTCCGCGCCTCTGCGATCCTGCGGAGCATTTTTATTCTATAGGAAGTTCAGAGAACTTTCCTATAGAATAAAAAAACACCTGCAAATGCATTTTCTGCATCTGCAGGTGTTCTATGAACTATAATCATTCTATTTGGCATAGTCAACGGCTCTCGACTCTCGAATTACGCTGACCTTAATCTGTCCCGGATATTCCATCTGATTTTCAATCTGTTTAGAAATATCTCTTGCCATAAGTACCATATCCGAATCACTGACGACTTCAGGAATGACCATAACACGAATCTCTCTACCCGCCTGAATGGCAAATGATTTTTCAACCCCTTTAAAGCAATTGGCAATATCTTCTAATTGTTTAAGTCTGTTTGTGTAAGTTTCCAACGTCTCGCGTCTTGCACCAGGTCTTGCAGCCGATATAGTATCAGCAGCCTGAACTATGCACGCTATCAAGCTTTCCGGCTCGACGTCTCCATGATGTGCTTCTACTGCATTAATAACTGTAGGCGATTCCTTATACTTTCTGCAAAGGTCAACACCTATCTGAACATGTGAGCCCTCAATTTCATGGTCAATAGATTTACCTATATCATGCAGCAAACCGGCTCTCTTTGCAGTTTTTACATCGCAACCGATTTCTCCGGCCAAAAGACCGGAAAGCTGTGCTACCTCAATCGAATGCTTCAGTGCATTCTGACCATAACTTGTTCTGAAACGCATTCTTCCAAGAAGCCTTACAAGCTCAGGATGAATGCCATGAACGCCAACCTCAAGGGTTGCAGCCTCACCTTCTTCTTTAATTAAAACTTCTACTTCCTTCTGAGCTTTCTCGACCATCTCCTCAATTCTTGCAGGATGAATACGTCCGTCAAGAATAAGCTTCTCAAGCGCGATTCTGGCAACCTCGCGCCTAATCGGGTCAAAGCCTGACAAAACTACTGCCTCAGGCGTATCGTCAATAATAAGTTCTACGCCGGTAAGTGTCTCAAGTGTACGAATATTCCGTCCCTCTCGTCCGATAATTCGTCCCTTCATTTCGTCGTTAGGCAGCTGTACAACAGAAATTGTTGTCTCTGCTACATGGTCGGCAGCACATCTTTGAATCGCTGTCACCACATAGTCCTTTGCCTTCTTTTCAGCTTCTTCCTTAGCCCTGCTTTCATATGTTTTAATCATTACAGCAGTTTCATGTTTAACTTCATCTTCAACAGTCTTTAATAGATATTCTTTTGCCTGTTCGGAGGTTAATCCTGAGATTCTTTCAAGTTCCTGTTGTCTCTTCTGTTCAAGTTCATCAACCTTCTGCCTCATCCTACCAAGTTCTTCTTCTTTCCTGGTAATGCTCAAGTCACGCTTCTCTACAGCCTCAATTTTCCTGTCCAGAGACTCTTCCTTAGAAAGTACACGTCTTTCATACTTCTGTACTTCAGCACGTCTTTCTTTTGTCTCCTTCTCAAGCTCATTCTTGTTTCTTAAAGATTCCTCTTTAATCTCCAAGAGTGCTTCCTTCTTTTTCGTCTCGGCTGTTTTTAATGCTTCATCTATTATTTCTCTGGCTCTTTCATTGGCATTGCCGATGGTTGCATCGTTTGCCTTTTTAATTACATTAGAAGAAATAAACCATGTAATAGGTGCGACTATCACTAATGTTGCAATTATAGCGATAAAAACTGGCACAGGAGCACCTCCTTATTTAGTTTTCATTGTACAAGCATACAACGTATTAATATTATACTTATTTCGCTGTATTGTCAAGAAATTTACACTGTACACACACTGTTTTTACACGCCTTCATGACTGTTCCTGATACTTTGACACTAAATCCATGGCGCTGTCAATAACCTCACACCTGAAACCTTTTCTGTAAAAATATGCTTTAAGCTTCTGACGTTCATTGTATTCCATTGAATTAATTGAAATATTTCTGCACTTTTTTTCAAGCTGAGAAACTATCTGCTTAAGCTCGCTGTCCGCATGCTCATTATAATATTCGTCACAAACGCTTTCAATTATCTGAGCCGATACTCCTTTATTCGTCAAAAAAGCCTGTACCATTCTTCTGCTCTTACTTCCAGCCTTAAATGCAACATAATTCTGTGCATATCTCTCATCATCGATATAGCCGTACTCTCTTACATACGATAAAGCCGCCTCTACGGCTTCGGCTGGATAATATCCGTCCCTCAGCTTTTTCTTAAATTCCGCCTCAGTATAATCCTTGCTTTTTAAAAGATTCATCCCGCGAATTGTTGCTCTCCTGGATAAAACAGAAATAATCTCCGTATATACATCAACAGGAATGCATTCCCCCTGATGTATATTATACTTTTTGAGCTCGCCTGCATAAAGCGCGAAAGCCCGTTCCTCATTAATATAAACAAGTCTTCGCTTCGATGTCAGTTCGCGTATAGATGTAACTAAATATTCCATACCTATTTAACAGCCTTAAAATTATTTTATCTATTCTTCACTCTCTTTGGCTGAAGCTTTTTTTCTTCCTGCTGCCGGTTCCTTAACAGATTCATTCTCCGCTTCTTTTTTATTATCTTCAGAGTCTGCCTCTTCAGTTCCCTTATTAAAATAATGCTCTCTAACCTTATTCTCTATCTCGTTCATAATGTCAGGATGCTCAGTGAGATACTTTTTGGCGTTCTCTCTTCCCTGTCCGATTTTCTCATTATTATACGCAAACCATGCGCCGCTCTTCTGAACTATGCCTACATTAGCAGCTAAATCAAGTATATCACCCTCAACGGATATTCCGCGTCCAAACATAATATCGAACTCAGCTTCCTTAAACGGAGGTGCAACCTTATTCTTTACAACCTTTACGCGTGTTCTGTTGCCGATGACTTCTCCGCCCTGCTTAAGCGTCTCAATTCTTCTAACATCCATTCTGACGGAAGCATAAAACTTGAGAGCACGCCCGCCTGTTGTCGTCTCAGGATTGCCGAACATAACGCCTACCTTCTCTCGAAGCTGATTAATAAAAATAACAACGCAGTTATTCTTGCTCACAACCGGCGTAAGCTTTCTCAGCGCCTGAGACATAAGTCTTGCCTGAAGACCAACATGTGAATCACCCATATCTCCGTCAATCTCAGCCTTTGGAACTAACGCTGCGACAGAGTCAACAATAATTATATCAACGGCGCCGGAGCGTACCATAGTCTCCGTAATCTCAAGCGCCTGCTCACCGCTGTCCGGCTGCGATATGTACAGATTGTCAATATCCACGCCAATATTCTTGGCATATACAGGGTCTAATGCGTGCTCGGCGTCAATAAAACCTGCAATACCTCCGCGCTTCTGTACTTCCGCAACCATATGCAGCGCAACGGTTGTCTTACCGCTTGACTCAGGTCCGTAAATCTCAACAACTCTTCCCTTAGGAACACCTCCAAGTCCCAACGCTATATCAAGGCTCAGTGAGCCCGTCGGAACAGTCTCAACATTAAGGTTATAATTAGATTCTCCGAGCTTCATCACTGAGCCCTTGCCGAACTGCTTCTCAATATTAGCCAGCGCCGCATCAAGCGCTTTCATCTTCTCTTCTTTTATCATCTTCAATCTCCTCCGCAATGAACATTTGTTCGCTGAATGTATATTATATTATTTTAACTATAATGTCAAGCACAAAACGAATATTTGTTCGTATATTTAAAAACTAATGCCAGCAGACAAAATGCACATACATATATTAATAATCCGGGAATTCCACATATATAAATTATATAACATTATATATTATTTGTAAAGTTTTATTTTTATAACATACAAAAAAGCAAATCTGTATTTGCTCCCATGACGTCACACTGCCGCGCTGTACGGTCTGCGAAAAGAACAAAGAATTCGCCTGCGAACTCTCTCGCGAAGCGCGGGTTCGTAAGAATAAAAAGCGGAACAGACCGCCGTAATCCAATCTGTCCCGCACATATTCATTAAATATAATAAATACTTCACCATAAAAAACTCTAAAATAATTTCTCTTTTTCAATACATAAGCTCTTTTAAGACACTGTGTCAATAATAAACTTCAGGGCCTCGTCTGCCGCCTGACAGCGAATACTCATTCTGTCACCGTCAAAATTAAAGCCCCTGACCTGCGTTTTTCCCCGGTAATAACAGCCGATATAAACGCAGCCGACAGGTTTTCCGTCCTCAGTATCAGGACCCGCTACTCCGGTAACCGAAACACACACATCAGCGCCCGCTGCACAAGCTCCCCCCTCAGCCATTTCACCCGCCGTCTGCTCACTGACGGCTGAATACTGTTCAAGAGTCTTTCTGCTGACTCCGAGCATCATGTGCTTTGCCTCGTCACAATAAGTAATATATCCCTGATGAAATACAGCAGATGCGCCTTTTACATTTACAAGCCTTGAGGCAACCATGCCACCCGTGCAGGACTCCGCTGTTGTAACTGTGAGCCCTCTCTCTTTCAGCGCCAGGACAGCCATCTCCTCAGGCGTACTTCCGCAAAAATCATTTCCCGTCATCACTTTGAGGAGCCCTCCAGAAATACCTTGTAGTTTTTTGCAATATAGTCTATAAGCGAAATCACAGTAAGAGCCAGCGCTATATATACAAAAATCATATTAATAACATTCATATTAGGAAACGGCAAATCAAGAACGAGAAGGATAATCATAATCATCTGAAATGTCGTTTTAAATTTACCCCAGTAGCTTGCGGCTATGACAACGCCGCTGTCTGAAGCAACAAGCCTGAAACCGCTTATTATAAATTCTCTCGCAATAATAATAATTACAATCCAACCCGCTATTTTTCCCAAATCAACAAGGGCAATGAGAGCCGAACAAACCAACAGTTTGTCCGCCAGCGGGTCCATAAATTTACCGAAATTTGTGACAAGATTATACTTTCTCGCTATTTTTCCGTCCAAAAAGTCAGTGAGACTCGCGATAACAAATATCGCCACCGCAATAACCGCATTTGCTCTGCCCCAGAAATCTGTGTATACAAATATAAGAAAAAACGGTATCAAAATTGTTCTGAGTACTGTCAGTTTATTTGGCAAATTCATATATTCCTCCATTTCCGTGCCGTTTAAGCCACAGACAAATTATTCATGCTGTTTCCAAATATTTCAGCCGATATATCCTTTTAATACTTTCAGCACAGGCTGCCAATCAGGTCATATTCCATAGCGCCGTCTATCCTGACCTTCACAATATCACCCGACATAAGATTTTCATCAGTATTTACGAACACATATCCGTCAACATTAGGTGCATCCTTATAGGAACGTCCCACATAAGTATTGTCGTCCTCAATTTTTCCCTCTATAAGGCACTCTATAACTCTGCCGACCATCTCACGCGACTTGTCAAGCGAAACCGCCTGCTGAAGCTCCATTACCGCATCGCGTCTCGCCTCCTTAACCGCCTCGTCAATCTGTCCCGGCATAGCTGCCGCAGGGGTATCCTCCTCTGCGGAATAAGTAAATACGCCAAGCCTGTCAAATTCCATCTCATCGACAAAATCAAGCATCTCCTCATGTTCTTCCTGAGTCTCTCCCGGAAATCCGGTTATGAGAGTCGTCCTGAGCGCAATATCCGAAATATTCTCACGCAGCCTGGCAATAACATCCTTTAATTCCTGCTTTGTCGTTCTTCTCCCCATTCGCTTTAAAATATTGTCGCTGGCGTGCTGTATAGGCATATCAAGATAATGACACACCTTCGGCTCATTTTTTATGACCTCTATGAGAGAATCATCAATTTCCTCAGGATAACAGTACAATATCCTTATCCATGAAAGCCCCCCAATTCCGGCAAGCCTTTTTATCAGCTCGGCAAGCGATTTTTTCCCATAAATGTCAACTCCGTAAACTGTCGTTTCCTGAGCCACAAGAATAAGCTCACGAACGCCTTTCTCGACAAGGCTTGCCGCCTGGCTGACAAGATACTCCATCGGGTAGCTTCTGTAATTTCCGCGCACTTTAGGAATAATGCAGTATGTACAGTGCTTATCGCACCCCTCTGCAATTTTCAGATACTCATAATATCCGCCGGTAGTTATTATTCTCTCCGTATCGGTACGCACAAGCCTGTCAGCACTGTCAATACAGTTGTAGCCCTTGCCCTCAAGCACAGCCAAAATCACATCTGCAATCTTATCATATGATGACGTTCCCAGAAATGCGTCAACCTCCGGAATTTCCTTCGTTATCTCGTCCTGATAGCGGTGTGCGAGGCACCCTGATACAATCAGCGCCTTGCATGCCCCGTCCTTCTTGTGCTCCGCCATCTCAAGTATAGTGTTGATACTCTCCTGTTTCGCGTCATGGATAAAACAGCATGTATTAACAGCTATGACATCAGCCTCAAATTCATCGTCAGTAAATTCAAAACCCTTATTTCTCAAGATACCGAGCATGCTCTCGGTGTCAACAAGATTTTTATCACACCCCAGCGACACAAACATAATTTTCATAACAGAAAAATTTATCCTTTCAACGTATGTTTATTCCATACATATATTTTTATAACACAATTTTAATCAAGCCATGCATTAATATCAACATTTCCGCTGATACCGCCTATATTGCCGCTGCTTGTAAACTGCCACATATTAAATCTCTTATCATATGTACACTCGCTGTTGTACTGCGCAACCCACACACGGCAGTAGGACACAATGTCGTTTGCATAGATATAGTTGTTTAACCAGTTTTTATTCGCATATACCATAGGCGTATAGCCTGCGTTCTTCACTGTCTGTGCAAATGCGTTTATTACCGCTGTTCTGTCTGCCACTGAAATCTTGTCTCCTCTTCCCTGTCCATTGGCACCTCCGGCTGCCTCGACATCAATTACAAGCGGCAGCGTTACATTGTAGCTTCTGCACTTTTCTATTATAAAGCTAGCTTCCTCTACCGCCTCCTGTGTATTAATCGCCTGTGTTACTATGTAAGCTCCGACCTGAATTCCGGCAGCCGTTGCCTCTCTCATATTCTCGTCAAACATGCTGTCAAGAACAAGCGCGCCTTTTTCCCAGCCTCTGTAACCTACCCTGATTATCGCGTAATCTATTCCTGACGCTTTTACAGCCTGCCAGTCTATATTGCCGTTAAATCTTGAGACGTCAATAACCGTCTTTGACGACAAGACTCCGCTCTCATTAAAATAATACTGTATTCCGGCAATATTATTCCACCCTGTTATATATGAGCCTCCGATATAATAGTATCTGTTTCCGTCAATAGTCTGCCAACCGTCAGTATATACAATATCCTCCTTAGTAACAATCACCGGAGAAAGTCTGTACTGAGTATACTCTGCCGAACTTCCGTCTTCCTGTCCTGTCTGGCTGCTCACAAGAAAAATCTCAACCACCGAAAAAGTTCCGTCCGTAACCGTAACCTCTGTTCTGCCTGCTATAAGTCCGCTGTATGAATTTACAGTGCCGTTCTCCTCAATAAGGCATACAGCCTGCTCAAGTGATGCCGCCTGCTCTGCCGAAAGCGTCACAGTTCCCTCATTATTCGCAGTATATACATACTCACCGTTTTCAACCTTGATTTCAGTCTTATTAACACTCTCGTCCGTTCCGTCCTGTGACGGTTTTATTTCCTCCTCCGGAGTCTGCTCCACAGTTTCCTCCTCTGTATTACGGTTATTTTCAGGGTCCTCCAAGCGTGTATTTTCATCCTCCTCCACAACGCTCTCAAGAATGTTTTCAATTACCTCATATCTGACAACCGTAACCTCTGCGGCATCAGGCGTCTTAAAGCCCTCCTGAGCCTTTGCGACAAGCGTATATGTTCCCTCGCCTATATCCGAAATCAACACCTCGCCGTCCTGATTATCATCGCTGTACTCGGGCGCATCAATTTCCTGAAGCTCTGAATCCTGCGAAGTCTCCTTCTCAATTATCTGCTCAACCTTTTCCTCATTTTCGGAAATTCCTCCGTCAAGAAGCTTTACCGCAAAGTCATATCCTGTCAGACTGTTGCCTGAAGCGTCAACAAATTTTGCCGTAATTGAACTTTCATCTGCATACGCCTCCAATTTTAAATCGGCAAGTTCCTCCTGTCTCTCCGGCTCTGTTGCCGTCACAGTCTCAGCCACTGTTGAGGACTCCGTTTGACGGGCTGCCGCTTCGGCTGCCGCAGACGCATTTTTATTTTTAACAAAATTCCCCCATATTACAGCCGCTGCCGCGCATACCGCCACAGCAATTCCCGCTGCCGCAATTCCTATAATTTTCTTTATTTTCTTCTTTTTTAAAATTAAAGCCTCATCGGCAAAATCAGACACTCCCGCAGAACTTTCCTCATTGACTGCATTTTCTGCTTCCCCTGAAACTTCTCTGTCCTCATCAAATGCTTCGTCTTCCGCCTCATCAATCTCAAGAACCTCATATTCCTCTGAAATAATTTCTGACTGTGTGTCCTGCTGTATTTCTGATTTTACTTCAGTCTGTTCATTTGAATTTTTCTCACTCATAAAAAAGTTCCTTTCCTTAAAACACAAATATTTTCAATATGGTCAGTATGAGGAAACATGTCATAAGGCATGCATTTATCGACCATGTAACCGCCTTTTTTCAGGATTTTGACATCACGCACCTGCGTCGAAGGATTGCAGGATATGTAAATTATGCATCTGGGCTTTATCTTGAGCAGCGATGCCAGAAAAGCCTCGTCAGAGCCGCTTCTCGGCGGATCCATTATGACAACATCTGCTCTTGACTTCTTTGCGTACTCCACAAGAAAATCCCCTGCGTCCATATTGACGAATTGAATGTTTTTTATATTATTTATCTCAGCGTTGATATTTGCGTCCGCTGCCGCCTTATCGTTTAATTCGACTCCGATTACCCTGCCGGCATACCTTGAAGCGGTAATTCCGATAGTGCCTATACCGCAGTATGCGTCTATAACAGTGTCTTTGCGGCTTATACCGGCAGCCCTGATCGCCGCCTTATACAGCTTTTCTGTCTGTTGAGGGTTAATCTGATAAAATGAATCCGGGCTTATCCTGAAACGGCAGCCGCAGAGAACATCCTCTATATATCCCTTTCCGTGAAGTACTATATTTCTCTTTCCAAGCACCATACTGGTAGAAGTATTGTTGATATTTTGTATTACAGTGACAATCTTCGGGTTAAATTTTAAAAGCTCCCTCAAAAACGCATTCTTTGACGGGAACTGTACCTGCCCCGTTACAAGCACAACCATTATCTCTCCCGTGGAAAATCCCTTTCTTATCAGGACATGACGCATAAATCCACGCTTAGTGTCCTCGTCGTAGGGCTGATACTTAAATGACTCAAACAGCCTGCACAGCTCCCTCAAAATGGAATCTGCCTCCCTGTCCTCAATCATGCATTCATCAACAGGAATAATTTTATGAGTTCCCTCTTTGTATATTCCCGTTATAATCCCGCCGTCCCGTTTTCTGCCGACAACACCGTGGACCTTATTGCGGTACCATACAGGTCTGTACATTCCCGAAATCTGCTCACACGGGCACACTCCCCGAAACAGCTCCTCAATCTCCGTCTGCTTTCGCCTAAGCTCATCACTGTACGGTACTCCAGAATAACAGCAGCCTCCGCAGTCCGTACTGACAGAACATGTTATTGACTTGTAATTTTCACAATATCTGCCGCCCAAAGTATCCTCCTGTTTCTGCAAAACCTGTTGATAAAATTCCTCACTATAATAAACTAACAATATTTTATTGCTAAATCCACAGTCAATGTTTTCCTTTGGAACAAAGAGTTCGCTTGCGAGCTCTTTCGCAAGGCGCGGATTCGTAAGAATAAATACAGCCATGCATTAACAGACTGCATGGCTGACCTGTAAAATATTATTATTCTTCGCCCTCTGCCGCATTTCCGACAATCTTAATCTTGCCCTCATATAACTCTTTAACAGCCACAGACAAAGGCTTCATATCGCTCGCGCCTTCAACCAGCTCTGTTCCCATTGCAATCTTTCTGCGCTCTTCAAGCGTTATTCTAGGCTCCTTATCCTTGCCGTCTTTGTCAGCCGAGCTTATTTTATCATACTTTTCCTCAAGATAACGCGCATCAATAATCTGCTTGGCTCTTGCAGCCGTAGCCTTAACTATCGAATAACGGCTCTGCACAACTGCGTGCTCTCCCTCAGTGCCATTATTTACAGCTTCCATTAACTCTGAATATGATGGATGTAACATTTACTTATCTCCTTCTGAATATAATTTTAATTGTTCTCTGATATTATTAATCAGATTAATATTGTTGACCGTACTGCACTCCTCACGGACTGCCTGTGCACCTGACGCAATTTCATTAATCTGCTCTGCGCACCGTTCTACTGTATCATTAATTACAATATAATCATAACGCTCTACGCCCTCAGCCTCGCTTGACGCCTTCGCAAGCCTCGCGCTTATAGTCCGCTCATCCTCTGTTCCTCTTTGACGCAGCCTTCGCTCAAGCTCCTGCGCACTCGGCGGAATAATAAAGATAAGCACCGCCTCCGGAAAAAGCCTTTTAACATTCAGTGCCCCCACGCTCTCAATCTCAAGAATAACATTATTTCCATTTGAAAGCTGTGACTCAACATACTCCTTTGGTGTTCCGTAATAGTTGTCGACATAAACCGCGTATTCCAAAAGTTCTTTATTTTCAATCATCTCTTTAAACTGCTCCACAGTCTTAAAGAAATATTCCCTTCCGTCCAGTTCACCCTCTCTTGGCTGTCTGGTCGTCGCGGAAATTGATAAGGCATAATTGTCATGCTCCTCAAGCAGTTTTTTCATCACTGTGCCTTTGCCTGCCCCGGAAAATCCGGATACAACAAGCAGCAACCCTTGATTACTCATAAACAAACCCCATTTCTGTAATCAGTCGTTTTGTTAATCAATGAAAATAATTATATCTAATAATTCCCAAACAATCAACTATTTTATTCAATATTCTGTATCTGCTCACGAACCTTCTCAATTTCAGTCTTCAAATCAATAGCAGCGTTTGAAATTTCAATGTCGTTTGCCTTAGAGAGAATTGTATTCGCCTCCCTGTTCATCTCCTGCGCGATAAAATCCATTTTTCTTCCTATACCGCCCGATTCCTCAAGACACTTCAGCGCATGCGAGATATGGCTTCTGAGTCTTACCGTCTCCTCGTCAACGCATATTTTATCTGCGTATATAATAACCTCCGCAGCAATTCTGGACTCATCTATCGCAGCGTCACCCAGCAGCTCCCTGACTTTATCCTCCAGCCTGCTCCTGTATTCTTTCATAATCTGAGGGCTTCTCTCCTCTATAAAATCCACAAGCCTGACCATATTTTCCAGCTTCTGCTGCAAGTCATTTTTGAGATTTTGCCCCTCTGTAACCCTCGCATTTACAAACTGCCCGCATGCCTTCTCAAATGCAGAACATATGAATTTCCAGAGTTCCTCCTCGTCCTCCGTCTCCTCCTGCATTGTTATCACCTCAGGATAACGCGAAAGAGCCGAAACCGTTATGTCATTCTCCCTTCCAAACTGCGCGGCAATTTTGTCGAGAACGCCCATATATTCCGACGCCAGCTCACTGTTGTATTTGAGATGGACGTTGCTCTCTGACAAATCCTCGTATGTAATGAATATATCTATCTTACCTCTCTGCGCATACTTTTTTAAAACCTCCCTTATACGCGCCTCGAAAACATTAAGCTTTTTGGGAATCTTGACTCCCGCCTCAAGATAACGGTGATTTACCGATTTTATCTCAACTGTTATACTCCTGCTGCCCTCGCTTTGCTCGCATCTTCCAAATCCCGTCATGCTCTTAATCATTTTTATCCTCATTTCTATGCTGTTTTTCAGCATACCCACTGCTTTTACATAATATTATATCAATTAAGGAATAAAAGTACAAGACACAAGATTTGATTTGTGTTAGAATTGTCTATGCGCGTTAAATATACTTTAAAAAACGGAGGTTTGGTTTAAAACGCTCCGGAATGGAGGTTACTATGGCTTTAGACGGTATTGTCATTTCAAATATAAAACACGAATTAAACGAAACTATAGCAGGCGGACGGCTCTATAAAATCGCCCAGCCCGAAAGCGACGAGCTTCTTCTTACCGTAAAGACTCAAAACGGTCAGTACAGGCTGATAATCTCGGCTAACGCAAGCCTGCCGCTTATCTATCTCACGCAGGAAAATAAGCCAAGCCCTATGACTGCTCCTAATTTCTGCATGCTTTTACGAAAACACCTGAACAACGGGCGCATCGTTCAAATATCACAGCCGGGACTTGAGAGAATTTTGGACATAGAGGTTGAGCATCTGAATGAAATGGGAGATTTGTGCCGCAAGCATATTATCGCTGAATTTATGGGAAAGCACAGCAATATTATTTTCTGTGACAATGACACAATTCTTGACAGCATAAAGCATGTATCTTCACAGATGAGCTCGGTGCGCGAGGTGCTTCCGGGAAGAAAATATTTTATTCCGCAGACTGTCGAGAAATGCAGTCCCGTCGCGACATCATACGATGAATTTAAGAGCTGTGTGCTTTCTCGTCCGGTGAATATAAGCAAGGCTCTCTACTCGGCATACACCGGAATAAGCCCGGTGGCGGCGGAGGAAATATGTTTTGAGGCCTCTGTCAGTTCGGACAAGCCCGCAAATTGTCTTGAGGAAAACGAAAGCCTTCACCTTTACAACATCTTCGACAACATAATGGATAATATAAAAAATAATATCTATTTTCCCAACATCTCTTATATTGGAGATGAGCCTAAGGAATTTTCTTCAATTCCCCTTGAAATGTTTGACAGGCGCACGCAGTTTAACTCTATAAGCGAGCTTTTGAAAGAATTTTACTCAAAGCGTGACGCACTCACAAGAATCCGCCAGAAGTCTGCCGATTTGAGAAAAATCGTTTCAACCGCCCTTGAGCGCTCCTGCAAAAAGGCGGATATTCAGGAAAAACAGCTTAAGGACACCGAAAAGCGCGAGCAGTACCGTATATACGGAGAGCTCATTAACGCCTACGGATATAATATCCCCGAGGGAAGCCGTTCATTTACGGCGCTCAATTACTATACAAACGAGGAGATAACTATACCTCTGGATGAAAACCTTTCTCCGCAGGAAAATGCTGTGCGTTATTTCAGCAGATACAATAAGCTTAAACGCACCTTCGAGGCAGAGAGCGTACAGATTAAAGAGACTATGGCTGAGATTGCGCACTTAGAGTCAATCGCCGCCTCTCTTGATATTGCCGTATCAGAGGACGACCTCGCTCAGATAAAAGAAGAATTGATTGAAGCCGGCTATATACACCGTCACCAGCAGCCGTCAAAAAAGGCAAAAATCACAAGCAAGCCTTTACACTATATATCGTCTGACGGCTTTGATATTTATGTGGGAAAAAACAATTTTCAGAACGATGAGCTTACCTTTAAGTTTGCAAACGGAAACGACTGGTGGTTTCACGCTAAAAACATGGCGGGCTCACATGTAATACTCCGCACCGAGGGCAAAGAAATTCCTGACCGCACCTTTGAGGAGGCTGCCGCTTTAGCCGCGCACTACTCTAAAGGTCATGGTCAGGACAAGGTTGAAGTCGATTATGTTTTAAAAAAAGAAGTCAAGAAGCCTGCAGCCGCAAAACCCGGATTTGTTGTCTACTACACAAACTACTCAATGATTGCCGCTACCAGTATAGACAACATAAAGCAATCCGGCTGACGCAAGCACATCCGCAGCGGCACAGCCGGCATAAACAGCTGCAATTCCCGCAAAGCTAAGAATAAAAATTAACGCAATGCTGATAACCGCATGACCTGATGCGATTATCAGTATTTTTTTCTGCGCATTGATAAGACACAATACAGATAATACTGTCAGGAAAAACACATCAAACACAAACAGAACTATATAGGCGTAGCCTGCCGTATCCGTCATACTGCATACCTTTTCATCCAGTGAAACCACACCGAACAGAGCAGGGAGATTAAACGCAAATACAATACATCTCACAGCTGCAATTACTGCAAATAATACGCCCAACAGCACTGAAAAGGACTTTCCCACAGATTTTTTCAACAAGGCAGTAATCACTGTCGTAATAAGTACCGCTGCAAGAACAAATATCCATTTAGGCATATCAAGCAAAAATCTGCCGTCAAAATAGTAATCCCGCAAAATCTCATATACCTGTCCGGACAGCGGTGACAATCCTGAAGATGCGCTCACCGCCCACTCTCTTACGGCATCAATAATCAGCATAGCGTAAATTACAGGCAGAACAATAAATCTCCCCTGGCTTTTATCGGATTTGTAAGCTGTCATTTTAAGTATTCCGCTGGACTTTATCAGCAGATGAGAAAGTATGCTCAGCACAACAATCAATATACCTGCAATAAGAACATGAACTCCGAGCTGCCTCTCTCCTGCTGCCGGTGCTTCAAACACGCCCAGATATATTTTTGCAAAAATTCTGTGCAGAAAAACATTTTTTTCAAGGATAAATGACAATACAAGAAATATTCCGATAACTGTATCTGTGACAACAGCAGCGCGCAGACATATATCTGTTCCCTTAATTTTAATAATAATGCCCGCCGCCGCTATAACAGTTACAGATATTGCCGCCCCGAATAAAAGCTCATAGCAGGCATTCATTCCTCTGTAAAAAACAAGATTATACATTGAGGCTGAAACAGCGTCCATCTGAGAATCTGCACTGCTCATTTCCTTTATGATTTTTGAAAACACACCGCTGCCGGCGCCGAATATTAAAATTAGTGCCAGTGCAGCCATTAACACAGCCACACTGACAACTCTGATTCTTATAATTTCATCTTTTTTCATTTATAAGTCACCTTTACGGAAATCCCCAAAAAGTTTAATTTATAAATCACTCTGCAGTAACCTTCCGGAAACTCTTCTTTCCCTTTTTGACAACAACGCCCTCCTCAAACATTTCCATAGGAAATGCAGCGTCAATCGCCGTAACCTTTTCTCCGTTGATACTTACTCCGCCCTGTTCAACCGCTCTTCTGGCTTCTGACCTGGAGGCCGCAAGACCTGCCTGATGAACAACAGAAATAACGTCAATCATATTGTCCTTAAAAGAAGACTTTGAAATTACAGCAGAAGGCATATTCTCGGAATCTCCTCCCGTGAAGATAGACTTAGCCGTCGCCTCGGCCTTTTTGGCCTCTTCCTCACCGTGCACAAGCTTTGTGAGCTCATATGCCAAAATCTCCTTTGCCCTGTTGAGCTGCGCTCCTTCCCAGCCGCTCATCGCCTCAATTTCTTCAATCGGAAGAAACGTGAGCATACGGATGCACTTAAGAACATCGGCGTCATCTACATTTCTCCAATACTGATAGAAATCATAAGGAGACGTCTTCTCAGGGTCAAGCCACACTGCTCCCGACTGAGTCTTGCCCATTTTTTTACCCTCTGAATTCAGCAGAAGCGTTATCGTCATTGCTGATGCATCTTTTCCAAGCTTCTTTCTTATAAGCTCGGTACCGCCAAGCATATTGCTCCACTGATCATCACCGCCGAACTGAAGATTGCAGCCATATTTTTCATAGAGCATAAGAAAGTCATAGGACTGCATAATCATATAGTTAAACTCCAGGAAGCTCAGGCCCTTTTCCATTCTCTGCTTATAGCACTCTGCACGAAGCATATTATTAACAGAAAAGCAGGCTCCGACCTCACGAAGAAATTCAACATAGTTGAGATTCAAAAGCCAGTCCGCATTATTTACAAGAATAGCTTTTCCCTCGGAAAAATCAATAAATCTCGACATCTGCTTCTTAAAACACTCTACATTGTGATTAATCTGCTCTGCGGTCATCATTTTTCTCATATCCTCACGTCCTGACGGATCGCCAATCATCGCTGTACCGCCTCCGACAAGCGCAATAGGTCTGTTCCCCGCCATCTGAAGCCTTTTCATCAGGCACAGCGCCATAAAATGTCCCACATGCAGACTGTCCGCCGTAGGGTCAAATCCGATATAAAACGTAGCTTTTCCGTTGTTAATCAAATCTTTTATAAGCTCTTCGTCTGTGACCTGAGCAATAAGTCCTCTTGCCACTAACTCATCATAAAGTGTCATTGTAATCCTCCATTCAGCGTGACTTTTTACGCCAGCCCGCAAAACTATATAATTATCTTTTTCCTACGGTCTAAAGCCGCGCAGATAAGCACTGCTATAAGTATCCCGGAAGCATCAATTAAAACGTCCGCCGCTAAGCCGCTGCGTCCCGGAACGAAAAGCTGATGAAACTCATCCGAACAGGCAAACAGCACAGAAATGCCGAAAGCAGCATAACCGGTAAACTTCCACTTTAATCCGTCAACTGCAAGCGCTGTATATATCAGTGCTGCAAGCAGCGCATACTCAGTAATATGAGCTGCCTTTCTTATCGGCACCTGCAGCTTTTCGACAAGCTGCTCTCTTCCGTTCCACCTGACATCAACCAGATGAATACTGTCGGCAACATCTATCAGAACATTTGCAACTCTTCGGCTTGTACTGCCCGAGCTTTCACCGTCTTGACTCGAAAATCCGAAAATCCCCACAGCCACAATTATCACGGGAATCCATACACAGATTTTCAGAACTTTTTTCTTCATAATCAATATAATCTAATACGCCAAACCGTTTATCTGTTAAACAGTAACTACACGCATTGTGTTTGTAAGGCCTCTCTTTGATGATGCTGACGAATTTGTCGCGATACCCGCTGATACAATGACAACATCTCCCTCGTTGACATATCCTGCGTTCTCGGCAGTCTCTATAGCATGGTCGATAATCTTGTCCGTAGATGTCTCAACAGCTGTCTTTAAAGGTCTTACTCCCCAATAAATCTGCATCTTTCTCAAAACTGAGTCATACGGCGAACATCCGATAATTTCTGTATTAGGCTTAAGCTTTGACGCAAGTCTCGCAGTGAATCCTGAAATTGTAGGGCATACAATAGCCTTTGCGTTAAGATTGTCTGCTGTCTGAACAGTCGCATTTGTAACAGCGCTGGACACGCCTCTCTTTGTGTGCAGCTTCGCATAATCACGATAACTCTTAGGCAAATCCTTCTCTGTAGTCTCCGCAATCTTAACCATCATTTTTAATGCCTCAAGAGGATATTTTCCGTTAGCCGTCTCACCTGAGAGCATTACAACATCTGTACCGTCATAAATAGCATTCGCAACGTCAGTAACCTCAGCTCTTGTCGGACGAGGATTTCTTATCATCGAATCAAGCATCTGTGTCGCTGTGATAACAGGTTTATAATTTGCATTACACCTTTTGATAATCTCTTTCTGAATGTGAGGAACCTGTTCAGCCGGAATCTCTACACCCATATCGCCTCTGGCAACCATGATACCGTCTGCAACGCGGATAATCTCATCAAGATTTTTAATTCCCTCTGCATTCTCAATCTTTGCTATAACAGGAATATCTGCATTATGCGACCATAATAACTCCTTGATTTCCTGAATACATGCAGCATTTCTGACAAAGGACGCAGCAATAAAATCAAAGCCCTTTTCAATACCGAAGATAATATCTTCTTTATCCTTTTCTGTAATGCCAGGAAGACGAATGCTGACATTAGGAACATTGACACCCTTTCTTGAACCGAGTTCACCTCCGTTAATAACCGTGCACTCGATATCTGTGCCGTTTACTACATCATCAACACAAAGCTCAATCAGACCGTCGTCAATCAAAATTCTGTTTCCCTTTGCTATATCCTGAGGCAGACCATCGTATGTAATTCTGCCGATTGTCTCATCTCCCAGAATATCTCTGGTTGTAAGAGTAAACTTCTGATTTTCCTTTAAAACCACTTTCTTTCCGTCTTTGAGGTCACCGGTTCTTATTTCCGGTCCTTTTGTATCCAACAGCGTTGCAATCGGAATATTAAGCTCTGTCCTGACACTCTCTACAAGCGCAAAACGTCCTGCCTGCTCCTCGTGATCCCCGTGTGAAAAATTAAATCTGGCAACATCCATCCCTGCGAGCGCAAGCTGTTTAATTAACTCCCTGTCGTTGGTATTCGGACCCATAGTACAAATAATTTTAGTTTTTTTCATTGTGACCTCCAAAATAAAAAATAGTTCTATTAAATTTTTATAAATTCTTAACACAAGTACAGATTATCTCATAAAAACGCACTAATATCAACAAAAAAATGCACTTTATCTCTGTACTTTCGTCTTAATTGTTATATGAATACTATCATATTTATGTTTTGTTTTCAATTATTTTTCGTCTTCCCGTCGACAACATGTATATGCGTATACAGATGCTCCTGACAGTACTCAAGATTTCCCGCACATTTTGTACAAAATCTGAAAACAAGGCTGTCGTCATCAAGCTCTGTCCTCCCGCATACAGCGCACCTGTGCTTTGCTCCTCTCGGATTAATATAAGGCCTGTTTGCGCTGTCCCATGTGCTCTTTTCGCTGTTCGCATTGTAAAATCTCTCGTTAAAGCTCTGACTGCTGTTTCTCTGGCGCGCCCTCTGCGCGTTTTCGGTAGCTCTTCTGTAATTTTTCTGAGTTCTTGTTTTCCTTACCGGCTTTTTTGTCGCAAAAAAGAAAATAATAAAATTAAGCATAGATACGAGCGCGCAGGTTGCCATAACATAGCAGGTATAGGAATTTCCCGCAAGAAGCCCGGCATTATAAAACCCTCGCCATATAGCTTTTGGCATTACAGGCGTCAGATAACCGCCGATAATCGTTATCGCAAAAATAATTCCGTCCAGCCACCCGAGCCATTTCATTTTAATCGGAAGCACAAAGAACAACAAAACCTCTGTGTCAGCCTGCTCTACCGCAAAAGCCATAAACAGCGCAAGATTAATATAATATGTTGACATGTTAAACGACCAGCCGAATATGAAATAAATCAAAAACGCAGCAATAATATGAAGTATAACTCCGCTGAAGTAATACACATTAAACTTAAACGAGCCCCATATCCGTTCCAGCACCGAGCCTATAATATAATAAAAATACAGAGTGAACACCATAAAAATAATGCTGCTTGACGGCGGCTGCAGAATAAAAGTGACAATACGCCATATCTGCCCATGCAGCACCTTCTCCACATCAAGACTCAGGTAATAGGTATAGACCTCCGGAGCAAACAGCTCAATCACAAAGCCTATAAGATAAACCCCTATTATATAATACATCAGATTCGGAATCGCAAACCTCCCGAATCGTCGTTCTATCCTGTCAAACAATTTCATACGATAAACAAGCCCCTTTCCCGTTAATTAAGAACATATCAAATCAAGTATAAATAGCAAGGCAATTTTTGTCAACGCAAGTAAAATCTAAGATTATTAAAAAAAAATGAAATATAGCTTATTTCCTTATTAAATACACTCTACCGAGTTGAATTTTAAATTTTTTCATAATATAATTAAGCGGATTGCATTTTTCGACATTTTTCGAATTTACGATTTTTGCCGAAAAATCCGCTGTTTATTTTAATTAAGGAGGCAGGCACTTTCGCCTAATACTATTATGAATACATACAAATTAGGAATTGATATAGGCTCTACTACTGTTAAGATTGCCATTATTGACGACAATAATACCGTCGTTTTCTCAGATTATGAAAGACATTTTGCCAATATACAGGAGACACTTCAGTCACTTCTTGAAAAGGCTGTCGAAAAAATCGGCTCCTTCAGATGTCATCCTGTTATAACAGGCTCGGGCGGTCTGACACTTGCAAAACATCTCGAAGTTCCTTTCACACAGGAGGTTGTCGCTGTATCTACCGCACTTCAGGATGAAGCTCCGCAGTGTGACGTTGCCATAGAGCTTGGCGGCGAGGATGCAAAAATTATATATTTTACAAACGGAATAGACCAGCGAATGAACGGAATCTGCGCCGGCGGAACAGGCTCGTTTATCGACCAGATGGCTACGCTTCTGCAGACCGATGCTGCCGGGCTTAACGAGTACGCAAAGAATTACAAATCAATATATCCTATTGCCGCAAGATGCGGTGTTTTTGCAAAATCAGATATTCAGCCTCTGATAAACGAAGGCGCTACAAAAGAGGACCTTGCAGCGTCTATCTTTCAGGCTGTTGTAAATCAGACCATATCGGGTCTTGCCTGCGGTAAGCCTATACGCGGAAATGTGGCGTTCCTGGGTGGTCCGCTTCACTTCTTATCTGAGCTTCGCCAGGCATTTATCCGTACATTAAGTCTCGGCCCGGACCAGATTATAGCACCCGACCACTCTCACCTTTTTGCCGCTATAGGCTCCGCAATGAATTACAAAGAGGACGTCTGTGTTGACGTATCCGAGATTATCAGGCGTCTCTCAGGCAAAATCAAGCTCGATTTCGAGGTTGAGCGTATGGAGCCTCTGTTTGAAAATCAGAAGGCATATGACGAATTTACGGAGAGACATAACCGCGCGAAAGTCGAAACAGGTGATATTTCAACTTATAAGGGAAACTGCTATCTTGGAATTGATGCGGGCTCTACAACCACAAAGGTTGCTCTTGTAGGCGAGGACGGAAAGCTGCTCTATTCATTTTACAGCAGCAACAACGGCTCTCCGCTTGCAACAACTATACGCGCTATTAAAGACATTTACACAAAGCTTCCGGCAGACGCAAAAATTGTTCAGTCGTGCTCAACCGGCTACGGCGAAGCTTTAATAAAATCTGCTCTCATGCTTGATGACGGCGAAGTGGAGACTGTCTCTCATTTCTATGCCGCCGCATTTTTCGACCCTGAGGTTGACTGTATAATTGATATTGGCGGTCAGGATATGAAATGTATAAAAATCAAAAACCAGACTGTCGATTCCGTTCAGTTAAATGAGGCATGTTCTTCGGGCTGCGGCTCGTTTATAGAAACCTTTGCAAAATCTCTCAATTTTTCGGTGGAGGATTTTGCAAAAGAAGCTCTGTTCGCAAAACATCCTATTGATTTGGGAACACGATGCACCGTATTTATGAATTCAAAGGTAAAGCAGGCTCAGAAGGAAGGTGCTGAGGTTGCTGATATTTCTGCGGGACTTGCGTACTCCGTTATCAAAAACGCTCTCTATAAGGTTATCAAAATTGCCGACCCTGATGATTTGGGAAAACACATTGTTGTACAGGGCGGTACATTTTACAATGATGCCGTTCTTAGAAGCTTTGAAAAGATTACAGGCGTATCTGCAATCCGCCCTGACATAGCGGGAATTATGGGGGCTTTCGGCGCTGCTCTTATCGCGAGAGAGCGCTATGACGGAATTTCCGAATCTACAATGCTCTCTATCGACAAAATAAATGAGCTTACATTTACAACTACTATGGCACGCTGCAAGGGATGTACTAACAACTGTCATCTGACAATCAATAAATTCTCAGGCGGAAGGCAGTTTATTACAGGAAACCGCTGTGAGCGCGGTCTTGGAAAGGAAAAAACGACTGAAAAGCTTCCTAACCTTTTTGATTACAAGCTCCACAGACTGTTTGACTATGAGCCGCTCACCGCTGATGCAGCAACTCGCGGAACAGTGGGTATTCCTAGAGTGCTCAACATGTATGAAAACTATCCGTTCTGGTTTACATTTTTTACAAAGCTTGGCTACCGTGTAGTTTTATCTCCGCAGTCAAACCGCAAAATATACGAGCTCGGAATTGAATCTATTCCGTCAGAGTCGGAATGCTACCCTGCTAAACTTGCACACGGCCATATTTCATGGCTCATAAAACAGGGCGTTAAATTTATTTTCTACCCTTGCGTGCCTTATGAGCACAAAGAAATAGAAAAAACCAACAACCATTACAACTGCCCTATCGTAACCTCGTATGCCGAAAATATTAAAAACAACGTGGAGGAATTAAAAACCGAAAATATTGATTTTCGCAATCCGTTCCTCTCATTTGAAAATGAGGCAATTCTTGCAAAGAGACTTTCAGAGGAGTTTAAAAATATTCCTTCCTCTGAGGTAAAGGCAGCTGTCTCTGAGGCGTGGAAGGAGCTTATGCAGTCCCGTGAGGATATGCATAAAAAGGGTGAAGAGGTTATAAAATATCTGGATGAGACAGGAAAAAGAGGTATTGTTCTTGCCGGTCGTCCTTACCATGTTGACCCTGAAATCAACCACGGTATACCTGAACTCATCAACTCCTACGGAATAGCCGTACTCACAGAGGATTCCGTGTCACATCTCGGAAATGTTGACCGTCCGTTAGTTGTCATGGACCAGTGGATGTATCACTCAAGACTCTACGCTGCGGCCAGCTATGTAAAGACAAAGGATAACCTTGATTTAATACAGCTTAACTCCTTCGGCTGCGGTCTTGATGCCGTAACTACAGATGCAGTAAATGATATTCTCACAAAAGCCGGAAAGATATATACCGTATTGAAAATAGATGAGGTAAACAACTTAGGCGCCGCTCGTATCCGTGTACGTTCACTTATTGCCGCTTTAAAGGTACGCGACAAAAAGCATTACCAGCGCAAAATAGAAAGCGCAGCGTTCGAGCGTGTTGAGTTCACTCCTGAGATGCGCAAAAACTATACAATCCTCTGCCCTCAGATGTCGCCTATACATTTTGATTTGCTTGGACCTGCACTCTCATCATGCGGCTACAATTTTGAGGTTTTGGATAATGACAATAAATCTTCAGTTGACATGGGACTTAAGTATGTAAACAATGACGCATGCTATCCGTCTCTCATGGTTGTCGGACAGATTATGAATGCAGTTCTCTCAGGAAAATATGATTTGGATAAAACTGCAATTATAATCACACAGACAGGCGGCGGCTGCCGTGCCTCAAACTATATCGGCTTTATCCGCCGTGCGCTCACAAAGGCAGGACTTGCACATATACCTGTAATCTCACTCAGCGCTCAGGGCTTAGAGATTAACTCAGGCTTTAAATATGACCTCAAAATGCTTAAAAAAGCTATGATGGCTGTTGTATACGGAGATGTATTCATGAACGTTGTATACCGTACACGACCATATGAAAAGGTTCCCGGCTCGGTAAACGCACTTCATGAAAAATGGAAAAAAGTACTTATTGAGCAGCTCACAAAGCCTCGTGTTTCAATGCGTGAATTTGATAAAAATGTTCAGGCCATAGTAAAGGATTTTGATGAGATTGAGCTTCTTGATATTAAAAAACCAAGAGTCGGCGTTGTCGGCGAAATCCTTGTAAAATTCCTTCCGTCTGCCAACAACTATCTTGTAGACTTACTTGAAAGCGAGGGAGCGGAGGCTGTTGTCCCTGATTTAATGGGATTTCTGCTCTACTGTGCCGAAAATGCAAACTTTAAGCGCGATTATCTCGGAGCTTCAAAGAAATCAGCATTCTTAAGCAACTCTGTAATTAAGCTCCTTGAGTGGTTCCGCAAGAGCTCTAAAAAGGCTTTAAAGGAAAGCAAACGCTTTACACCGCCTTCAAGCATCAAGGAAACTGCCGCTCTTGCCAAAAATATTGTGTCACTCGGAAACCAGACCGGAGAGGGCTGGCTTCTAACCGGAGAAATGATTGAGCTTATTCACAACGGCGCAGGAAATATTGTCTGCTGTCAGCCTTTTGCCTGCCTTCCTAACCATATCGTAGGAAAGGGCGTTATAAAAGAGCTAAGAGAAGCATTTCCTGATGCCAATATTATTGCTGTAGACTATGACCCGGGTGCTTCGGAAGTAAATCAGCTCAACCGAATTAAACTTATGCTTGCAACCGCAAATAAAAATCTTGAAAAACAGGCATAATAGAGTTATAATATATTCATGAAAATAATGTTTTCAATGAAGTTTTTATGACTGAGCTTTATTCGAGATTCATTATATAGAAAAGGTTGGTGATTTGATGTTTATGTTATTTATAGGTCCAATTATTGGTGTTTCAGTGGCGATTATTGCAACTGTGGTAATCATATCATCTATCAGCGGTCTGCTGGACGGTGAATCTGATTTAGACAATTAGCCCCCCAAAACACCCTAAAAAGTGTTTTTATTATAATTTACACAAAGACAGGCGCTTCTTTCAGCTATGAAAGAAGCGCCTGTCGCTTTTATATATTTTCTATCTGCCAGTCTATCGGCTCTACCCCGTTCTCCTTGAGAAACTCGTTTGCCTTGCTGAAATGTCTGCATCCGAAGAAACCTCTGTATGCTGAAAGCGGACTCGGATGAGGTGCCGTCAATATAAGATGCTTTGGATTAGTCAGCATTGGTATTTTACTCTGTGCAGGCTTTCCCCAAAGCATATATACAATCGGTCTGTCCTGAGCGTTTACAGCCTGTATAACCGCATCGGTAAAATGCTCCCAGCCTCTTCCCTGATGTGAATTTGCCTGATGGGCGCGGACAGTTAAGACTGTATTCAATAAAAGCACGCCCTGATCCGCCCATTTTTTGAGATAACCGTTATTAGGAATATAACAGCCGCAGTCATCGTGAAGCTCCTTATATATATTCTGCAGTGACGGTGGTATCTCAGGCTGTGACGGCAGCACCGAAAAGCTTAAGCCATGAGCCTGATTGACATTGTGATAAGGATCCTGTCCAAGCAGTAGTACTTTCACTTTACTTAATGGAGTGAAATGAAACGCATTAAAAATATCATCCGCAGGAGGATAAATTACCGCTTTGCTGTACTCATCTCTCACAAATGTATATAACTCTCTGTAGTAATCCTTTTTAAACTCTCCGCTTATCGCGTCAAGCCAGTCATTTGTAATCATTGACATAGCACTTTACTCCCCCTTTTACTTCATGCGCATAGGAATTTCCCTGTCGGAAAGATATTTCTTTAAATCCATAATATCCATTTCTTTATAATGAAACAGAGATGCCGCCAGAGCTGCATCAGCTTTTCCCTCTGTAAACGCATCATAAAAATGCTGCATCGTTCCTGCGCCTCCTGATGCAATAACCGGAATGGAAACATTTTCAGCAACCGCTCTCGTGAGTTCTATATCATATCCGGCCTTAGTTCCGTCGCAATCCATGCTTGTGAGAAGTATCTCACCGGCACCAAGCTTTTCAGCCCTGATTGCCCACTCTACCGCATCTGTTTTCATATCCACACGACCGCCGTTTTTATAAATACTCCAACCGCTTCCGTCCTCTCTCCTCTTTGCATCGATTGCAACTACAACACACTGGCTTCCGAATTTATCAGCCGCCTCACTTATTAAAGCAGGATTCATTATCGCAGCGGAATTAACCGATATTTTATCGGCTCCCTCTCTCAAAAGAGCCTTAAAATCATCAACTGAACGTATTCCTCCGCCAACAGTAAAAGGAATAAACACCTTCTCTGCAACCTTTCTCACAAGCTCAACAGTAGTGTTTCTGCCATCGCTCGAAGCTGTAATGTCAAGAAAAACAAGCTCGTCCGCGCCGGATTTATCATACATCGCCGCAACCTCAACAGGGTCGCCCGCATCTCTCAAATCAACAAAATTAGTTCCTTTTACTACTCTTCCGTTTTTACAGTCAAGGCACGGAATAATTCTTTTTGTAAACATAAATGTTTCTCTCCAATCCATAGTTGAACACAATATTTTAAAGCTGCGCAAAATTTTGTAATATTTTCAGCCCCACATCGCTGCTCTTTTCAGGATGAAACTGGCAGGCAAAAATATTTTCGCTCTCGACAGAAGCATGTATATGTACAGAATACTCTGTCGAAGCCGCAACTATATTTTCATCTGACGCTTTAAGATAATACGAATGGACAAAGTAAACATATGCGTGATTATCTATTCCTTTAAACAGCTTTGCCTCCGGAGATATTTCAAGTGAATTCCACCCCATATGAGGTATTTTTAACCCCTCCTTCGGCGGAATTCTAAGTATTTCTCCTTTAAGTATTCCAAGTCCCTCGGCTCCCGGAGTCTCATCACTTCTCTCAAATAAAAGCTGAAGCCCCAGACATATACCCAAAAACGGAGTTTTACTCTCAGCAACTTTTTTTATTGTGTCGACAAGATTAAATCTGTCCAGATTGTTCATTGCGTCCCCAAATGCCCCTACTCCCGGAAGAATCACCTTATCTGCCTCAAGTATCTCACTTGAATTCCTTGATACGATAACTTCCTGCCCGAGAAACTTCAATGCCTTTTCTACGCTCTTTAAATTTCCTGCGTCATAGTCAATAATTGCAATCATTATACTGCCTTTCCGTATGCCTCTATTTTTTTATAGTACTGCGTAAAATTATCATTTGACATAACGACGAGTGAAACAGCCTCCGCCTCAGATATTTTAAATGTATCCCTGAAGGCGTCTATAATTCTGCTTCTCGCCTCTGTCATCTGTGTTCCCACTCCAAGCTCATTTGCCTCGTTATAATATGTATCATAGCGCTCAAGGCCTTCTACAAGTGCATTTATTGCCTCTGTATTCATATTCATCTTCATATAATTCTCATAAGATTCATACTTGCTTGTCACACTGGTGATAAGACATGCCTGCCTGTAAAGCGTCTCGTCATTTTTATTGAGCTTCATTCCAGACAAAGCTTCATACACCTTGTCATAATTTCCGCTTTCCAAATTACTTCTTGCCTGAACAACTGCATTTGAGTAATGAATTGTACTGTTAAGCATACAAATTAAAACCACAACTCCAGCCACAAACATTACAAAAAGCACAACGCTCCTCGGTCTTATTTTGAGTATATCTCCCGGCTTTGGCTCAGGCTTAGGTTTCTTATCCTTCTTCTGCTTCTGTGCCTTTGCGCTCTGCTTTTGTGCCTTTTCTTTCTGTTTCTGTGCTGCCTTCGAAGCCTTTTCCTTCTGTGCATTTTCCTTTTTAACTAACGAAGCAGCCTGTTTTTCCTCTCTCTTTTTCTGGCGCTCTAATGCATCCTGTTCTTCCGCCTCTTCCTCAAGTCTTTCCTCTTCCGCATTCTTCTTCTTAAACTGCGCAAAGCGATATTTAAGCTTGGCGAAAAAACCTTTCTTCGGAGCAATATTCTCATCAAGCATTTCCTTGTCGCCGTACATCTCTCTCAAAAGCTGTTCGTTTTCATCAACAGGTCTGTCATCATTTTCCATGGCCTTCGCCACCTCTTCCGGAGCCTGCTCATCAAGATTTTCAAAAAACACGCTCTTAAGAACAGAAAACACATCTTTTTTGTCCGACTTTTTATTTTTAAGCTTCTTTTTTGATTTTTTATCAAGCTTCACGGCTTTCTCTTCTGTTTTAGCAGCAATATCCTTTTTATTTATGGCGCTTAAAACTTCCTGTGCTGCAGCCTTCGCTTCATTCTGGCTGTTATCTGACTGATTATCGTCCTGCTGATTTTCACCGCCAAACAAATCCTCCACCGAAACAGTATCAGACTTAACCTGCTCAATAATATTATCCAAATGCATATTCTCAAGACGCTTCATGTCATCGTCCGAAAGCACAGGCTCATCAAAGTCCGGCTTTTCTTTATGCATGTCTGCCGCCGTACCATCTCCATCAGCGGTTTCTGCAGCATTCCCTGCCAAACTGCTCTGCTCGTCTGTATTGTCAAAGCTGCTTTCATTCAATGAACTCAATAAATTATCAATATAATTTTCCTCTTCCTTATTTGCCACCGGGTACACCTCGCTTTTATTTTTAAGAGAAATTTTACTTTTTCTCTCCTGTTAAGTTTCTTCATAATATCCATACAGCATAATATGGAATCCATACCTTATCATTCCCAGTCCCATAAAAACTATATATATGATAAGAACTGGTATAGCCAGCAAAAATGGAAAGCCCATGTCAAATACTAAATACAGTCCTATCAGCATAATTCCAAACAGTATCACCGCCCGAATTATAATCCATAGTCCTTCCATGAAATCAGCTACAGAATGTTTCTTTTTCAATTTTCTCACCTCAAAATTCTACATATACTTCTTTTCCACTGTAATATACCGTTACTTCTTTACGCAAAAATCTCTTTGGATTTTTATTCAGTCCCCTGATATAAGCGCGCTCTACAGTTCCATCCATTCGCTCATATTCCACCTGGGCATTCCACGTAAATTCAAAAAAAAAGCCATGTGAGTTTATCGGTCCATCAGGGAATTTGCTAAAACTATGCCGCTTTACACCGCCGTCATACGAAACCACCCTCCCTATTGTCTTGACCGCCCTTTCCTTAAAATCGCCTGCCTGTCTTAAGACCTTGCTCCTGCGTTTTATCTCCTTGACAACACCATTGATCGTCAAAAACAAACCAAAAACTCCAAAAACCATCATAAGGATTGGCTGCTTTGTTATTCGCATAATGTCAGCGGCTACCGCCAGCAACAAAAGCCCTCCCAGAAAACGAAACCTGTAAGTTTCTCCTGTTCCCATGTTTGGAAAACACATTTCTTCTTTATATTTAATCATTATTACACCTCGTTACTTCCGCAAATGAGAAACCACAGTCTCTTTTAAAAGAAAAATTTTTATAAACTGATGCTATAATCCAACAAAACTATACCATAAAATACATTATTTAACAACAAAATCTAGCCCAAATACTCTCTCAGTTCTATGAGAAACCTGATTGCGTTTTCCGGAACACTGACCGCCCTCTCGCCTATATTTTCAGGGAGCTGATAAAATTTATCAGACACGCGATACATTTTTGACTTCTGATTTATAAACACAATCTTTTCAAACGGCCATCTGAACACATTCGGATTATTAAAATCTTCGCCCAGTTCAACAATCATAAGCTTTTTGTTTAATGTCGCGGAAAGCCATTTATTATAAAGCTCCCACTGTCCCTGCTCTTCAGAACTGTCCAGCGGATTGCACACCCTCTTTAAATTAAACTTGCTGTCCTTAAAACACCCTTCCTTGTGTGAGGTTATTATAAAATAATTCTTTTTATCCAGACATTTGCTGTAAAAATCCATTAATTCCGACATTGCCGCTTCACTCTCAAATTGACTTTTATGAAGCTGTCTGCCGAAGCCTATAACTAACATCTGTGCATCATTATAATTCTGAAGGAACTTTTCCCAAAATGTATTTTCCAAATTACTTCTCCAATCGCTAATAATCTCTTGATCTGTTTACCTGGCATCTTCCGGCTCAAATAAACTTATTATGACAAACTGTCCCTATATCGCAAATATGCTGCCACATAAATTGTGACAGCATATAATATTTCAGCTTGTTTTTTATAAGCTCTATAAGCTTATTCAGCTCTTCTATCCAAAAGTCTGTCAATCTCTGAGACAAGTTTTCCAATCTCCGGCTTTGAAAGCTGAGCGTCAGCCCCTAAGCTCTCTCCCTTGATGCGCATCTGCTCATTAATCAATGATGAGAATATAACGACAGGAATGCTCTTTAAATATTCATCAGACTTTATAAGCTTTGTAAGCCTGTGTCCATCCATCTGAGGCATCTCAATATCTGTGATTACACATGCAATATCATTCTGTATTCCGCCGTTCTTTACTTCCTGCAAATAATCCCAAGCTTCCTTTCCGTTAGAAAAGCGTGTAAGATTTATGTATCCGGATTTTTTGAGTGAATTGCTGATCATTGCGCCGAGAAGAGGAGAATCCTCCACAGATATAATATGAGCCGAGCTTCTCTCCCTTCCCTCTAACGATTCAATATCAGATACCTTTAATCCGGTCTCCGGACTTATATCAGAAACAATCTTCTCAAAATCCAAAATTATAATAAGCTGTCCGTTAATTTTTATAACGCCCGTCGCAATTCCACTGTCAGCTGAGCTAACCGTACTGTCCGGTGAAATAATATCAGCCCATGATACTCTGTGAATACCAACAACAGAGTGAACATGAAATGCAACATTAAGCTGATTAAAATTAGTTATAATAAACATATCCTTCTGTACATCCTCGGACGGTCGTGCGTTTATAACTTTTGCCAAATCTATAACAGTAATAATTAAATCTCTTGGCATAAAAATACCTTCAATATTAGGATGTGAATTCGGGACAGGTGTTATCGTATGAAACGGCACAATCTCCTTAATCTTTGCAACATTGATACCATAATGGTTGCTGCCGACAGTAAATTCCAATACCTCAAGCTCGTTTGTACCGCTTTCCATTAATATATTTGTTTCCATAATCTTTATCCTCCGATTCACGCACATATTTTCTTATTTATATATGATTGTATCAAATATTATTACTTTTTTCAACTCAGATTGCTTCTTACAGCTCAATAAATTATAAAAATATCTGTGTTCAAATCAAAGTAATTTCTGATAAAACAAAGAAAACAAAAAACTGTCATATTCATGACAAGAATCACAAATACAACAGCTCACATTAATATTAAATAAACCTTTTGAAAGTTTTGTTCCTTCAAAACTGCACATTAAATATATCATCCCACTTCACTTTTGTAAAGCTATTTTACATCCTCTTTCCTTCCGGATATCTCTCTTCTCCTTAGCGCTTAACCTCTCCTTTTCGGTTAAGCCCTCGACCTATTAGTACAGGTCAGCTTAATGCGTCACCGCACTTACACCTCCTGCCTATCTACCTTGTCGTCTTCAAGGGGTCTTACCGTGCTTCCACGTGGGATATCTCATC
>CALWKC010000022.1 GCA_944381165.1 uncultured Lachnospira sp. | reverse complement strand
CGGCAGCACCGGAGATGAGGGTAATACCGGAGACGAAGGTGGCAGCACCGGAGATGAAGGCAATACCGGAGACGAAGGCGGCAGCACCGGAGATGAGGGTAATACCGGAGACGAAGGTGGCAGCACCGGAGATGAAGGCAATACCGGAGACGAAGGCGGCAGCACCGGAGATGAGGGTAATACCGGAGACGAAGGTGGCAGCACCGGAGATGAAGGCAATACCGGAGACGAAGAAAACACCGGAAATGAGGAAGATACCGGCGCTGAGGAAAGCTCTGAAGGAGAAGATGAAAACTCTGAGGACGGAGGCGACCAGCCGCAGGCATAGACGGCGGCTGATTTTAGAAGCTGTTAAATTATACGTATAGTCGTATAGAAGCCTGTAAACCACAAGGAGGAAATTCAGTCGTATGAAATGTTTGATACTTGCAGGGGGAAGCGGCGACAGCCTTTGGCCGCTGTCGAGAAAGAATTACCCCAAGCAGTTTATGAATATTAAGGAGGGGCGTTCTCTGCTGCAGGAAACAGTCGTGCGTAACATGCCTTTCTGCGATGAATTTATCATTGTCACGAAGGATAGCTACCGTAATATTGTAAACGGTCAGATGAAAGTATTTCAGAGCCTTAAATACAGGCTTATTCTTGAGGGCGGACCAAAGGGAACAGCGGCTGCGATAATGCTCGGCAACCTGTTCTGCAATCAGTCCGAGCTCGTTTTTGTTGTGGCTGCAGACCACTTAATAGAGGGACAGGAGTATAAGACGGCTGTTCTTCGAGGCAAGGAGCTGGCAAAGGAAGGATATATCGCCGCTATAGGCATAAGACCGTCAAAGGAGCGTAACGGATACGATTACATCATAAGGGACGGCGAAGAAATAATTGACTTCGTGTCCAGAAATGAGTTTGAGCGCGCAGCTAAGACTTATAAAGACAGAGAGTATCTGTGGAACAGCGGTATGTATATATACAGGGTCGGCGATTTGATAAACAGCGTGCGTAAGATTTCACCCGAGCTTTTCAATACATGCCGTGCCGCCAAGCGCAGGGTGCCGGCAATCAGGAGAGGCATTCGTTTCTCTGAAAATGTAATGCGTGATATTCCGCCGGGAAGCATTGAAAATGTACTGTTTTCCGATACGGACAGCTTAAGGGTTGTTGAGGCGGAGTTTGAGTGGCAGGATGTAGGAACAGTAGGCGATTTGGACGGATTAGGAAGCGTAACACACTCGGATTATGTAATCAGGAACAACTGCGATGATGTGTCGGTTGTCAACAGCGCAGAAAGACAGCTTGTAGTAACGAATGATTTAAAGAATGTGGTTGTGGTGAATACCGAGGATGCAGTATATGTTTCATCTAAAAGCCACGCCGAGGATATTAAAGATATTATCAGGGATAATCTCGATAAGTATGAGAGCTATTTTGATTACAACAGATTTTCTTACCGGGAATGGGGAATACACGAGCTGCTCACATGGTCCGAGGGATATAAAGTAAAAAAAGTAACCGTTTTTCCGGGAATGAGCATGAATCTGCACCAGCATGAGATGAGAAGCGAACACTGGTCTGTCGTTGAGGGCACTGCAACAATAACGCTCGGGCAGGAGACGAGGGATTACCATAAGTTTGAGAGCGTGTTTGTTCCTATAGGAACAAAGCACAAGGTGGCAAATAAGACAGATAAAAATGTCGTTATTATTGAGGTCGGAATAGGTGAAATTGTATCCGAGACGGATATGGTTAAGATTTATACCGATGAAGGCAGCGAGGGAAATTATATCGCTGCTCAGGATAATCCAATAGTTAAGCTTGACCCTGCGTTTAAGGATAATCTGTGGGGCGGTACTAAGCTGCGGACGGTATTCGGCAAAAAATGCGATTATGATATTATTGCGGAGAGCTGGGAGCTCTCGGCTCATCCCGACGGACCGAGCCGTATTGCTGACGGAAGATATAAGGGAATGCTTTTCAACGATTATCTCTCAATTATAGGAAAAGAGAGTCTCGGCTGGAAATGTCAGGCTCAGGACAGATTTCCGATACTTATTAAGTTTATTGACGCAAAGCAGGCATTGTCTATACAGATTCATCCGGATGACGAGTACGCTCTTGAGAATGAGGGAGAGTACGGCAAGAACGAGATGTGGTATGTTGTTGACTGTGAGCCCGGCTCATATCTTTACTGCGGTTTATCTAAAAATGTTGACAGAGAAGAGATAGAGAAGCGGATTGCCGACAACACAATTACCGAAATTTTAAATAAAATTGAGGTTAAAAAGGGAGATGTCGTTATGGTAAAAGCAGGAACTATTCATGCCATAGGAGCCGGCATCATTATCTGTGAAATTCAGCAGAACTCTAACAGCACATACAGGATGTACGATTACGACAGAAGGGACAAGTACGGCAATACCCGTGAGCTTCATGTAAAAAAGGCTCTTGATGTTGTTGACACGAAGGCGTATGTGAAGGATAATACCTGCGAAGTTATGCTTGAAAAGAACGAACACTACTCACAGGAGCGTCTTGTTCAGTGCAAATATTTTGAATGTTTTAAGTATGATATTAATGATGAGGCGAGAATACCCGTTGATGAATCTTCTTTTGTGTCAGTTGTATTTGTTGACGGAAGCGGGACGATAGAGACGGATGATTACAAGGAAGAGGTGCCTTTTGCGGCAGGAGAGAGTTTTTTTGTGAGTTCCGGAAAGCGCACTGTGATTATCAGGGGCAGGGGAACATGTATTGTCACGCATGTATAGCAGGAGCGGATTAGTGAGAGAAACGTTCCGGAATGAGGATTACTATGAATATTAATGCAAAAAAAGTACCTGTGCAAAGAGGCAGGCTATTGCTTTATGCAGTCTGTATTTTGCTCGCGGTATTCTATATTGTCGTTATGTGGTGGGGTATTACCCCAAAAGTAGGGATTGAGTACAAAATGTATTACATTACGCACGAACTGTCCGACTGGCCGGGCTACGGAAAGCTGGACTACATTCCGGGGACAGAGGAGATTGCCACATCAAGAAACGACAGGGACGGAAATGCTGTGGAGTGGCAGACATGTATGAGAAAAGGGCAGGGCTGGGAAAAGGAACAGTACGAGGGAAGCACCAATAAAGGCGGAGTAAGCTATATATACTATGTTCCGACGCAGACGGCTGACAACTGCAGTTATACAGTTGAAATTAAGGATTTTGACAAGAGTAAGACCGATGCTTCCGTTTGCGTTTATGTCAACGGACGGCAGGTAGGAAATATAGACGGAACCGGTGCATATACTTTTGAGGTTGGAAATATTTCACAGGATGAATTATTTACTGTAAGCTTTGATTCACAAAACTGCAGCTTTACACTGTGGAGCGCATGTCTTTGGCAGCGTTAAAGGCAGAAATATTTATCGTGTAATAAAAAAGGAGTTTTATGAAGGACAGCAAATCATTTTTTCAGAGAACAAAATTATACGCGATACCGGGTATTATAACTCTGGCAGTTGTCGTTTTAATTTATCTGTTAAAGGGAATATGGCCGTTTGGTACAAACCGTATAGATTATTTTGATAATATGCAGCAGGTTGCGCCGCTTTACGCTCATCTGTGGGACTGGATGCACGGAAAAGCATCGCTGTGGTTTGACTGGTATACGGGCTTCGGAACTAACGTGTCAATGAGTATTTCGGCATTTTCTATGCTGAGTCCGTTCAATCTTCTTTTATATTTGTTTCCGAGAGATTTAATTCTTGAGAGTATATCTATACTCAATCTTGTCAAAATGGTGTTCATGTCCGTTGCCATGTACGCGTATCTCACAAAAAAATATAACTCGCTTCAAAATGTCATAAGGGTAGCTTTTTCGCTTATGTATACGTTTTGCGGGTATACTGTGCTTTACGGCTCATGCTTTACGCCGTGGATGGATATTGTGGCTTTGTTTCCTCTGCTGATGCTTGCGTATGAGCATATGATGCAGACGGGAAAGAAGATTTTTTATATAATAATGGTTGCGCTTGTTTTTATAATCAATTATTATCTCAGCGCGATGTCGCTGGTTTATATCTTCCTGATAAGCGGTGCATACATACTTCTTATGTCTAACAGAAGAAAAATAAAAGAGCATGCATGGAACCTGGGAATAGGAACGGTTGCGGGAATCGGACTGTCTTGCTTCGTTCTTGTCCCGGTTATGATGCAGCTTATGAGCTCACAGCGGGGAAGCGGAAATTCCGGTATTGTAGGACAATATATAGGCTGGATTAAGAGCGCTATTGTGACAGACGGGCAGATGGCGGCGTTTCAGCGCTGGATGATGCTGTACGGAATGGCGTTCGCGGCTGCGGTGATTGCAGCAGGCTTTAAAAAATTTCATGCCGAGAAGAGAACACTGTGGTATTTCGGGGCGACGCTTCTTATATCGCTGCTGCCTGTGGTTGTAGAGGGCATTAATCTTATGTGGCATTTCGGCTCTTACAACGGCTATACGCTCAGAAACGGTTATCTTGTGGCCTTTACGCTTATTGCGGCGGCGTCGTATTTCGCGCAGAGAATGTTTGCGGAAACTTATGTCTGCAAAAAGAAGATTGTCAGGCAGCTGGTTATATTCGCGGCGGCGGCAGTCATATTTGCTGTCGCATATAACCTTATGCCTTCAAACAATTTAATTATTCCGGCGCTTATCGTGTTTGCCGTTATATTCATCTTGGCTTTTATATTTTACAGCAGAAGGATTAAAGCCGAAGGAAACAGGTTTGATTTTAATATGATTGCGGCGTTTATCGCGATAGAGGTCTTTATAGGCGCGTACTCTATGATTGGACCTCCTAAGTTTTATGAGTATGAGCCGTATCAGTACGGCGATTATGTTCAGACTGCAAATGAGGTTAAAGAAACGCTGGATATTGAGGAATCGGTTACTGACAGAATTGTAAATCCCGATATAAGCCTTAACGCAAATTATCCGCTTATCCTGAGGAGAAGCGCTATGTCCAGCTTTACGGCGGCGCTTCAGAGCGACACACAGAAGTATTCAAGAAAACTGGGCTATTCAAAGTACTTCCTGTGGCTTTTGGATTCGGGCGGGACAGTATTTACAAACGCGCTGTTTCATGTAACTCAGGCGGTAAATGTAAATGAGCTTGACTCTCAGATGTATACCGCGGTGAAAAGCGCGGGAGATTACACGCTTTATTCTTCAAATTACACGCTGCCGTTTGCGATGAGCGTAAGCAGAAGCCTCGCGAGAGAGGATTTTGGCGGAGACTGGGTGGATTTGCACAATATTTTTTACAGCGCTCTGACAGACGACGATGATGAGCTTGTGACAGGAATGTCCTATTCAAAAAAGGAGACCGCAGATACTCGTGAATATTATGTGAGAGCGGACGGAAAGCAGGCTGTGTACATAAATATTGTGGACGTTAATAACCTTGAGAGCGATGCCAACGCATCATGGCTAATAAGTTCGATGCACATTTATGTAAACGGCGAGGAGGTGCTTATACCTACGCTCGGAGATGTAAAAAATACCGCATATTTTACGGATTATAATAATAATCTGGTTTATCTCGGCACATTTGAGGACGAGGCGTTTACAATAAAGATAGTTTATGATGACCCGTGGTATCTGAAGGTCAGCGAGGTAACATTTGCCGGAATAGATATGGATAAAATGCAGGCCATGACAGATATGCACGCGCAGGATACCTGTGAGACCTCATATACCTCAGATTCTCTTACAGTTAAGATAAACGGTACGGCGACGAAGAATATGGCTTTGATTCCTGTGGTTTACAGCGATAACTGGAAAATTACCGTGAACGGAAGAGATGTAAGCGGAAAAGCAGTATGCGGTTTATTTACGGGGGTAAATATATATTCAGGAGAGAATGTAATCGAGATGACATTCGTTCCTGAGGGACGCAGGGAGGGACTGCTTATATCTTTAGCGACGCTTGTTATAGTTGTTATATGTCTCGCTCTTGCCCGTTTTAAAAGGTTTGATGTTCCGAAACTGTTTAAGTACTGCGCGGCGTTTATATACCTTGAGATTTATAATATTGTGATTGTGGCAATGTTTATAGTTCCGGTTATTGCTGCTGTTCCGGCGTTTATTTACCAGATTGTGATTAAGATTATGAGTTTTCTGTGATAACACAGTTTGGTAATTTTGATAAGAAAGGCTAATGGATGAATTATTTAACTGACAAATACAGAAAAAACAGTGATTTCAGGCTTGCGGTTCAGCTCTTGTTTATTCTTGTGCTGTCCAGACTGTTTATGCTGGTAATGATGATTGTATACAACGCTGCTATGGGAACGGACCACTCTGTAAGCTTTCTTATGAATCAGTGGGACGCAAAGCGGTACCGTTTTATGATTGACAACGGATATACATTTCCTCTTGACACCGATCCGCAGGCAAACTGGGCTTTTTTCCCGATGTACGTTATTGTATGCCAGGCAGTCAAGCTTCTCACCTTTTGGAAGGGCGACACATACTGGATTGGAATGTTTGTTTCAAACGTCTGTATTTATATTGCGGCATTTTTTGGCGTAAAGTGGCTAAGAAACAGAAGAGAAAATGAAAAGTACAGCATTCTTTTGGGAATACTGATGTTTGCCGCGCCGTATACTTTTTATTGCGGCTCCGCTTATACGGAAGCGATGTTTATAATGTTTATATCGCTGTTCTTTTACTTCTGCCAGAAAAAGAAATATCTGTCTGCAGGACTTATGTCCGCGTTTGCGAGCGCTACGAGAATTGTTGGCTGTACGCTTGTGTTTGCGCTTATAATAGAGCTTTATGAGAACTATAAGCAGCAGATGAAGTTTACAGAGCCGGGAGCCGGGACATTCTTTAAACGTGCAAGAGCGTTCGCGGTTGATTTTCTGAAATCGCCTGAGCAGATTTTGTCTGTGCTTATCTGTCCTTTAGGCACATTCGCATATATGGCGTTTCTTAAGTTTTTCTGCGGTGACGTCTGGGCGTTTATGCATGTACAGATTGCGTGGAGAGAAGACTCTTATTTTCCGGTTATAGGAGTGTTGTGGAAAGCGTGTACGGGGCAGATTGAGCCGAGGTATACCTATATGGGCTGGTTTTGCATAGCGGCGTTTGCGGTATATGGCTTTATGCTTTACAGAAAGTATTATTCTATGGCTGTATTCGGAATTATTTCGCTTCTTGTTCCTCTGACTTCCCATGTTATGAGTACATGCAGGTTTATAATAGGAACTTACGTTATATTTATAGGAGTATATGACCTTATGAACAATGCAGGCGCGCGAAAATTTTCGGGTGAAGGGAACTGCGGAGACGCAGAAACGCCGGGGAGCGGTGCCGTGTGCTGGAGCAGACGCAGAAAGACAGTAAACTCGCTGATTCTGGCAGCGTTTTTTATAGCTGAGGGTATTTTATTGATTTTGTGGTATAATTCGGACTGCTGGTTAATGTAGAATTTCGTATATAGTTTTAAAGAGGGGCGTGTGGCAGAAGAGGTAAAACATTTACGGAAAGCGTGGGATTAACTTGAAAAAATACATTAAAGATTTTTTGAAAAAACTGAAGTTTCACCAAAAAAAGATTATTATTGCGGGCAGTTTAAGCATATTGTTAATTGCGGCTGTTATTGCAGGACTGGCTGTATGGAAGTTATCAAATATGACTGAAACGCAAAGTGCTCCTGAGATACTTTCAAACCTTGAGGGAACTGTCGGCATAACAGTGCCCTCGGAGTTCGTGGAGATATCGGGAGAGGAACAGCTTGGCGATGAAGAGCCGGATGAGACGGTTTCTGATGATGAGTTTGACGAATTTATAGAAGAGGAGGTGCCTTGCGATGATGAGGAGGCGTTAAAGCTTCCGGAGAGAACTATGACTAATGAAAGCATACCGTATGACGGCCGGTACAGAGAGATTTCGTGCTGGGGAGATTCTATGACGCAGGGCTGGGGCGCAGGTCCGGCATCAATCACAATAAACGGAATGAGAAAGGATATAAGCTACTACACATATCCTTCAACGCTACAGGAGCTGACAGGCATACGAACATATAATTTCGGCATGCCGGGAAAGACCTCGGAGGAAATAGCTATAATGCAGGGCGGGATTCCTATAGTGACTGACAGAGACGTTGTTGTCACGGAGAGCGGTATGTCTGAATTTAAGCTGGTAAAGCAAAGCACCGGCAGCCAGGTATATATGGATGATTACAGCGGATACGGTGATGAGGAATATAATGAATATCCTGATGTCGTATATATTATGGACAGAGCTTTTCTCATTACTGAGAGGCACGGAAGGCAGTTTTTGTCGCAGGTTTATCAGCTTGAATTAAACAGCGGCAAACATTCCGGAAGCCTTATTGAAACTGGCGGTACAGAGGAGACAACGGCTGAAAACACTCCGACAGAAGAGACAACAGCCGCAGAGACTGAGAGTTCTGAGGAGACGCTGACAATACCTGCCGGGACAAGAGTTTACACTAAAGCTTCTGTTGACCATAAGGATGATATTCTGATTTTGGAAATCGGCAGCAACGGAGGATGGGCTTCCAACTATCAGCTTCTTATTCTTCAGTACGACGCGATGATTCAGAGCTCGGGCTGCAAGTATTATATTATAGTCGGAGATACGGACGACCCTGGTACGTCCATAGGAGATACCACACAGGGGGAGACAGATGAAGACGGCAACTATATAGGTATAGGAGACACGGCATGGGAGGCGGCGCTGAGAGAGGCCTACGGGGATCATTTTATAAATATGCGCACGTATCTTATAGAGAACGGTCTGAGCGATGTGGGGCTTATGCCGACAAAGAGTGATTTGATAAATTACAAAAAAGGAAATATTTCAAAGAGACTGCGCTCTGACTGGACGCATTTAAATTCCATGGGATATTATGCTAAAGGTGTGGGAATTTATAAGAAGGGTGTAGAACTCGGATACTGGAGTTAGGACTTGTATATTTTTTAAATTAGCATTATAATCAACTAGCTTGTTATTACATGATTTAAAGGAGAAAAACGATGTTATCAGTAGTAATACCTACATTTAACGAGGGAAAGAACATTAGAAATCTTGTAACACAGATAGACGAGGCACTTCAGGGCATAGATTATGAGATTCTGTTCGTGGATGACAGTAAGGACGATACGCCGCAGGTTATCATGGAGGTTGCGAAGGACTTTCCTGCTGTGAGAATGGAGCACAGAACAGGTGAGAGCGGGCTTGCAACTGCTGTGCTGAAGGGATTTCGACTTGCAAAGGGAGAGTATATGGCATGTATGGATGCGGATTTGCAGCATCCTCCGATTGTTTTGAAATATATGTATAAGGCTATGGAGGCAGGAGCGGATTTTTGTATTCCAAGCCGTCTTATTCCGGGCGGAGATGACGGCGGCTTGAACTGGTACAGAAAGTTTGTTTCGGGAACTGCGAGAAAAATAGGACAGATGATGCTGCCGTGTCTCAGAAAGATTTCCGACCCTACAAGCGGGCTTTTTATGTTTAGAAGAGAGGTTATACAAAATGCCGACCTTCAGCCTATAGGCTGGAAGATTATGGTTGAGGTGCTGGCTATGGGTACATATTCAAAGGTGATAGAAATTCCGTATAAGTTCCAGCAGCGGACGGAGGGGGAATCCAAGTTGTCGGGGAAGGTTACTATGGAGTATTTAAAGCAGCTTAAGAATTTGAGAAAGCGTTATAATAAAAATAACAGATATACAGTCGAGGTCTGGTCTGAAAAGAAGATGCTCGGCGGCGAATAAAATAAGGCCCTGTAAATATGTCCTTGGCGGTTGATGAGGTAGATTTGCAGGGCTGAAAGTATTTATATGATTTGAATTATTTTTGATACTGATATTCAGAGGTAACAGATATGTCTTTTATTTCTGCTGGTTTTTTAATTACGATTGCATTGGGTGCGGTGGTTTATTACCTCGTGCCTAAAAAATATCAGTGGATTGTACTGCTGGTTATGAGCTTTGCGTTTTACGCTACATACGGCGTCAAGTATATCGGATATATAATATTTACGATAATTTCGTCATACATATTTGCGGTTAAAATGGAAGTCTGTGAGGACAGGGCTAAGAGACGAAGGTTGTTAATTGCATGTCTTTGCTGTAATTTCGGAATTCTGGTCGGAATGAAATATATAAATTTCTTTATCGGAAATATAAATGCTCTGTCGTCGCTTTTCGGCGGCGGCAGGCTGCCGCTCTTTAACATAGTTATGCCGCTGGGCATATCATTCTATACATTTCAGACGATGAGCTATGTGATTGACGTTTACCAGAAGAAATATGCGGCGCAGAAAAATATTTTTAAGCTTGCTCTTTTTACGGCTTTTCTTCCGCAGCTTCTCCAGGGACCGATAGGAAGATACGACAGACTGGCGCCGCAGTTTTTCGGAGGACAGGAATTTAAGCTTATAAATCTTGAATTCGGCGCACAGCGAATGGCATGGGGTCTTGCCAAGAAGCTTGTTCTTGCGGACAGGGCGTATGTCGCTGCAAATTATGTATTTTCCAACCTGCAAAACTACTCCGGGGCATATATTGTGTTTGCCTTGCTGATGTTCTCGATATATGTATACTGTGATTTTGCCGGGGGCATGGATTTGGTTATCGGAGCGGCTCAGATTTTCGGTATAACTCTGGATGAAAATTTCCGCCAGCCGTATTTTTCAAAATCACTCGGAGAGTTCTGGCGGCGCTGGCATATAAGCCTCGGGGCATGGATGAAGGACTATGTCTTTTATCCGTTTTCTATTTCAAAAAAGATGCTTAAGTTTTCAAAATTTGCAAAAAAGCGTTTTGGAAAGACGACCGGAAGGGTGCTTCCTATCTGCCTCGCCAATATATTGATTTTTTTCATTGTGGGCGTATGGCACGGCGCTTCGTGGAAATATATTATTTACGGTTTTTACAACGGAATAATAATTGCGGTAAGCAGCCTTTTAAAGCCTGTCTTTGCCGCAGCGGCGCGGAAATGTCATATAAACACATCGTCAGCGGGCTGGAAAGCAGTAAGTATTCTGAGGACATTTATTATTGTAAATATAGGCTGGCTGTTTGATGCCTGTCAGACGGCGTCTCTTGCGTTTAAAGCGTTTGGAAGGATTTTTATAAACTTCAGGCTTGATGTTCTGTGGGACGGCAGTCTTCTGAATTTGGGGCTTAATTTAAGAGACTATAAGGTTTTGGCGGTTGCCGTGTTGATTTTATTTATTACAAGTGTGATGAAGGAGAGGGGAATAAAACTCAGGGAATTTGTTGCAGAAAGGCCTGTTGTCGTCAGGTGGGCTCTGTATATAATCCTTGTGTTTGTGACTGCGCCGTTTGGATATGTCGGCAGTACGACTGAATTTGTTTATGCGCAGTTCTGATGAAATTCGCAGGATTCAGGAAAGGCAGAGGTATGAGAAAACGAAGGAAAGCCGTTTTGGCGGTGTTGTTTATTGTGCTTGTCATTTTACTTAATCAGCTTCTTAATTATATGCTTGTTCAGCCGGGGCTTGGCAGGACTCTTTTTTATGAGTGCAGGAATAATGATTATGAGTGCCTTATTCTCGGCGCGTCTCACGGAAGCTACGGGCTTTCGCCCGAACAGATAGGCGAAGAGCTGGGCTGCAAGGTCATGAATATGTGCATGGGCGGAGAGTACATGTATGACGCATACTATATTTTAAAATATGCTCTCAAATACAAAAAACTCAGCACTGTTATTCTGGACATTGATTATCAGTATCTCGTCAACCAGCATGATGAGAGTATTCTTTTCAACTCCGTGTACAACGCGTATCCTGCCTGCGCCGAAAAGCTGGGGTATTTCTTTGATAAAATGATTTGGGAGGATTTTCGCGGAACATTCCTTCGCTGGACTAATTACTGGCAGTGTTATTATAAGATTGGAAAGACTGTCAGAATTAAGCAGTCTGAGGCGTATAAAAATTATTCGGCGGAGGTTGTAAGCATGAACCCGTATGACGTTTATATGGGCAGCGGTTTCGTATCCCGCTCAAGGGACTGCGAGAAGTCAACCACGTCGTGTCTCGACTGGGACGAGAGCAAGCTGGATGAAGAGCAGAGCGGATATATAAAGAAAATAGTTGAGCTGTGCCGGGATAATAATATTAATATTGTGTTTACAGCAGTTGTACAGGACCCTGATACCGTTGCCGAGAAGGCGGAAGGTTTTCAGAGTGCCGATACATATATACGCTCGCTTGCGGATGAGCTTGGGGTTACCTATCTCAATTTTAATATGTTAAAGTTTGAGGTGTTTGACAGGACAACGGAGGATTTTTATGACCGGGAGGGTCATATGTACGGAGATACTGCCGTCAGTTTCAGCAAGGTGTACGGTAAGGCGGTAAAGGAAGCGCTTGACAGAAATTTTGACGAGGATGTATATTTTAATAAAAATATGAAGAGCCTTTATGGTGACCGTTTACGGAGTTCATAGCGGAAAGAAGGGAGATTGTTATGTCTATACTTGTTACAGGAGGAGCCGGATATATAGGCAGTCATACGGTTGCCTGCCTGCTGAATGCAGGGTATGAGGTCGTTGTACTGGATAATCTTGTAAATTCATCTGAAGAAGCTCTTGTGAGGGTGGAAAAGATTACAGGAAAAAAGGTTAAATTCTATGAGGGGGATATATCGGACAGAGAGCTGTTAAGAGAGCTGTTTCAGACGGAAAATATTGACAGCTGCATACATTTTGCCGGACTTAAGGCGGTTGGTGAGTCTACTGTCAAGCCGCTTGAATATTATATTAATAATATATCGGGCTCGCTGGTGCTTTTTGATGAGATGAGAAACCACGGCGTTAAGAATATAATATTTTCTTCATCGGCGACCGTATACGGTGACCCCGCGTTTGTTCCCATTACCGAGGAATGTCCTCTGGGAGAGATAACTAATCCGTATGGCAGGACAAAGGCAATGCTTGAACAGATTCTGACTGACATTTACAAGGCGGACGCCTCATGGAATGTTATTATTCTCAGATATTTCAATCCTATCGGGGCTCATGAGAGCGGAATGATAGGCGAAAATCCTAACGGAATTCCAAACAATCTTATGCCTTATATAACGCAGGTTGCCGTCGGCAAGCTGAAATGTCTTGGCGTTTTCGGAAATGATTACGATACTCCTGACGGCACATGCATTCGTGATTATATACATGTTCTTGATTTGGCTGACGGCCATGTAAAGGCGGTTGAAAAGCTTAAAAGCAAGCCGGGGCTTGAAATATATAATCTGGGTACAGGCAAAGGCTCTTCGGTGCTCGATGTCGTTTACACCTTTGAGCGCGCGTCAGGCGTTGAAATACCGTTTGAATTTAAGCCGCGCAGGGCAGGAGACATTCCGGTGAACTACTGCGACGCGTCAAAGGCAGAGAGAGAGCTCGGCTGGAAGGCAAAGAGGGATTTGTTTAAGATGTGCGAGGATTCATGGCGCTGGCAGAAGAATAATCCTAATGGGTATGAAAAATAATGCATTAATGCGGAAACGAGGAAAATATGGGAAAGTATTTTGGAACGGACGGCTTCAGAGGTGAGGCGAATGTCAATTTAACTGTTGAACATGCCTACAAGGTCGGAAGATTCTTGGGCTGGTTTTACGGCAGAAATCACAAAGACGGAAAAGCTAAGATTGTGATAGGAAAAGATACAAGAAGAAGCAGCTATATGTTTGAGTATTCACTCGTTGCCGGGCTTACGGCTTCAGGAGCGGATGCGTATCTTCTGCATGTAACGACGACACCGAGCGTTTCATATGTCACAAGAACAGAGGATTTTGACTGCGGCATTATGATTTCGGCGAGCCATAATCCCTTTTATGACAACGGTATAAAGCTGATTAACGATAAGGGTGAGAAAATGAGGGAGGATGTCATCGGTGAGATAGAAAAGTATCTTGACGGAGAGACAGAGGAGCTTCCCTTTGCGACTAAAGAAAATATAGGACGCACTGTTGACTATGCAGCAGGGCGCAACAGATACATGGGGTATCTCATGAGCCTTGCAATATATTCGTTTAAGGGAATGCGCGTGGGAATTGACGCCGCAAACGGAAGCGCATGGTCCCTTGCCAAGAGCATTTTTGATGCCTTGGGAGCAAAGACATACGTTATTCATGCCCAGCCGGACGGTCTTAATATTAATAAGGACTGCGGCTCGACGCACATTGAAAGTCTCTGTGAGCTCGTTAAGAGAGAGCATCTTGACGTCGGTTTTGCGTTTGACGGGGATGCGGACAGATGTCTGTGTGTTGACGAAAACGGAAATGTGGTCAACGGCGATCATATTCTATATATTTACGGCTGTTATATGAAGGAGCGCGGAAAGCTGGCGGACAATAAGGTGGTTACGACAGTTATGTCTAACTTCGGGCTGTACAAGGCGTTTGACGCGGTAGGAATAGAATACGAAAAAACTGCCGTCGGCGATAAATATGTATATGAGTGTATGCAGAAGAACGGCTACCGTCTGGGCGGAGAGCAGTCAGGACATATAATTTTCAGCAAGTACGCTACCACTGGCGACGGCATAATCACAGCGATTAAAATGATGGAGGTTATGCTTGCCAAGAAGAAAACGCTGAGCCAGCTCGCGGCGCCTGTTGTGGTTTATCCTCAGGTGCTTAAGAATATCCGTGTCACGGATAAGACCGAGGCTCAAAATGACAGCGACGTGAGGGCTGCTGTCGAGGCGGCGGCCGGCAGTCTCGGGGAGAACGGGCGTATTCTTGTGAGAGAGAGCGGTACCGAGCCTGTCGTAAGAGTAATGGTAGAGGCGGACTCCGTAGATACCTGCGAGAGGCTGGTGGACGAAGTTATCGATGTAATTCGCAAAAAAGGATATGCGGTCTCATAACATTAACAAAGTTTCATATAAAAAGTGATTTAGCCGGAGAAATATGCTTTCAGGCAGATAAAAAGTAAAGATAATTGAATAATGTAAGGTTCCCTGTAATAAGATGTTACTAAGTCTTATTGCAGGGATTTTTTGCTTGAAGGTGGTGGATAGTATGAAAAATCAGCTTTATAGCTGATTTTTCATACGGCTGTTTGTGCCGGAGCGACACAAACAGCATTTGTCGCAGAAGAAAAACCGCCTTCGCGGATTTTTCTTCGCGTTCCGCCGCGAAAATCGCTCCGGGATGGAGGAGAGTATGTTGAAAAGGTTAATGAGAATTACGGCGGTTATTTTTATTGTTGTTCTGGCTGGTGGATTTTTTGGCTGTTCAATAAAGGGAGTGGGAAGCAATAAGGTTGAATCGCTGGATTTTACGGTGGTGGAGGACGAGGATTTACCGGCAGAGCTCAAGAAGCTGATTGACGAAAAAAAGGAAAATACGCTGAGAATGACATATACGACAAAGGATTATACATATATGGTTGCAGGTTATGGGACAATGCCTACCAGCGGCTACAGCATCAGTGTAAACGACGTTTATCTCGGAGACAACGCAATTTATGTTGACTTAAGCCTTATAGGACCAAAAGCGCAGGAATCGGTCACAGAGACACCTACAACGCCTTATATAGTGCTGAAAATAGAAAAGAGAGAAGAATCGGTTATATTTAAGATGTAGATAAGAATAAATATTTACAGGAAAGAAGCTCGTAAATCTATAAAAATTCCTAATTTAATAAAAGGGGGCTATGGCTTGAAAATCAATAAAGAAAGAATTCATGAGAACAGGGTAAAATGTAAAAATACGCTTCAGATTACGCTGGATGATGATTTCAATGTGCCTGACAGCAAGGCGGATATCGATGTGATTATAAAGGAGTGGGGAAATCCGCGCGTTGACAGCGTTAAGGTTAATTCGGACAGAGCGGAGGTAAAGGGCTGCCTTGACTTTGCTTTTGTGTACTGCGGAAACGATGAGAGCAGTCAGAAGGTTATGCCGTATAAAATGGCAGGCAGTATGAATTTTGATGAAAATATAAATCTTTCAGAGGATTCTGAGGGTACATATGTTACCTACGACGCCCGGCTTGAGGATCTGACAGTCAAGGCGATTAATTCGCGAAAGGTAAGCGTAAAAGCCATTGTGGCGCTCACAGTGACATGCGAGGAGCTCGAAGAGCTTGAAGTCGGCAGCAGCCTTGCTGACGAGGAGGCAGAGCAGCAGCTTCAGGTGCTGGGCGAGGACATATCCTACACGGAGCTGGCTGTAAATTTGAGGGATAATCTGAGAATAAGGGAAAACATACAGCTTCCGCAGGGAAAACCGAATGTGGGCGAGGTAATCTGGGATGAAGCGGCAGTAAGAATGTTTAACAGCCGGCTGACAGATGACGGATTGCAGGTAAACGGAGAACTCGGAATTTTTATGATGTATCTGCCGCAGGAGGAAAATCAGCCTGTGCAGTGGTTTGAGTCTGCTGTATCATTTGAGGGAAAGCTTGATATAAACGGCTGCAGCGCCGATATGATCAGCTTTGTGCAGTATAAAACCATAAGCTTTAATCTTGAGGTCAGACCTGATTATGACGGCGAGAACAGGGATATTTCCGTTGAGATGGTACTGGATTTGTCAGTGCGCGGATTTGAGGAACGTCAGCAGCAGATTATCACCGATATGTATTCTCCGGTCAGAAATATAACGCTTAACACCCAGCCTGCAAAGCTTAAAAAGCTGCTGGTGCGCAACAATGCAAAATGCAGGACCTCACAGAGAGTAAAGGTGGGAGATTATCTGGGAATTATGCAGATTTGCAGCTGCAGCGGAACGGCGCAGATTGACGATATTACGGTGGAGGACGACGGTCTTTTGGTCGACGGAGCGATACTTGCCAATCTGTTTTATGTGACTGCGGATGATGCAGTCCCGATGGGAGGCTTAAAGGCTGTCGTACCTTTTTCTCATAAGCTGCAGCTTAAGACCTGCGAGAATATGGATTACACAGTCAATGCTTATGTGGAACAGCTTGGCGCTGTCATGACGGGAAAAGATGAAATTGAAATTAAGGGGAGCGTTGCCATAGATGCGGTATGCTTTGAGAACTACGAGCTTTCTGTGGCTGAGGATTGTCAGATAGAGGATTTTGATGAGAAGGAATATTTAAAGCTTCCATGCATTGTGGGATATATCTCCGACGGAAGGGAAATGCTGTGGGAGATTGCAAAGAAATTCCATACTACAGTTGATCAGATACGCAGCGATAACAGTGTGCTTCCGGATATGTGCGATGAGAAATATCGTCCGAAGAAGGGGGAGAAACTGCTGCTCGTCAAGGCGGCAAGGTAATCGTGCGGCTTGGGGCATGAGCATACAACGGATTATTTGTGCATAAATGAGGAGCAGGTTTCCTTAAAAGAAACCTGCTCCTCTGAGTATTTATTATGATGATATAAAAGAGGGGCTTAGTCCGATGTGCCAAGAATATCCGAAGCCTTGGCTGAAGAGCCGTTCTGCTCAAACCATTTGTCGAATTTATCCATAGTTGCCGAGTATGTATCTCTTGAGATGCCGGGAAGTTCCCCGCCCCATGACTTTGTGGCAAGTTTAAAGCCCTTATCGACAGCCTTAACCATTTCCTCCATCTTATCTGCATCTCCGCCCGAGAGTGCAATCGCGAAATCAATAAGTCTGTCGGAAGTCTGATTGACGCCCCAGTAACCGTTTTCTGAAATATCTTCCTTAGCCTGTGCGATTGTTGCTGCGTCTGCTGTAAAGTTGCCGCTTGCAAGTACTCTCCACATGTCGTCGGCAGTTCCGATTGTTATGCCCTGCTTCTGGAACATCTTTGTTACAAGTGACTGCATCTGAGCCATTCTTTGCTCGGCATCTGACTTGAGCTGTGCGATAACAGCGCTGCGGTCCTTTGATGACACGGCAGATGATGCGGTTTTGTCAGAAGCCTCGTAGGTAGCGCTCACTTCAGAATATGCTGAAGCGGAAGCAGATGCAGAAACATTTCCTTCCGAGTCTGTGGCTGCGCTCGCCTTTGCGCTTGAAACCGATTTGGCAGATACGCTTGCTGCCCGGTATGACGAGTAAGTGTTTCCAATTCCGTTAAAATCCATATTTAGCCTCCATGCTACGACTGATATTTGGCGGAGCAGAAGTCTCGTTTAAGCCTGAAGCTGTCTGTCAGACTGCTCGGGTGTCGCGTAGCTTAAAACCCGCAGGAAAATCCTGACTCCATTACTGCATTGTGTGCATGGAACAAAATACCCTCCATGATACTATGTTCCATAATTTGTATCGGAAATTTAAAATAAAAAATTAACAGTATATTGAAAAAAATTATTAAAAAATGTATATTACAGAAAAGCATTACTGATTTTTTAAGGAGGTAATATTCAATGAAAGTTTTGTTAATCAACGGAAGTCCAAAGAAAGCAGGATGTACATACACAGCGTTAAAAACTGTAGCGGAAGCGCTTGAGAAGAACGGAATATATACGGAGATTTTTCATGTCGGTACTGCTCCGATTAAGGGATGTATGGGCTGCGGAAGCTGTTCAAGAACAGGAAGCCACCAGTGCATTACAACACAGGATACGGTAAACGAGGCAATTATGAAGGCAAAGGAGGCTGACGGAATTGTTGTCGGCTCACCTGTTCACTACGCGGCTGCATCAGGAGATATAACGTCATTTCTTGACAGGCTGTTCTATGCCGGTTATCCAATGGCAGGAAAGGTCGGAGCTGCTGTTGTGTGCTGCCGCAGAGGCGGAGCGACTGCGGCGCTTGACCAGCTCAACAAGTATTTTACCATTGCGCAGATGCCGGTTGTATCAAGCAATTACTGGAATATGGTGCACGGAAATACTCCGGAGGAGGTGCTTCGCGACGAGGAGGGCATTCAGACAATGCAGCTTCTTGGAGAGAATATGGCATGGCTGTTAAAGTGTATTGAGGCCGGACGCAACGCGGGTATTAATTTCCCGGAAGCACAGCCGAAGATAAGGACTAACTTTATAAGATAAGTAATTCGCTGTTGCTGCAAAAGAGTTCGTGTTAATTTATAAAATATAAGAGGCAGCGCTCATAGGGGGAGGAGAGTCAGCGCTGCCTCATCGAAGATGGCGGGGGTGCCGCCGAAATTATGACGTACAGGTATGTGTCTCTGTCTCAGCGGAATTTTCTGTCTCGCGGTCAATTTTGACCGTGCGTTTTTTCCAGATGCCGGTCCAGTAAAGTATATACAGGATAAGGGCGGAGGTTGCGTTGCTGACGACAACCGCGTACCATACGCTCTCAACTCCCATTTTCAGTACAGATGAGCAGAACCAAAGCGTCAGGAAACGGAAAACCCATATTCTTGTAGCATCGACTGCCATTGTTATCATTGTGTGACCGGAGCCCTGGAACAGCCCCTGAGTTACATTATAGAACGCATTTGTCCAGCAGCACATTGCCATGATAGACAAAAAGTCAGTGGCGAGAGGGACAACTGCCTCGTCGCTTGTAAAAAACCGCACAATCGGCTCAGCTATAAAGCGCCTTGACAGAAGCATGCCGAACACAAACAGAAATATAGCGCCTATTCTCAAAGCTATATGATATGAGCGGTCAGTTCTCTTTATATTTCCCGCGCCGAAATTCTGACCTACGATGGTTGAAATCGCAGAGCCTATACCGTTTGCAGGCATTGTTATAATGCTGTTGATTTTATTTCCGATTCCGTAGGCTGTAGTTGCGGTTGTGCCGTAGGCATTTACGTTTTTTGTCATGAGCAGGAAACCAAGCTGCATTGTGCTTCCCCCGATTGCAGTAGGAAGACCGATTTTGAAAATTGAAGCCATTTTGCTCTTTTCAAATTTGAAGTTCTTAAAGTCAAGCCTGATAAGCTGATTTTTTCTGCGCAGCGCCAGGATTGCGATTGCAGCACTTGGAACTTTTGCTATAAGTGTAGCAAACGCCGCTCCGGCAATTCCCCATCTGAACACAAGCAAAAACAGCGGGTCAAGCACAAGGTTTATCAGTACGCCGAGAAGATTTAAGAGCATAGGTCTTACGGTATCGCCCTGCGACTGCTTTACCGAGGTATAAAGGTTAATCATGAATAAGAACGGTAAATCAAGCACTACAATTCTGAGATATGAAACGCTGTAGCTGTATATGTCGGCATCAGCGCCGAGCCATTTTACGATAGAGGGTGTTGAAATCCAGCATATGGCAGCGCATATCACAGCAAATACGAGCGAGCACAGGCAGATGTGGTTTGCCATTGAATTTGCCTGGCGGTCCTGTTTGGCTCCCAGGTATTGCGAAATTAATATAGAGCCGGCAGTCGTAATTCCGGCACCGAAGTTAATAAGAATATTCTGGACCGGAGAGACAAGCGTGATTGCCGCCTGTGATGAGGTTCCGATTTTTCCGAGCCAGAAGGTATCGGTCAGGTTATACATTGACTGTATAAAGCTGTTTAACATAACCGGAATGGCGAGCATGAGGATTGCGTGAATTAAATTTCCCTCAAGTATAAGTTTTCTTTTATCCGCACTAATTTGTTTTGACATAACAACACTCTTTTCTTTTTAAATATAACAATAAAAAGCTTGACAAAATTTATCAAGTTATTTATGTTATGATTAATGATAGCATAAAAAGCAGTAATTTCTACAAAAATGTAACTATAAAAATGATTAATTACAGAAAAAAAGCACAATATACTGAACAGGGGGACCGGAATAATTATGGAATACTTATCTGATATGCCTACCGATTTTAAAATATATAAGGTAAGGAGAGATAAAAATTCGGGAAGTCAGCCCACGCATGCCCATCCTTACTATGAAATTTTTTATCTGCTCAACGGCGACTGTACGTTTTTTGTTGACCATAATATCTATAAGCTTAACAAGGGAGATTTGGTTGTTGTACCTGCCGGCGAGCTGCACAAGAGCACATATCCTCAAATGGGCTCCAGCGAGAGGTATGTGGTCTGCTTTAAAAAGGGGAATCTCAAGTGGCTCAATGAACTGCTTGGCGATGATTTTGTAAAGCAGTCGCTTACCTCGGGAGTAATTTCTATACCTGAAAAGCGCAGGGATTATGTTGAGGCGCTTATGAATAAGATGAATTTTGAAAACGACGGGCAGGATATTTTATCTCCGGCTTTTATAAGAACAGGGCTTGTTGAGCTCATATTGTTTATCATACGATGCCAGAGATACGAGCAGAATGTTATAAAAGAGATAGATGTTGACAATCAGCTTATGCAGGAAATCGCCACATACATTTATGAAAATTATGATAAGAAGCTGAGTCTTGACGATATGTCAAACAGGTTTCATATAAGCAGGTCGTACCTTTCTAAAAAATTCAAGGCGGTTACGGGCTTCGGCTTTAAGGAGTATATTGTAAATGTGAGAATAAAGAACGCCTGCAGGCTGCTTCTTGAGACAAACAAATCAATAACGGATATAGCATTCGAGTGCGGATTTAATGACAGCAATTATTTCGGAGATGCCTTCAGGCATGTTAAGGGAATTTCCCCTAATAAATACAGAAAAAATAAAGAAACTATGTAGTGCTTGCAAAAAAACAATACATTTTATATAATTGCTGTATACAAGAAACAACGGAGAAATTTAAATGGATAGCATAAGGCTGAAGGCGCGGGCAAAAATTAATCTTGGATTGGATGTTTTGGGGAAGAGGGCAGACGGCTACCACGAGGTCAGAATGATTATGCAGACGATAGGTATTTATGACCGGCTCATTATCAGGAAAATCCCGGAAAATGATATTCGTATTACATCCAGTTTGTTTTTTTTGCCGGTAAATGAGAATAATTTGATTTATAAGGCTGCAAAATTAATAAAAGACGAATATGGCATCAAAGAGGGCATAGAGGTTGACCTCAATAAATTTATTCCTGTTGCGGCAGGAATGGCTGGGGGAAGCACCGATGCGGCTTCGACATTATTCGGAATGAACAAGCTTTTTAATCTCAAGCTTTCGCAGTCAAGGCTTATGGAGCTTGGCGTGAGAATAGGAGCGGATGTTCCGTATTGCGTTATGCGCGGAACAGCCCTTGCGGAGGGAATAGGAGAGAAGCTTACAAGGCTGTCTCCGATGCCTCACAGCTGGATTGTTGTGGCAAAACCGCCGGTTAATGTCTCAACCAGACTGGTTTATGAAAAGCTGGATTTGGGCGGTGTGAAAGAACATCCTGATATTGACGGAATAATAGAGGCTATAACAAAGCAGGATGTATACGGAGTGGCGGCAAAAATGGGCAATGTGCTTGAGAGCGTCACTATTCCGCTGTATCCGGTTATTGACAGCATTAAGAGCCAGATGCTTCAAAACGGTGCCATAGGAGCCATGATGAGCGGCAGCGGACCAACGGTATTCGGTATATTTCCTGACGAGCAGACTGCTCTTGGCTGCCAGGCTGTTTTAAAGCAGCAGGGAGAGGCGAAGCAGGTATATATTACGGAGACGTTTAACTAGCGTGGACTGGCTTTTGAGAACGCCACACAGCAGATATTCAGATATTTTAGAGAACGGAGGACATAAGGGTTATGAAGGGTGAATTAAAAATGGACGTAAACGATTATCTCCCGCTGAGAGACGTCGTATTTAACACACTCAGACAGGCTATTCTCCGCGGAGAGATGGAGCCGGGTGAGCGCTTAATGGAGATACAGCTTGCGGAGAAGCTGGGCGTCAGCAGGACGCCTATTCGCGAGGCAATCAGAAAACTTGAGCTTGAAGGGCTTGTAATTATGATTCCGAGAAAGGGAGCGGAGGTCGCTCATATAACCGAAAAGGATATGCGCGATGTCCTGGAGGTGCGCTGTACGCTTGAGGAGCTTGCGGTTTCTCTTGCGTGCAAAAATATTACGCCCGAGAAGGTTAAGGATTTGGAAGCGGCAAACAAAGTATTTGAGGCTGCTATCGTTTCAAAGGACGTAGTTAATATTGTGGACGCTGACGTGCAGTTTCACGACACTATCTACGCGATGACGGAAAACGACAGGCTCATTCAGATTATAAACAAGCTCAGGGAGCAGATGTACAGGTACAGACTTGAGTATGTAAAGGACGCCAGAACTCATTCAATTCTTATAAGCGAGCACAATGATATTATTCAGAAGCTCAGGGAGAAGGATGAGGAGAACGCAAAGTTAGTGATGCGCCAGCATATCCGCAATCAGGAAAAAGGAATTATCAGGCTTTTAAATAAATAAAATGTTTAGTCTGTGTTATTTTGGAAATAATCCCCATATAAAACAAATTCCGGCAAGGAGGTTTATTATGAGGAAGAAAAAACACAGACTATTTATGTTTTTTGTTATTATTGCGGCTGCGAGCGCGGCGGTTATTACATATAAAAGCAGCATGGCAGCAGAAAACAGGCTTCAGGAGGATTTAGCCCGGCAGATTATAAGATTTCATGTCAGGGCAAACAGCGACAGCGAAAGAGACCAGCAGTTGAAGCTAAAGGTTAAGGACAGGGTGGTTGAGTATCTGTCGCCGCTTCTGGAAGACTCTGAGAGTATTGAAGAGTCAAAAGAAATATTATCGCAGTCTGTCGATACGATTAAGGAGATTGCGGTTCAGGCGCTTAACGAGGAGGGCGCGGACAACAGTGTAAACGTGTATTTTGAGGAGAGTTATTTTCCAATGAAATCATATGCGGATGTTACGTTTCCTCCCGGAGTATATGAGGCGTTCAGAATAGACATAGGAGACAGTCTCGGCAAAAACTGGTGGTGCGTGTTATATCCGCCGCTTTGCTTTGTGGATTCTTCGTGCGGTGTTCTGCCTGACGAGTCAAAACAAAAACTTAAGAATATTTTGACAGAAGATGAATATAATGCTATAACTGATACTCAGTATGTTTATAGATTTAAAATTTTGACTTTTTTGAACGACTGGCTATATGGAGGAAATTAAAATAGTTATGGATAAGAATGCACCAATAGGCGTATTTGACTCAGGTGTCGGCGGTCTGACGGTTGCAAGGGAGATTATGAGGCAAATCCCGAATGAGAGGATTATGTATTTCGGAGATACTGCCAGACTGCCTTACGGAAGCAAATCTAAGGATAATATTATAAAGTACTCAAGACAGATTATCCGGTTTCTTCAGACAGAGAACGTCAAGGCGATTGTCGTGGCATGCAATACTGCGAGCGCGCTCGCGCTTGACGAGATGCAGCAGGAGTTTGACCTGCCGATTATAGGAGTGGTTAAGCCGGGAGCAAAGGTGGCGGCGGAGACTACAAAAAATAAAAGGATAGGTTTGATTGGTACAGACAGCAATATACGAAGCGGTGTGTATACAAAGTACATAAAATCATTGAGACCGGACGTCTGCGTATTTGAGAAGGCATGTCCGCTTTTTGTTCCTCTTGTGGAGGAGGGCTGGCTTCACGATTCTATCACAGAGCAGGTTGCGCAGCGTTATCTGAGTGAGCTGAAGGAAAAGCAGATTGACACCCTGATTATGGGGTGTACACATTATCCTTTAATTCGCTCGACTCTCGGAAAAATCATGGGAGATAATGTAAATCTTGTAAATCCGGCATATGAGACGGCAATAGAGCTGAAAAGCCTTTTAAACCGCGATAATCTTGCCAACAGGTGCGTTATCGACAGTCCTTCGAGCATGTATCGTTTTTATGTCAGCGATGCGGAGGAAAAGTTTAAGGAATTTGCAAATTCTATTCTCCCGTTTGATATTACAATGACTGAGCAGATTAATATTGAGCAGTATTGACGCGTGTACACAGCTTAAAAATGCTCCGCAGGATCGCAGAGGCGCGGAAAGGTAATTATTCTTACGAATCCGCGCCTCGCGAAAGAGTTCGCAAGCGAACTCTTTTTTATTAAGTTTAGAGAAGAGTTACGGAATTATGAAGGAAAAAGTATATGTAAGTGTAAAAGGGCTTCATTTCGTGAGCACTGACGAGGGAAACGCCATGGAAACCCAGGAGGAAGCCATCGAGATTATAAATGTCGGAAAGTACCGTCGTGTAGGTGAAAATGAGTATATCAAGTATTCGGAAATGATTGAGGGCGAAAAAAAGCCGTGCAGCAGCATGATTAAGATAGGCGGCGACGGAAGTGTCGAGCTTACTAAAAAGGGCTCTGTCACAGCGCATTTGTTATTTATGCCCGGTGAGAAAACCACGACATTTTATGAGACGCCGTATGGAAATCTCTATCTCGGCGTATTTGCAAGAGAGGTTTTGATAGACAGAGATGACGACTGTATAAAAATTATTATAGATTATGGTCTTGAAATGAATTACGAGCATGTATCGGACTGCCGGGTTGAAATAAAAATAAGCTCATACGGTAAGCTTGAGCTGTGATGAACGCGGTATTATGCCCTTTATAATCCGGTTTTAATGGCGATGCAACCTGAAGTTTACATTTAGAAAACACAAGCTGGTGGTCATTTGTACTTTAAACCTGTATTATCTGAATTGATAAATGCAGTGGCGAAGGAATGGAGGGTACTATGACATTAGGAGAAAAACTATCAAAGCTACGAAGAGAAAACAATTACACGCAGGAACAGCTCGCAGGCATTCTCGGCGTGTCAAGGCAGTCAATCAGTAAATGGGAGAGCGATTCGGCATATCCTGAAACAGAAAAGCTTTTGAGACTGGGAGAAATCTATAATTGCTCCATGGATTATCTTTTAAAGGATAAAGAGACAGCAGATGTTCCGGTTTCAAAAACAGTTACACTGAATTTGATAAAAATGACCTCGTATGAAAGAAAAAGCAAAAAGAGTATTTGCGGATTGCCGCTGTGGCATATTAATATCGGTTATGGTCGAAAGGCAAAGGGGATAATTGCCGTCGGATTTTCAGCAAAAGGGATAATATCGTTTGGGCTGTTTTCGCTCGGGATTTTGTCTTTTGGAGTTTTAGGTATCGGAATTTTTGCGCTGGGCTCGATAGCGCTGGGGCTGTTGGCAGTGGGAGCAGTCTCATTCGGAGTTATTGCGCTGGGCGCGGTAAGCGTGGCGGTCGTGTCTGTTGGGGCGCTGGCTGTGGGTGATTTTTCAGTTGGAGCTATGGCAATAGGAAAATATTTTGCATACGGTGATAATGCGAGGGCTTTGATTGCCATAGGCGATACGAGGGCAGCAGGGAGTTTATTTCAGAAGGCAGGAGAACTTACAGCGTCGGATATTGCCAATATTAAGGGGCTGCTTGACGAGAATGTTCCCGTATTTCTTTTATGGGCTAAGGAGCTTATAAAAGGGTTTTTGTGATGATTTCTGCTTGATTTGCAGAGGCACAAACAGTTGCATGATTTTGAGTAAAAAAAATCTTCCTCAAAATGCGAAGCTTCATATTTATCGGTTTTATTAAATAATAATAAAATGCCGATTTTTTGTATGAAAATTCGTTTTGAGGAAGATTTTTTTAGTGTATATGAGGAACTGAGTAGCTGTTGAGCAGTTCCTGTTTCATATCGTAGAGCTTCTTTGACAAGTCGACATGGACCTCCTGAGGATTGACAAGACGTTTTGATTCATCCCACAGGGTTGAGAGCTCTTTTTTACAGTATTTCTGTATATCCATTACAGGAGGTGTTGTGTATACACACTCGCCGTCCTTAAATACAGGTACAAGAATTTCCCGGAGTGTGTACTCACCCGGCTGAAGCAGCGTCTTTTTCCATGTTTCGATCGGGTCAAACAGAAGCAGAGGATCGTTTTCGTCATATACCTCGTCTGTGAGGGCTATGAGGTCGGCTTTCAGCATGCCGTCCGTATCATATACGCGATAGACCGTCTTGTTGCCCGGATTAGTGATTTTTTCAGAGTTTTCGGAAAGCTTGATTTTTGGAATAAACTTTCCGTCGTCGCCCATTACAGCGGCAAGCTTGTAAACTCCTCCGAATGCCGGATTATCTTTTGCCGTTATGAGGTTGGTGCCTACGCCCCATGAGGTTATGGCGGCTCCCTGCGTCTTCAGCGAGTCTATCAGATACTCGTCAAGGTCGCTTGAGGCAGAGATAACTGCGTCTTTAAAGCCTGCGTCATCAAGCATTTTGCGCGCCTTCTTTGAAAAATATGCCAAATCGCCGGAATCAAGACGTATTCCGTAGCCCTTAAGTTCAATTCCTGCTTCTCTCATCTCATTAAAAACACGAATCGCATTAGGAACACCTGAGCGCAGTGTGTCGTATGTATCGACAAGAAGAATACACGCGTCAGGGTAAAGATCCGCATATGTCTTAAATGCGGTATACTCGTCAGGAAAACTCATAATCCAGCTGTGTGCGTGAGTTCCCTTTACAGGAACATTAAACATTTTTCCTGCAAGCACATTGCTGGTGCCTATACAGCCTGCTATAACTGCGGCTCTTGCACCATAGATACCTGCGTCGGGTCCCTGAGCGCGCCTCAAGCCAAATTCCATAATTCCGTCGCCCTTTGCGGCATAGCAGACTCTGGCTGCTTTTGTTGCAATAAGGCTCTGATGATTAATGATATTTAAAATTGCCGTTTCGACAAGCTGCGCTTCCATTACAGGAGCGATTACTTTCACAATGGGCTCGCGCGGAAAAATAAGAGTTCCCTCAGGTATAGCGTAAATATCGCCTGTAAAACGGAAATTCTTAAGATAATCGAGGAAATCATCATCGAACAAATCAAGTCCGCGAAGATATGAAATATCATCCTCTGTAAAATGCAGATTTTTAATGTACTCTATTACCTGGTCAAGACCGCATGCAATGGCATAGCCGCCGCCGCAGGGATTATTGCGGTGGAAAGCGTCAAATATAACAGTTCTGTTGTTGCCTGTCTTAAAATATCCCTGCATCATTGTAAGTTCGTACAAATCTGTGAGTAATGTCAAATTACGCATAGCTGCTCCTTTCACGCCGAGGCATCTGCAAAGGTGCTTCTGCGGCACTTTATGTGCTTATTTTTTACGGCTGAATAAACCCTTTAAGCCTTTTTTCTTCTTTTCCTCTACAACAATTTTGCCTCCGCGGACAGATTTTATACCCATAATATAAATTCCGCTTACTTCGGCTTTGATTTCTGCTTTTACCGGTATCTGCTCAAAAACCTTAGGATCAGCCATAAGAGTCATAATCTTAGGACCAATCTTTGCCTTTACAACCGGCATCTTAGAGCCTCTGAGATACTTAGGGGTCTGATCAAGAACCATTTTGGGAAGTCCCGCGTCCCGCAGTTTCATTCTCTTTTTGTCAATTACAAGTATTGACATAACCTGTTTTGCAGCTTCAATCTGAGCCTGATTTGCCTGCTGCTTCCTGCGCAGCTTATTGCCGATAATAATAAGTACGATGAGAGCAATAACCAGAACTAACATTACTGTTAACAATACAATACTCCATACTGGCATAGTTAATTTTATCCTCCTGATAATTTTAAAAATCTTTTATTAACTGTATAAACTGTCTGTATAACATGTAAAACAGCTAAGCTATTGTATCATATCAAATACTTTTAAACAAGCGATTTATTCTTTTCGTATATCTCGGAAATAATACCGTGAATCGTGTCAGGAAGCGCTTTACGGGCGTCGCGGTCGAGTGAGGCTACGTCCACAGGCTTGCCGAATTCAAGGATGGTATGCGTTCGTTTGATAAGCGGAAAATGGGCTTCAAAGACATTTTCGGTATTGTTCTGTACCATAGGTATGATTTTGCAGTTGCTTTTCTCTGCCAATTTAAAACTTCCGCCGTGAAAAGGCTGAACGCCGTCCCCCTTATTTCTTGTACCCTCGGGAAAAATTACAACAGATATTCCGCATTTGAGCTGCTCAACTCCCTTGAGAATTGTCTTAAGTCCCTCCTTAGGGTTGGAGCGGTCAAGAAACAGACAATACAGAAGTCTCATCCATACGCGGATAAACGGAACCTTATTCATCTCCTTTTTGGCAAAAAAGCCGGTTAATCCGGGCATACGGCTGTAAGAGACAATGACATCAAAAAAGCCCCGGTGATTTCCAACGAAAACTACAGGCTCATCCTCAGGTATATTTTCAAAACCTATAACGGTTGTATTTACACCCGATATAAAAAGAATTATTTTGAATACAAACTGTATAAAGCGAAGCGAACTTATGTCGCGGGCATGGGGCGAAAATTTCCCGATAATCCATTCGACAGGAAACAGAATAATGCTTAATATAAAAATAATAAGAAGAAGAATACAGATTAAAATTAATCGTATCATGATGTGGCGTCCTTTCTCTTGTAAAATTGTAATAATTAATGCCCGAGGATAGGCGTATAGTGCTGAGGGCGGCGGTCTCTGAAAAGTCCCCAGCTCTGGCGCAAATCACGTATTGCGTCAAGGTTGTGCTCTGTTGTGATAAAGCCCTCGTCGTCTCGTCCCATCTCAGCTAAAATTTCTCCTGTTTCATCGGTGATAAATGATGAGCCGTAAAATGTCAGGCTGGAATTTTGACCTCCGTTTGCCTCGTCTGCGGTTACAACCTCTGTTCCGATTCTGTTGGCGGCGGCAAGCGGCATAATGTTGGCGGCAGAATGCCCCTGCATGACGCGTCTCCAGTGAGGCATGCTGTCGCAGTCAAGTATTGGCTCCGAGCCTATGGCTGTAGGATACATTAAAATATCGGCTCCGAGCAGCGCCATACACCGAGCACTTTCCGGAAACCACTGATCCCAGCATATTCCCACGCCGAGCCTTGCATAGGCTGTGTCCCATACCTTAAAGCCGGTGTCTCCCGGTGTAAAATAAAACTTTTCCTGATAATAGTGGTCGTCGGGGATATGTGTTTTTCTGTATATTCCGAGAAGGCTTCCGTCGGCGTCTATAACAGCAACTGAGTTAAACGTGGCATTGCCGCTTCGCTCAAAAAAACTTATGGGAATGACAACCTTTAATTCGGCGCAGACCTTTTTGAAATGCCGTATTGCCGCGTTATCCTCAGGAGCAGCCGCAAGGTTGTAGTAGTCATAGTTTCGTTCCTGACAGAAATATTTTGTCTCAAACAGCTCAGGCAGAAGAATAATCCGGGCTCCGTTTTTGGCAGCCTCCCTCACGAAATTATCTGCCTTTTCGATATTCTGCTGCACCGTGCCAAGACATGACATCTGTACAGCGGCTATTTTTACTTTATTCATATTCTTCCTCCGTTTTAAGATTGATTTCCCGCTGTATCAGACGGGATATTTGATTTGTTCGGACAGGGAGTTGGAATCTGCTGCGTTATACAGTGTATATTTCCGCCGCCTATAAGTATGTCCCTTGTGTATATCTGTATTATCTCTCTGTCCGGAAAAAGCTCAGACAGAGTCCGTCTGGCTGCTGCATCCGAATTACGGTATGACGCATTGAACTCATCATCGGCGTCAGGTTTTGCAAAGCCCGGCATAACGACAGCTCCGTTGGAGATATAAAAATTTACATATGATGCGGCAAGCCGCTCTCCGGGTATGCGTGTCGGCTCAAAATTCATATTGTCAAGCCCCTCGCATTCCTTTTCGGTTATGCAGACAGGTTTCGGCTGATAAAGCTTGTGAACGGTTATTTTGCGCCCTTTTGCGTCTGTTGAACCGCAGAGTATGTCATGGCAGCTTTTTGACATTTCATACTGAGGGTCGTCTGTGTCGTCTGTCCATGCCAGCACGACGTGTCCGGGCTTGACAAACGCGCATATGTTGTCGACATGTTCGTTTGTCTCGTCGTTGTATATTCCGCATTTTAACCAGATTACTTTAGAAACATTCAGGTAGGCTTTAAGGTATTCTTCTATTTCGGACTTCGACATTGAAGGATTGCGCCCTGCGCTGAGCAGACAGTTTTCGGTTACGAGAGCCGTACCCTGTCCGTCAACGTGAACAGAGCCGCCCTCAAGCACAAAATTTCCCGCATCGTAGACATCTGCGCGGTATAAATCACACAGTTTATTTGCCATCGCATTGTCCTTATCCCACGGAAAATACAGACCGTCAACGAGTCCGCCCCATGCGTTGAACTGCCAGTTGATTCCGCGCAGCTCTCCGTCTTTATTAATTACAAATGTAGGCGCCACGTCACGCGCCCACGCGTCGTCGCTTGACATTTCTATAACGCGTATATGCGGGGGAAGAGCCTGTCTTGCGTTGTTGTACTGTGAATATCCGGCGCATACAGTCACCTCTTCGGACTTTGCGATTGCCTCGGCAATCTGAACAAAAGCTTTTCTTGCCGCATATCCTCCAAACTGCCATGAATCGGAGCGTTCCGGCCATATCATAATACAGCCTGAGTGAGGCTCAAATTCAGCGGGCATATAAAAATTGTCCCCGGCAGGGGTAGAGTGAAGAATTTTCATAATTATCCTCATTTCTGCGCTGACCTCTGCGCATCTTAAATTGTCTGTTATTTAAGGTATGTCTCAAAACCGCTGGAATAGTGTATAGTTCCGTCCGTCTCGACAAACATTGCCTCGACTCCCTCGGTATCTTCAATAAGCTTCATTCCCTCTTCAAGCCCGAGAGCAAAGCAGGTAGTGCTCAAACAGTCTCCTATGACGGATAAATCCGAAATAATAGTGACATCGGTCAGTCCGTTGTTGTACGGATATCCTGTTTTTGGATTTAAAATATGATGATACAGGGTGTCGTCCTGATAAAAATACCGCTCATAATTGCCGGAGGAAACTACCGATTTGTTGTCTATATTCAGCGTGACAAGAGGCGAGGCGTCCTCTGAGAAAGGTCTTTTTATTCCGACTGAAAACGGCGTGGAGGAGTCCTTTGCGCCTATGCACAAAACATTTCCGCCGAGATTAATAATAGCATGATTAATTCCTTTTTCCAAAAGAAAATCTCGTATTCTGTCGGCAATATAGCCTTTGGCTACAGCTCCGAGGTCTATTATTGTATTTTCCGGCATCGAGACTGTGTATGTGACGTCAGTGTTGCGGCTTAGTTCTACTTTGGTGTAGTCTACAAACCTGAGGGCTTCTTCAATTTTATCTGCATCAGGCACCGCCGGTGAATCGGAGGTAAAATCCCACAGCGAGGAAACACTCCCGATTGTAATGTCAAAAGCGCCTCCTGACAGACGGCCGTAGTCTATGCCGTATGAAATAAGTTCGCCCAGGCTTTCGGGCACGACGTCTGTTTCGCCGTGATTCAGCTTATATAACGTGCTGTCGGAGTCGGTCCTTGAAAACATTTTCTCATAGGTGTCACACAGGGCAAGAGCTTCTTTTAAAATTTCATTCAGCTTATCAGTGCTGTATCCGCCGTCGGTATAGGCGTCAATATTTACATAGGTATTAAGCTTGTAACCGGTGACACGCACAGGCTCTTTCAGCGATGAGCTGCAGCCTGTCATGGAGAGTGAAAACGCCGGGAAAAGCGTGCATATTAATAAAAGAAATGCGGTGTGCCGCTTAAATCTTTTTACATGTATCTTCATTAACTTTACTTTTAATGTCCTTCCTTTATTGAATGTTTTATTTGCGCAGATAATAAGCCGGGAAAAGCGTCTGTCTCTCTGTTCTGCGGATTATTTGCCGAGCCTTCTTTTGCAGTATAAAAATCGTATGGCTTATTATATCAAAAATGAAAAAAATGTGAAACGCCTTTTATTTTATTTCCAAGTGTGCTATAACAAGTTATGTTGACAAAAATCTGAGGTTGTGGTCTAATATATATTATAAATATATTTTGTATATTTGACAATGCCCGACAGCAGAAATTTAGTTTTGAAAGGGATTATTTTATGAAAAAGAAATTTATGGGTGTAATGCTTGCGGCGGCACTCGTTGCCTCACTGGCAGGATGCGGAAAAAATTCAGGCGACAATACATCAGGCTCAGGATCGGAAGATACTTCTAATAAAGCAATCACGGCTGAGGAGTACAACGCGACTATTGCGTCAAACGCAGAAGTATATAAAAAATATGTCACGCTTCCTGAATACAAGGGTGTAGAGGTTACGGTTGACAAATCTTCTCTTACTGTTACGGACGATGACGTGGAGAGCTATATAAGCAATATTCTCTCTTCTTATGCAACTTCAGAAGAGATTACAGAGGGGACCACGGCGGACGGCGATACCGTTACTCTTGATTACAGCGGAAAGCTTGACGGTACGGCGTTTTCGGGAGGAACGGCAACAGACGCCTCTTATACGATAGGCTCAGGCAGATTAATAACCGATTTGGAGGAAGGGCTTATAGGACTTACTCTCGGTCAGGAGTACGATATTCCTTGCACATTCCCAAGCGATTACAGCAATTCAGACCTTGCAGGAAAGGATGTTATATTTACTGTAACAGTTCACTCAATTACCAAAAAGACGCTTCCGGACCTCACTGACGAGTGGGTTGCCGAGAACGCCGAGAGTATGGGTATTGAGGGCACAACCGTTGAAGATTTAAGGAATGAGACGAGACAGTATCTTGAAGAAGCAGGCAAGAGCACTTATGAAAGCGAGAAGTACAGCGCTGTTTACAGCGTAATAAAGGACGGGGTAACGGTGAACGGATACCCTCAGGCAGAACTGGACAGTCTTAAGTCTATTTTGAAGCAGAACATGGAAACAGAGTATGAGCAGTATCAGGCATATTATGAGGCTTCGGGAATATCGGATTTTTCGTCATATCTCTCGTCTGTATATAATCTTGCCGATGATGCGGCATATGAAGAATATGCTACAGAGACGGCTCAGAATTATCTTCTTGAGAAGATGATACTCACAATTATTGCAGCTGATAACGGAATTGAAGTCACAGCGGACGAAATCAACGAAATCGGTGCAATGTACGCGGACTATTACGGATATACCGACTATCAGGAAATAATTGATACCTATGGTCAGGAAATGAATGCTGAACTTGGATATGAAAAGCTTTGCGAGAAGACTCAGAGCTTTTTGAACGAGAATGCAGTTGAGGTATAGAATACAGGCTGTTATGAGGCGGCTGTTTCAGTGCGTTTATACCCGTTTAGCCGGACAATTTCGGCATGAATTTTAACTGAAGAGTTTTAAGCAGATACGGCGGGCAGGCTTTGCGGCATCAGGGGTATGTCGAAAGAGCTTGTCTGCCGCATTGTTTTGTAATTATTTTATTCTATAGGAAAGTTCTCTGAACTTCCTGCAGAATAAAAAATTTTACATGATGTTTACCTATAATTGATAGCAGATTTTACGTTTTTCACATAATAATATATATAAAATTTTAATTTGCGCATCCTGAGGGATGCCGGAAAAATTTAAGCGCCGTAAGGCGCGGAAATGAGGAATTAAAGATATGCCTTCGACTTATGCACATTACAGGTTTGGTCAGGAGATAAAGCAGCATCTTATCGGAAGGGAAAAGCGGATTGTTGAAAAATACTCCGAGCTGTTTGATATAGGTCTGCACGGACCTGATATTCTGTTTTATTACAGACCGATTAAATCAAATCCGGTAAATTCTGTCGGTTTCGGCACACACGAAAAACCGGGAAGGGATTTTTTCATACATGCGATAAAAGTAATCAACAGACATAAAAAGAAAGAACAGTATATGGCATATGCATATGGAGTTATATGTCATTTTGCACTGGATATGACATGTCACGGATATGTTGATGAGAAAATTGCAGAGAGCGGAATTTCGCATACAGAGATAGAGGTGGAATTTGACAGAGAGCTGATGCTTCATGACGGGCTTGACCCGCTCAGGCAGTCTCTGACAGACCATATTAAGCCGACATATGAAAATGAACGCGTTATAGCGCAGTTTTATCCGGGAGTGAATGCAAAAAGTGTCCACAGGGCTTTGAAGGGAATGATTTTTTACAACAGGCTTTTGATTGCCCCGTCACGCTTTAAACGTAAATTTATAAATTTTATACTTAAGATTACGGGAAATTATAAGGAAATACACGGACTTTTTGTGAATTTTGAAAAAAATCCAAAGTGTGCGGACAGTACGCTCAAGCTGATGTCGCTTTATCACGTTGCGCTGAAGCGGGCTATGGTGCTGATTGAGGAATTCAGCGGTGACGGAGATATATGCTGCGATGAAAACAGCCTGAATGATTTATACCGGTATACATTCGGCTCGAAGCTGTTAGATGAAAAGGAGAATTAAAATGGGAAAATTTAAGCTGACAAAGGGAGAAAAAAACTGGATTTTGTATGATGTGGGCAATTCGGCGTTTACCCTGCTCGTCTCTACAATTCTTCCTATTTATTTTAACTATCTGGCAGACAGCGCGGGAATTTCGTCGGTTGATTATCTGGCGTACTGGGGGTATGCGGCTTCAATCGCAACTCTGATAGTAGCCATTATGGGACCTGTGTTCGGCACGATGACTGACACAAAAGGCTTTAAGAAGCCTATATTTGTTATCTCTATAATTATCGGAGCTGCCGGATGCATAAGCATGGGATTTGCCAAACAATGGCTGATTTTCCTGATTATTTTTGTTATAGCCAGAGTAGGGTATTCATGCAGTCTGATTTTTTATGATTCGATGCTTTCTGACGTTACGACGACAGAGAGAATGGATACCGTCTCATCACAAGGGTATGCGTGGGGATATATCGGAAGCTGTATTCCTTTTGTTATATGTCTTATTATTGTTCTCGGAGCGGATAAAATCGGCATTACAATGGAGAGCGCCATGATGATTTCTTTTGCGGTAGTAGCTGTATGGTGGATTGTGATGTCTTTGCCTGTGCTTAAGAGCTATAAGCAGAGTCATTATGTGGAAAAGAGAAAAAATGCCGTAGCGGACAGTTTTATAAGATTAGGAAAAACTTTCAGTAGAATGAGAGACAGGAAAAAGGTATTTTTCTTTGTGCTGGCGTTTTTCTTCTACATTGACGGAGTGTATACAATTATAGATATGGCTACAGCTTACGGCTCAGCTCTTGGACTTGACAGTACGGGGCTTCTGCTTGCGCTGCTTGCAACTCAGATAGTGGCTTTTCCATGTTCAATTATATTTGGAAGACTGGCACGCAGATTTGAGACATACAAGCTTATTATGGTATGTATATTGGCCTATCTGGGAATAGCGGTTTTTGCGGTGTTTTTGAGAAGTCAGTTTCAGTTCTGGCTTCTTGCGATTCTGGTGGGGATGTTTCAGGGAGGAATACAGGCGCTTTCACGCTCATATTTTACAAAAATTATACCGGCAGAGCAGTCCGGCGAATACTTCGGACTGCTCGATATATGCGGCAAGGGAGCCTCTTTTATGGGCACCACGGTTGTGAGTATAGCTTCTCAGATTACAGATAGTGTAAATATAGGTGTAGGAATGATTGCTGTATTTTTTGTCATCGGACTTGTTTTATTCAGAATATCAGTTAATATACCTGATTTATCGCAGTCAGACACAATTACTTCTCGTAAGCAACAATAATTCCCTTATCTTCTGCGTAATAGCTGCACAGTCCTCCTGTAGGCATTATCTTTATACTGCTGGCCGGAAACTGCTGGCGGAGTGTCTCTGATATATAAGAGGCGGACGGCTCGTTGAAGCAGTGGCTTATAATTACTTTTCCTCCGTTGTATCCGTTGTTCAGCATTGTTTTTATAAGCCTGTCGTATACATTATTGCGTCCCCGGCACTTGTGAAGAATGTCTATTGTTCCCTCAGGGGAGGCTCCGGCAAGCAGCTTTATGCCGAGTTTTCCTATTACGTTACCGACAATTTTGTTGATTCGTCCGTTTTTTACAAGATTATCGAGTGATTCAAGTATAAAAAGCAGACCGTTGTGTTTTTGATATTCAGAGATTTTCTCGCAGATTTCTTCAAAAGGAAGTTCCTCATCCATATATTCCGCGAGCTTCAGCACGAGCATTGTGAGTCCCGGACCGGCGGAGAGGCTGTCGATAATATGAATTTTTTTGTCAGGGCAGCTTTCCTTAAGCATATTTTTTGCCATGACAGCACTTTCGTGACTGGCAGAAAGTTTTCCTGAAATAGTTATCGCAAATATAATGTCCGCCTGCTGATATGCGTCAATCCAGCTCTGAGGGCTTGGTGCGGCGCTCCCTGTAGTCGACGTGCAGGCCTTCATTTCGCGCATAAATTCTTCTATATTAAGTGTTTCATTATCCTGATATTCAATATCTCCAAGTCTGAGTGTAAGCGGCGCCTGCATGTAAATAATGTTTTTGTGGGATGAAGGAAGCGCTTTTAAATCACAGCTCGAGTCAGTTACAATTCCATATTTCATAATAATCTCCATTCTTGCCGATATGTAGTAATTAAAACTATATAATATTGTATTATAAAACTTAATATGATACAATATACAAAAAGGTAAAAAGTGTATATATAGAATTACATGTCTCTGAAAGGAGAGTCTGTATGCGTAAGGAATCTGCTGAGAAAACGAAAAGAAGCCGTTTTACAAGAATGTGCATGGGAGACGCATTTGTAGCGCTGCTGCAGGAAAAGCCATACTGCAAAATATCTGTTTCGGATATTGTAAAAAGGGCAGGTGTGTCAAGAATGACCTATTATCACTACTATGATACAAAGGAGGATGTGGTCAGAGATTATATTAAGGAGCTGGTAGCCGAATATGCGGCGGAGAGTGAGAGGACGCCGGGTATAGGAAGCCTTATGGACTATCAGCATATATTGTTTTCGCTTAAGTTTTTTGACAGGTACGATTATTTTTTTGTAACACTGGCAAAGGCTGGATTAAACTCGATGATAAATGATGCCGTAAATATTTTTATGAGGCAGCAGTATGTGAACATTTATCAGGGCTCTCCATATGAGCTGTATTTCTATGCCGGAGCTATGGTAAACATTTTTCTTCAGTGGGAGCAGAATAATAAAGATGTATCTCCTGAGGAGCTTGCACAGATAATTGTGAATTTTGTGGGAAAAAGAGAGGAAAAGGAGGAGCTGTGGGCATAAAGCCCACAGTTCTATACATTTTTTCTGTATGCGCTGGGGCAGCATCCGAAAATTCGCTTAAAAGTGTCTCCAAAGGTATTGCTGTCAGAGAAGCCGCATTTGTCAGCTATTTCCGTCATTGAGAGAGAAGTGTTTAAAAGCATGTCGGCAGCAGCGTGAGTGCGCACATCAATTACATATTCTTTAAAACGGTATCCGGTAAATGTCTTGAATTTTTTTGACAGGCTGGATTCGCTCATATTAAAAATCTTTGCAGTATTGCTTAAAGTAATATCTTCATTATAGTTCGCAATGATGTATTCGGTAACCTTCTGTATAGTTTCATTGGCAATGTCCATTTTTTGCACAACATTTTCGTTATAGAGCCGGCAGCGAAGTAAAAACAGTATAAGCTCATGAAAATATGTGCGGTCAAATATAATAGAAAATTCATCAATTCCACCGTGTTCATAAGCTATTTTTGAAATTAAATCAGTGACATATGCGTTTCGTCTTGAAGGTATTTTGACAATAAAACGGCTGCTCAGTACTTCGGCGATATTTTTTCCTGTCTGTGCGTTCAGCCAGTCGAGCTCGGGTGTGTCAAAATATATAAGCCGTCTGTCATGGTCGCTTCCCGGATGATAAATCGTCATGTGTTTTATGCCCTCTGGTATTAGTACGATACATCCGGCTTCAATAAGATACATGTCGTTTTCTATATATAATGAGCAGGTTCCTGATACAAGATAAAATAATTCCCAGCGGTCGTGATAATGAAAGTGTTTCATTTTATATGACGGCGGAACGGTCTGAAAATCTGTATGAAAATTAGCTTTAATTTTGTGTAACATAATTCCCTCCTTATAAGCACAATGCTCGCTTTTGTGTAAAAAAATGGAAAATTATATTTAAAAATACAAAATCAGAATAAATCTGTAAGTTACAAAAGAATGTAACATATTTCACGTAAAATTACAATTATCTTGCTGTTTTTACGTATTAATTTTTAAACAAGATAAATATAATTCTAATTGAAACGAGAAAACACGACTTAAACGTGTATAAAAAGGAGGAAGAGGTATGATTAGGAAGAGAAGACTTGCCGCATCGGTTATGGCCGGGATTATGGCCGGAATGCTTGTGGCAGGTAATATTCCTGCACAGAATGTCAAGGCTGATGTGCAGCAAAGGCCGTATGAAAGTATAATGACGCGGTCTTCAAGTGTTGACGGCTACGTGCCATTGGACAGCGAACATCCTGTTACATTCGGAGGTACCTGGATTGAGTACGACGGACAGAGGATTACGCTTGGTGAGAATGCTATTTATCTTGATGGCTCACTTTCCGATGAGGTGGCTGGAAAATATGAATATGTATACAACGACATCAAGGATGCGCTCAGTGCTGCGGCATTGAAGGACGGAACAGAGGAGTCTCCGATGACTGTGTATGTTGCGCCTTATGTATACTGGATTGATGACCCTGAGGCAACAGATACAGTTCAGCCTTCAGAGGGCTATGGCGTTCCTTATGGAATGATTGTTGAATGTGAAAACCTTACAATTCAGGGGCTCACAGATGACCCGTATAATGTTGTTTTTGCGGGCAACAGAGGTCAGTCACACGGCTCTAACGGAAACTACACAATGTTCCGGTTTAACGGCAGCGGTCTCACTGTCAAGAATATCACCATAGGAAACTACTGCAGCGTTGACCTTGAGTATCCGCTGAAGCCTGAGCTTAATCATGCAAAGAGAACAACTACTATAACACAGGCTCAGCTTGCTGATATGAGCGGCGACAAGATGTATGCCGACAACTGCAACTTTATCAGCCGGCTTAATCTTGACCCAATCAATGGAGCTGACAGAAGCCTTTACAATAACTGCCATTTTGAGAGCACTGATGATGCTATCAATGGAAATGCGGTATTTGTAGGCTGCGATTTTGATTTCTACGGAAATCGTCCACTGTATTCTTCATATAATACAGGCTCAACCTTCCTGGGCTGTACATTTAATTCTCTTATTATGAATATAGAGACGGAGCCGACGCAGTATTTTACTAAGGAAGGCGGTACAATTATAGCGGTTGACTGCGTATTTAAGAGCAATTTCAGCGTTCCATTAGGAATTGCATGGACAAAGTATCCTTCGTCATCTCTTAAGTGCTATCAGTTCAATATTCTTCACAACGGAGAAGCAATTACTATCGGAGGCGAGGATGCGGCGGAGACTGTTGATATGACAGGCAAGGATGTGCTTTCAGCATACCGTATAGTTACAGATGAGGGCGAGGTAGTATACAATACATATAACCTTCTTAAGGGCAGCGACGGCTGGGATCCGTTGAATGTAAAGGATGATGTAATTGCAGCAGGCGCTGACAATACTGCTACACTGCTCACACTGAATAGTGATATAAGCACTATTGAGTCAGGTACCGATACAGCTGCAATTACAAATACTGTAAAGTATTTCCACGGAGAAACGGCTGAAAATGTTGATGTAACTTACAGCGTAGCTGATGAGTACAAGCCATATGTAAAGATTACTCCTAATGCAGACGGAAGCTGCACAGTTGAGGGAACTAATGATGAGGACGAGGCAAAGACTGTTATTGTAAATGCTTCTACAGCATCAGGACTTGAGGCGGCAGCAGAATTTACAGTTAAACCAAGCGTACTTTCTGCTCCTGAGTTTACAAAGATGCCGGAGATTACCAATGACGGAAACGGCAGCTTAAAGGTTGACTACAGCTTGGATTTGGGAGACAGAGCAGACCAGTCGCTTATTTCTTGGTATCGCTGCGAGGACGCACAGGGAAGCAATCCTGTTCTTGTGGCAGTTACAAGAAATGATGAGCCTGAGTATACATATCAGCTCTCAGCAAGCGATATAGGATATTATATCAAGGCGGTAGTAGAGCCGAAGAATATAAGAAGCAATCCTGGCGAGCCGGTTGAGACAATTTACTCAGAGGCTGTAACAGTTAAGGATGTTAAGACTAAGAACTTTACAACAGATTTCTCAAACTTCCCTGTAGAAAATCAGACAGAGATTAAGCCTGGTTTCTGGACATCAGATTATTATCGTCCTCTTGATACAATGACATGGGAAGAAGGAAAATGGCAGGGTAATCCGGATGCCACAGCATGGGTATACGGCGAGACAGGAAACGGCAGCGTAGGCCAGGGCATCTATCAGGGAACACAGGGAGCAAGACTTATGTACACACCTGTTGAGGGCGAGTACGGCGATATGAGCCTTAAACTTGTAGTTGACCCTGCAAAGACAGAAGGTCAGGGCTTCGGAAGCGCAAACCAGTATATGGATGTATGCCTTAAGTTTGACACCACAACGCTTACAGGCTACGGACTACGTATAATAAGAACTGCAGCAGCATCAGACGCGGTAACATTTGTTCTTGTTAAATATGAGAACGGTCAGACGTCTTATATCTCAGATGAAATTATTGCTTCATGCTATATGACGGGCTGTGAGATTACTCTGAATATCACAGGAAATAAGCTTACTGCTCATGTTGAGACATCTACGGGACAGCTTGCAAGTCAGGCAGAGAAAGGCTGGGTACACGAAGTTAATCTGAGCGCTGACATTGATACAAACGCATTCGGCGGTGTTGCAATTCAGCACACGGGCACAACCGGCTCAGGCGGCTGGCAGAACACCACAATGCTTCACAGCTTAGATATTGAGTGGGCCGGCGAAAACAATCAGAATCCTGAATATGTTGAGCCTGAGGAGCCTGATACAGAACAGCCTGACACAGGTTCAGACGGTCAGACTGGTGAAGGCGACGGCTCATCAGTAAATACAGGTGATACAGCAGATTTTAGAGTATGGATGGTAATGGCTGTGGTATCTGCAGCAGGTCTTTCTGCAGCAGGCGTATATGCTTCAAAGAGGTCAAAGAGATCGCTTGCAGAGGGCAGATTTGACGACAAGTAAAGCCAAATACTTAAAAGTTTGTCAATTAAAGAAATTTAATTAATACTGCGCTGAAATATGTGTGGAAAATGAGAAACAGCGGTGTGTCCGGTTACAGAACACGCCGCTGTTTTTATTCTATGTTTAAGAGCGCCGAGATAAAATGTTTTATGCGGTGTGTATAGACTTTGCACTAATATATATTTTATTTATGCCGATAAAATAATCAGAGATAAATTATTTATAAAAGGAATGGAGGTTAAGAATGAGAATAACAACACAGATGTTGAATGAAACGGCTAAAAAAGCCGGTATTCCGTTAAACAGTCAGACGCTCCTTGACTATATCAACAAAGACAGCGACAGCAGCTCGCTTTTGAGCAGTTCCGCAGCGTCAAGCGCTCTCTTAAAGGCAAAGGTTTCAACGAGCGGTTATGAGGATATGAAGGATAATGCCCATGAGCTTCAGGAAGCTGTATCAAAGCTGTCAGACGAGAACAGCGATATTTTTGAGAAGGCAAAGACTGACAATGATACTTCAGAGATTGTAAGCGCTGTTGAGGAGATTGTCGAGAATTATAATTCTATGATTAAAATACTCTCAAAATCGACTTCGGCTCTTGATGTATTCTATGCAAAGTCACTTAAAGAGCTGCCTGAAGGTTTCAATGAGGAGCTTGCGGAAATAGGAATTACACAGAATGAGGACGGCTCTCTTGAAATAGCTTCAGATAAGCTTAAGAAAGCCGGCGTGGACATGCTTGAGAGCATATTCGGAAATTCAGCCGGGTTTGCAGAGAAGCTCTCTTTTGTCGCGTCAAGAATTGAGAATAATGCCCAGACAAATCTTCAGAGTGTAAGCAGTACATATAGTCAGTCTGCGGATATTCTGTCGTCGTACACCGGCTCCGTATATGATTACCTCGGATAAAGGGTTTTGGTACGGAAAAACACAGGGTAAAGCAATATGCAAAATAAAATTAAGTTGAAGTTAAAATTACAAAACAAAAAAAGCAAATAAAAAACACTTGCATAAGATTATAAAGTCTGCTATTATACTACCAGACAAAGGCGTCAAAAGAATGGAGACATTCTTTTGGCGCTTTTTGTCGTCTTATACGGCTTTTTGCCGGCTGAGCCGTATGAAATCAAAAGATTAGGAAATTAGGAGGAGCAGATTATGAATACAGGTGATACCGCATTTATAATGATTTGTGCGGCTTTGGTGTTTTTCATGACACCAGGTTTGGCATTTTTTTACGGAGGCTTGGTCAGAAGAAAGAATGTTGTTAATACTATGATGGCGTGTACGGTGATTATGGGGCTGTCTGTTGTTATGTGGGTACTTTTCGGCTATTCGCTTTCGTTTGGAGGAAATCACGCAGGTGTAATCGGAGATTTCCGTTGGTTTGGATTGAACGGAATATCAATGGATGAGGCAGGATCTTATGCGGACAATATCCCGCATCTTGTGTTTGTTGCATTTCAGATGATGTTCGCAATGATAACCCCGGCGCTTATTACAGGCTCTCTGGTTGGGCGCGTAAAGTTTAAGGCATTGTTTTTGTTTATTTTGCTCTGGTCGATAGTTGTATATTATCCTATGGCGCACATGGTATGGGGAAAAGGCGGTTTTCTTGCTGAAATCGGCTCTGTTGACTTTGCCGGAGGAAATGTGGTACATATAAGTTCAGGCGTGAGTGCACTGGTATTTTGTATTATACTTGGAAGAAGAAGAGGTTATGAGAATACGGCATATCGTATACATAATATTCCGTTTGTAGCTTTGGGAGCATTTATTTTGTGGTTTGGCTGGTTTGGCTTTAATGCGGGAAGCGCACTTGGAGCAAACGGTCTTGCGGCACATGCTTTTATGACAACAGCACTGGCAAGCGCAAGCGCAATGATGTCATGGATTCTGATAGATGTGCTCAAGGACGGCAAGCCTACGCTTGTGGGTGCATCGACAGGTCTCGTTGTCGGACTTGTTGCGATTACTCCGGGCGCCGGTTTTGTCCCAATCTGGGCGGCTATTATTATAGGTGCTCTTGTCAGCCCGATTTGCTGTTTTGCCATTTCTCTGTTAAAGGGAAAACTCAAAATAGATGACGCGCTGGACGCGTTTGGATGTCACGGAGTCGGCGGTATCTGGGGCGGAATTGCGACAGGTATTTTTGCAAAAAGCTCTATCAACGGCACAGCTCGCTGGGACGGTCTTGTATTCGGAGATTATCGCCTGTTTGCAGCGCAGCTTATAGGTATTGTTGTCACTATTGCTGTGGCGGTTGTCGGAACGCTTATCTGTCTTGGTATTGTGAGACTGTTCACTCCGCTTCGTGTTGATGAGAAGGAAGAGAAGGTCGGACTTGACATCTCAGAGCATGGTGAGAGTGCTTATCCTACATTTAACGGATTAGATTCATAAATATAAAACTGCCGGAAAGGGGAGAAATCGATATGATGATAAAAGTTGAGGCAATCGTGCGCGAGGAAGTCTTTGAGGACGTAAAACAGGCGCTTAATGAGATAGATGTAAACGGTATAACTGTTTCGCAGGTTATGGGCTGCGGCGCGCAGCGCGGTTATAAGAAGCTGGTGCGCGGAACTGAGGTAGATGTGGTTATGCAGCCGAAAATTAAATTTGAAATCGTTGTGTCTTCTGAGGAGTGGGAGCAGAAAACCATAGAGGCTATACAGAAAGCCGCGTTTACCGGAGAAGTCGGTGACGGAAAGATTTTCAGCTATGAAATACGAAACGCGATGAAGATACGTACAAAGGAGAGCGGTTATAACGCTCTGAATTAGGCAAATGATTTTGGAGGGAGCTATGACGCTTGAAAATAAACTGGGGCTTAATAATCCGGCTGACCTTGCGCGTGAAGAAGAGCGGATAAGTAAGAAAAAAGCGATGGAGCTTTTTGAGAATGGAATACTTGATAAGCTTGAGGCAGGTAAATTTTCTTCACTAAAATCTATTCATAAGTATTTATTTGAGGATATATATGATTTTGCGGGAAAAATCAGGACGGTGAATATTTCAAATGGCAATTTTAGATTTGCGCCGGTTATGTATTTGGAAGCGGCTCTTGAGAATATTGACAAAATGAAGCAGTCGTCTTTTGATGAAATTATTGAAAAGTATGTTGAGATGAATATCGCGCACCCTTTCAGAGAGGGCAACGGGAGAAGCACCCGTATATGGCTTGATTTAATTCTTAAAAAAGAGATAGGTCAGGTTATAGACTGGAGCAAAGTAGATAAAGAGGATTATCTCATGGCTATGGAACGCAGTCCGGTGAAGGATATTGAATTAAAATTTATTCTTAAAAACGCGCTTACACACAAGGTTGACAGCAGAGAAGTCTATATGAAGGGTATAGACCACAGCTATTATTATGAGGGTTATACGACATTTAAGACGGAAGAACTGTAAAATAATATTTTTATAACTGAAAAAAAGAGGGCGTCCCCAAAGTCTAACGACTTTTGAGGGACACCCTCTTCTTTGTTCTATAGGAAAGTTCTCTGAACTTCCTATAGAATATAAATATTAAAGCTGTGGGCCTGCTGATACAAGTGCCTTGCCTGCTTCGTTTCCTTCGTATTTAGCAAAGTTCTTAATAAATCTCTGTGCTAAATCCTTAGCCTTTGCTTCCCATTCTGAAGCATCTGCGTAAGTATCGCGAGGGTCAAGGATATTTGTATCTACACCTGTGAGCTCTGTAGGAATTTCAAAGTTGAAATATGGAAGCTTCTTTGTAGGAGCGTTCAGGATATCACCGTTTAAGATTGCATCGATGATACCGCGTGTATCACGGATTGAGATACGCTTGCCTGTTCCGTTCCAGCCTGTATTTACAAGATATGCCTTTGCGCCGCTCTTCTGCATCTTCTTAACAAGCTCCTCAGCATACTTTGTAGGATGAAGCTCAAGGAATGCCTGACCGAAGCAAGCAGAGAATGTAGGTGTAGGCTCTGTAATTCCGCGCTCTGTACCTGCGAGCTTAGCTGTGAAGCCTGACAGGAAATAGTACTGTGTCTGCTCAGGTGTGAGAATAGATACAGGAGGAAGAACGCCGAAAGCATCTGCTGACAGGAAGATTACATTCTTAGCTGCCGGTGCAGAAGATACAGGACGAACAATATTGTTGATATGGTTAATAGGATAAGATACACGAGTATTCTCTGTAACGCTCTTATCTGCGAAATCAATCTTGCCGTCAGCGTCAAGTGTTACGTTCTCAAGGAGAGCGTCGCGCTTGATTGCGTTGTAAATATCAGGCTCAGATTCCTTATCAAGGTTGATAACCTTAGCGTAGCAGCCGCCCTCAAAGTTAAATACACCGTTGTCATCCCAGCCGTGCTCATCATCACCGATAAGGAGACGCTTAGGATCTGTTGAGAGTGTAGTCTTACCTGTACCTGAAAGACCGAAGAAAATTGCTGTATTTTCGCCGTTCATATCAGTGTTTGCAGAGCAGTGCATTGAAGCGATGCCCTTTAACGGCAGATAGTAGTTCATCATAGAGAACATACCTTTCTTCATTTCTCCGCCGTACCATGTATTTACGATAACCTGCTCGCGGCTTGTTATGTTAAACATTACAGCTGTCTCTGAGTTGAGACCTAACTCTTTATAGTTTTCGACCTTTGCCTTTGAAGCGTTGTAAACAACGAAATCAGGCTCAAAATTCTTGAGCTCTTCCTCAGTAGGCTTGATAAACATGTTAGTTACGAAGTGTGCCTGCCATGCTACTTCAACGATAAAACGAATTGCCATACGTGTGTCCTTATTGGCGCCGCAGAATGCGTCAACAACGAAAAGTCTCTTATTAGAGAGCTCATTCAGCGCAATTTCCTTTACAGCATTCCAAGCTTCCTGTGTAGCAGGATGGTTGTCGTTCTTGTATTCGTCAGAAGTCCACCATACTGTGTCTTTTGAGTTCTCGTCAACTACGATGAACTTGTCCTTAGGAGAACGGCCTGTATAAATACCAGTCATTACGTTGACAGCGCCAAGCTCACTGACCTGACCCTTTTCGAAGCCTTCGAGCTCAGACTTGGTCTCTTCTTCAAATAATAAATCATAAGAAGGGTTGTGTACAATTTCTGTTGTTCCGGTAATACCGTATTTGCTTAAATCGATCTCTGCCATCTTACATTTAACCTCGTTTCTTTTAAAGTATTATGATAACCGTCTGGAAATACAGGCGGTGCTAAATCCTTCTAAGAAGGTAGGAAATAGCGCTTATCTTCTTATATTATACATAATTGACTAATAAAAGCAACAGCCTTTCAGTGATTTTTTAGAAAACTGATAAATTTTTAACAACTCACAGGGCAGCGGCAGGGACAGAAATGGAAATAATTTCGAGCTTGACTTGTAATTGGTTTTTTGCAAAACTATTAATATAAGGAAGGAGAACACATATGGTCAAGGTATTGGTTTACAGAAAGTGCAGCACATGCCGGAGGGCATTAAAGTGGCTCGAGCAGAATAATATTAATTTTGAGGAGCGTCCGATTGTCGAGGAAAATCCAAGCTTCGATGAGCTTAAAGAGTGGTACGGAAAAAGCGGTCTGCCGCTTAAAAAGTTTTTTAACACCAGCGGAAATATATATAAGCAGATGAATTTAAAGGATAAGCTGGGTGATATGAGTGAGGAGGAGCAGCTTAAACTCCTTGCAGCTGACGGAATGCTGGTTAAGCGCCCTTTAGTAGTAGGAGAGGATTTCGTAATTACGGGATTTAAGGAGAGCGAGTGGGAACAGAAGCTTAAGTGAGCTGATGATTTAAAATGAAAAACAGGAGGAGGTATGCAAATGAAAAAGTGGAAATGTTCTGTGTGCGGATACATATATGAGGGCGATGAGCTTCCTGAGGGTTTTCAGTGCCCTATATGTAAACAGCCGAGGGAAAAGTTTGTATTGGTTGAGGAACAAGACAGAGCTGACGAAGAGAGCGAAGGGGTTAAGGATAATGAAATGCCGCTTGATTTGTCTTATCCAAAAGAGACGCGAAAGACTGACAGCAATTATCGCTATATGAGCGAAATTCATGAGATGGCAGTTACAGGGAAATCAATTATCCAGGCAATGGGAACGCAGATGTCCATGCCTGACTGGGATGATATTCTTATAATGGGTGCGCAGCTTAATCCGCCGCCGCTGGATGAGCATGCGCCGGTGTCAACTATGACAGTAATCGGCAAAAATGCAAAAAGACCTATGATACTTGGAACTCCGGTTTATATTTCGCATATGTCATTCGGTGCGCTCTCAAAGGAGGCAAAGACAGCGCTTGCTATGGGAAGCGCTATGGCTCATACCGCCATGTGCAGCGGAGAGGGAGGAATACTTCCCGAGGAAAAGGCAGCCTCATATAAGTATATTTTTGAGTATGTTCCGAATTTGTACAGCGTTACCGATGAAAACCTTAAATCGTCTGACGCGGTCGAGATAAAAATCGGACAGGGTACGAAGCCGGGAATGGGAGGACATCTCCCGGGCAATAAGGTAACGCCGGAGATTGCGGCTATCAGAAATAAGCCGCTCGGACAGGACGTAATCAGCCCTTCTAAATTTCCGGGAATTAACACTAAAGAAGATTTGAGAAATCTCGTAAGCGAGCTTCGGACAAGAAGCGACGGACGTCCGATAGGAATAAAGATTGCTGCGGGAAAAATCGAGAAGGATTTGGAGTGGTGCGTTTATGCGGAGCCTGATTTTATAACGATTGACGGAAGAGGAGGAGCAACCGGAGCCTCTCCTGCGATTATCAGAGATTCGACAAGTGTGCCGACTGTCTATGCGCTTTACAGGGCGAGGAAATATCTTGATGCTGTGAGGTCGGATATATCGCTTGTAATTACAGGCGGACTTCGTGTCTCGTCAGATTTTGCGAAAGCTATAGCAATGGGAGCGGACGCGGTTGCCGTTGCCTCCGCCGCAATGGTTGCGGCAGCCTGTCAGCAGTACAGAATTTGCGGCTCAGGCATGTGTCCTGTCGGTATAGCGACGCAGGATGAAAATCTCAGAAAGCGTATGCACATAGAAGCGGCGGCTAAGAGAGTGGCAAATTATCTTAACTGCTCTACCGAGGAGCTTAAGACGTTTGCAAGAATTACGGGACATTACAATATTCATGATTTGTCGGTTGAGGATTTGTGCACAACCAGCAGAGAGATTTCTGAATTTACAAATATATCTCACGCCTGAAAACAGCATAATTTATGTATAAAAATATACCCGATGAGAAAAATAAAGATAATGTACAGATACATTTATTCCGGCACAATGCGGGAATTGCAGGTCAAAACATCTTATTTTCAGGAGGTATTTTTATGCGCACAAAGTATGAAGGAACACAGACAGAGCAAAACCTTAAAGCTGCATTTGCAGGAGAATCACAGGCGAGAAACAAGTACACTTATTTTGCGTCCGTTGCAAAGAAGGAAGGATATGAGCAGATTGCGGCTCTTTTCTTAAAGACGGCTGACAATGAGAAGGAACACGCTAAAATATGGCTTAAGGAGTTAAAGGGTATCGGAAATACCGAAGAAAACCTTGAAGATGCGGCAGGCGGAGAAAATTATGAGTGGACCGATATGTATGATGATTTTGCAAAGACGGCGGAGGAAGAGGGATTTCCTGAGCTGGCGGCAAGATTCAGAATGGTTGGCGAAATCGAGAAACACCATGAGGAGCGCTACCGCGCACTCTTAAAGAATGTTGAGACCGCAAGAGTGTTTGAGAAGAGCGAGGTGAAGGTATGGGAGTGCCGCAACTGCGGGCATATCGTTGTGGGAACAAAAGCTCCTGAAATCTGTCCTGTATGCAGCCACCCTCAGGCTTATTTCGAGGTGCAGGCGGAAAATTACTGATTTTGGCAGGCGTGAAATTGAGCGCATCGAGAGAGTTTGCGAGCGAGCTCTTTATTCCGGGATAAAAGAGACTTTTGCTTTGACGAATTAAAATTCGTTAAGCAAAAGTCTCTTATTTTTTATTCTATATCAGCTGCGGCATATTAAACATATTTTCTATATGAATAAATATTTATTATTTAATTTTCTTCATTTTATACTGACATAATGACAAATAAGGGCGCCGGTATGTTCAAAAGATTTCAGTTTTCCGGGCTGATTGCGGAATAAGGTCACAGCTATTTTTAAAAATACATAGAGAAAAATTATAATAAATCATAAGATATAAGTATTTGCTATCACTGTTTGATGAAATTATAATTAGATTTACAAACAGAAATAATTTTCAGCAGGCAGTTATACAAAATCTCAAAGATGAAGGGTGTGATTTGGAGACTGTTAAACTGTTTTAATGTCTCCATTATCCGGTTTATAAGCTTCAAAAAGCATTCCTATAGGGAATGAAATTTGAACTTTGAAAAAATAAAATCTCCCCGTATGATGTATATGAGTTTCGC
>CALWKC010000021.1 GCA_944381165.1 uncultured Lachnospira sp. | reverse complement strand
TATACTGGGAGCAGAATGCTTAGCCTGCTCCTTGAAATTTTATACTTTTTTGTGTCTACTTACTTGACTATAGTTCAAAAACCGCCTTACTTGTGATACGGCTCGCCCCTCATTATCCTGTATGCGCGGTAAATCTGCTCCAACAGCACTACCCGCATGAGCTGATGAGGAAACGTCATTTTTGAAAAACTCAGCTTATAGTCAGCTCTCGAAAGCACACGCGTATCCAGCCCAAGCGAGCCGCCGATTACAAACATAATGTGGCTCACCGAACTGACGGCAAGTTTCTCCAGTTTCTCAGAAAACTGAACAGAATCGAGCATATTTCCCTCAATCGCAAGTGCGATAACATAAGCGTCATCCCTTAAAACCGAAAGAATTCTGTCGCCCTCCTTTGCCTTAATGGAAGCATTTATCTGTTCGCCCGCATTTTCAGGCGTCTTTTCATCCGGAAGCTCCACAAACTCAAGCTTACAGTATCGCGACAGTCGTTTTGCGTACTCCTCAACCGCCTGCACATAAAACTTTTCTTTAATTTTACCGACACATACAACAGTAATACGCATTATGCTTCCACCACAAAATATCTTCCGTCCGGCAGCTTGAAGACCTCAAGTTCCTCAGACAGCTCCTCGTCCGAAAGCGCCTCAACATCCATGCCCTCCTCCGACAGATATTCTCTCACTTCTTTTATATTTTCAAAAACCTGAGCAAAACAATCCTCCAAAAATTCTTCCGCCTCTTCTAAATCAAACACAACCGGCTCGTCAAACAGTTTGCTCTGCTCCTTCAAAAACACCTCCGCGCAAAGCCTTAAATCCTCACCCATAAAATAAAACTCTCCTTTCAAAACTGCAAAACGCCACACAAAAATCAAAATTGAACTGTACAAAAAACCATATTACAGCAATTCCCGTCTTAAAACTCTTTCCACGGAATCGGCAGTATGCGCCGCATGGCTCTTAATTTCATCGGCAGCACCCTCCATAGCATAGGAATGCTCAGCCTGACGCAGCATCTCAATATCATTATAGTTATCGCCAAACGCCATGCACTCGGACGGACTGATTTTAAGCCTGTCCTGAACTTTTTTCAGCGCATCGCCCTTACTGACATTCAAGTCCATAAAATCCATGTATAAATCACCCGATACGGTAGCCGCAGCCATTCCGCTCCACTTATGAGCAAAATATTCCTTTGAGTTGTCTATACCTGACATATCGCAGACAGAAACCTTCAGAATATCCTCCTGAATTTCATCAAGGCTTTTAATAATTTCTGTCTTATACTGTACAATCTTTGTCATTCTGTACAGATACTCCTCAGACTTAGGCATAATATACGCTGTTCTTTCACCCGAAATCAGTACCTCACAATTAGGCACTGAAACTATATCTCTTGAAATATCAAGCGCCAAGTCATAATCCATAGGCGATTTCACAATAGTTTCCCCTTTATAACGCACCAGCGCTCCGTTATCCGAAATATACATAATCGGACTTTTCACCTCTGAAAACAGCCTGACAAGACTCTCGCACTGTCTCCCGCTGGCAGGCGCAAAAATAATTCCTCTCTCACTGAGCAAATCTATAGCCTCACACATCGATGCATCGACGTGCTGCGCGCCGTTTAAAAGAATAGTACCGTCCAAATCACTCGCAACAAGTTTTATCATTCAATATATCCAGCCTTTCTCATCTCCTGATACACTCTGCCTACGGGAAGTCCTACAACAGAATTATAATCTCCCTCTATTCCGGACACAAAAGCTGCGAAAGCCCCCTGAATTCCATAGGCCCCGGCCTTGTCCATAGGCTCTCCCGTGTCGATATAAGACCATATTTCATCATCCGTCATATCGTACACAAAAACCTTTGTCTCCTCATAAAAAGAAATACTCTCTTTTCCGCAGATTAATGTCACTCCGGTAAAAACACTGTGGCTTTTGCCAGACAGTCTTTTAAGCATCAAAAACGCGTCGTCTCTGTCCTTGGGCTTTCCAAGCACTTTTCCATCAGCATAGACAATAGTATCGGCGCCGATTATAACATATTTGTCGTCATCACCGAAAGCAGCTGCGGCACAGCCCTGTACCGCAGCATTTAAACCGGCAACCGCCTCAGCTTTCTTCTTAGAGAGCTCCAACACCATTTCTTCAGGTGCATTTTTATCCGTAGTCTCCTCGGCATTGCTGGTCACCACACGAAAATCAAGACCAATCTGACTAAGCAGCTCTTTTCTTCGCGGTGAGCCTGACGCCAGTATAATACTTTTTTTCATTATTCAGCCTTTTCCAGACTTCTGTTCATCGCAGATTCAAGCGCATCAATAGAAGCCCTTATAATATCATGGTCAACGCCTATACCGAAATATTCTTTTCCGTTGTCTCCGGTAATTCCGACATATGCGATAGCACTCGATTCAGAGCCCTTGTTGTTAAGTGTATGCTCCTCATAGCAGCATATATCGCAAGGATGATTAAAATGCTCTGAGAGCGCATTGCTTACCGCATCGAGACGACCGTTTCCTCCAGCCTCAACATTCACCTTTTCACCGTTCTTTTCAATCGTTACAACCGTCTGAATACCGTTAATCTGCTTAAAATGTACCTCTGTAATTCTAAAAACAGGCGTATATTTTTTATAGCGCTTCTCAAATATCTCAAGCACCTCATCAGGTGAAAGCTCCTTGTGATTTACATCTGAGACGTCCTTAACCGCATATCCCAGATCCTCACGCATTTTCTTAGGCACAATCATTCCGAAATTATGCTCAAGAACATATGCGACGCCGCCCTTTCCTGACTGGCTGTTAATTCTGATAACATCCGAATCGTATGTGCGTCCCACATCCTCAGGATTTATAGGCAGATACGGAACAGTCCAGTGCTCTGTATCATTTTCCACACGATAATGCATACCCTTTGAGATAGCATCCTGATGCGAGCCCGAGAAAGCTGCAAATACAAGCTTTCCGCAATACGGATGTCTGTCTCCTATCTTCATCTGTGTAAGCCTCTCAAATGTCTCGGCAAGAACAGGCATATTTGATAAATCGAGTTCAGGATTTACACCCTGCGCGTACATATTCATTGCAAGCGTAATAATATCAACATTTCCCGTTCTTTCGCCGTTTCCGAAGAGAGTTCCCTCAATTCTGTCAGCTCCCGCCAAAATTCCGAGTTCTGCGTCAGCTACGCCTGTTCCCCTGTCGTTGTGAGGATGAAGCGAAATAATAACATTTTCCCTGCTGTGAAGATTTTTATGCATATACTCTATCTGGCTCGCAAACACATGCGGAAGCGACATTTCAACTGTTGCCGGAAGGTTTATAATACACTTTTTATCCGTAGTAGGCTCCCATACATCAATTACCGCATTGCAGACCTCAAGCGCATACTCCGGCTCCGTTCCTGTAAAGCTCTCAGGGCTGTACTCAAACAAAATATTTCCTTCTTCTTTCTGTGCAAGCTCTTTTAAAAGCTTTGCCCCGTCAACGGCAATCTGCTTAATCTCTTCTTTTGATTTTCTGAACACCTGCTCTCTCTGCGCAAGAGATGTAGAATTGTATACATGTACGATTGCTCTTGGAGCACCCTTTACCGCCTCAAATGTCTTTTTGATAATATGTTCCCTTGCCTGTGTAAGCACCTGAATAGTTACATCATCCGGTATCATATTTTTTTCAATAAGAGTTCTCAAAAAAACATATTCCGTCTCAGATGCTGCCGGAAAGCCTACTTCTATCTCTTTGAAGCCAACCTTTACAAGAAGCTTGAAAAACTCCAGCTTTTCCTCAAGACTCATAGGCTCAACAAGCGCCTGGTTTCCGTCTCTCAAATCTACCGAACACCATATCGGAGCCTTATCAATATACTCTTTCTTAACCCAGTCCATGCATTCTGTCGGCGGCATAAAATAGCCTCTCTTATACTGTCTGTAATCAAACATCTTTTTTCCTCCATTTTTATTAATATTTGGCCCACGGCACTCCCCAAATGACCTCTGCTAAACACAGCACGCCTGGCTCGTTGCTCACGGTAATAAAAAGCATCTGCAAATTTTTAACGGTAAAAAAGGTCTTCCGCCCATGACACAAAACTGTCAAGAGACGAAAGACCATAGTCTCACGCGTTACCACTCTTATTCACGATTGCTCGTGCACTCACTGAATACGGGCATCTCTGCCTTATATTCTGTCCACTATAACGGTTGGCTTCCGGCTACGCCTACTCGCATATATTCATCTGCAATACAACACGAATATTAAACTGATGCTTATTAATGCTTTCAGATAGCAGCTCTGAGGCGAGTTCAATATCTTCCTTCCATTGTCTTTCACCAGCCGACAAATCTCTGACTCCGGTTAATATCTAATATTCCTCTTCATTGCTTTTGCTTATTATTGAGACAATATTACATTATAAAACTTACACTGTCAAGAAGTTTTTTGTATTTTCCAAATACTTACTTATCAGTTCAGTCATAAGCTGTATGACAAGCAAATCATGCCTGCATGAATTTGCCTGTTGTGCGTCTTCTCCCGATTATATATCCTTGAAAACCGATGCTTCCTCAGGCGTAATCCTCTCCTCAGAATACCTTGCTTTCTCATAAACTGCCGTAATCTTTTCCGCCAGCTCTTCATTATCAGTTATATTCTGAAGTGTGAGACTGCTTGGCGGCGCTGAAGGCTCCGGAGGCTTACCTCCCGTACCCTTAAGCACTCTTTTTTTATACATCCTTCTCACCGAACGCGTATCTCTCGGTGCGTTTTTTTTGTCATTAGCAGACATTTTATTGACATGCTGCGTATCCTCATTCGGCACAATATACTCTATATAGTCATTTCCGAGCTTTTTAGTGCGGTTAAAGTTTTTAATATAAGTTCTTACCATGTAAATTAAAGCAATAACTATTGCAATGACAAGCACAAGTCCGAATGCCTCAAAAATAGCCTGCATTATTGGTGAATCAGGCATCTCCCAGTCAATTTCTTCCAGCGACTCCTCTGTTTCTGTGTCATTCTGAGGCATGCCCATACTTCCGGTATCAAACCCTGAAGTCCCGAGCAGGAATATAAAAAACTTTACGACAAGACGGACAACAAGACCGACTCCCCTTCCCATAAGCTCAAAAATATTCCCGTACTGTCCGTTATAAAACAGAAGCATTCCAAGCGAAATCAATACTGCCGAAGTTACCGTAACAAATTTGTTTACCTGTTTTATCTGTTTTGCAGGAAAATCTTTTTTCTTTCGGTTCAGATTTAATACATAATCCAGATGGCTTAAATTGTTGTATACAATTTTAAGCACAATAAACAGTATGCAGAACACCACTTCAATATTCACCAAAAGCGGAACATTCTGCCATACACCTATTATATACCCGAATGCAGGAGATGCCACAAAAAACACATTCATATCCTCTCCCGCATAAATTTGAGAAAGCGCCGCCTCCGCATCATCCAATGTTCTTCCCTCAGAGACAATCATATTCTTAGGAGATAATCTTTGGATTGTGTTATTTTTAAGCCATATGGAATACGCGCAGAGCAAAATCACCGTGACAAGATTTGCAAAAAGCTGACTGTCGTTTTCAGCCACAACACATGCAGCCACAAAAACAAGAATATTGCTCAGCATAAACAGACTGAATTTTTTGGTCTTTTTTCTTATTATAAATAAAAACACTACTGCCGGAATAACCCACATACTTCTTAAAAACTCTCTGCCCGTCATGTGATATATTCCCAGATACGCCATAAAAATAAATGACGCAAAAAGTATGCACTGCATTGCCAGTTCAATTAATGACAGCACCGCATTGCTGCGTTTTACCCTTCCGATCTCGTCTCCCGACTTATCTTTCCTCTCAAACTGCACGTTTATGCACCTCCCATTCCACTAAAGATGCACATGTATAGTCAAGCGCCGTCTCCTGTTCACGATAAAAAGGCAATATCCAGACACACATGCTGTTTTTACCGGTAAGACTGTCAAATGCAAGCTGTACGTCCCTGCGCCTGCTCTGTGAAATCATAACAAACAAAACATCCTGTTTTTCGGACAAAGCCCGGTTTTTTGCCGCTCCTGCACCTCTCTTCAAATCAAGAAGCATATCGGCAAAAGACTTTGGCTGCTTTGACAAATCAATCCTGGCCAGTGCAGTGTTGACTGCGTTTAAATGAGCCTGCCCCATTCCCTCATCAACACACACACTATCATTTTCTATATAATCCACTCCGTTTGAGACAAGCGACACCTGAACTCTCTGCTCAATCAAATTCTGCGCAAGCCCGGATGCTATTGAGATGGATTCCTCCAAAAGCACCTCATCTTTAAGCATACCTTCAGGCTCAAGATTAAGCAGAATACATACCGACTGACACATTGTCTCCTGATACTGATTAACCATAAGCTGTCCGTTTCTTGCCGACGCCTTCCAGTTAATCGTATTCATCGTATCGGATGTGTCATAATCACGTATCCCTCGAAACGCAAATATATCCGGGTTGAGATATTTATTTTTCTCGACAGCTCCCGTAACCTTTGAATACAAGACAGAAAGCTTCTGTGTATCTGCGCTTCTTGGAAAAACGGTAATGTGTGCATGCTGCTTTGTGCCGATAAGATTAATGTCATTCATAAACAGACCTGACGATGTCATATCTGCCCTTTCTAAAGAATACACACCTCTTCTGCCGCACTTTACAGGTATATTCCTCGTCACACGCTGATACATCATAAGCGAAAACACATCATTTCTGTACGTCATATCAGAGACAACTGAGTTTTCTTCCCCGTCCTCAAATTTTAAAGCACGGTTTACCTGAAATTTAACATTGATATACGGAAGAGGAAGTCTCTTTTTATTAGTGACTACTTCTATAAGCTGTACAGACTCTCCGCATATAACGTGCTTTTTTGAAAAAGCTATCTCAAGTGTAAGGTTCTTATACCAAAGCCTGCTGTATATCCTGCGAAGCACCATATATACAACTGCTGCCCCAAGTAACATAACCACTATAATCATACCTTGCTCCAATCCTCCGTTGGAATCTGAGTCTTAGCCAGAATATCCTGAATTATAGAAGCTCTGTTATCCTGATTTGTCATTCCGTGCTTTAAAATCAGCCTGTGCGCAAATACAGGAACTGAAAGCCTGATAACATCCTCAGGCACTACATATTTCCTGCCCTGAATGAATGCATATGCCCGAGCTGCTCTGACCATATTAAGAACGCCTCTCGGGCTTACGCCTATTGCGACATTAATATGATTTCTGCTCTCATTTGCTATATCTACAATGTAGTTCATTATCGCTTCATGAACAAACACATTCTTTGCCTCTTCAGACATCTTAATCGTATCTTCTCTGCTGCAAACCGCCTCCAACGCCTCAAGCGGATTATCCGACATAAATCTGCGTATTATTTCAAGCTCCTCATCTCTGTCCGGATACCCCATTGACACCTGTAAAAGAAAACGGTCAAGCTGGGCCTCCGGAAGCGGATATGTGCCCGCTGTCTCTATCGGATTTTGAGTCGCTATAACTATAAACGGCGCTTCAAGCTTTCTCGTCCCGCCGTCAACCGTGACCTGACGCTCCTCCATACACTCAAGCAGAGCCGACTGTGTACGCGGAGTAGCTCTGTTTATCTCATCTGCAAGCAGAATGTTCGCAAATACCGGTCCTTTTCTGAACACAAACTCACCCTGCTTCTGATTAAAATAATTAATTCCCGTAACATCTGACGGAAGTAAATCAGGAGTAAACTGTATTCTTGAAAATTCCGAAGCAAGCGACGCCGCAAATGACTTTGCAATCATCGTCTTGCCCGTTCCCGGAACATCCTCCAAAAGCACATGCCCTCCGGCAATCAACGCCGTAAGAATCATATCTGTAACGTCTGATTTTCCAACAATTACTTTGTTTACATTATCTCTGATAAGTACTGCTTTATGCTGATAATTCATAGTTGTCTCCATAACATTCCCCATTTCCTCGCACGAAACTTTTGTGCATATTTACTGTTACAAATTATAACAAAAACAGCGCCGCCAAACAATGCAGCAGCGCCATTTTATACTTTTTTAATTTTAACTACTCTTCCGCCGGAAGCTCAACATTGACGTCTATTCCTCTTGGCTCGACAGGCGTTGAAAAAACTATCTGCGTGCTTGTACGGCCGAATTTCTGAAGCTGTCCTATAAATGTATCAAGCTCCATAGTGCTTGGAAATACAACCTTCAACAGCATTGAATAATTTCCGGTGACACAATTGCATTCAACTACATTAGGGCATGACTTAATAAAAGGATAAAACTCCGGTTTTTGTACAGGTGCAACTTCAAGATTAATAAATGCAGTAATATGATACCCGAGCTTTAACTGATTTATCTTTACCTCATATCCCTCAATAATCTGTTCCTTCTCAAGCCTTTCAATTCTTGCGGACACCGCGGGCGACGACAAAAAAACATTCTCCGCCAATGCTTTAAGCGGCATTCTCGCATCCTTTTGCAGCAACGTAATCAGCTTTTTATCAATTTTATCCATACCTTTACCAACTTTCCATATGTCTTTAGCCAAGGAAAAAAAGAGACAATCCCGGAAGCAGCTTCCAAAATTGTCTCCTTTGACACTCTTAATCTGCTAATAATATACACCTTTTCTTTTAATAGTGCAAGTTTTTTTAATATTTTATTGATTTCCGGCATATGTATACGGAATTTTATTAAGTTTATCCGGTGTTATATGCAAGTTTTTCTAACTTATATTGCATTATCTCAAGTATTCTGATAAAGTTGCATTAGCTCACAACTAATTATTTATGGAGGTCTGTATGACAGCTGAAAACAACAAAAATGATTATACAACCGTTACACTGTCTCTTGACGACGGAACGGAATGCGAATGCGCAATTATAAGAATATTCCCTGCCGGCGACAGCAATTATATTGCTCTTCTTCCTCTTGAGGGTGATGCCGCAGATAACGATGAAGTATACCTTTACAGATACATTGAGACGCCTGACGGCGACCCGGTGCTTGAGAATATTGAATCTGATGAGGAATATGAGACAGTTGCCGACGCCTTTGACGAAGAGCTCGATGCGATGGAATATGAGGAATTATACGCCGAGGAAGACGAAGAATAAAATCAGCATTTGTTTTGAAAAAGATTATTTTTTCCCCGCAGCTCTGCCAGAAATCTGGAGGGCTGCATTTTTTTATTATAACGCTGAGCCACAGAACAGATAATCAGTCTGGTTTTTGCCCTTGTCACAGCCACATAAAAAAGCCGTCGTTCTTCTTCAAGCTGTTCTTCCGTTTCAGCCCTGCCGTATGGTATGACGCCTTCATTTACGCTTGTAATTATAACTGTATCAAATTCAAGTCCTTTTGCCCTGTGCATGGTACATATATTAATATTGCGGGAGGCCTGACTGATTGAATTTAAATCCTCCGACACCCCGGACTTTACGTGTTCCTCTGACTCATCTAAAGCGGCTCTCCATTCATCTATACTCCCATAGTGCCCGGCATCTGACTGAAGCTTGTCTAGTACTCTGAAAAATATCGTTTTATCAGTTTCTTTTTCCTTTGCGTATTCAGAAATGTACAAGTCGTATCCAACAGCTTTTCTTATATAATTAACTGCGGCAAACGGAGACAGCCCGGACAAAAGCTTAATATGCGTTCTTAACTCTTCAAGCGCCTTTGCAGGAATAGCATACCCTTTCTGTTTCATGTCGATTATCATCTGTGATATATCAACAGTTTTACTCGTAAAAAATAACCTGCTGATGTATCTTGCGGGCTTATTCAAAATGCGGATAAAATCTGTTCTTTCAGTACTTCCTGCCGCAATGCTTATATAAGCCATAATATCTGATGCAATCCAGTGCTCATATAATTTTTTGACTCTGCCATGATATGAGGCATCAACCCCGCGCCGGGCAAGAAAACGAAGCAGCTCCTCCGCCTCGCTGTTAGTTCTTGTAAGCACTGCGCAAGTCTCATTGCCGTATACTGTGCTTAAGCTCTTAGCGATAAAACTCTCCTGTGAAGCCATGCTGTCAAACGCATAGTATTCTATCGGCATTCCTCCCTGATTGTAAGCCCTGAGCTTCTTGAAAAATCTATCCCTGTTGTTGTTAATAAGCTGAAGCGCCCCGTCTACAATCGATTTACCACATCTGTAATTCACATCAAGCCTGAACACCTCTGCATCAGGAAAATATCTGATAAAATCCTGCATCACTCCCGGTGCTGCGCCCCTGAAGCCATATATACTCTGGTCGTCGTCTCCCACCACAAAAATATTCCGGTGCTTTTCGGATAGCATTTTTACAACATCAAGCTGAACAGGTGAAACATCCTGAAACTCATCGACAAGAATATACTCAAATCGTTGCTGCCAAAAATCAAGCACAGAGCCGCGCTCACTTAAAAGTGCCCTTGTCTGCACCATCATGTCCTCAAAATCAACAAGATGCTCTCTCTTCAAAAAATCGGAGTAATCTGAATAAAGCTTCCAAAACAGCTCCTCCTCACAGCTTACCGGTTTATATTGATGTCTTGAAGCGCACATTGACTTAACTTTCGCAAATTCAGACAATATATCGTCAATTAATACATTCTCATCATGCGCCGAAACCTGATTATAAATAAATTCTTCCTTTAAAAACTTTTTCTGTACGCCGTTCCTTACAATGTTATCCGACCTATAATTGCAGAATTGCCTAAGCATCATAAAAAATATTGAATGAAACGTACCGAAGGTTACGCCTTGAGACTCGCAATATTCACCGTCAATACTTTCACCATACAAGCTGTGCATGGAAAGATTTCCGGCAGACAAATTTAAAAAGCGCTCCTTCATCTCACAGGCTGCCATTCTTGTAAATGTAATAACCAGAATTTTTTCGGGAGACACATTAAACGCATTAATAAGATTCATAATTCTGTTTGTTATAACTGTAGTCTTCCCGCTTCCGGGACCGGCAAGAATCATCGCCGCCCCTCTGAAATGTTCCACTGCTCTTTTCTGTTCATCGTCAAGCGCCATAAAAATATCCTCTCATATTGCCTGCTTAAATCAGCTCACCTCAGCCAAAATCCGCACATATCTCTCGCAAATTGGAAATATATAGTATATTTTATATATTTATAATATACAAAAATAATCAATATGTCAAGTATATTTTTAAAGTTAAAAGAAATATCCGTTAATATATTTAATACGGCTGTATCTCATCTTCGCTGTCATCTGAATTTTCAATAGAGCGTATTTGTACATAATAGCTCACGCTTGGATTAACCTCTATCAGCACTCTGTCTCCGACCTTATGTCCAAGAAGAGCTTTGCCCAGCGGAGATTCTATGCTTATAAGCCCTTCGAGCGAATCACCTCTTACTGTTGTCACAAGCTTAATTTTTTCTGTCGTCTCATCGTCCTCGTAAAACAATTCAACAGTATTATTTACGCCCACCTCATCATCGGCAGACTCATCAGAAATAATTTTTGCTGTTTTTATCATTCTCTGCAAGTACCTTATTCTGCTTTCATTGCGGTTTTTTTCGCGTTTTGCGGCATGATATTCAAAATTCTCACTCAAATCTCCGTGAGCGCGCGCTGTTTTCACCTCCTCAAGAGCTTCCTTTCTGACAACAAGCGTTCTGTACTCTATTTCCTCCTGCATTTTTTTAATATCATTTTTGGTCAACTCGTTATACATAAAATCTCTCCATTTCTGAGCGACTTGTCGCGAAGAGGCGATGAGAAATCCGCACAGGCGGTTTCTCATCTGCCATCATGGCTATTTGCTTTCGCTCAGAAACAAATAGCCATCCATGCTTTGCATGGCTTGTGAAAAATCAGCTATCGAGCTGATTTTTCAAACTATTCTCCCTTCATAACTTATAAATATTTTAGCATCAAATTAATTTAATATACAAGCTGCAAATACATTAGATTTTATAGTGGATTTTTATAAAAGATGTGCTAAAATAGCTGTATTGTTCAGATTGTAGCCTGCGCTTTGTGACATTAGGTACAATTTTTACAATATATAAAAGAGAAAATGGAGAAAAATGGAGAAAACGAAATGAAAGACAAAATTATTACCTTCGGCGAAATTATGCTTAGGCTTTCGCCTGAAAATAACGAGCGCTTTACACAGTGCCATACATTTGAAGCCGTATACGGAGGCGGCGAGGCGAATACCGCAGTGTCGCTTGCAAATTTCGGCGTAGACTGCAGTTATGTAACCAAGCTGCCCGCCCACACCATAGGTCAGAGCGCCGTAAATTCACTGCGCCAGTACGGTGTTGATATAAGCCATATTGTGCGCGGAGACGAACAGATTGGAATTTACTTTCTTGAAAAGAAAACAAGCCAGCGTCCTACAAATGTAATTTATAACAGAAACGGCTCTGCTATAGCGCTCGCCAAAGAAACCGACTTTGACTGGGACGAGATATTTAAAGATGCCACATGGTTTCATTTTTCCGGCATCACGCCTGCAATAAGCGACAATATGGCAAAGATAACGCTTAACGCCTGCAAAGCCGCAAAGGCACATAACCTCACAATAAGCTGCGACCTGAATTACAGAAGCAAACTCTGGAGCAGTGAGAAGGCTAATAAAGTAATGAGCGAAATCTGTCCTTACGTAGATATTTGTATAGCAAATGAAGATGACGCCGTCGGAATATTTTCAATAGATACCTCCGGCACAACCGAAGAAAAAAATGCCTACATAGCTTCTGAACTGATGAAGCGCTTTCCTTTTAAAATGGTTGCTTCTGTATGGCGAACAGAGACATCTATAACAACCTTCAAACTTCAGTCAATGATTTATACAGAGGGAAAAGCATATTACAGCAAAGAATATTTCATGCATATTCTTGACTATATAGGCGCGGGCGACGCGTACTGCGCCGGAATTATCTACAGTATTCTAAATCACTTTGACCCTCAGAAATCCGTTGAGTTTGCAAATGCCGCAAGCTGTCTGAAGCACACTGTCAGCGGCGACTACAATCTTGTCTCTGCCGACGAGGTAATGAAGCTTGCATTCTCAGAAAGCGGAAACGAGGTACAGCGCTAATTTCTGACCTTAGAGATGCCGGCAGCAACAAACAAATATACAGCAAGATTTACTGCCGATTTCATCAGTAATCCCGGCGCGGACGCAATTCCCGCGCCGGCGCTTCCGTATAAAACCGCGCCGAACACAACATACCCCGCTGTCATAAACAGGAGAGCAGCCACTGCCCCCGCTATACTTTTAAATGAAAATACTCTGCATTTCCATTCTCTCTGCCTGAAAAAAGCATACGCTATAACCGGCATTAAAGTCTTTATAAGCAGCGTAGGCAGCGCCCATACAGCATACCCTGACAGTATATCCGCCATTGCCGATCCTATTCCTCCTGCCAGCGCGCCTGCAGCAGGACCAAAAAAGAACGTACATATCAATATAACACTGTCTCCCAGATGCGCGTACCCAAGCGGTATCGGTATCTGGATAATCATTGTGGCTATACATGTCAAAGCCATAAACACAGCAGTAATACACATCTGAAGCACTCCAATATTAAGCCATGACCTCTGTACATCTATTTTTTTCTGTCTTAATTCCATTTTTCTGAATCCTCCGCTTTAACATTTCTTAATTGCGTCAAGATTATCAAAAAATGTGACATGTGTATATTGCCATTTTATCATTATTTGATATAGCCAGTTATATAATGTCAGTTAAAAATTTTTGTCATGCTATAAGGCAAAATATTTTAAACCGTATATGTACAAGCTCACTTATTTTTTCTCGCACTGTTTATGTACAGCAGCGGCAGTCCGCAAAACAACATTCCTCCTATAATATTGCCGATAGTTACCGGGAGCAGATTATTCACAAGAAAATTCTGAATATTAAGAGATTCCAGCTGCTCTGCGGTATAGCCATACTGCTGTATCGCATCACTGACATATAATGTATTCATCTTCGCGACAATTCCTGCCGGCACATAATACATGTTGGCAACGCAATGCTCGTAACCGTTTACCACAAACAGCAATATAATAAAAAAACATGATAATAATTTTCCGGCAACATCCTTAGCGCACGCTGCAAGCAGGACTGCGGTGCACACCAGAATATTGCACAAAATCCCTGAAACCAGAGCCGCTCCAAAGCTTAAATTACACTTCCCCAGCGCTATCTTAATGGTGTACGCTCCAAGTATTCCCGATGAATAATTATACTGTCCGCTTACAAAATCAGCCAGCACAAACAGCACTGAGCCCATTAAATTCCCGATAAACACTATGACCAGCATTCTAAGCAGCTTTAACACGGTGTGTTCCTTACGAACTACAGCCATAACAGCAAGGCAGTCACCTGTAAATAATTCCGCTCCGGTCATTACAACCATCATAAGTCCCATAGGAAAAACCGCTCCCGCCACAAGACGCGACAGTCCAAAATCTGTGACACCGTAAGCAGCAACATTGCTTCCCGCGGCTCCAAACGCAATCATCATACCTGCGAGCATCGCCTTTACAAAGAGCTTAAGAGCACGGCACTCAACCTTGCCCTTGCATCCGTCAATATATTTTTCTATGGCTTCCCTCATTGACAGCATCAATCAATCCTCCAAAGTCCCTTTAAATATTCTTTAGTTTATTTCTATCTAAAATACCAATAACCTCTTAAGAGGGCAGATAGCCCAAAACAGCTCTGCCCTCTTAAAAATTTAATTTTTTAATATATGGTTATAATTTCACTGAATATGAAACAATTTCTGTCTAACTTTATAAACCTGGTATCTGTCCCACAGATGTCCCGTTTATGTATACACTTGCACTCATTCCGGAAATATTTTGTGCCGCAGCATCAGGAACCTGAAATACTACCGCTGCGTTATATGTGGAATTGGCTGCGATCGCAACATCATTCAAACTAAGCAAATCATTTTTTAACAGTGTTCCAGATGCAGTCACCGTCTCACCTCCGACAGAGAGCTTCAAAGACACTCCCTTTGAGTCGGTATTTGCCGTTATGGCAGAACTGCTGCTGTTTACAATATCAAATTCCAGCGCAATCACACTGCACCCGTTATTAGCTGGAACACACACCGCAAATTCATCCTGCGGATATCGATCCCCCACCTGATATGTTTTATATTTTATTGTTGTACCTGTCAGTCCCAAAGCTTCAGCCATGCTCTCCATAACGTCGGCGCTGTCATGTGTCTGACCTGATGAAGCTCCGGCGGACGATATATCATTCCCGTTTGACGCAGATGTACCGCTGTTCTGTGAGGCTGTACCCTGTGGAGTTAAAAGCGCGCTATTTCTTAACTTCTGATACTCCCACTCGTTCTCATATGAATATTTAAGTATTACTCCCGCAATATACTCAGCAACTAAATCATTATCCTCTTTGCTCAGCTTAATATCACTGCCGCAGCCGGTGAAAGAAAATAAAATCAAAACAGTCAAGCTCAAAACAACTAATTTTTTCATCCGCATACCAACCTCTGTAATGTTTTATTCATAACCATTAGTATTAATATTATATCACGCCTTTGCATCAAGGTCAAACCAGAACTCAACTCCGCCATCAACATTTTCAACTCCGCATTCCTTCCCGAACGACTCGGCAATCGCCTTAACAATAGACAGCCCTATTCCGTTTCCTCCGTATGCCCTTGTCCTGGCTTTATCTACCTTATAAAACTTAACCCATATGTTTTCAATATCCTCATCAGGAATATGTTTTCCGGTATTATAGACATAAACCCTGATATTATCCTGCATTCTCACGGCGCGGACAATTATCTTTTTCTCAAATTCACAATGGTTAATGGCGTTGCTTATATAATTCGTCACCATCTCCTCAACCTTATATTCATCAGCCCATACATACATATTTTTTTCAGGAGGCTCAAAATTGATTGTTATATTCTGCTGTGAGGCGCGAAGAGCATTTGCCGAGACGACGGAGCTTAACAGTTCAACCAGATCAAATCTTTCCATAACAGTCTCTTCATCTCCGAACTCAATCTGGTTTAATGTAAGAAGCTTTTTAACCATATTATTCATTTTATTGGCTTCATCAATTATTACATCACAGTAAAAATTCATACTCTCAGGGTCGTCTGTAATACCCTCTTTGAGCCCCTCCGCATATCCCTGAATAAGCGCGATAGGCGTCTTTAATTCATGCGAAACATTTGAAAGAAAGTCCGAGCGCATCTCCTCAAGCTTTATTTTCTTGTCAATATCCTTCTGCAATTCAAGATTTGCCGTCTTTAACTGTGAAATATTCTGCTGCAGCTTTTCAGACATATTATTCATACTTTTTCCGAGAACGCCAATCTCTCCCTTATCGTTCCCGTTGTATTTGGCGTCAAAATCCATATCGGACATTCTCTCTGCAAGATTGGAAAGCTGCTTAATCGGCTTTGAAATATACCCCGAAAAAATATACGCCGCCACAATACCTACTCCCAGAATTGCCAAACCTATATACGTAACAAACTGATTAAAAATACTGACATTATCTTTAATTCCCTGTATTGCTACACGCATCATTATAGAACATCCGTTGTCAAGCGTTCCCCACAGCTCGTAGTAATCGTCTGACAGGCGCTCATCATACACCTTTTGAAGCGTATACTTTTCGGTATCGATTATAATCTCACGCTTCTCCTCAATTCCGCTCTGCTCCATGTCAATGGAAATGTCAACCGGTCCAAATTCTTTTTTAGGCGTCTTTTTATATTCATCACTGCTCTGTTCATCGCCGGACTCTTCTGCATTGCCCCTGCTTTCCTGAGTCTCATCCTCGCCGGAAGTCTCCTCCTGCCCGCCGCTTCCGTCTGTGTCTCCTGAAGCGCCAAAAATATCACGGTTAAAAATGCTCATAATGAGACGGTTAATCATATCGGCTTCGCCGTTATTATTAGTATACAGCGTTGTCCAGTCACTGTTTACGACAATAACCGCTATGGCTGCTCCCGATGTGAACTGTTCTATTCTGTCTTCCATCTTGTCTTTGGAAATAGTTCCGTTCGTATATGACACAATCGTATCATTAATATATGAATATCCCTCAAGCATCTGTTTTCTTCGCCCGGAAAGATAAAATTTCTCAGACATAGTAGTATTCAGTATCATAAGAAGCACAAGCAGGCTTGAAATAATAACTGTCAGAAGCAGAGTTATTTTAAATTTAATAGAATGTCTTCCCATATGCCGGTCTCCAATTATACCTCAAACTTATAGCCCATTCCCCAAATCGTGCGTATGCAGTCGCCTTTATCCCCCATCTTTTTGCGCAGCTTCTTTACATGCGTATCAATAGTTCTGGCATCTCCGAAGTAATCGTAATTCCATACATTGTTTAAAATTTTTTCTCTTGACAGCGCAATTCCCCTGTTTTCAACAAAATATGTCAGAAGCTCAAACTCCTTAAAGCTCAAATCAATCTCCCTGCCGTCAATTTTTACTATATGCGCCGCCTTGTCAATCTCAATCCCGCCTATTTCATACACCTCCGAGCTGTCAATCTGGTATGCTCTTCTCACCAGGGCGTCAACCCTTGCTGTAAGAATTTTAGGGCTGAACGGCTTTGAAATATACTCATCCGCGCCGCAGTCAAACCCCTGAAGCTCGTCCTTTTCTTCACTCTTTGCGGTAAGCATTATTATCGGCACATTGGAATCCTTTCTAATCTGCCTGCACACTTCCCAGCCATCCATTTTTGGCATCATAACATCAAGAATAACAAGAGAGATTGACTTATCGCTGTAAAATATATCAATAGCCTCTTCCCCGTCCGCAGCCTCAACCACCTCATAATTGCTTCTTGACAGGAAATCATGAACTAACTTTCTCATTCTGCTCTCATCATCTACTACCAAAACCTTTATTTTATCCATGCAAATTCGTCTCCCGTTCTATATTTTTATAACGTGAATATAACTCAAAGATATGTTTAAAATGTGAATACTTTTAAAGTCTCTGCCTGTTATCTGAGCTCATTTTCTCTGTCCCTCAAAGACGCCTCCTGCGACTCAAGCTGCTCCTGCCATGACGCATACTTGTCCTGAAGCTTATTTTCATAATCTATAATAGTCGGGGTGGAGGAAGTTTTCAAAATAACAACCATCGCCAAAATTACAAGCAGGAGAACAACATTTACAATTATGAGCTTAACCGACCTGTCCTTATACTTATCAACTTCGCGCCTGAGCTTTCGCATTTCTCCCCTCACCTTTGTAAACTCCCGCTTTTCACCCAGAGCTTCTCTCAGTTCGCTGTTAATCGGAATAGGTCTGATTTTATCGTTTGGAATCTCATCATGAATATACAAAAACTGCTGGAGTTCTTTCAGATAGTCCAGTCCCACCGCCGTCTTAAATAATTCCTTGTCAAGAATGGTATTATACAATAAATATACCTGTTTCGGGTCCTTCCCGTCTGTCTTTGCAGATACATACTTGATTGCGTTGAGCTCGTCCTTAGCCTCCTGCGCTTCCTCCTTTGAATTAAATGTGTATCCTGCAACCGTATATGTCTTTTCGTTTTTTTGAACTGTGCCTTTATCCGCCATAAATTCACCCCACACGATAAACTTTTCTGATATTATTTTATCATATGCATGTAAATTTTTCTATTCTTGATTGCAATACTGTTATCATGTAAAATAATGTACAGCATATAAAAACTATTTTTAAGGAGAAATCATGTTTATTACAGATAAAAACATAGATGGAGGAAAGCCCTTTGACTGGGGTAAAACCTCTTCAGATTACGCAAAGTTCCGCGATATTTATCCTCAGGAATTTTATGATAAAATTCTGCGGCGAGGATTATGTACAGACGGGCAGAGAGTTCTCGACATCGGCACGGGAACGGGCGTTATACCAAGAAATATGTACCGTTACGGAGCAAAATGGACAGGTACGGATATTTCCGAAAATCAGATTGAACAGGCGAAAATGCTGTCAAAAAATATGGACATCGACTATTACGCCGTCTCTGCGGAGAATATCGACTTTCCTGACAATTTTTTGAACTTGTTTATCACGAGGAATATCCCTTAAAAGTGACCTTTACCCGAGAGAGCTGGAACGGCAGAATAAAAGCCTGCCGAGGAATCGGCGCTTCGCTTACGGAAGAAGAAATCAGGCAGTGGGAACAGGAACATACCAGACTGCTTGAAGAAATTGCACCAGCTGAATTTGATATTTTACACTACGGAGCAATAGCGGAACTCAGAAAGAAGCAGGCGTAAACAATCCTCTTCCAATCAAAGCAATTTCCTATTGAAATAAAAAAAATGCCCGAAACACGCTGTTTCTGAGCATTTTCCTGTATGGAGTAGACGGGAGTCGAACCCGTGTCCAAAATCCCATTCACTGTTCTTCTACTATTATAGTTGGTTGCTTCGGTTGCCCTCATTCCCTCCGACGCAGGAAAGCCAACATCCCCGCGTTTTCAGTAGCTTCATAATACGCCCGCAGCCTCAAAGCTTTGGCTGTGTCGTTTCCTGCATAGTCGAAGCCCGGATCCTAAAGTGCAGGTGCTCTAGGTCAGACTGCTGCCATTAGGCAGCGTAAGCTAAATCTTCGTTAGCGTTTATATTTAAGTTTGTGATTTGACGCATCACCTGCGAATAGCTTCACCAGCTTCAGAAACCCTGTCGAAACCTTTACTACCCCTTATGAATAGTTCCACTATATACTATCATTGAAAAAAATCCCTGTCAACAAAAACGCCCGTAAAACATGTCGGCAAAATGCACCAAAAAAACCTTTCTCAGCCCAGATTTCTCACCTTGAAATCCTTTTGCGCCTCTCTCTGCTGGTCCTTCTTTGCTATGCTTTCCCTCTTATCATACAGTTTTTTGCCTCTCGCCAGTCCTATCTCCATTTTAACACGTCCCCGTGACAGATAAACCTGAAGCGGAACTATCGTATAACCCTTCTGCGCGGTCTGCGCCGCAAGCTTATTTATCTCAGACTGATGCAGAAGCAGCTTTTTAGGTCTCAGCGGGTCTGTGTTGAAAATATTGCCTTTCTCATAAGGCGTTATATTCATATTGATTACAAATACCTCTCCGTTAATAATCTGTATATACGCCTCCCTGACGGAACATTTTCCCTGTCTTAAGGATTTAACCTCTGTTCCGTGAAGTACAAGCCCCGCCTCATACTTTTCATCTATAAAATAATCATAATACGCCTTTTTATTATTGGCAATGAGCTTATTTGTATTTTTTTCTTTCACACTGAACCCTCCTTTATCATTTCATTTTTTCGTTTCATCAAGAACAACGTGAACAATCAGAAATCAAACTGGATTGTTCACGCCGCTATTTGTTTCTGAGCGAAAGCAAATAGCCCTGATGGCAGATGAGAAACCGCCTGCAAAAATTTATGACAAAATTTCAAAATCTATTGTCCGAAGAATTCTGTCACAGCCCGAAACCACAACCCGCACACGCTGTCCGAGCTTAAACGTCCTTCCCGTGGTCTCATTTACCATTTCATAATGGTTTTCGTCATACACATAAAATCCGTCACGCAGCGATACGACACTGACCATGCCCTCTATTGTATTAGGAAGCTCAACATAAATTCCCCACGCTGTCATTCCCGATATTACGCCGTCAAACGTCTCGCCTATATGCTTTTCCATATACTGCACCATTTTAAGCTTATCAGTATCTCGCTCAGCGTCGTCTGCACGCCTCTCCGTCATGCTTGTGTGCTTCGCCGTCTCGGGAAGAATTTCATTATAGTGTTCAATTCTCTTCCGCTTTATTCCACCGTGTAAATTTTCCTTTATAATGCGGTGTATCTGCAAATCGGGGTAGCGTCTGATAGGCGAGGTAAAATGACAGTAATATTTTGCCGCAAGCCCGAAGTGTCCAATACACTCCGTCGTATACTGCGCCCTCTTCATAGAGCGGAGAGTCAGCCTTGAAATGAGATTTTCCTCAGGGCTTCCCTCAATCTTTGACAGCAGCTTTTGAAGCTCCTTAGGGTGTATTTCATCACCTATTTTTATTGAATATCCGAAATTATTGATAAATGTTCCCAGACGGCGAATTTTCTCAGGGTCCGGATTTTCATGACTTCTGTACAAAAACGGCAGCTCCTGCCAGAAATAATCCTCAGCCACGGTCTCATTGGCAATAAGCATAAAGTCCTCAATAATACGGGTTGCCGTATTTCTGTCGTAGGGCATTATCTCAACCGGCTCTCCCTTTTCATTGAGCTTTATTTTCGTCTCCGGAAAATCAAAATCAACGGAGCCCCTCTTAAATCTTTTAGTCCTCAGAATTTTAGCCAGATTTTCCATTCGCTTAAACATGTCAACAAAATCGCTGTACTCGGAAATCACTTCCAAATCTTCATTTTCAAGAATTTTTTTCACATTTGTATAGGTCATACGCCTGTCTACATTTATAACTGTTTCGCAGATTTTATGAGATACGACATTTCCCTTTATATCTATATCCATAAGACAGCTCAGCGCCAGCCTGTCACAGCCCTGATTCAGCGAACAGATACCGTTTGACAGCTTATGAGGAAGCATCGGTATAACCCTGTCCACAAGATACACGCTTGTACCTCTCCTGTAGGCCTCCTTGTCAATCAGGCTGTTCTCGGTAACATAGTGACTTACATCGGCAATGTGTACTCCAAGATGATAAATTCCGTCCTCCTCGGTAAGCGTAATTGCATCGTCCAAATCCTTTGCATCCTCTCCGTCTATCGTTACCGTCTGCAAAGCTCTCAAATCTTTTCTTCCCGCATATTCCTCAGGCGAGACATTCTCAGGTATATGCCTGACAGCTCTCATAACTCCCTCGGGAAAATCCACCGGCAAATCATATGCTTTTACAACAGACATAACATCTGTACCCGGGTCATTAATATGACCTATAATCTCTTTTACATACCCCTCAGGATTTTTTCCGTGTCCTCCGTATGAGGTAAGTTCAACCACAACCTTGTGTCCGCTTACCGCATCCATCGACTTTTCCTTAGGAACAAAAATATCACAGCATATCTTTTTATTATCCGGAATTACAAAGCCGTAATTTGTGTTCTTCTGATAAGTGCCGACAAGCTCATGAAGCTGATGCTCCATAATGCCTACGATTTTGCCTTCGCATCTTTTGTCGCCGCGCTTTTCAGCCGTGATTACAACCTTAACCTTATCCATGTGAAACGCTCCGCCGTCGTCAGCTTCCTTTACAAAAATATCATCTTCCCTGCCTTCAACGCTGACAAATCCAAATCCACGGCTCGTCCCCTCATAAATACCGATAAGAGCCGTATTTTCAGGTCTGCCGTACTTTCCTTTCTTAGAGACGCCTATACGTCCCTCTGAAACCAGGTCGTCAAGCACAGCCTGAAGCTCGCCCCTCTCCTCCTTAGGAACCTGAAGAAGAATGGCAAGCTCCTTGGTCTTCATCGGAACATATAGCTCATTTCTGACCACAAGCTCCTCTATCATATTTTTTCTGTCCTCAAATTTTTTCTTATCAGCATCAAAAAACTTTTTGCAATTATCCTTAGATTTACGTCCCACAATAAACCTCCACAAAAAAGACGCCCTTAAGCATTTACTCAAGAGCGTCCCGGAAACCGATTAAAAATTAATATTCAATATAGCGGCAATAACAATAAAAGCGACAGCTAAAATCTTTGTAAATAAAACAAGCTTGCCCTCCATTGAACGTCCTTTATTCTTGCCCCAGTAAGTATCGGCAGCACCGCTGATTGCGCCAGACAATCCGTTCTGTTTACTCTCCTGCATAAGAACGATAACCGTTATAAAAATACAAACTAATATAAAAAGTCCCATCAAAAACACTCTAAATGTATCTGCCCATGACATTCCGAACATCTATTAACACCTCCTACTTGGCTAAATATTTACACAATAGGTCAATTTTAACACAAGCATTTAATAATTTCAAGTATCTATTATTTCTTTATCAGAAGTGATTCTCCTGTCATCTCTGCCGGCTTTTCAAGCCCCATAATCTCTATGAGAGTAGGCACTATATCGCAGAGACGTCCGCCCTCTCTGAGCGTATATGCCTCGTCATAATTCACAAGTATAAACGGCACAGGATTGGTTGTGTGTGCTGTGTACGGCTCTCCGGCGTCGTCTACAAGCTGCTCTGCGTTTCCGTGGTCAGCGCAGATAAACATTACACCGTCAACCTCCTTAATAGCCTCAACAGCCTTTCCGACACACTCGTCAACTGTCTCAACAGCCTTTACAACAGCGCTCATTACTCCCGTATGACCGACCATATCAGGATTTGCAAAGTTGATTATGATAACATCATATTTTCCTGAACGGATTGCTTCAGTGAGCTTGTCGCATACCTCAGGAGCGCTCATTTCAGGCTGAAGGTCATAGGTTGCAACCTTAGGCGACTTTACAAGAATTCTGTCCTCTCCCTCGTTTGGCTCCTCAACGCCGCCATTAAAGAAAAATGTAACATGGGCGTACTTTTCCGTCTCAGCTATTCTCGCCTGTGTCATATGGTGATTTGCAAGGAACTCACCGAATGTATTTGTAATTTCTTCTTTCTTAAACGCAACATACTTATTTTCTATTGTCACATCGTAATCCGTAAAGCATACATAGTGAACTTTCTTTCTTGCGCCCCTGTCGAAGCCGGTAAAATTATCATCGCAGAAGCATCTTGTAATCTCCCTTGCTCTGTCAGGTCTGAAATTAAAACATATTACGGAATCGCCGTCCTTAATTGTGGCAACAGGCTTTCCGTCCTCCTTTATAACTGTAGGAACAACAAACTCATCTGTCTTTCCTGCCGCATATGAATCGCTTATTGCACACTTTGCGCATGCCGCCTCATTTCCGACGCCATCTGTGAGCGCTCTGTAAGCAGCCTCTACCCTGTCCCATCTGTTATCTCTGTCCATTACATAGTAACGTCCCATAATTGATGCAATTTTTCCGACTCCGAGCTCCTCCATTTTATCGCAGAGCTGATTGATATATTCTTTTCCGCCGTCGGTTGCAGTATCCCTGCCGTCCATAAAACAGTGAACGTAAACATTTGTAAGACCGTTTCTCTTAGCAAGCTCAAGAAGCGCAAACAGATGTGTTATATGGCTGTGAACGCCTCCGTCTGAGAGCAGTCCGTAAAGGTGGAGGTCTGAATTGTTCTTCTTGCAGTTTTCTATTGCGCCGAGCAGCTCCTCGTTCTCAAAAAAATCGCCGTCCTGAATTGACTTCGTAATTCTTGTGAGCTCCTGATATACAATTCTTCCGGCGCCCATGTTGAGATGTCCTACCTCTGAATTTCCCATCTGTCCGTCAGGAAGACCTACCGCAAGACCGCTGGCATATCCCTTTACACAGGGATAGTCTGACATCAGCTTGTCTATAACCGGTGTGTTCGCGTTTGCAACTCCGTTGCCTTCTTTTTTATTATTTAAACCATATCCGTCAAGTATCATTAATACAACTGGCTTTTTCTTCATGTTCTTTCTCCTTTATATTATAAAAATATTCACATTTTCAACGGTTTTTATACTCCAAAACCAGTGGTATCATAACATATCCTACCATAAAAGTAAAGAAAAACGGGTGTGACACCGCAGTCACACCCGATATACTTTTTTCATTACCGCACAGCTTCAGCCTGTGCAGTAACTAATAATTATTTTTTATTATAATTTACAATATCCGCAAATTCCGGCTTGAGGCTTGCACCCCCTACCAGTCCTCCGTCAATATCAGGCATTGAAAAAATCTGTGAAGCATTTGCCGCATTGACGCTTCCTCCATAGAGGATCCTTATTCTTTCAGCCACAACAGCACCATAAATATCACGGATGCTGCCTCTTATAGCTTCACATACCTCCTGCGCCTGCTCAGCCGTTGCCACGCGTCCTGTACCGATAGCCCAGATAGGCTCATATGCAATCACACAGTTAATAACATTTTCAGGCGGAATGTATTTAAAAGCACTGGCTATCTGTTTTTTTATAAATTCGATAGTAACTCCCTTCTCTCTCTGCTCAAGGCTTTCGCCGCAGCAAAGGATAGGGAGAAGCTTGTGCTCTATAGCTTTACGCATCTTTTTGTTAATAACTTCATCTGTCTCATGAAAATACTGCCTTCTCTCAGAGTGTCCTATAATAACATATGTCACTCCTGCATCAATAAGCATTTCAGGCGAAAGCTCGCCCGTATACGCTCCCTTTTCCTCATAAAACATATTCTCAGCTCCGACTTTAATACCGCTGTCCTTTAATTCATTTACAACTGGCACTATATCAATCGCCGGAACACAAAACACAACATCAACTTCATTGGTATCAACCTTAGGTTTAAGTTCCTTCGCAAGCTTCACAGCCTGACTAGGTGTCATATTCATTTTCCAATTTCCAGCCACCATCTTTTTGCGCATAACAAATACCCCTCCTGAAACAATAATATACTCGCAGCTTTATTATTACCGCAGGCAACGAGCAGGTACCACACTTGCATGACCTTGTCTCCTGCGATGGTCGAATACCCCGCCGTTTACGGCGCTTCTAAACTTATGCCCCGCTGTCAGACGCGAGGTACCTGACTTAATTTACTCACGATTAATATAAAAAAATTATATCACACAATTTCAAAAAACTCTATATATTTTTCTGAATTTAAGCAAAAAGTATATAATTTTAAGACCCTTCCCGTCAAATTATAAAAATTCGACACAAAGTATCAAAAGAGCAAAAGTCCCGAAATTTCCAAATCCGAAATTCCGGGACTCTTCTTATATAATAAATATTATGTCAGTCTTATTTATTTGTCATTTGCCGCATCAACACCAGGAAGTGACTTGCCCTCAAGGAATTCAAGAGAAGCGCCGCCGCCTGTTGATATATGCGTCATCTTATCGCCGAAACCAAGATTATTAACTGCTGCTGCCGAATCACCGCCGCCGATAATAGTTGTGGCATCCTTTAATGAAGCAAGCTCCTCAGCTACCGCGATTGTACCTTTTGCAAAGTTAGGGAACTCAAATACACCCATAGGTCCGTTCCACACAACTGTCTTAGCATCCTTTAACGCATCCTTGAAAAGCTCGCATGTCTTTGGACCGATATCCATACCGGTATCGTCATCAGCCTGATTTCCGGCATCTACAACGTGGCTAGGAGAGTCATTTTTAAATTCCTTTGCAACAACTGTATCTACTGGAATCAAAAATCTAACACCCTTCTTCTCAGCCTTTTCCATCATCTCTTTTGCAAAATCGAGATAGTCGTCCTCAACAAGCGACTGTCCAACATTGCCGCCAAGCGCCTTCTGGAAAGTATATGACATTCCTCCGCCTATGATAAGCGTATCCACCTTATCAAGAAGGTTGTTAATAACAGAAATCTTTGATGAAACCTTTGAGCCGCCAAGAATGGCAACAAACGGTCTTACAGGATTATTTACGGCATTGCCGAGGAAATCTATCTCTTTCTGCATAAGGTAACCCACGACAGCAGTATCAACATACTTCGTTACGCCTACGTTTGAGCAGTGTGCTCTGTGGGCTGTTCCGAACGCATCATTTACAAATATATCGCAGATAGACGCCAAATCCTTAGAAAATTCTTCACCGTTCTTTGTCTCCTCAGGACGGAAACGTGTATTTTCAAGAAGGATAACATCACCGTTATTCATGGCTGCAACTGCTGCTCTTGCATTCTCTCCAACAACAGTATCATCTGCCGCGAACTTCACTTCCTGACCGAGCAGCTCTGAGAGTCTCTTTGCAACAGGCGCCAAAGAAAATGCTGCGTCAGGTCCCTTAGGCTTTCCGAGATGCGAGCAAAGAATTACCTTTCCGCCGTCAGCAATAAGCTTCTTGATTGTAGGAAGAGCAGCTACAAGACGCGTCTCATCTGTAATTCTGCTTCCGTCCAGCGGTACGTTGAAATCACATCTGCACAATACCCTCTTGCCATTAGCATTGATATCATCAACTGACTTTTTATTCAGCATAATTTTTTCCTCCATTTATATTTCTATCTGAAAAGACCAGAGAATATCGCTTTTGCACATATATTCTCTGGCATTTTCTCATTCTCATTGCTTATTTATATGATTAGTTTAACTCAGCAAAATACTTGATTGTTCTAACCATCTGGCTTGTGTATGAGTTCTCGTTATCATACCAAGAAACAACCTCAACCTGTGTCTTGCCGTCCGGAAGCTTAGAGCACATTGTCTGTGTTGCGTCAAAAAGTGAGCCGTATCTCATACCGATGATGTCGCTTGAAACAATCTGCTCATCATTGTAGCCAAAGCTCTCTGTTGCAGCAGCCTTCATAGCAGCATTAACCTCGTCCACTGTAACCTCTTTATTAACTACAGCGAACAGAAGAGTTGTAGAGCCTGTAGGTGTAGGAACTCTCTGAGCAGCACCGATAAGCTTTCCGTTAAGCTCAGGGATAACAAGGCCGATAGCCTTAGCAGCACCTGTTGAGTTAGGAACGATATTGCATGCGCCTGCTCTTGATCTTCTCAAGTCACCCTTTCTCTGTGGTCCGTCAAGAATCATCTGGTCACCTGTGTAAGCATGAATTGTACACATAATACCTGACTCGATTGGAGCAAGGTCGTTAAGAGCCTTTGCCATAGGAGCAAGGCAGTTTGTTGTACAAGATGCAGCTGAGATAATCTGGTCATCAGCTGAAAGTGTTGTGTGGTTTACATTGTAAACGATAGTCTTTAAGTCATTGCCTGCCGGTGCAGAGATAACAACCTTCTTAGCACCTGCATTGATGTGAGCCATAGCCTTTTCCTTTGATGTATAGAAACCTGAGCACTCAAGAACTACATCAACGCCAATCTCGCCCCATGGGCAGTTGTTAGCATCAGGCTCTTTATAAATCTTAATTGTCTTACCCTTAACAGTAATTGTACCAGCCTCATCATCAGCAGTAACCTGGTCTTCCTCACCGAAATCAACATATCTTCCCTGTGATGAATCATACTTAAGAAGATGAGCTAACATCTTAGGGCTTGTTAAATCGTTGATTGCTACTACTTCGTATCCCTCAGCACCAAACATCTGTCTGAATGCAAGTCTGCCGATACGTCCAAAACCATTAATTGCAACTTTTACTGACATAAAAATTTCCTCCTAAATCAAAATCAGTTTGTTAATAATTAATCAACTAGATTGTATTGTACAAAAAAAAATTCAAAATATCAAGTGTAAATTACCTTTTTTTACATAATGCAAAAAAAGTCGAAAATGAGTATCTTCGCTTTAGTTAATTTGACGAAATTTCCTCCTGGACACACTCAGCTATATTTTTGGCATGGTCTGATATTCTTTCAAGATTTGATAAAATATCAAGATACACCACTCCGCTGGACGGAAGACATTTTCCGTCAGAAAGCCGCCTTATATGTTTATCGCGAAGTTCCTCCTCCAAATCATCCACCTGCTCCTCGATGCGGTAAACGTCTCTCACCGCCGCCGCATCCGCTGTATCTCTGGCAGTCACAGCCCTGTCAAAGCAGCAAAGCACCTTATCCCAAAGCTCTCTGAGCTCCTCCGTACCTCTCTGTGAAAATACAATATCATTATCAATCTTATATTTTGTAAGGTCGGCAAGATTTTCAGCATGGTCAGATACGCGCTCTATATCAATAACAGCGTGAAACAAATTGTTTACGAGGAAATGCTGTTTATCGGAAAGCGACTGGTTATCCACTTTTATGAGATACGACGTCAGATATTTTGAATAACAGTCAACCTGCTGTTCAACCTGATATATTTTATCAACGAGCTCCTGACTGTTCTCCCTGACTGCCCTTGACGCTGTCTCAATATTGTCATAGGCGAGCCTTGCCATATTTATAACCTCTTTTTCTGCCCGTTCCACTGCAACAGAAGGCTGTCCCAAAATCCTGTCATCAAAATGCCTTCCTATCTCCCTCTCGAAATCATCGTCAGGTCCTGTCAATTTTTCCGTCTCACTCTCCGTCTTCTCAGGTATAATCACACCTGACAGCTTTACAAGCTGTTTTGCAAACGGGAACATGACTATTGTACATGTAATATTAAAGAATGTATGGAAAATGGAAATCTCAACACTTGTTATATTATGGACCGCAATATCCGGTCTTATACAGAACAAAATAAAACCTGCCGTACCGAAAAGCAGGGAGCCCGCTATGTTAAACAAAAGATGCATACAGGCAGCCCTCTTTGCAGTTCTTGAAGTTCCCGCGCTTGAAATAAGCGCCGTCACACAAGAGCCTATATTCTGTCCCAGTGTAATAAAAATTGCAGCATTAGTCGTCACAACTCCATTCATTGCAAGTGTCTGCAAAATTCCGACCGAAGCTGAGGAACTCTGCAAAACAGCCGTCACCACAATACCTATTACAATTCCCAGTATAGGATTGCTTCCGACAATTTTGAACGCCTCGGAAAAAATCGGCGCGTCGGTATATGGAGAAATCGCAGAGCTCATAAATTCCAGTCCCTCAAACAGCAAACCTATTCCGACAAACAGCTCACCTGCTGTTTTAAACTTGTCCTTCTTTGCAAACAGACTCACAAACGCTCCTATTCCTATCAGAAGCGGCGCATAAAAAGACGGCTGAAGCACCTTTACGGCGTCTCCTATCTGTCCCAGAGAAACAATCCATGCCGTTATCGTTGTGCCTATATTGGCGCCCATAATAACGCCTACCGCCTGAACAAGCGTCATAAGCCCCGCATTGACAAAACCGACAACCATAACAGTTGTCGCTCCGCTGCTCTGTATAATTGCCGTAATCAATGCTCCGACAAGCACAGCAAGAAACCTGTTTCTTGTAAGATACCCAAGCAGCGACTTCATCTTACTTCCGGCAGATTTCTGCATTCCGTCTGCCATTCTGTTCATACCGTAGAGGAACATTCCTATTCCCCCTGCAAATTCAAACAAACTCCCTATCGCATTCATCCTTAAAATATTCGTTCCTTTCATCCGGCACCAAAAGCACGGGTTGTTGACGAGCAGTTTTGCAATGCAAACCTGTTATGGGCAAAAAAGCCAAAGTAATAATGTAATTTATGTTAAATATTTTTCACATTCTTTTTACATAATATCAACTGCTCATTCTATTTTCAAGCAAAAAAATAACCAAAATTTAAGCAGTGAGCTCCCGTGTATGGTATAATAGCTTCAGCGAGCTGACGCATGCAAGTTTGCTTTGCAAACTTGTTTATGGGCAAAAAGCTGCACATTATACTGCGCATTAATTTTTGCGTTCACCGCAAAAATTAGAGCGCTGAAAATCCGCCGGAGGCTCCATGTCCGCAAGGCGGACATGGTATACTGTACACAGAGTGCACAGTATACCTGCGCATTATTATTTTGAAAGGACCCTTTACTCATGAACAACCTTGCTGACTCTCACACTCACAGCTCTTTTTCATCTGATTCGGAGGCGTCGCCGGAGGAAAACATTATAGCGGCAATTAACAATCAGCTTGCCGCCATTTGCTTTACGGACCACAATGACTTTGATTTTCCGCCCGAGAACGGAAAGAGCGTATTTCAGCTCGACTTTAAAAATTACATTTCATGCTTGTCTGAACTCAGAGATAAATACCGTGATAAAATAACTGTATATATAGGAGTTGAACAAGGCCTGTGCTCATCTGCGGCGGAGCGCATTAACGCTTATGACGGCGGGCATCAGCTTGACTTTATTATAGGCTCGTCTCATCTTGTGTACGGACAGGACCCGTATTATCCGGAATTCTGGGAAGGTCAGACGCCGGAGAATGTAATCAATGACTACTATGAGAGCATTCTTGAAAATCTTAAAACCTGCCGGAATTTTGACGTATACGGGCACCTCGACTACATAGCCCGATATATCCCGGATAAATCATACATATACTATTATTCTCATTTCAGCGGCATTATAGACAAGATTCTTAAATGTATTATAGAGTTGGGAAAGGGAATAGAAATAAATACCGCCGGACTGCGCACCCATCTGTCCTCAACAAATCCGTGCGCGGAGGTCATTGCCCGCTACCGCAGGCTTGGCGGAGAAATTATAACAGTCGGCTCGGACGCACACGAAAGCCGACATATTGCATCGGGTTTTAATACCGCGTATGAAATCCTTCAGGCTTCGGGCTTCAGGTATTACACGGTTTTTAAGGAAAGAGTCCCGAAATTTATAAAACTTTAACCGGTATCCGTGCTGCTGCCGCACTGAAACGACCTATGCCGCAGCAGCGCGCCGTTAATTTTCATTTACAGACAATCTTCTCAATTCAGCTACATTTCTCTTTATACATTCCACAACATAATCAATCTCATTCCATTGAAGCTCCTCGTTAATTGTAAAACGTACAGTTCCATAAGCAAGCGCATCAGAAAGACCTATGGCCTTAAGCACATGCGACGGCTGTGTCTGTGAAGATGAGCATGCTGAGCCGGCAGACGCGCATATTCCCTGCTGGTCGAGCATTAAAATAAGCGTTGCCCCGTCTACCCTCGAAAACGAAAAACTCATATTGTTCGGAAGGCGGTCTGATGCATCGCCATTGAGGCGAACATCCTTAATCTCCGTCATCACGCGTTTTATCATATAATCACGCATCTGCCTCTCTCTGCGTATTCTCTTATCTCTGTTTATCATCGCAATCTGTGCCGCCTTTGCAAGACCTATAATTCCCGCAACATTTTCTGTTCCGGCACGCATTCCCATCTCCTGCGCGCCTCCGTTAATAAACGGCGTCTTCAGGCAGCCTTTTCTTATATATAAGAAACCAACTCCTTTAGGACCCCTTATCTTGTGACCGCTTACGCTCAGCATATCCACATTCATCGCGTTTACGTCAATATAAATATTTGTGTATGCCTGAACGGCATCAGTGTGAAAGAGTATATTTCTTCCTCTGGCAAGTCTTCCTATCCTCGCGACAGGCTGAACAGTTCCTATTTCATTGTTTGCCGCCATAACCGAAATCAAAAAGGTATCAGGTCTTATGGCGCGCTCTATGGCATTTACATTTACCTTTCCATCGGCATCAACCCCTATTTTTGTAACGCCAATATGCCGTTTTTCCAGAAAATCACATGTCTTTAAAATAGCGTGATGCTCTATTGAAGTAGTGATAACGCTCCCTGCCCTGCGCTCATCCGCAGTCATCTTCAACGCCCAGTTATCAGACTCGGTCCCGCCCGACGTAAAAAATATTTCTTCCGGTCCTGCGCCTATTGTGGATGCAAGAAGTTCCCTTGCTTCAGAAACATCCTTCTTTATTTTTTTTGAAAATGTATATATACCTGAAGGGTTTCCATATCTGTTTCCCATGTAAGGAAGCATAGCGTTGACCACTTCCGGATGCATTTTTGTTGTTGCCGCATTGTCCATGTAAATCATTATATGTCTACGCACCTTTCATTTAATTTCCTGTTAATATTATATTCAAACGGCACATACAATGCTAATAACAAGGTCGTATATCTGCTTTTGCAGACGGAGGTTTCGTGAAACACACACCAAAAAAAATACTGCCGGAAGCTCTATTAAAAAGCGTGGTAATCAAAGGTACCATTATTCTTACTGCCGCAGGTATTCTGAGCCGTGTCATCGGCTTTTTCTACCGCATATTCCTTACCCGTTTAATAGGCGCCGAGGGCATGGGACTATTTCAGATGATAATGCCTGTTGCCGGAATAGTATTTGCTGTATGTTCCGCAGGCGTACAGACAGCAATATCAAAATTCTGCGCCGAGAGAAAAGACAGGGGCTCATGGCTGCTTGCCGGACTTGCAGTCAGCTTTCCGCTCTCCTGTATAATAGCTGCCATCATCTGGTTTAACTCGGACTATATAGCTGTACGCTTTATGTTTAACGAGGCATGCGCGCCTCTTCTGAAAATAATGGCATTTACTTTTCCGTTTGCCACCTTTCACAACTGTGTAAACGGTTTTTACTACGGAAAAAAACAGGCTTCCGTACCTGCTTTTTCTCAGCTTCTGGAGCAGATAGTCCGTTTTTGCGCCGTTTTTATCTATGCAGGAATCTCTGTTGAAAATAATGAGGAAGTCACCGTGCTCTGCGCCATATACAGCAACTTCTGCGGCGAGATAGCCTCAACTGTCTACTGCGCTGTAATGCTGTTTTTCAGCCGAATAAAAGCAAAGTCCTCCGTAAAACAGAAGCGCAGGCAGTTTGCCGGCAAGGTTATTGCCATTATAAAATTTTCTCTGCCGCTAACAGCTAACCGCGTTCTCATGCACCTGTTCCAGAGCGCCGAGGCAATCCTTGTTCCGGCGCAGCTTATAGTATACGGTTTTACTAAAAGCGACGCGTTGTCGCTATACGGAATACTTACCGGAATGGCGCATCCTCTTATTTTATTTCCCACTGCTATAACAAATGCGCTGGCAGTGATGCTTCTTCCCTCCGTATCTGCCGACCAAGCCGGAAACAACGACAATCATATACGGAACACAATGGATAGGTGTCTTACTTTCTGCCTTTCAATGGGCATTATGAGCACGCTGCTCTTTATCTTTTACGGAGCTCCTCTTGGAGCAATACTTTTTGACCAGCCTGAGGTTTATGACTTCGTGCTTGTGCTTGCATGGCTGTGTCCTTTTATTTACCTTGCCACGACACTCGGAAGCATATTAAACGGACTTGGAAAAACAACCGTGACCTGTCTGCAAAACATAGCCGCTGTGGGCGTACGGCTTATCTTTCTGATAGTACTTGTTCCAAAATACGGCATAAGCATGTATCTTGCAGGACTTCTCACCTCTCAGATTATGGTATGTGTCTGCCACTACATAAAATTAAGCCGCATGCTCCATATAAAAATGAACGCACGCGGCTGGCTTGTAATTCCCGCTTTTTATTCTGTTATATCCACTGGCTGCTCTCTTTTGCTGTCGGAAGTTTTAATAAGAACATCTGTGTTCTCTGAATTCTGGAGGCTTACAATCTGCGCCGCTGTCGCCTGCGCGGTATACGCAGCACTGTCTATTCGCCCTTATCGGAATAAACTGCGTTGAGGTCTATGGGTGCTTCAAGTATACTTGGAGCACTCTCCCATGTCTCCTTTTCTCTGTCATATATATCCATGAGCCAATCTATCGCCGCTTTTCTTCCGTCCTCGCTGAAATCAAAGGCATTAAAAATTTTATTTTCGCTGTCAACAGCTGCAAAGCTGTACGGCCCCTGCCACGCGCAGGCCTCAAGCCGGAAATCCGGCTTCTCTCCCATACGTCTCAGCTGATAGCGCATACCGTGATGCTCGCCGCTGTATACGCCTCCGTAACTGAAAAAGTTCAGCGGCATAATCTGGTCTGCGTCAATCATTCGCGTCCTCCTCAAGGATATATGGCGTAATCTGGTAAACGTAATAATTAAGCCAATTTGTATAGAGATTGTTTGCGTGGCTTCTCCATGACAAAACCGGTCTTCTGTTGCAGTCGTCATCAGGATAATAATTTACAGGCATATCTATATCCAGCCCTCTCTCCAAATCCCTCTTGTACTCCTGGTCAAGCGTCACACGGTCATACTCCGGATGTCCCATGACAAAAATCTGTTTTCCTTCCCTTTCCATAACTATGTAAATGCCCGCCTCTTCCGAATCAGCAAGCACCTTTAAATTATGATTTGAAAGAATATCCTCCCTGCATGCTTCCGTATATCTTGAATGCGGAGCCATAAAATAGTCGTCAAAGCCTCTTACAAGCGGCTCTTTCCGGTTCATCACGCGGTGTCTGTACACTCCCGAAAGCTTTTTATCAAACATAATCTTGCGGACTCCGTAGTGATAGTAAAGCCCTGCCTGAGCTCCCCAGCATATATGAAGCGTTGAAGTTACATGCGTCTTTGACCACTCCATAATCTTAGTGAGTTCATCCCAGTAATCAACCTGCTCAAAATCAAGTTTTTCCACCGGAGCTCCCGTTATAATCAGTCCGTCAAATTTTTTCCTTTTTATATCAGAAAATGTCACATAGAATTTTTTAAGATGCGATATCGAAGTATTTTTAGACACATGGCTTTCCATCTGCAAAAATGTTACATCTATCTGAAGCGGTGTATTTGAAAGTCCTCTTAAAAGCTGTAGCTCCGTATCCTGCTTGATAGGCATAAGATTGAGGATAACAATGCGAAGCTCACGAAAATCCTGTGACAGAGCCCTTCTTTCATCCATCACAAATATATTCTCATCTTCCAGCTCTGCCTTTGCCGGTAAATCACTCTGTATTCTGATTGGCATTAAACTCTTCCACCTTTCTGCTGTGTAATATCATTCATATTACATCAAATCTTCCTTTCCCGCAATAACAAGAAATTCCTCCTCCGTTATAATCGGTATTCCGAGCTTAACAGCCGTCTTGTTTTTTGAGGATGCCGAGGTGCTGTCATTATTTATAAGATAGCTGGTTTTTCCCGTGACAGATCCTGTCACTTTACCTCCAAGCGACTCGATTAAATCCTTTAGCTGGTTTCTGTTTTCAAAATGCTTTAAAGAGCCCGTGACAACGAATGTTTTTCCATCAAGCCTCGCTCCTTCGGCTGTTTCCGTTTCTGTTTCAAACTCAAGCTCATCTGTAAGCCTGTAAAACAGATTTTTATTTTTTTCATTCTCAAAATATGAGACAAAGGCGTCTGCCAGCACTTCCCCAACTCCGTACACCGCCTCAAGCGAAGCTCTGTCTGCGCCGGCAAGCATATCGGGATTTTCTCCTATCGCCTTTACAATCATTTTGGCATTTGAAAGTCCTATACCTGAAATTCCCAGACTGTAAATTAATTTGGGCATAGTTGTCTTTCTTGACGTCTCCACTGCTCTGAGAAGATTGTCACACGACTTTTCTCCGAAACCTTCCATTCCCGAAATAATATCTTTATATTTATCCAAATGATACAAATCCGTAAAATCCTTCAGCAGCCCCTTCTGAATAAATTTTTCAAGCGTAGCCTCCGATAATCCTTCTATATTCATAGCGTCACGCGATACAAAATGAGCAAATCTTTTTACATGCTTTGCCTGACACTCGGGATTTGTACAATAAAGCGACTTAACATCATTCACTTTCCTGAGCTGCGTACTTCCTCCGCAGACCGGACAGATCTCAGGTATGCTGACATTCCCGCTTCCCGTCAGATTGTCCGCAATCTGCGGAATTATCATGTTAGCCTTAAACACTGTTATCCTGTCGCCTATCCCCAGTTTAAGCCCCTCCATAATGCTGATATTGTGAACGCTCGCCCTTGACACTAACGTTCCCTCAAGCTCCACCGTATCAAACACTGCAATAGGATTAATAAGACCTGTCCTTGAAGCGCTCCACTCGATTTTTCTAAGCGTTGTCTCTGCTGTCTCGTCAGTCCATTTGAAAGCCATGGAATTTCTCGGGAATTTTGCTGTTCTTCCAAGAGATTCGCCGTATGCAATATCATCGTATAAAATTACAAGGCCGTCTGACGGAAAATCATTTTTCGCTATTCTTTTCTCAAACCACTCAATCGTGTCAATAAGATTTTCCGCATCAACCTCTCTGTACTCCACAACGCCAAATCCCTGTCCCGCAAGCCATTCGAACTGTTTTTTTCTTGAATTTTCAAAATCAACATTTTCGGCGGATACAAGAGAAAACGCAAAAAACCTTACATTTCTCTCGGCTGTTATTTTGTTATTCAACTGCCGCACTGAGCCGCTGCACAGATTTCTTGGATTTTTATACTTCGCATCTATCTCCGGAATTTTCTCGTTTATCTTCTCAAAATCCGAATACGTGATTATCGCTTCGCCTCTTATGACAAGTTTTCCTGTATAAGGTATTGAGACAGGAAGATTTTTAAAAACCTTTGCATTCTGCGTAATTATCTCCCCTACTTCCCCGTTGCCTCTCGTAACCGCCTTTACAAGCTTTCCGCCGTCATATGTCAGCACTATAGTAAGACCGTCCAGCTTCCATGAAAGCAGACCCTTCTGACTGCCAAGCCAGCTTACAAGAGCTTCCGGCTCCTTCGTTTTGTCAAGACTCAGCATCGGACTTTCGTGCCGCTCCTTTGGAAGCTCACTGAGCACTTCATATCCTACATTGACCGTAGGACTGTCAGACATAACACAGCCTGTCTCCTTCTCAAGCCTTAAAAGCTCGTCATACAGACGGTCATATTCAAAATTGCTCATAATCTCAGTACCCTCTGAATAATAGCTCTTTCCCGCCCTGTTTAAAACCTCCACGAGCTCCTTCATTCTGTCTAAACTGTTCATCTTACCAATAAGCCTCCATTATTTAATCATACTCATAAGCTTTTCATATTCTTCGCCCTTAATCTCCCTTACCGCCCCAACAGGCAAATCACCGAGCTGCACATTCATAATTCTTACGCGCTTAAGACTCACCACTTTATATCCGAAATTCTCGCACATTCTTCTGATCTGTCTGTTAAGTCCCTGCTTGAGAATAATCCTGAAAGTTCTCTTTCCTGTGCGCACCACCGTACACGGTCTTGTAGTCTTGTCAAGCTCCTTTAAATACACGGGAGCAGACATCTTCTTTTCAAAATCACCGTCCAGTTCCCTGTTTACCTCTACAATATATTCCTTCTCATGACCGTTCTTTCCTTTAAGTATTTTATTCATCATCTCACCGTCATTTGTCATAAAAAGAAGCCCCTCTGAATCCTTGTCAAGACGGCCGACCGGATATATTCTTTTATTATATCCAATAAAGTCAACTATATTATTGCTTCCCTGTTTATCCGTCGCAGTGCAGACTATTCCCCTCGGCTTATTGACCGCCAACAGAACAGTTTCCTCCTCCGGCACAATTTTCTTTTCGTCAACATAGACCTCCTCCCCCGGCATAACTCTGCTGCCGACATCCGCCGTCATGCCTCCTATACGCACTCTTCCCTCACCGACAAGCCTGTCTGCCTCTCTTCTTGAACAATACCCCGCTCCGCTCAGATATTTATTAATTCTAATTCCCTGTTCCATAACAAAATACGCTCCGTTAAATTACCGTTTACATTTTAAAGAATTTTAGCAAAAACTGTCCGTATTTTCAATCGTATGCAGCTTAATGAATGTAAATCCGTTAATTTTATGTTGCGTTTTATACTGTAATGATGTAAAATATTTTAGCATGTGCATGTAGCTCAGTGGACAGAGCGTTCGCCTCCGGAGCGAAAGGTCGTGGGTTCGACCCCCGTCATGCACATCCCTATGCCACCCGTTTACAGCGGGTGGTTTTTCAGTATAAAATGATTTTTTCTGAATTCAATCAGACCCTCGTCGCGCATTTTGCACAGCTCCTTTGAAAGTGCGCTCCTGTCAAGATTCAGATAATCAGCCATCTGCTGCCTGTTAAACGGAATTGTAAAATCCGTGCTTTTATTTTTTAATGACTGCCCTGACAGATACATGAGGAGTCTTGCGCGGACAGTCTTCGGAGTTGTACAGAAAATTCTGTTTGATAGTGTAATATTTTTGTGGACGGCTATATTCAGAAGATTACTTATAATCCTAGTACTGCAATTTGCCGCTCCTGATTGCTCAGTACTCCCCAAATCCGTACTTGCTTTCATCACACGGTTTATATTAAGAAACATTATCTCAGACGGCTCAGCCGCAACCGCATCCACAAGCATAGGCTCGCGGCTGAGGGCATATGACTCGGCAAACACCTGACCTTTTGCTACATTGCTTAAAATACTTTTATTTCCCCATAAATCCACATTCTCAATATTTACGCTTCCCCTAAGCACAATTCCTATTTCATCAACCAAATCTCCCGCGCTGAAAATAATCTGATTTTTTTCAAAATTCTTTTTTCTTATACACAGGCTCTCCTCGAGTTTTTTGAGTTCTTTACTTTCAATTCCGTTAAAAATCGGACTTTTAAAGCTATTTTCAATTTTAAAATTAACATATTCTTCCATATAATAATTCTCATTTTCGTTGTTATAACAACCGTTTTTTGAATTAATTATATTATACTGAAATCACAAAAACAAGCACAAATGGAGGATATTATGATTAGAAGAATTATCAGTATTAATGAAGATAAATGCAACGGATGCGGCGCATGTGCTTCGGCATGTCATGAGGGCGCAATCGGAATTGTCGACGGAAAAGCCAAGCTTCTGCGCGACGACTATTGTGACGGTCTGGGCGACTGTCTCCCTGCATGTCCTACCGGGGCAATCACATTTATTGAGAGAGAGGCGGCAGAATACAATGAACAGGCGGTATTAAAAAATAAAATCAAAAAAATGCAGAACGAAAACAAACCTCTTCATTCAGGCTGCCCGGGACATCAAATAAAGTCCTTTAACAGAGCTTCCTCTGAACAAAACACTGCTTCTTATCAGGTAAAACCGCAGTCACAGCTTGCACAATGGCCGTGCCAGATAAAGCTTGTCCCTGTAAACGCGCCTTACTTTGACGGAGCCAAACTTTTGATTGCCGCAGACTGCACTGCATACGCATATGCCAATTTTCACAGTGAATTTATGAGGGATAAAATTACTATTATCGGCTGTCCTAAACTTGATGATGTTGATTACAGCGGTAAACTTACGGAAATAATATCTAACAACAATATAAAGAGCGTCACAGTGCTGAGAATGGAGGTTCCTTGCTGCGGAGGACTTGAACACGCCGCGGTAACTGCTCTCAAAAACAGCGGTAAATTTATTCCGTGGCAGGTTGTGACAATTTCAACGGACGGACGCATCTTAGACTGATTTCTTAGTCATTTAAACTTATGCGGCTTAAACCCGCCGTCAAGCGGAGCACAATATACAGCTTTCTTTTAGCTTTTGTGCTCCGCTGATATTTTTTTCAGCCTAAAGCGTGATAACGCCGTCCTTTCTGTTATATTCATACACATTATCCGACAGCACTTCATCTTCTGCCACTCCCTGTTCATTAACCTCCCTGACCATATTGAGCAAATCAGATTTGTTAAAAGTATTTATCTTAGGAAGCAGAATAACCTCATGTATCGACGATGGAAGAATATATAAATCCGCATGTATAACTTCGGCAAAGCTGCCAAGAAGATTATCATACAGCATACACGCGGCTCCGTTTACCCTTGACGAATTAGTCAGCACATACAGCGCTTCCTCACCTATACCCTCATCGCTCTCTATCTCATCTACAACCTTTGCCGCCCTCTCATCTTTGCATTCCTTAGCAATTTCGTGAAGGAGCGAGCTCATCGGTGTAATACTGCTCTTTAAAAGCACGGGAGTATTTTTTAATGCATCGTCATAAAGCGTGTCCTCTGTAATTCCCCATTTTTTCAGATGTTCGTTGTGGATCAGCGCAGTTGCGCTCACACCCTTCTTTTGGTCTATAAGACAATAAAACACAACCGCAAGGTCAAGTATCCTTTTATGCGGAACATCCGAAAGAAGTTTTTTATTTTTTTCGTAATTAATCAGCTTATATACAATAACATTTCTTAAACTCTCATAGTTGTCAAAATATTCGGAAGAAAGCCTGATACTGTCTCTGTTCTGTCTGTGAAGTCTCAAAACCTCACCGGCAACGCTCTTAATACTGCGCCCTTTCTTATACTGTTCAAAATATCCGTTGAGATATATTGTCGGAGCAATATGTGAATCCTTTTCCATAACCGCAATACCGTCAAGCTCTCTGCCGTTGTTCTTGATAATATGATTAAGCATCACATTGACGTTTTTGTCTGACTGAAGCTCAACCTCCTTCTTTACACTGTCCAAAAATGATTTGTAGTTCATAATTACATTTTTCTCCTTTATTAAATTATATTAAATAAACCGTCCTAAAACGGATATTTACAAAATTCCGCAGCGAAAAATATAATTTTTGCCGATAATTACTGTGGTGCCTTATGCCTGCAAAAAATATAAATACTCTGATGAAATAATTCGGAAAATCCTGATACAGTCATACATAAAGACTGTCAATGTGATTACACACGAAACGCAAGACCATATCCTTAATTAACGGATTACAAGTCTGCGCAAAGAATACAAAAAAGTATAAGAAGTTCTTATAAGATATAAACTTTATAAACATATAATATAGCCTTCTGACAACATTGTCAATATATTTTTTATATTTTTTGACATAATAATATAAATGGTGTATTTTAATCTGAGTAAAGACACCGAAACAATAATTTTATATTTGGTAAAATAACATCGAAAGGATACAATATGCTTACCTATTCCTTTGAAAATACAGGCTCAGACAGCCTTTATGAATATCTGTATAAATGTATTAAAAACGATATTATGTCACACAAGCTCACACCCGATTATAAGCTGCCCTCCAAGCGCAGTTTCGCCAAAAATCTCGGCATCAGCACCATAACGGTCGAAAACGCCTACGAACAGCTTATTGCAGAGGGATATATTTATTCCGTACCAAAGAAAGGCTATTATGTTTCGGATATTGCACAGATTTCAGTTTCAATCCCCGACTCGCGTGCAAGACGTACTGAAACAGACAATTTCACGCAGCCGTCTGAGAATTCCGGGTCTGATTATTTTGCTGACCTCACATCAAACAGAACAAATGCAGAAAATTTTCCATTTTATACCTGGGCAAAGCTTATGAAAGATATAATGGCAGACAAACGTGAAGCTTTGCTGCACCCGTCTCCCTCAGAGGGTGTATTTGAGCTGAGACGCGCAATAAGCCGCCACCTCAGAGCTTTCCGCGGAATGGAGGTCTCTCCCTCACAGATTATTGTCGGCGCCGGAACAGAATATCTCTATACGCTTCTTATACAGCTCCTGGGACATGATAATATATTTGCCGTCGAGGACCCCGGATACGGCAAAATACGTCAGATTTATAAGAGCAACAGGGCTGAATGCATAAGTATTCCTATTGACGACGAGGGTGTAAATATAACTGCTCTCACTAAAAGCAGCGCAGATATTCTGCACCTGTCGCCCTCCCACCACTATCCGACAGGCATCGTGACGCCTATAAGCAGACGCTATGAGCTGCTGGGCTGGGCATTAAAATCCGACAGACGGTATATTATTGAAGATGACTATGACAGCGAGTTCCGCCTTTTAGGAAAGCCTATCCCGTCACTTGAGAGCATTGACGTATCCGAGAAGGTTATATATATGAACACATTTACCAAGACACTTTCTCCGACCATACGAATAAGCTATATGGTTCTTCCGGTATCACTTATGGAAAATTTCAAAAAACGGCTTAATTTTTATTCGTGCACGGTCTCAAATTTTGAACAGTACACCCTGGCGGCATTTATCGAAAACGGATACTTTGAAAAGCATATCAACCGCATGCGCATTTTATACCGCAGACAGCGTGATATGTTTATAGATGAAATTAACAAAAGCCCTCTGTCAGAACTTGTCACAATACATGAGGAAAATGCAGGACTTCACTTTCTGCTTCATGTTGACACCGAGCTGACCGATGAAGAGCTTACCGTGAGAGCGGCAGACAACGGACTTAAAATTTCTTTTCTGTCCGGCTACTATACCGACAAAAATGCGGCTGTTTCCCATACGCTTGTAATAAATTACTCCGCCCTCACACAGGAAAAAATAAAAGAAGTCGTAGAGCGTCTGTACAGATGCTTAACGGACGCTGAAAATTAATTTAAATATCGCTTAAAAAGCGCAGCATTTCGGAATATCCCCATGCTGCGCTTTGTTTATCTGTTAATTATTTACAGTTCCTTCAGAACTTCGAGAATGAATTTCCATGTTCTCTCCACAGAAGAAATGCTCAACCTTTCCTTTGTAGTGTGAATGTCCATAATATCAGGGCCAAATGAAACACAGTCAAGCTTTCCCAGCTTATCGGCTATAATACCGCACTCAACCCCCGCATGAATTGTCTCAACCTTAGGCTTTTCGTTATACATTTTCTCGTATACAGCTACCATTTTATCGCGAAGATATGAATCGCGTACATATTCCCATGCGGGATAAAGTCCGCTCATCTCGCATTTTCCGCCGATAAACCGCATAAAAGCCTTGATTTTATCTACCAGAAAGTCCTTTTCCGAGCCAAGCGAGCTGCGGACCGAGTAATAAAGAACGACTCCCTCACTGTTTTCCTTTATAATGCCTAAATTGAGAGAAGTCTGAACAAGCCCCTGAATATCGTTGCTCATCTTCTGAACTCCATACGGAAGCTGTATCAGCGCCATAATCAGCTTTTCAGACGATTCATCAGAAAATACATCATATGAATTTTCCTGATTTTCGATGGAAACCGTAATTTTAAGGTCCTCGTCTGTCGCTGAATATTCATTCTTTATATCTTTTTCAAGCAGCCCGATCTCATTCTTCACTGTATCAGCGTCACAGGCTTTGATAATCAGCTCTGCCTTAGCTATCTTGGATATTGCGTTATCCTTCTCTCCGCCCGAAATTGACAATACGGAAAAACCTGTCTTCTGAGACAGCCTGAATAACACTCTGCCCATAAGCACATTGGCATTGGCGCGCTGACAGATAATCTCCGTGCCGGAATGACCTCCGCGAAGCCCGTCAATCTTTATTTTACAGAGCACACCCTTTTCCCGGCATTTCTCAACCGGAACAGTACATGCAGCAGTTCCTCCGCCTGCACAGCCTGCCAGAAATATCCCCTCCTCCTCGGAGTCCATATTCATCATAATTCTTCCTTTTATGTCAGACAGGTCAAGAGCGGCAGCTCCCAGCATGCCAATCTCCTCATCAACTGTAAAAATCGCCTCCAGTGCCGGATGCTCATACTTGTCCGAGGCGAGAAGCGCAAGACTGTATGCAATCGCTATTCCGTCATCACCGCCCAGCGACGTTTTCTTCGCATAAAGATAATCTCCGTCAGCCTCAAGGTCAAGCCCGTCATTTTCCATGTCTTTTGTACAGTCGGCGTCCTTTACCGCAACCATATCAAGATGTCCCTGCAGAATAACCGTCGGCTTGTCCTCATAACCGGCTGACGCCTCTTTCCAGATAATAACATTATAGCTTTCATCCTGACGATATTTAAGACCGTGCTCCTTGGCGAATTCAACACAGTAGTCGCTTATTTTTTTCACATTTCCTGAGCCGTGCGGTATACTGCACAGTTCTCCAAAATATCTGAATACGTCTTTCGGCTGCAAATTATCCGTAACTTTTCCCATATTTACTCTAAACCTCCGTCTGAAGCAAAAGCTTCTTATTCATTATTAGTGTCAATTATAATCATTTTGCGAACAATTATCAATATGCCCTCTCACCCCTGAGCAGCTTATCAAGCATATCCGACAACGGCTCCATCGCATTTTTTACCTCCTGTACGGTGTTGGTCTGCGCCCCTGCTTCGATGAGCATTGATTTTCCTCTCTCATGAAGACAGTATCTGTACGCATTTATATATATACGTCTGAGAAAGCCCGGATAATAAGCCTCTCCCAAAAGATGCATCTGAAGGCTCATTGCAAGATTGTCGTCTCTGAACGGGTTATACAGATAGCCTATATCTCCGTTTACATTACTGTAGCTCAAGCCGTTAAAAAACATAATTTTCGCCGTCTGCTTTCCGTCTATCTCCGTCACAAGATGTGTTGTATCCGCCACTCCGTCTCTGTGAAGGTCTATTACAACCTCAATAGACGGATTTTCTTCCAGAATTTTCTCAATCCCCTGCTCCGCGTAGGTGTACGCCTTGCTTCTGTCAAGTTTTCCGTCGACATAATCATATATGCTTCTGTCATGAATAACATTATACCCCTTCTGTGTGAGAAGCTCCGTCAGATAATCCCCCACTCCAAGAATTGATGTGGAATCATCGCCCTCAACAGAATCGATAAACGTCTCCTGTGAATGAGTATGGAAAATAAGTATCTGCGGAGTCGACGCGTCGTGTGAGATTGTCATATCCTTGTCTAAAAATTCCTGAGGTCTGAAAATATCTGTTGTCAGACTTGTAATGCTTGTTACCGTATAAAAACGCTGTGTAAAATTATAATCATTAAGGCTTGCCCTGTCATAGGTTGTGCCTGTAATTACATTTCTTGAAATAACCTCTGAGGCGCCTGACGATGGTGCGTCGGACTGGCTTTGTGTCTGTGCGCTCTCGGTGCTTTCCTCCTCGCTCTGCGTCTGCGTCTCGCTCTCCTCCTCCGTCACGGCTATAACCTCCTGTCCCATAGCTTCAATATAGGTATAGGTCTGACATGACTCACCCTGTTCAGCATACATTCTGTAATATTCACCAGAAGGGTATAAGTCACTTAAAATTGTATTTTTAAGCGACTGATCAGTGGCATTTTCCGCCTGGCTGTAACATACATATGAAGGAATTCCTGCCTCAATAAAAAATTTACCGACACCCTTCATCAATGTTTTCATGAAACCTGTCGATGTTATAATTTTTATTGACGCAAATATAAGAATAACTGCTGTCAAGAGAACAGCTAGTCTGTATTTTTTATTAAACATTCAAATCCTCCATGCTGCATGGTAAAACAATAGAACAAAGAGTTCGATTGCGAACTCTTTCGCGGAGCGCGGATTCGTAAAAATAAATATCTGTGCCGCCGCCCATACCACTAATTTATATGTGCTTAAAAATACATTTATGATTAAGCATTTATGAAGAAACAGAATGCCTGAAAAAACACTCCCGTCACAAACTCTGCGGCTATTCTACCACGAATAAACCACTTTATTTATCGAATCAGCTATTATCTCAGCTATTGTCCTGACACATGCGTCAACATCTTTTGGCGTTACATACATATCCGCCAGATGTTTGGGAACTTTAGACCAATCTTTTGTGACATCACTCACGATTGTTGCCGCATCAATTACTGTCGGCACGCCTATGGCAAGCACAGGAACGCCTATGCTGTCATATGTGATGCCCACGCGGTGATTTCCCACACCTGAGCCCGGATTTATTCCTCTGTTTGAGAGCTGAACTGTCGTATTCAGCCTTTCTGTATTTCTTGCGGCAAGCGCATCAATGGCAATAACAATTCCCGGCTTAGTTTCGCGCACTATTCCCTTTATAATCTGAGCTGTCTCTATTCCTGTCTGAGCCATTACTCCCGGCGTCAATGCTGAAATTTTAAGCACATGTCCTTCACCAATGGAGCCGCCCTCACTTTTTTCCTTTGCCTCTTCAGTTATGTTGCCGTGTTCCTCTCCATGTAAATTCTCACGGGACAAATGTCTGTTTATCAGAAGTCTCTCAACCACGCACGGTCCTAAGGAATCTGCCGTAACCTCCCGATTTCCGAGTCCTATTACAAGAACACTGCTGTTATTTTTGACACACGGCTTTAAAAGCTCGCCTATCTGTATAGACAAAAGCTCAACAACACGTTCGCTGTAAATTTCATCACTCACGCCAAGCTCGTCCGCCTCGAGAGTTACATATGTTCCTGCCTCCCTGTTAAAGAGCTTTTCCCCCTCATCGTTTAAAATTTCCAATGTTGTGACCTTGACAGATGAAACCGGGTCTATTCTCTCCCTCACCATGACGCCGCTGTATCTGCTGTCGCTTTTGTCAACAGCCTCATTTAACTCAAGCGCAAGGTCTGTCCTAACATTTACATTCTCCATTTTCAACCTCACTCCGCATTAATATTTTATATTTATTGTTGTCCGATTAAAGCATTTTAATCATCTTTTATCAGCACACTTTTCGCACTATTTACATTTATTTTCAATTTTTTGTTGACACGCTTTCTTCGATATTATAGAATACAGAAGTATGTTTACATTAGAACGTCCGTGTCCGGCTTTAATGCAAAACAAATCACAATTAAAAGAATAAATAAAATATATGGAGGTGTACGGATTTGGCTAACATTAAATCTGCGAAGAAGAGAGTACTTACAAGTCAGGCTAGAGCTGAGAGAAACAAGGCAATCAAATCAAGAGTAAAGACTTATGTTAAAAAGGTTGATGCTGCTGTCGCTGCAAATGACAAGGCTGCTGCTGAAGCTGCCCTTCCTGCTGCAATCGCTGAGATTTCTAAGGCTGCTTCAAAGGGAATTTTCCACAAGAATACAGCTGCAAGAAAAGTTTCACGCATCACAAAGGCTGTAAACTCTTTAGCATAATTAAAGTTAATATAAAACTTTTGGAAGTTCAAAGAACTTTCCTATAGAAATAAAAAATCCCTGAATGTTCGTCACCCACTCGCATTCAGGGATTTTTGTGTGTCAATGAGGTAAAACATCTTCTGTCTCCACGAAATGTACCGCGTAAGTATCCCAATATTTTTTATAAACTCTTTCTTGATTTCCGTCAAAATTCAACTGATACATTCGGAAAATTACAGGTATATTTTTAGGCTGCCACAGTTCCTCGTAAGAATATCGATAGCTCATTCCCAAATGCACCATGACTTTTCCGCTTGACGGATTATTTCTGTCATGCGTTGCGGTTATATATGGAATTCCGTCATCTTTTACACGATTAATGACTGCTTTTCCGGCTTCAGTCACAATACCTCTGTTCCAAAATTCTTTCCTCAGTCCATAACCCAAATCATGATTTTCTTCCATGCTTATATTAATATATCCAATCGGGATATTATCTCTTTTGAGACAAATTGCGTATTTATATGCCTGAGCCTGCCTGTAAATATCCTCGTACCGCTCCTTTAGGAAAGCTCTCGCTTCTCTCATTGACCTAAGCGGAAACCACGGAAGAAATTTATTTACTTCTTCGTCACTAAAAATAGCAAACAGAGCTTTTAAATCATTTTCTGTGAATTTTCTTAATATCAGACGCTCTGTTTCCAGTTCAGGTGTGTTTAATGTATTCATTTCCATTCCTTAAATAATTTTGAAAATATAAGTTTTTGAGCTTATTTTAAATATACTTAATATTAATTTATGACTTTTAACAGTATTGTTTTTATGATATAATTCGTAACATATTTTCTTCTATATCTAAAACCACACAATAATGGAGACTGACAATGAATATAAACAAGTTTTTAAATTATGTTATACCGTCTGTTCTGGCCTTTGCTCTGTCCGGAATTTATGCGATTGTGGACGGATTTTTTGTCGGAAACAGTGTCGGAGATGCCGGTATTACTGCAATAAATCTTGTATATCCCGTTGTCTCTGTATTGCAGGCTCTGGGAACAGGAATAGGAATGGGCGGCGCCATACAGTATTCGGTGCTCAGAGCTTCGGGAAAGCAGTCAAATGCCAACAGATACATCGGCGGCACCGTAACCTGCCTTATCGCCGCAAGCATCATCATGCCAGCCGTAACACTGCCATTTTTAGATGCAATTCTTAAACTTCTTGGCGCATCGGGCGTGGTAGCCGAGTATGGAAAAATATATCTGCTTATTGTTATTTCCGGCTCCGTATGCCAGATTTTCGGCACGGGCATAACGCCAATGGTGCGCAACAACGGCGGAGCTGCTTTCAGCATGTTCACAATGATTGCAGGATTTCTTACTAATGTCGTTCTCGATTATACGCTCGTATGGGTACTTGACAAGGGTGTGGCAGGAGCGGCGCTTGCCACCGTAATAGGACAGCTTGTCACTGCCATAATAGGTGCTTCCTACCTTATATGGAAAAAAATACCTATATGGAAGCTTCAGTTTAAATCCGAAATATTCTTAAGAATTGCAAAGATAGGCTCATCGGCTTTCGGAATAACACTGTGTCCTAATTTCAGCCTGCTTTTTATGAATCTGTTTTTAATACGCTACGGCGGCGAGCTTTCCGTTGCCTGTTATGCGGTAATATCCTACGCTTCTTATATCGTCTATCTTGTATTACAGGGCGTCGGCGACGGATGCCAGCCCCTTATCAGTGATTATTACGGAAAAGGAGATACAGCCTCACTCAGGAAAGCGAAGAAAATGGCTTACGTTACCGCTGAGATTATTGCATCAATATGCTTTTTGCTTTTATATATTACAAGAGACTATATCGGAAAGCTGTTTGGAGCCTCTGACGCAGTATGCGAAATGGTTTCAAAAAATCTGCCGGTAATCTTGATAGGCTTTTTATTTCTGGCATATGCCCGTGTTACAACTTCATTATTTTATGCAACCCAGCAAGCCGTAAAATCCACAGTACTTGTATATTCGGAAATTATATTCTTACTTATACTGCTGCTTATATTCCCGGCATTTTTCGGTGAGCCGTCTATATGGTGGTGCATGAGCGCAGCTCAGATTATGGCAATGCTTCTCGCTGCAGCTCTCAATTTAATTAAGAAAAAAAGTTATTAATCAATACCTGTTACTCTGTATTCCCCGAGCTTTTCAACTTCTTCTTTCAGTGTGCTGTCGTCCGGAGCCGTCTCCCTCCGGACAAAAACCTCCGCCCACTTTTTATCCGTCCTGATATTGACATCATCTACACCCTCAATATTTTCAAGAGCATGCTTTATTTTTGATGCACATTTTTCACTGTTCATTCCGTCTATTTTTACAACCTTGTAATCCAATCTCTCAATTTTAAAAATAACCGGACGTGTTCCGTCATTGCAGCATGCAATCATCATTCTCTCATCATTCGTCCAGTTTCTCATTATACTTCCTCCCTGCAAAGCCGTGTAAATATACCTGCTTATGCAGTCCCATGCCTCGGCGCACTGTGTTCCGTTGCCTTCTCTCCAAAACGTATCCTCATCGCCGTATCTCTCAAAAATAAATTCATCACCCACATTGTAAAACGGACATGGTCCCGAATTAACATCAGCCAAATACTTTTCCTGAAAATCAGTAAAACACTTTTTGTCAATAACCGTAACCTTACATTTATACTGCATAATAATCCTCCATTCCGCTGCTTTTTCCTGAATACTTTACTATAATCAATTCCACAGCCATTTTTTCGTTTAATCTTCCTGTTTTTACGGCTTCCTCCGCCTCGGCGCAGTCAATAAGCGCCTCCTCAAGCTGTGACGCCTTGAAATTTTTTGCCTGAGACACATATTTCCCCACAATAAAAGGCGCAACTCCCATTATCCTTGCGATTTCACTGCTGCTCTTTCCCGCCGCAAGCTCCTCCTTAACCTGGAGTATTCCGTTGAACTGCCTCACAATCAGATACAAAATACGCATCGGAGGCTCCTTGAGCGTCAGCAAATCATAATAAAGAGACAACGCCTGCTGCTGTTTTTTAGATGCGATAGCTGCAATCATATCAAAAATCCTGCTGACCGTCTGCGTCGTACATGCCGCCTCTACATCCCCTGCCGTCACCTCCTGTCTGTCGGCGCAGTAGCTTATAAGTTTATCAAGCTCCCCCTTAATCAAATCCATTGACGCCCCTGTCTTATTTAACAGCAAATCAGCCGCATCTTTACTGATAACCTTCCCCTCAGCCTTCAGAAGTCCGACAATCCATTTTTCAAGTACGCCTGTCGTCTGGGGCTTCATCTCCGTGGCATATCCGACCTCATTCACAGCCTTAAACACCTTGTTTCTCTTATCGACTTCACTTTCCACAAAGACAATAATAAGATAGTCCGGAATATTTCTTATGTAATCCGCAAGCTGCTCGTTAGCGCTCTTAAAAAATCCGCTGTCCTGTATCACAATCAGACGGCGCTCGGCAAAAAACGGCATTGTGTTTCCCATATCAATAATATCCCTAACCGAGAGCTTTTCGCCCTCATAATAGGTATAATTCATAGTATCGTCGCCTGCAACCGCAGCCTTTAGCTTATCCCTGTACTGTTTTTTCAGATACGGCTCATCACCGTAAATCAGATAAACATTCTTATACTCATCAGATTTTATATGCTCATTAATTATCTTCATTTTAAATTCTCCAATACATAGCACTCTGTGCACAGTATACCATGTCCGCCTTGCGGACATGGAGCCTCCGGCGGATTTTCAGCGCTCTAATTTTTGCGGTGAACGCAAAAATTAATGCGCAGTATAATGTGCACTCTGTGCACAGTATAGTATACCATAGTTTTATATTTCTTTACAATGCGGATTTCACGCCTCCAGCATGGTCTGGATATAATAATTATCTCCTTTGAGCCTGAGTTTTATCTGACCGCATTTTGATGTGACATAAATATCGCTTCCGTAT
>CALWKC010000020.1 GCA_944381165.1 uncultured Lachnospira sp. | reverse complement strand
AAAATATAAGGAATCCTGTTCCTTTTTGATGTAAAATTAAGCTATCAAACAAAAACCTTACTAAACAAAAAGAAAGGTGATTCCTTTTATAACTCAAGGGAATTTTCATTCAGCAAGAACTCATAAAGTCCGAGATGAAGAATTCCGTCCTCATCTGTCCAAGGCTTCATTGAGGTTTTACTGATTATAATCTTTTTGAAGAAATCTTTGGTATTCTTCAAAGGTCTGAGTTCGGTTTCAAGCTTTGACGGTTCTGAAACATTCAGTGCAGATTGGATATAGTATTTTTTAGAGCCTTTGTTTACTACAAAATCTATCTCACACTGCTTTTTAGATCTTTTCCCGGCGTTGGTTTCCACAATCTCTACAACACCGACATCAACGGAATACTCTCGACACAGAAGCTCATTATAAATGATGTTCTCCATTATGTGAGTCTCTTCCTGCTGCCTGAAATTAAGCCTTGCGTTGCGAAGTCCGATGTCGGTACAGTAATACTTTGACGGATACTCAAAATACTTCTTTCCTTTTACATCATATCGTTTCGCATTGCTGAACAGGAACGATTCAATCAGATAATTCAGATAGTTTGAAACGGTTGTACCTGAAACCTTAATGTTTTTAACTGTCTGCAAGGTATTTGAAATTTTACTTGCATTGGTAAGTGAACCAACGGAAGAACACAGGTCATCCGTTAATTCGCTGAGTACATCCGGCAACTCTATATCGTAACGCTCCACAATGTCTTTGAAATATACTTCGGTGAAAAGAGTTTGCAAATAGTTCATCTTCTCTGCGTCGCTCTTTTTTGTTAAAACAAGCGGCATACCGCCGTACAGAGCGTATTCTTCATAGGCATCGGATTTATCTCCGCCCACAAAGGAATAATACTCTTTGAAAGAGATTGGGTAAATCTTTACCTCGTCACCTCTGCCACGAAAAGCGGTCAATACATCTTTCGTAAGCATTTTTGAGTTGCTTCCGGTTACATAAATATCAACATTGCGAAGTCGCATAAGACCGTTGAGTACATTGTAAAGCCTGATGTTCTCAGGATTTTTAAGTTCATCTTTTGTGATTGCGTACTGCACCTCATCAATGAGAACATAGTACATATCCGAGTTAACGATTTTCCCGCGAATATATTTTGACAATTCATCAGGATCACGGTATTTTACAAAGATATCATCATCCAGGGCAAGCGTAATAATCTGTTCATCTTTTACTCCGCTTGCAATCAGATAATCATAAAACAGATTGAACAGGAGAAAGCTCTTTCCGCATCTTCTGATACCGGTAATAACCTTAATCAGTCCATTTTCCTTTCTGTCAATAATTCTGCTAAGATATTCGTCACGCTTAATAATATTCTGCATTGTAGTCCTCCGGTTGCTTAAAACTTACGGGTGTTTTACCCAAACTTTCAAGTATAGTATGCCACCGTTTTTGCAAAATATCAAGCACTCACTTGAAACTTAGGTGCATTTACACCTAAATTTTTACTACAATCCCATCATTTCTCGGATAATGCGGTCGCTCATCTTAACTGAACCCACGAAAACCAACATATTAAAGACAAGCTCTCCGATATATGCCCGCACCTGCGTAACGGCTGCCGCACTTGTATCCACAACAGGCGGCAATGAAGCGAACACCGAGAAGATAATGCCGGAAAGCTCGATGACCGCACCTTCAAGCAAAACTGAACAGTAGCTCTTGATAAATGACTTACCCACATTCTGCCACGGTTCTCCCGCAAAGGTCGAAAGCGGAATCGGGGCAAGCGCCGTATACATATACAGCTTAAAGAAACGCCCATATACGCTCATAATCATTATGAAGGAAAGGACTGTAATAAAAAGACCGCCGATAAGCGTTACCGCCCATAGCGGAATATTCTTGAAAAAGCCGCAGTCCTCGATTGTCGTTACCATTTCCGCCGGGGGCGTTGTCTGCTGCGGCGAGTCGAAGCCTGCGGCGTTCATAATGGTTGTAATCGTACCTTGTACGATATTGAACAGAGCAAGAATCAGCTCCATACCGTAGGTGATCGCACCTTTGGCAAGGGCAAACCTGATAAATACAGTCCGTCAAAACTCCGTTTTTTTATATGGCGGACTGATTAGCACTATCCGAAAAGAAAGAGCCGATGAGCTGTGAAATGTCCCACAATTTCATCGGCTCTGCGTCTGTGCGTCTGGCTCTTTGATGACAGTTATATGTAATTCTTTCGCATTGATTAAAGTTTCCCGTTTGCATTTAGGACAGTAGAGAGGATAGTTCTTCAATACGGTATCTTCTCTAATTCTGTCACGAGTTTTATTACCGCAAATAGGACATAATACAAATTTACAATCAGTCTCTTTATTCTGCACTTGTCCAAAAATCCTCCATAGTTTCATTAAACTCCCGTGGCACATCCATATTGACACAGTGCCCTGCATTTTCAAAAATGACTACCCTACAATTTGGCTCACTTATTTTCCATTGCTTTACTGCCTCTAATTCCATTGGAATATCAAAGCCTCCACATCCAATCAACAAAGGGTAATTTCGTTTTCCAGTTTTATACTTATTTATCATACTATTGAGCGTTGCCAGAAACATAAATGACTTTTTTGGAAAAAGTATGTTCATATCAAAAAACTCATCTTGCGCCTGTAAAGTATACGCAGAAATTTTCTTGTTTTCTTTTGCAAACCACTTGACCGAAAAGAGGGCTCTCAACATCATCGCCATCTGTTTCGCACCATTTTTCTTTTGCATTTTAATATCAAAATTATTAATGTCATATCCTCCAAAGCACGCCAATGAGCTTACTGAGTTTGGATGATGATTAGCAAAATCCTGTGCCAGTACTGCTCCTAATGAAACGCCGACAATGTGTACTTTTTCAATATTTTCTACCTTTAAGATGTCGAATATCCATTCTGACATCTTATTTATGCCATCTCCTTTTTTGGTATCCGTTGACTGCCCATGACCAATAATGTCAATAGTCAAAATATTATATTTGTTGTGAAAATACTCAAACTGTGATTTGAACATATTATGATTAACAAAAGCGGCGTGAATAAAAAGTATCCATTCAGTATGATCTGTTCCACTGATAAAATATGCAATTGGCGAATTAGCTAACTTTATTGATTTCATATCTTGTTTCCTCTCATTTCATCAAGAAGTTTTTGATACCACTCGATATTGAATTTCATAAAATCTTTGCCATATCGAGCTGCGGCAAGCTGATAATGGAGAATGTCCTTATTATTATCAGAAACTTTGACATTTTCTGCTTCCTTACAAATGGCATTCAACACATCATACTGTTCTTTTAACTTTGAAATATACTCTTGTAATCCTCCCTCACGCTTTTCTTTTGTTGAAAAACCCATAAAATATAATTTAGCCAATTCAGGATTTTTGCTACTCTGTATTTCCATTGGCGTGGATACCCACTCAATAAAATTCTGTTTCCCACTATCCGTTATTGAATAAATTTTTTTATATTTCCCATTTTCAACAGCTTCTTCATACTGAATATATCCACAATTAAGCAATTTCTTTATAGCAGCCTGTATACTTCCCATACTGCTGCTATACATCATATTAAGCCCTTTATTTATTCTTTCACGCAACTGATAAATTGTTCTGCTGTTCAACAGTAAAAGACCGAGTATTATATTATCCATACGCTTCTCCTATATGTTGCTATTAGCAATATTACTATTATGCCAAATCCCTCTAACAGTGTCAATAGATAATAAACTTCTTGAGTTTCCGCAGAATTATCCCCACCAGGCAAATCTGCCATATCCTGTTATCCACAACTTTCAAAAAATGCCAAAAATATAAGGAATCCTGTTCCTTTTTGATGTAAAATTAAGCTATCAACCAAAAACCTTACTAAACAAAAAAGAAAGAGGATTCCTTATGGTTAATTTTACATCAAATACATATCAAATGAAAAGGGAAATTTTATCTTTTTCAAATAAAATTTCCAGGAAGCTTTCCAAACCGGAGAAAAAATTTACCGCTGACATGACTTATGGCATTCTTGCTTCTGGCAGCTGCCTTCTTACCGACATCGTTGATCAGCTCCATGAGCAGACAAAGAAGATCAATTCCGTGGAACGTCTTACCAGGCATTTAAACAAGGGGACGGATCCCAATGCCCTGCGCTCCTATTTATTACAGATCCGCAAATTGGTGCCTGACCAGCCTGTCATCCATATCGATGACAGTGATATTATCAAACCGGATGGTATAAAATTTGTGTCTCTCGATCTTGTCAGGGATGGCTCTAAAAGCACTTTCTCTAAAACCGTTTAAGAAAAAAGCTATCATGTGACAGAGGCCTGTGTCCTCACCAAAAACAACCATCCCGTCAGCTTTTTCTCGAAAATCCATTCTTCAAAAGAGAAGCATTTTACCTCGACAAACGATATTACTTTTTCGGCAATAGAGCGTGGGGCTGCTCTCTTTAAAAAAGCAACCTTTGTCATGGACAGAGGTTACGATGACAACAAAATGTTCCTGAAGCTTGATGAATTGGAACAGGACTACGTGATCCGGCTTACCGCAAGGAGAAAGCTGTTCTTCCACGGCAAATGGGTTCCTGCCACCCAGCTCAGAAATCAGCGGAAAGGGAATATCAAAACGCCTCTTATCTACAAAGGCAAAAAGCACGACGCTTACTTTTCCCATGTCAAAGTACATATCACTGCTTCAAAGAAAGATATTTACCTGGTGCTGGTTTATGGCATTACCGAACATCCCATGATGCTTGCAACCAATAAGCAGATACGCTGCAAAGAAGATGTGGTAAGTGTGGCAAAGACATACTTTTCCAGATGGCGCATAGAGGAATATTTCCGCTGTAAAAAACAAATGTTTCAGTTTGAAAACTTTCGTGTACAAAAACTGACGGCAATCAATGCCTTAAATTTTTATATTACCCTGTGTATGGCGTTTCTGGCTCATATCTCCATGAAATTTGTAGAAGAAACAAATGAAGATTCGTTAAATGCAACTGGAGAGATTGATCCAAAAACCAAAAAAGCAGGAATGATGCTACTTTCATTTTGTATAAAGGCAAGGAAACTATAAATCTTGTCTTGACAAAAAAGATATATGAATCTATTCTAGTAAAAAGCGATGAAGAGAGATAGTAAATATTTTGGATATCACAGAGAGGAATTACTTGGTGGAAAATTCTATTGAAGAAATATTGAACCAGTCTTGGAGCTGTGTACCGATTGGCATATTCATTAGGCTACACTGGGAACGCCCATTACAGCGTCAGAGTATCGAAAGAGATTTCTGTACTTGCTAAGGTCTGTATTGCGAGATATAGATGAATTAAGGTGGTAACACGAAGCTATCAGCTATCGTCCTTAAAGTAAGTTTAAGGAGGGTAGCTTTTTTTATACATAAAAATAATAGAATCGGAGGAATTAGTGATGAATTATGTTGTTGATAGTTACTACAATTACAAAGAGGAAAATCGTTTGACTACAAATAATGCAAGAAAAATTGAATTTATAACAACTACAAGGGTTTTGGATGAGATTATTGGTGCCAATAGTAAAATATTAGATTGTGCAGCAGGAACAGGAATTTATGCTTTCTGGCTTGCAGATAAGGGGCACGATGTAACTGCTACAGATATTACACCAAGACATATAAAGATTATCAATCAAACCCTTACCAATAAAAATTATAATATGAATACAGCTGTTTTAGATGCAACGGATATGTCCTGTTTTGCAGATGATTCATTTGATATTGTTCTTAACATGGGACCATTTTATCATTTGATTACAGAGGAGCAGAGAGAAAAATGTATGAAGGAATGTCTAAGAGTGTTAAGGAAAGGTGGACTTTTGATTACTGCATACATTCCAAGATACTATGTTTTTCAATATATTGCTACGAGTAATGAAAAATATTTAGATGAACACTTGGCAAAACAACTTATTGAAACTGGGGTGTTGAAGCATGATGATGAGAAGTGCTTCTGGACAGATACATACTATTCATCAAAAGATGAGATGGAGCAGATTTATCAAAGATATGGATTAGAAATTGCAGACCACTTCGCACAAGATGGTTTAACACCTCTTTTATCAAAAAAGGCAGACAGCTGGGATAAAAACCAGTTCAGAATCTGGTGCGATTATCATTATAGTGTGTGCCGTGAACAGTCGATTTTAGGAGCGAGTAATCATGTTGTTATAATCGGCAAAAAATAACATGCAGCTATGAAAGATAAATATTTTTCACAATAAATATAGGCATATCCTTTGTGGAATAGTAAAATAAAAGAAAAACTTTTTCACAAAGGAGTCTTTTAATGACAAGAGCTGAAAAACGTGCAATAAAAAACTAACATCGTAGAAAACCGAATATGAAGCAAAAACTACAAATAAGATGGGTAAATGGGTTAGAGTATAAAAAACATCCATTACATGTGTTGGAATTGAAGATAGAGAGGTCAGGAAAGCTATATCAACAGTTCACATGGCTGAGCAGCACGAAAATATATGAAGATGTGGCGGAAGAAATGGTGGAAACAGGAAGAAAAAAATGGCTGATAGAGAATGAGTGATTCAATATCCAGAAAAACCACATATATATGATAACTCATGCAAACAGTCTAGATTACAATGCAATGAAAAATCATTATCTAATCACACAGATAGCGGACATTCTGATGCCGATGTATGAAAAGGGAGACAGGGGTGTAAAGGAATTAAAATACACCATAAAGAAAATATCAGCGGAACTATTGGAAAGCCTTCGGAAACAGCAGTTAAAACCAGAATATCTGGTCTATGAGATGTGGATAAAAGAACCGCATTTCCAGCACCATGTGGAAATGCTCAAAATATAAACATTCAACTTTTTTAGTTGGTGGAATATGAAATTTACCTTTCAGCGCTGGGCTGACAGTGTTCTTGTATTATTCCAGTGTTTAGTATACAATTATTTTATTCATTCTTTTCTTACTACGAAGGAAATGAGGACATATATGAGACAGTTAGGGACAAATATAATTACGCCCGAACAGGCTGATGCAGATATAAAATATATGAAAGCTGCAGTCGCTCAGGCTAAAAAGGCATATAAATTAAACGAAGTGCCGATAGGCTGCGTAATCGTTCATGAAGGCAGAATTATAGGAAGAGGCTATAACAGGCGCAACACAGACAAAACAGCTCTCGGTCACGCAGAAATTACAGCCATTAAAAAGGCGTGCAAAATTATCGGCGACTGGCGCCTTGAGGAATGTACAATCTACATTACACTTGAGCCGTGCCAGATGTGCGCCGGAGCCATTGTACAGTCGAGAATTCCCCGTGTCGTTATAGGCTCTATGAATCCCAAAGCCGGGTGCGCCGGCTCAATATTAAATATACTTGAAATGCCTCAGTTTAATCACGTTTGCAGTGTCACACGCGGAGTACTTGGCGATGTGTGCAGCAGAATGCTGTCAGATTTTTTCAGAGAGCTGAGAAACAGTAAGAAATAAACTTACAAAAAAATATGCAGATAAGGGTATTATAATGAAGTTTGAATATCATTCCGACAGCCTCGCCCTCAAGGTGCTTGATACCAGCCATACCGGCGAGGTCCTTGATTTTTATAAGAGAAATAAAGAATCATTTGAGAAATATGAGACGGACAAGCCGTCAAATTTTTACACCTATACATTTATATATAATCTTCTGAAAGCCGAATATTCATCCTGCCTGCAGGGAAAACATATCCGATTTTTTCTTTATGATTACAGCGTATCGGATAAAATTATAGGCAGCGTGTCTTTCACTGACATTAGAACTAACATGAAAAGCTGTATTATAGGCTATAAAATCGACGAGGCTTTCAGACATATGGGATATGGCAGGAGAATGCTTACCTTATCTCTGAAAATTATGGTTACTGAATGCGGAATGCACCGCATAGAGGCTTACATTCTCCCTGACAATACCCCGTCAATACAGCTCGCTAAGACAATGGGTTTTCTGAGCGAGGGTACAGCCTACGCCTATGCGAAAATAAACAACAACTGGCGCGACCATCTTCGCTTCACATATATATCATAATAATTTTTTAATCTATTCCTCTGCCCTAAAGCCATGCTAGAATTCCTGATACCAATATCCAAAATAAGGATTGGCAAAATCGCTTCTGTGGCTCTTCTTAAAATTGTCAAAGCCGAACATAGAGGCCATAAACCGCTCTCTGTTGCAGTACATTCCCGGAACTCCGATAAAATACTTCGTATGATTTTCATTTTCACGCACTTTTCCGAACAGAAGATGCTTAAAATTATAAAATCCATGTATCAGAAAGCTGTTATTTACAATAACCTCATCTTCTATAGGAAGTGTCTTGAGTATTTCAGGCGTGACCTCAATACAGTCGTAATAATAATCATCATCAAAAGCGTTTATAAAATCTGCGTTTTCAAACAGCCTTTCTATCAAATCAGAACTCATGTCTGTATCTGATCCGCTCTTGTCATATCCGCAATTCTCTTTATTCTGATATGTCTGTTCAGGCTCTTTTTCAGCCACAGCCGCACATTCCGCCGCCATAACCTGTGCGCCGGACTCTTCCCGTGCCTCATGCTCCCCCCGCTCCTTCGGGATGTTTTCCGACTTCGCTGTATCCGTCGATGCACTTATATCTACCTGCTCATCTGGCATATTGCGCTCCGACTCCGCACCTTGTTTGCCGTCAGCAGTTTCTGAGCTTTCTGCCGTATTTTGTGCGCCGGACGGCACAGCTGTGTTATCAGTCTCCATATCCTGACTTTCCTGAGGCTCAGGAGTTTCCTCTGGTGACTCGCTCCTTTTATACCCTTTTGGAAGAAATACAACTTTGTCAGATTTTACCTCATCATCATCCCACATACTGAAAAGCATATAAAATCTGTCGTCCGACTTTGCCGCTGCAATCCCGCAAATATCATAAAATGTATATCCTGAGGATTCGATATTGTCCGGATTATAAATTCCGTTAAACATTCCAAGCCCCGCCTTTACAAGAACATTTCCGACAGGCAGCAGGCTGTATTTTCCCGGAGACGCCGAGTCCTTTTCAACCATAAAAAATATGTCCATATACTCTGGCGCGTCCGTATATACTCCTCTCAGCGATACCTGAAGCATAAACTTCCCGCCGCGTACCTCCGCCTTTGCAAAGCCTACATTCTTTTCCCTTACACCTCCCGGATACGCATAAATGTATGATACCAGTCTCTTATATTCATTCATTAAAACAAGCCTTCCTTTCAGCTAACATGCCCACTGCAAGATTATGCCGAAAGGGAGGCAAATATTACTCACATATGTCTTATTTTTAAATTGCTAATTTTGACAGTTATGTATATAATATTTAAAGAAATAAAACTTAAAAATTATTACATAAATTAATTTATTCGGAGACCAAATTGAAAACAAAAAAAGAGAATAAAATCCAAATTAAATTTCTTTTAAATTGGCTTTTTTTATTAATTATATTTATTATAGCAGTCATTTTATATTTATATAAAATAAACGGCAAGTGGGATTATACAAGCAATTTTTATATCAGAAGAATCGAATCCCAAAATGAAAATTACAATATACGTATGGTATTAGACAACGATTTAAAAACTGTTTGGGGGCTGTTAGATAAAAGAAAAAAAGGCGAAGACCATATTAAAATAGAATTAACACAAGAAAAATTTGTCTCAGGTATATATATTAATTATACGAACAGCTTGAATGCACAGCCATTAGAAAACATTGAATTTTTATATTCCTCGGACGGGAATACATGGAATAATATTTATAATATAGAATTGGAAATAGAGAATGAACACTCTCTGATTAAGTATAAATTTAATGAAGGCATAGAGCTAAAATATTTAAAACTTACTTATATGTCTGAAGAAAATGCGTACTGGCCAATAGCTGAACTTGGCATTTTATTTGAATAATTAAAATACCAATAAACATATAAAATATAATAAACAAGGTATATAAACAATGATAGAAACGAGCAGTAACAAAAAACAATATATCCCATTAGTAATACTTTTACTTACTCTTTCTGTTTTTTATTTTTGTAAATATAGTCAAATTACAAATTTTATACAGGGAGACGGCCGTTCTTATTATCAATATTTAATTGATATTTTTATAACACATGATTTTAGTGCTGTTAACAAGTATCCTATCGGAACAGCACTTCTTCAGATGCCGTTTTTTCTTATCGCTCATTTAATTACACTGATAACATCTCCCGAAATGTGTGACGGCTATTCATTTTTCTACAATGCAGCAGTATATATTTCAGCAGTATTTTACAATTTTCTTGGGTGCTTTTTTATATATAATATTATTGTTAAGCGTTATAATTGGATTTCTGCAATGTTTACTGTCTTTTCAGTTTCTTTTGGAACCATGCTGTTATATTATTCAACATATGATTGCAGCTATTCTCACGTATATAGCTTTGCAATATGCTCAGCCTCACTTAACTATGTAATTTATTATGATAAAAATATATTAAATAAAAACACCAGTACTCATAAAAAAATCTTTACCAGTTTTATATTAGGTTTTTTAGCCGGCTTAATTATATTAATAAGAAATACCAATGCAATTTTTTTACTTGTATATTTCTTATATGATGTCACAAATTTTAAGATATTAAAACTGCGCTTAAGAAAAATATTTAATTTTAAAATATTAATTTATCAAATTTTAGGAATACTTATTGCTTTTTTGCCTCAAGCAGTATATTGGAAAATACAATCAGGGCATTTTATTATAAATTCTTACGGCAACGAAGAATTTTATTACTGGAATAACCCTAAAATAACATACGTTTTATTCAGCGACGCAAAGGGACTGTTTATTTTTTGTCCTATTTTGCTTATAAGCATGATTTGTCTTTTAATTTTCAGAAAAGAATTAAAGGAATTCAGAACAATGATATGGACTGTATTTATTTTAAACACATACATTATTTCTTCATGGTGGGCATGGTGGATGGGTTTTGGATACAGCTGCCGCCTGTTCTGTGATATACTGTGTCTGTTTGCATTGCCGTTGGGTGCATTATTTGGAAAAATATTTTCGCCCCAGAAGCTGAATATTACAGGTATTTTAATTGCAATCTGCAAAACAGGCATTCTGGCTATTGCAATAGCTGCAGTTATTATAAATTTAATTTGGATAGACGGTATAAAAAATAACGCTATATCAATGAATTTTAGCTCATGGCAGGAACTTACTGACTGGTTAAACTACATCTTTAAATAGAATTTATCCGATATTTAATATAGCGATAGTCTGCTTTCCACCAGCCTGTCCTTGTCATATTCCAGTTTAAGAGAGAAAAACTCTCTGTCTTCCCTCAGCAGACGCAGAAAAATCCTGTCTCCCTCCCAGAGATTTAATTTTTCAATCTCATCAAACGGCACCCACTCAAGAACACCCTCTGAACATTCGGGCAGATTTTCCGAATCTCCCTCAAAGCCGTCAACCGTGAACAAATGCATGTATTCACAGCCCCAATCCCTTAAAATAAAGGTAACAATTCCGCGAAAACGAAATGACGTAACCTTTAACCCCGTCTCCTCCTTAACCTCGCGTATCATACATTCCTCCGGGCTTTCTCCCTCGATAAAATGTCCTCCCACGCCAATCCATTTTCCCTTATTGGCGTCGTTTTTCTTTGATATGCGGTGCATCATAAGATACCTTCCGTCCTTCTCGATATAACAAAGTGTTGTCAGATTGCTTGACTCCCTTATTGTCTCTTTCATAATCATCCTCATTTCTGTGCTGTCTTCTGCACATATCAAGCTTGCGGCACAAGCCGCCCCTCTGCGCTCCGTCACGATTTCAGAGCGTTGACAAGCTCGGCAAACTGCTCAAGCGTTAGAGCCTCGCCTCTCACCGCAGTCGGAAGTCCGCACTTTTCAAGCGCAGCGGCAAGCTGTTCTTTAGATATTCCAAGCTCTGTACATCCGCACACGCTGTTAGTCATAGTTTTTCTTCTCTGATTAAATGAAGCTCGAATAATTCCAAACATGAGCTTTTCATCACAGACCTGCACCGGCGGTTTTTCATAACGTGAAAGTCTTATTACTGCCGAATCCACATTCGGGCGCGGCATAAAACAGCTTGCCGGAACAGTGAGCACAACCTGTGGCTTAGCATAATACTGCACAGCGAGAGAAAGCGCGCCGTAATCCTTGGTTCCGGGACCAACCTGCATCCTGTCGGCAACCTCCTTCTGCACCATAACGGTAACGCTTGAGAGAGGCACACCGCTCTCAAAAAGCCCCATTATAATAGGAGTTGTTATATAATACGGCAGATTTGCCACAACCTTAATAGGTCTGCCGCTGTTTCTCTCCTCAGCCAGCTTTGCAATGTCAAGCTTGAGCACATCCTCATTTATTACTGTAACATTGTCATAAAATTTAAGAGTATCATTCTCAAGAATGGGTATGAGCTTCTTATCAATCTCAACCGCTACAACTTCCCGTGCCTCCTCACACAAAATCTGTGTCATTGTGCCTATGCCCGGACCTATTTCAAGTACAAAATCATCGGCTGTAACTCCCGCCTCCCGGACAATTTTGCGCACAATATTCTCATCAATCAAAAAATTCTGACCATATTTCTTCTGAAAAGAAAATCCGTACTTTTGAAGTACTTCTATCGTATTGGTAGGATTTCCAAGATGCTTTACATTTTCAAACCTCTGTGCCATTCCTGCTGCTCCTCATTACTTTTAATTATGTTTAAATAATTTTTATCCGTCTACAATTTTGCGTTAATTTTCTGATTTCTATTTGCCAAAAAACAGCTTCCTTGCGTTTTCATTAGCTGTGTCAATAACCTCCTGAGCAGATACACCCTTAATTTGCGCTATTTTTTCAGCGACAAACGCAATATTCCTGCTGTCATTTCTCGTGCCGCGATGCGGCTCAGGTGCCATATACGGACTGTCCGTCTCCAGCAGAATTCTTGAAAGCGGCACTGCCTCAACTGTTTCAACAAGCTTCCTGGCGTTTTTAAACGTGACAACTCCTCCTACTCCAATAAAAAAGCCCATATCAAGGAACTGCTCTGCCGCCTCTTTGGTATACGAATAGCAGTGAATAACGCCGCCCGTCTCATCAGCCCGCTCCCGTTTCATGCACTCTAAGGTGTCCGCACACGCCTCTCTTGAGTGTATAATTACAGGCTTTTTCACCTCACGCGCCGCCTGAAGCTGCTGCCTGAACCAATTTTTCTGAACTTCCTTCTCCGGCTCGGGATAATGGTAATCAAGCCCGATTTCCCCGATTGCAACTATCTTTTTATTATCAGAAGCCTGTTTTACAATCCAATCTATATCCTGCCTTGTAAGAGAATCGACCTCCTCCGGATGAATCCCGACAGCAGCATACACTCTCTCATACCTGTCCGCAAACTCAAGAGATTTTTTGCACCCCTCAAGACTTGCCCCAACATTTATAATATAGTCAAGCGCCCCCTCCGGCGACAGCATTCCCTCAAGCAGCTCATCTCTGTCCTGCGAAAATGCCTCGTCGTCATAATGCGCATGTGTCTCAAATATCTTCAAGTCCAAATCCTCCATAGTCCTGCTGATTTCAAGCGCTCTAATTTTTGCGGTGAACGCAAAAATTAATGCGCAGGTATAATGTGCACTCTGTGCACATTATACCATAGTTTTGGGCAGCTTTTTGCCCATAAACAAGTTTGCTTTGCAAACTTGCATGCGTCAGCTTGCTGACGCTATTATACCATGTCTGCAAGGCAGACATGGAGCCTCCGGCGGATTTTAAGCGCTCTAATTTTTGCGGTAAACGCAAAAATTAATGCGCAGTATAATGTGCACTCTGTGCACATTATACCTGTCCGCATGGTTTTCAGCAACCAAAAAATCCGGCAGACCTGCTGCCGGATTTTACTCTCAGAACTGATTTCCCAGTGCCGCTTATAATTTTTAAATTTCTTTTAATTCAGATTTCCTCTCTGTTCTTATTTACATAAGCCGCTGATAAAATACCTGCCAGAGAGAGAACAAACGCCGCGAACACAAAAATATTTGCTGATGTGTCACCTGTGTTTGGAGAAGCATTTCCATTGTTTATATCATTTGAAGCCGTGTCAAAGCTGATATTCAAACCGCTGTCCGTATACACAAGACTGCCCGTAAAGCCTTCAGGTGCGTTTATTTCAATCTCATCAAACTGTGATACAACTGACGCACACTTTAAAATTTCCGTATCCGTTTCAGGGATATAGTTGTCAAGATTTAATACAAGCTTTCCTCCAAACGATGCATTTCCCGAAATATCCACAAAATCATTTTCATTAGATACTGTAAGCTCAAGAACTCCGTTTTTGCTCTGTGTGTAATCTCCGTTTATCTTTAAAGTATCTTCTGTATTCTCTGTAATCGTGCTGTTATTAACAACATTTCCGTTGCCGAATGCTGTTGCATAGTCAGCGCGGATACTTCCCTCTTCAACTGTTGTAGTTCCCGTATAAGAGTTATTCCCCGACAGTACCAGCATACCGCTTCCTTTCTTTGTGAGTGAGCCGTCGCCTGAAATATCATTTTTCCAGTTATCCGCCGCATTAAAGCCGCCCTTTGAGGCATCCATATCTGCCGTTACATCTGTTACAAACGCTCCGTAGCCGTTAGCAGCCTCAAAAAGATTAAGTCTGCCCCAGCCCTCTGCATCGTCAAGAACTGAATAACCCGATGAAATTCCTGTTGTGTAAAGCACATACCTTATCTGATCAGCGTCCATATATGGGTATCTTGACTCAAGAAGCACCTCTGCGCCCTTAGGAACAACCATTTCCTTTGTCGTATCAGAGCCTTTCTCCTTTAAATTATATGTCATTCTGTAAAGATATGTCGCTTTATCCTGCTGATAAGCTTCATAGTCGGACTTTTCCTCAACAGTGCTGTCACTGCCGACAAGCTTGTCTCCGGATACCACAGCTGCGGCTTTTACTTCCGCATTGTCGGCATCATATAAATTAGATGCGGCGATAGCTGTGGATGTCATTCTTCCTCCGATAACATCAAGGCATGAATGCATACCCGCAACAATTCTGTCATATCCGAGCTCACTTGCACGGAGCATAAGCTCCGAATACTGCTCAGGTACCGAGTAAGCCATTGCTATGGCTGCGAGATAAGCGGCGTTGGTGTGTCCGCTCGGATAACCGCCGTCATTGCTTGGGTCGCTCTTTTCCATAGTCGTGAGAGACGAAAGAATTGTCACCTTTGAAAGGTTCTCGTCCAGTCTTGACCAGCGGAACGGTCTCATATATTTATAATATTTTTTTGCCGGTGACGTGCTTGCTGCACCGCCTCTCAACGCCGCTACCAGATTAACGATACCTGCATAGTCTCCAGTAGCCGATGCCCACTGTGAGTCATTATGTACATCCGTATAATTATTGGTCTGAGCATCCTCCGGAACTGCGTCGGACCATATATCCGTATTGTCTCCGAAATCAGCCTCTGTCTTACCCGCAGCCTTTGCCTCATTGTACTCGGACGACTTCATAACATAGCTTTGAGCGTTTACGCCCTGTTTAAACTCCTCCGCATACTTGCCAAGTCCTGAAATCATGCTGTAATTCTTGTCACGCACATCATCATAAAACGCAAGCACCTGCTGCTCCTGTGATGCGTTGTCTCTAATCTTCGCGGTCTCGGCAATATTCATCTCATGCATCGCCTTATTGAGAATTGTGCCGTTGTTCCATTCCGTACCCGGAGTAAAAATTTCAAGCATCTGTGAAAGCACGCCGTTGGCAGGATTTTCAAGTGTATCCTTTACAGAATCCTCTCCATTTTTCTTATAGTTATCAACATAGTAACCATAGTCCGCCTGCTGCGGCTGAATTGCAGCGTCCTGTGCAAACGCCGGCATCACCGTTGCGACTGACAATATACCTGCAGTTGCAGCGCACGCAACTCTTTTTGCAATAGCCTTAGCCGGCTTATTTCTTCCCACAAGCTTCTTTGTTTTTCTCATCCCTATCTTCCTTCCTCAATTTTATATTCATACATATTGTCCGTTTTGCCGTGGCAAAACTTACGAGTCATATAATACACAGAGAATGTAAAATATAAATTATATTCTGCTGAAGAAGCAATAAAATTTGTGTGAATATTATTTCTATTTTTTTAAAATCATTTTACCCGGTGCATCTGTGCGCCTCCTGCGGAGCATTTTTATTCTATAGGAAGTCCAAGAAAACTTTCCTATAGAATAAAAACTGCCATATCGGTTTCTCACCTCCGATATGACAGTTTAGTAAAATATATTTATTATTTTGATATGTCGTCCGCCGATGACTGCTCATTTTGAGGGGATGCCCCGATTTTTCAGCATATTTCGCTTCCTGAGATAATATCCCTGTCAACAGTCATAACCGAAAGATTTCCCGCATCGTCTCCCGCCGCAAGTATCATTCCCTGAGATTCTACTCCGCAGAGCTTGCACGGCTTAAGATTTGTGATAACCGCTACCTTCTTTCCAACCATTTCCTCAGGCTTATAATATGCGGCAATTCCCGATACTATCTGTCTGATCTCATTGCCGACACGAATCTGCGAAACCAGAAGCTTCTTAGCCTTCTTTACGGGCTCGCACTTTAATACCTCACCCACCTGTATCTGAATTTTATCGAAATCATCAATCGTAATTTCAGGCTTCCTTTCAACCTCAGGATAAGCTGCCGCATCATCTGCTGTGCGCTGTGCCTCCTGGATTTCCTCTGCCTTCTTTAACACTTCTTCCATATCAAGGCGTGCAAACAAAATCTCAGGCTTATCTGTAACCTTTATTCCGCTCTCTCTGAGACCGAACTTGTCCAAATCATCAAAATCCCTTACTTCAGCCTTCGGATTATCAGGATTGAGCTGCTTAAGAATTCTCTCTGCTGTCTCAGGCATAAACGGAGTGAGCAGGTTTGCTCCGATTGTAATACTCTCGACAAGATTATAGAGCACCTCGCTTAAGCGCTTCTTTTTTGACTCATCCTTAGCGAGAGCCCACGGCATTGTCTCGTCTATATACTTGTTGCAGCGCTTAAACAGTGCAAATATCTCGGTTATCGCATCAGCAACATGAAGCGTTTTCATCTTCTCCTCAACCCTTGCCCTTGTTCCCGTCACAACCGCTTTTAAATCAGCGTCAAAATCAAGGCTTGCACCAGTTTCGTCCTCTCCCGCACCTGTCGTGTCGGCGCCGGTCTTTACAACGCTGCCGTCAAAATATTTATCAGACATCGCAATAGTTCTGTTCACAAGATTGCCGAGAGTATTCGCGAGTTCCGAATTGAGACGCTCAACCAGAAGCTCCCACGAAATCACGCCGTCATTCTCAAAAGGCATCTCATGAAGTACAAAATATCTCACCGCATCGACGCCGAACAAATCTACAAGGTCGTCCGCATAGATAACATTTCCCTTAGACTTGCTCATCTTGCCGTCACCCTGCAAAAGCCACGGATGCCCGAAAATCTGCTTCGGAAGCGGCAGGTCAAGCGCCATAAGTATGATAGGCCAGTAGATTGTATGAAACCTTAAAATATCCTTTCCGATTAAATGAAGGTCAGCAGGCCAGTATTTCTTAAACATCTCACTGCTGCCGCCGTCGGCGTCATAACCGAGTCCCGTAATATAGTTTGTGAGCGCGTCTATCCACACATAAATGACATGGCGGTCGTCAAAATCCACCGGAATGCCCCACTTAAACGATGAGCGCGATACGCACAAATCCTGAAGCCCCGCTTTGAGGAAGTTATTCATCATCTCATTTTTTCTTGACTCCGGCTGAATAAATTCAGGATGCTTTTCAATATGCTCGATAAGCTTATTTGTATATTTGCTCATCTTAAAGAAATATGCCTCTTCCTTGGCAGGCTGACACGGTCTGCCGCAGTCAGGACATTTCCCGTCAACCAGCTGTGACGCCGTAAAAAATGACTCGCATGGCGTGCAGTACATTCCCTCGTACTCGCCCTTATAAATATCTCCCTTTTCATACAGCTTTCTGAATATTTTCTGCACCTGCTTCTCATGATCCTCATCAGTTGTTCTTATAAATTTATCATAAGAGGTGTTCATCAAATCCCAGATTCTCTTAATCTCGCCTGACACATTATCGACAAATTCTTTAGGGGTAATCCCGGCCTCCTCAGCCTTAAGCTCAATCTTTTGTCCGTGCTCGTCTGTGCCTGTCTGGAAAAACACGTCATATCCCTGCTGTCTTTTATATCTTGCAATGCTGTCCGCAAGCACAATCTCATAAGTGTTTCCGATATGCGGTTTGCCTGACGTGTAGGCAATCGCCGTCGTCATATAAAATGGTCCTTTATTCTGTGGCATTATACATAGCCTCCTCACTCTTTCCTGATTTAATTAAAATATTGTAACAAAAGTAAATTAATATATCAAGAGCCGCATTTTGCACGACTGTTGAAAATATAGTATAATAGCGTGAGCAAAGCGCAAAACTAAACTTTATGCCTGCTTGCACCTGACACAATCATGATTTTAACAAAAAGTTACAGGAATGGAGGTTAAAATGAAAAATATCACTAAACGCCTGCTGATTATTTTACTGTGCCTGTCCCTAAGCGTCTCATCGCTTGCAGGGTGCAGCTGGCAAAAAAATAATTCCGACAGCGGTCAGACTCAGAATTATACATCTGAAGAAAATACGGCATTTACCGAATTTGCAGACGGCCTTTTTCGCGAAACCGTCAGCTCTGATACTCTGACACTTCACTCCTATCTTCAGCACCCCGAAAATTACGGAATTACTGAGTACACAAAGGGACTTGGCCGTTACAATACCGAAAATCTTGACGATACCTCTGACATAGTAAACTGCCTTACCGCGCTTGGCTCCTTTGACAGAAGTCAGCTCTCGGCAAGCCAGCAGATAACCTATGACCAGCTGAAAAAATACCTTGAGACAGAGCTTGAATACTGCGACTTATATCTCTTTGATACAAGTCTGTCGACGACAGTGGGAATCCAGGTACAGCTTCCTATTATATATGCCGAATACGCATTTAACGAGTTAAAAGACATAGACGAATATCTTTCAATTATCGAGGACACTGATGAATATTTCGCAAGTCTTATCGACTATGAAACATTGCGCAGCGAAAACGGCTATTTTATGGAGAGCTCCCTCGCCGGGCAAATCATCGAGCAATGCCGTACCTTTATTGACAGCGCAAATGACGGCTACCTTATTACTACCTTTGAAGAAAAACTGGACTCATTTTCAGAATTGTCAGAAGAAGAAAAAAATGCTTATAAAGAGCGAAATAAAACGGCTGTAAGCGAGCATGTAATTAAGGGTTACGAAATTCTCGCCGACGGACTTGAAAAGCTTAAAGACACCGGAAAATACAGCGGAGGTCTGTGCAATTATCCAAACGGTCAAAAATATTTTGAATATCTGATTGACACCGAAATGGGCTGGGATAAAACTATTGAGGAGTATGACGAACTGCTGGATTCATATATTACAAAAAATCTTCTGACAATCCAGGGACTTATGAGAAAAGACCCGACGATTGCCGACAAATTTGACTCCTTCGGGTTTTCGCTCACGGAGCCTATGGAAATTCTTTCTGATTTAAAACAGAAAATAGCTGATGATTTTCCTGCCGGTCCTGATGTAAACTACGATGTAAAATACATTACGGAAGCGCTGCAGGATTACGCCAGTCCGGCAATGTATTTCACGCCTCAGATTGACAATATCTCAAATAACTCTATCTATATAAATCCGGGAAGCGGCAGCGGCTCAGACATTTACACGACTCTTGCACATGAGGGTTTTCCGGGACATTTATATCAGATTACCTATTTTGCCGACTCTGATCCGGACTTAATACGCTATCTTATTGAGCCGGGCGGATATGTCGAGGGCTGGGCTACCTACTGCGAAGCTCTTTCTTACCAGTATGCCGACACCGGAAACGCCGCCTTAAACTCAATGATGCAGGCAAATTATGCCGCTATAATGTGCATTTACGGCAAGGTTGACATAGGCGTAAACTATTTCGGCTGGACCGAGAACGAGGTTTACAGCTTTATCAGCCAGTACGGCTTCACCGACAGAAGCATTGCCTCACAAATGTATATGCAGATGATTTCCGAGCCCGCGAACTACTGCCAGTACGTTCTCGGCTATGTAGGTTTTATGGAGCTCAAAAAAGCTGCCTCTGAAAAACTGGGAGACAGCTTTAACCTGAAAAATTTTCACAAATTTATTCTTGATATGGGCCCCGTACAGTTTGATATTCTGTTTGAGCGCCTGGATGACCTAAACAAATACCAGTAATCTCGAAAAAAGCACAATAATAAATATTTCAAGCGCAAGCGCGACAAGTATTACTCCTCTGTTATTTTGTTTTTTTATAACATTGGATATTACCATCGCGCTTGCCATAACCGCAAGCACAAGCAGCAATCTGACCGCTAACCCCAGACACAAAAATCCCCATATGCTTATATTTTTAACTATATACTGAGCAAGCGAAAGCTTATATATTCCCTTTCCCAGCATATCGCCGACAAATGTCAGACTGCAAAGCGGCGCATCCAGGTAAGGCATTCCATAGTATTTCCACATAAATATTAAATCTATTCCATACACAATTAAAAACAATATGACAGTAAATATAATTCCTGCGCATGCTTTTCTTATCTTAAGCGGCTTTCTTCCTTTTGCGGCTGCATTAATCATAAAATACATTCCTGTCCTGTATTCTATAGAGATACCCTCCGAAATAATAAGCATAACTCCCGCAGACAAGATAATCAGTAATATCAGCTCTCTGTTATAACCGTTCTGCCCTATTATTTCCTGCCAGCCGCGGTCTGAGATAAGCCACCCCTCAGCACCCGCGCTTGTTTTTAATTCGTCAAGATAATCCAGCTTTTCGCTGTACTCTGACATACTTGAATACTCAGCTGATATTTGATGCATTGTCTCCATCACCTGGGCATATTCTCCGATATTAATTTCCTGCCCCGAATTTTTCAGCTCAGTATATTCATTTACCCGCTGCATAACTGCTTCTAATTCTTTTCTCTTTTCGTCGACCATATTCCGAATGTACGAGAAATCACTTCCTCCATGCTCAAGATAAATTTTGTCTTTCTCAAGCTGCGCGTCCGTATAGTTCATTTTTCCGTTGGAAGAAAAATAGAATACGGATATTATTACTATTAAGACAATCCAAACGCCTTTGCTTGTTATAATTAATTTGTGCAGTTCCATTAAAACAGAAACCGACCTTGAAAATATTTTCTGATAATTTTGATTTACAAAAGAGCTGATTTTATCCAGTACCCCTCTGCTGCTGCAGTAAGGCCTCATGTCGGCGCTTCTCAATAAAGCAGCCATACAGCTGACAGCCGTTATTATAAACAGGCTGAATATAACGACAGATGATACTGAAAAAACATATGTCTTAAAACCCCAGTTTTGATAGCCGCTTATCATATCATTAATTCTTACAATATTAACAATATTAATAAAATGAAAAACATTATAAGCGCTGTGCATGGATATGTTGCTGTAAATTAAAATTTCTGCTCCGATAAATATCAGCACGATAACAAGTCCGTGGTTTCTATACCTGAATACCATAAACACCGACCATAAAATCAACGCAAGGCAGCACAGCGAAGCCCATGAAACCAGGAATAAGATTAATACATACTGTATCTTACTCAGAGGATAAGTAAACTTCTCAAATATCTGTATGTTTTGTATGGGATTGCCCAAATCGCTTATTCCTCCGAATCTGAGCATTGCGGCAGCAAAGGTTGAAAAATACAAAGCGGCAAGTGTAATAAATGACGATAGAAAAATAATAAACATCTGCCAGACAGCAAGATATTCCCGTCCTCTTTTTGCACAGAAATCCAGCTGCCATACGCCATTGTCCCTCGACTTAAATAAATCATAAACAACAAACAATACAAACGCAAACGCAATGTAATAAATATAATAATACTGAACGAATTTTTCCACGCCCAGATACTCATCCTCTGTCACCACTACGTTATCAACACGCTTAAAATCCTCCGACGTCTGTAAAATGTTGCTGTACGCAAATGTTCCAGCCTGCGTAAATATACTGTATTTCTTTAATCTCTCAGCATTTGTGATTATCTCATCAATATTTCCGGGATAATTCTCAATATAAGCCGCATGCATGGCAGCATCTCTGCTTATTCTCTCCTCATCTGTCTCCCGTGGATTTCCATACAGAAAAAGTCCAATATTTACAGCGCATAGCAAAAAAAGCACGCAAAGCCTCTTTAAGCTGAAAATCCGTTTTAACTCTGCCATACAATCAGCCCCCTATTTTTCAACCAAACGGTATATACTGCCACTCGACCATCTCGACTCGCTTGACGTCTTTATTTTTAAATATTCCTGTCTCTGCGTTCCGTCCTTATAGTATAGTTTCGCTCCTATAATCCCGTTTTCAAGAATATCAGCAAACGCTTTTTCCTCACTGAAACCAGTCTGCCTGTTGCTCTGGTATTCTTTATCTGTTGACTTAAACTCCAGCGCCATATTCAGATATAAATCTGACTGCCCCGACAGGCTGACAGACACCGCCCTTCCTGTATAATTTCCGTTGCTCATCGAAATATCATTAAGACACTCATTTGAAAAAAATGCCCTGCCGTTATAAAATGTATACTCTATTCTCTCTATCGATTCGTCAGTGTATACCTGCGTCCAATCCATTCCGGTTATATAATAATATCCGTAATCTTCAACTTTGCCCACACTTCCGCTGCTTGATGACAGATATGAAGCAATCTGCTCCTCTTCATATCCCTCAAACTTTCCGGCGTCAATAACCGGATATGCTATCGTTAATCTGCTTCCCTCCTCTTTTATGTACTTAATTCCGTCCTCCTCGTACTCTGTTTTTTTTGCTTCCGCAAATATACCCGTGTCCTCCTGCTCGTTACAGCCTGTTAAAACTATGCACATAGCAGTCAGTATTATGCACGCCCTTAATTTTACTTTTACACGTCTCATAAACACTCCCCTCCGGACTACATAATCTTCTTTGAACCGATAAACATATTGACGTCCGACTAATTCCTCACTCCCGTTTACTGCTTCTTATTTCAGCTTACCTGTCTATCAAATCTATTACTGTCTCGCTAACACTGGTCCACTCCTTTGCGGTCTCTATCGCGCTTTTATCTATGCAGACAAAACCGTTCTGCTCAGGTATCTCCGCAAACATATATCTGTCATCGCCAAAATACAAAGATAGAAAATCCGTGCACTCAATTTCATTGACAATCTCACCGTCCAAAGTCATAACCAGACATTTTGTTTCATCACGGTCAAGAACAAATGTCAGATAACTCATCCATTTGGCATTTGTGACATATAAATATTTTCCGTCATACGAGAGATTGCACATATCCATAGTATCGGTGGATTTCATGAGCAGCTTTTCGTCCCCTGCCGACAAGTCGGACACATACAGACCGCTTCCCGTAACAAAATAATAAAATCTGTTCTCCTCCGGCACTATATAGTAGTCGTTTATATTGTTCTCACTTATTGTCTCCACCGTATCAGTGTTATAATCGTATGCGAAAACCCCGAGGCTCTTGGCACGCGCTATGCCTATTTCATCATCTTTCTTTTCTTCCCATGACTGCTGCACCATAAAGAAAAGCTTATCCCCGAAGCTCTTTACATTCTTAACAGTTAAATTTACACCTGTTATCTCATATATGCTTCTCTTGCTCCCGTCGTTTAACGAAACCTCCCATATATGCTCAGTGTACTCCTCATTTGAATGAATATGGCTCAGGCAGTCATAAACGTACACGCAGTCCCCGTGAAACATAAGCTGGATAAAGTTGTTGTTTCCTTCATTTGGAATCAGCTCAGCTATCTCCTTTCTGTCTCCGCCGCTTGCATCCATTCGCGTAAGCACCGCCATTCCGTTCTTTACCGGCATATAGTAAAGATATCCCTGATAATAGTAGATGCCTGACACTTTTTTCTCATCTCCCACATATGCGTTGCAGGATTCAGTGTTGTGAGCGCAGTCAGCCTTTGCGCAGACAGGTATTACCTCATTTGACTCTATGTCAAAGTACATAATATACGAACCGGTGTTAGTCATAAAATAATACCCGTTCTCCGCAGCTGCAACCATGTGCGATTCGTCCGTGTTCCAGTAATTCTGTGATGCATCGTCCCCTTCTGTTTCTCCCACATTTAACTTATCATAATTAATGGCAATTTCCGCCTCTTTATTTTTGTGGCTGAACACATATATCAGTATCACTGCCGCTATAAATACCGTGAACACTGCCGGAAACAATATCTTCTTGTTAAGCTTCATTAAATTAACCCCCTTTATTTTTCAATGAGACGATATATACTTCCGCTCCACCATGTGGTCTCGCTTGACGTCTTAATTTTCAGATATTCCTTGCTCTGTGTTCCGTCCTTATAGTACAGCTTCGCCTCTATAATTCCGTTTTCAAGAAGCTCTGACATTGCTTTTTTTTCGCTGAAACTTGTCTGCATGTAGCTCTGATATTCCTTATCTGTTGACTTAAACTCCAGCGCTATATTAAGGTATAAATCCGACTGCTCCGACAGGCTGACAGACACCGCTCTGCCTGTATAATTTCCGTTGCTGACAGATATATCATCAAGACACTGATCTGAAAAATATGCCCTTCCGTTATAAAAAGTATACTCTATTCTATCTATCGCCGCGTCCGTATATACCTGCGTCCAGTCCATCCCGTGTATATAATAATATCCGTAATCTCTGGCGCTGTCTGCACTTCCTCTTGCAAGTGACGAGTATGACGCAATCTGTTCCTCTTCATATTCCTCAAATTGCCCGGCATCAATAACCGGATACGCTATCGTTACCCTGCTTCCCTCTTCTCTTATGTACTTAATTCCATCCTCTTCGTACTCCGTTTTCTTCACTTTCGCAAATATTCCCGTATCCTCCTGCTCGCCGCATCCCCCTAAAACCGTGAATATGACAGAGAGTATAACCAACGCAATCAATCTCAGATTTCTTACTTTCACTGCTTAACCCCTCCTTATTATGCGTCAAAGGCAGCCTGCGTCAGAACGGCGCAAGCTGCCTGCTTAATTATCTGCTCACATTAGCAAATATTTTATTGTAACCTCCGTCGTTTGAACACACAATAAAATTTGCCCTCGTATACGTGTAATTTGTTGAACTTCTGTTTGATGCCGCAGTGTAAGTGCTCTGTTCATTTGTTGAACTGAAGGTAAATTCCTCACCCCAGTACGTCTTAGTATAACCATCCTCAATATATAAATCCGCAACCTCATCGGTAGACATATAAGCCCCTGCACTGTACGGCTCAGCATAAACTGTTCCATTAAACTTTGTGTTTCCTGCATTTCCACTAATATCATTTTTTTCTGCAAATACTGTAAGCGCGCTTCCCGTGACAAGCGCAGCCGACAATCCCAGCACCATTAATTTTTTAAATAACTTTTTCATTCGCTCTTCCACCTTTCATAAATTCTATAATACCTGCATTAAAAACACTGTCAGAAGAAACAAAGAGTTCGCAAGCGAACTCTTTCGCGAGGCGCGGATTCGTAAGAATAATTACCTTTCCGCGCCTCTCAAAATTACACCTCAGACTCTCAGGCAATAAAATAAAAATTAATTTCACGCACATTATCTGACTTCTATATTATAAACTACTTAAATAGCCTTTTTATAATAATGTAAAAATTTGCATGTTTTTTGATAAAATTTGCACCTCTGTCCTCTTTTTTAACCCCTCTTATTACTTTATATACAGTTTTTTGCCTGTTTATCACATTTATATTGCTGTGGGTTATTATTTTGTCCATTGCAAGATAACCGTTTAAAATACGTCCGAGTATCAGTTTTCACACGGAACGCACGCTATAAGACAACAAAAAGCACGGATAAGTCAATATTGTAAATCTCTGTAAAAATTTACACTTGACTCAATCCGTGCCTTTAACTTTTTATATTTAATCAGCAAAATCTCACTCCGCAGAACGGACTGCAGCAGAGATTTAAACACAGCAGCGACATGCAGTAGCCTCCCGGATTTATTGTTGTTCTGCCGTACTCCCTGCCCCTTCCGCTATACCACTGTCCTCCGCTTTGAAGCTGCCTGTAAAGCGTCTGATATGCCATATTGTCCGGGTCCAGTTCAACCGCGTGCTTTGCGTGTTCCAATGCCGTAGCGGTATTTCCCGCGCCCGAATTTGCCTTTGCGCTGTAATAATACCATCTGCTGTCCCGGTTATCAATTCCGTTTAAAACATTAATAGCCTCCTCGTAAGCTCCGCTGTTAATGTAATTAACCGCTGCCTTCAGATGACGGCTTGTCTCGTCGTCACCCATATTTTCGGGATTGTCCTGACCGTAGCCGCTGTAAGAATATCCCCCGAAGCCAAATGGACCAAACCCCCAGAAACCGCCGAAATCACCATACGGGTTTTCACCTGTGCCCTGATTGTCGCCGTCATAGCCATATCCTCGGCCGCTGTTTCCCGCGCTTCTTCCGGCAGAGCCGTAGCCTGAATAACCTCCGTAACCGGAATATCCGCCCGCTGAGCTGTATCCCGATTCTTTTTCCTTCATAATCTGGTTATATGCCTGCTGAACAGTCTTAAACATTTCCTCAGCCTTATCCTTATTAGGATTATTTATGTTAGCGTCAGGATGATATTTACGGCTTAACGTTCTGTATGCTTTTTTAATTTCCTCGTCCGATGCATCTCTTGATACACCTAATATCTGATATGGGTCTGCCACCTTAACACTCCTGTATTTAAAATTTTATTTGCTCTGATCCTCTTTTTGCCGCCTGTGCTTTGCAATCTCGTACCTCGTCCACACTCCGGAATAGATTATATTTCTGAGAATTTCCGCATCCTGTATAATCGGCAGTCGCTCGAAATATCTTGCGCACTCCGCCATAACTCCGTTTAAAATCCCTTCGACAAATTCATCAAAACCGCTGTTTTGAGCATAAACTTTTAGCATATTATAGTTATTTTTCTTAATATCTGTCTGCAAATCATCATACGCGTCGAGAATGTAAATGTATTTTCCGAGAAAAAATCCCAGCTTAGAAAGATTTTCCTGCCATTCATCATCGCGCCATGCCGTCACCGCCGACAGAATTTCACCGAAACACCGCGAAACCTTGTCAATATCGCTGCTGTTATCACTTTCAAGTACGGCAAGCCTGTCGAGCATACCGCGGATTAAATCCGCCTTCCTGCCGTGCTTTTCTATTATTTTGTCAACTCTTTTGTGATAACTGTCAGCCAGTATTTTTCTTGTAAATTTATGTTCATCCTTCCAGTCGTCGACACACTTATAATACATCATAAGAATGTTCATATCTGCGACATAATCAGTCACCTCATTATACCGGACAGGATGCTTTGAAGCGGGATGTACAATGCACCTCTCCTCGGAATACTCTGTCTTTGGCTCATAAAGTCCCGAGAGCAGCATAATCAAAAATGTCATATCATAGCTCAGTGAAATTCTGCCTGAGACACCGTACTTCTCTCCCAAAATTTTACACAGTCCGCAGTAATATGACCTGTATACATCAAATTCCCTGAATTTAAGCTCGGGCTTATTTACCACAACATATCCGTACAATTCTCACTCCTCACAGTCTCAAAAAAAAGCCGGATACCGGATGTACCGGACAGGTCATGTCCGTCTCGTCAGATATCCGACTTGCTGTTATAATATAACATGTCGCTTTGCCAGTCAATTACAGCAATAAATTTATTATAAAATGTTTATAATTTAATAAATAAGAAATTATTCGTCAGGACTTGTTCCGAACTTATATAACTGACTGTAATGGCTAAGCTCATCTTCAAGCCCGGGACCGTTTGTAACCAGACCTGTGCAGTCGCTTGATGAGACCGCGTCTGCCATATCAAGATAATCTTCGTCAAAGGTATCATCATCGCCAAGCATTTTTCTGCTTATCAGATAATCCTCATCCGTAAAATAACTGTCATCTTTGTCATATTTTCTTCTCGGACGCATCTTTATATCCTCCTTTCGCATTTCAGGATATGGTTATTATGCCCGAAAAGACATGGAAAATGCAGAAAACAGCTCCCCATTGCAGTCACCGCATGCTCATGCTTTCACTGCTTTCTTATTATCAATATAAATCTGCTCATAAAAAATTTTATCCGCCTCTATATATGATTTTCTTATTTTTCCGTTATATTTTTTAACTATTTTAGTGATACTTTTTGTACCGTATCCATGACTGTCCTTTTCCCATTTACTCGTTATACTTGCTCCGTGCTCATCGTAAAGCGGTCTAACACAGCATGAATTCTGAACGGTAATTACTGTCCTGTGCTCATCCCTTCTGTATTTAACGCTTAAATCAATAAACCTTAAATTTTCAGGCTCTACTTTTGACGCTGCCTCCGCGGCGTTTTCAACCAGATTGCCGAACAGCGCCGATACTTCATCATAATTTAAAAAATCTACACTCTCATTTCCTATATCAACCTGAAAATTTATCTTATTGTCCTCACAGTACTGTAAATACTTCTGGAGCACGGAATTAAGCGCTATATTATCGCTGTATCTGACTTTTCTATGAAATTTAGACGCCTCTACAAGACTGTCGATATATTTTTTTATCTCCGCCGTCTCTCCCTGCTCATTGAGCACTCTGATAGTATTCAGGTGATTTTTAATGTCATGCACTATAATTTTCTGGCTTTCATTTCTCTGTGAAAGCTCCCTGTAATAATCAGACTCTGCGATTTGGCTCTTGAATTTAAGTTTCATCTCATAAAAGTCAGCGATAATATATTTTAAATATCTGTATAAAATAACCATGAGTACGTTTATTGCCAAAAATATAACTGAACAAATAAAAACAATAAACCATGTCTGCTCCGATAATTTTTCTTTTAAAAATACAGAAAGAAAAACTATATATGCGAATACGGACATCGCAGGGACAACACACATCAGCAAAACAGCGCTATCAGACCGTTTTTTATATTTTCCTTTTTCCTCAGAAGCTCCGACTTTATTCTGTGTTTTTACAATAATTTTTACTAAAATATATAATATTAATACGCCGGCGCTAAGTGATATATCTGAGATAAAATACATATTTCGTCCTTTAATTATATAAAATATTTCCATCAAAAACGAAAAAGCTGCCGTATGAGACAGACATATTAAAGCTGTCATCAAAACTGCGTGGAAACAAATATCTGCTGAGCTTCCCTTATAAATGAACGCGCAAATCAGTATATTAACCGCCGCAAACACCAAAAGCTGAAAAACAGCCTGTCCATATTTCTGAGCCGTGAAAAGCATAATGTATGATAATGCGGCTGACGATGACCCAAATATCTTTCCGTACCTGTACTCAAAAAACATGGAATAATAGTTACATATTGTATATATTTCGGCTGCACATATAAGAAAATACCAAATATTTATCCCCACAATAAATCCCCCTTATGAAATAAATCATATCATCCGGCAAACCGTACATATCTGATAGCCGGCAAAAAAATAAAAGCCCCACAACCTGGCTCCAATGACCAAATCATAAGACTTTTGCAAGTGCGCCGCCAGGGGTTCGAACCCTGGACACCCTGATTAAGAGTCAGGTGCTCTACCAACTGAGCTAGCGGCGCTTATCTGATTTTGTATGCTCTCTCGAACACAAGGGCTATTATATAAGATAATTTTACAAAATGCAAGTATTTTTTTGTTTTTAATTTAGAACAATTTTATTTTTTATTATTTATTTTTTATGTTTCCCACCGGGTCCGCATATAATTCTTGAAATTTCATCCCAGTTTCTTTTAATTTTAACAATCCGCTTATTAATATTCCTGCGGCAGAATAACGAATAAGATAGTCGCTGAAGTGATTTTGGAGGACGTCCCATAAAATATCAGCCCCGCAAATATTCTTATTTCATTATATGCCGCATTTATATTTCGGCTACCCTAATACGGCAGACAATTTACAAATAGGATTTCCCTGAGACGAAAACCGTTCCTCGTACTCAGTCATCACATTACCTGCCGACATTTGCTTATCATTATGCAAATCATATGTGACAGCCTCAAGACTCCATCCGTCAGCCTGCTTAACCTCATCCACCGAAAAATCAAACAGCATTCTGTTGTCCGTCTTAAACTCAACATGCCCGCCGTCCTTTAAAATTTTACCGTACCTCTCAAAAAACTGTCTTGATGTAAGACGTCTCTTGGCATGTCTGTCCTTCGGCCACGGGTCTGAAAAATTCAAATATATTTTGTCAACCTCGCCTTTATTAAAAACCTCACATATATTTTCCGCGTCCATTCTTATAAATCTCAAATTCGGAAGCTGCAATTCATTCTGTTTTTCCACCGCTCTCAGAAGAACGCTTGAATACTTTTCTATACCTACATAATTAATGTCAGGATTAATCCCGGCAAGCTCCGTAATAAATCTTCCCTTTCCCATACCGATTTCTATATGGACAGGATTACTGTTGCCGAATATATCATGCCATGTGCCGTTCATACCCTCAGGCTCAGTAAAAACATACTGATTTTCAATCATAACTTCTCTTGCACCCGGAACATTCCTAAGTCTCATAACTCTTCTCCATTACTGTACTTTTATATTTAAAATCTGCAAATTTAAAATGTCTGTAAATTTAAGCAGTATTACTTATTATAGTAAACTTTTATCATTTGCACAAGCGCTTTAAAATTATAATGTCAGGCAAGGTCAGACTTTACTTTTGGAGGCGCTTACTGATTTTTTGTAAACAACTGCAGCTATTACCGCCGTGATAAATTCAGTTATCCAAAAAGCATTCCATACCCCCTGCGCACCTGTAACTCTGCACAAAATAAATGCCGCAGGTATTATAATTAAAATATACCTGAACAGAGAAATTATAAGCGACTGCGTTCCCTTGCCTATTCCCTCAAGCGCACCCGATGCCGTAACAGATACAGCAGATACAATAAATCCGGCGCTTATGATGCGAAGAGCCGTCCTGCCAATATCAACAGTCTGCGGATTATCCGTAAACAATCCTATAAGCTGACCTGCCGCAGCAAGGCTCACAGCCGTTCCCAGAGCCATAATAATACAGTTCATGCAAAGCGTAATATTAAATATTTTGCTGACTCTTTTATGCTCACCCGCTCCGAAATTATATCCAATCAAAGGTCTCATACCCTGAACAATTCCGTTTGCGGGAAGATATAGAAATGTCTGCAATTTATAATAAATTCCCAGGACGACAACGTAGCTCTGAGAGTACGCTGCCAAAATTGCGTTCAGAAATGAAATAAGCAGAGACGGAAGCGCAAGATTTAATACCGCAGGAATCCCTATTCCGTACAGTTTTAAATCTATTTTTTTATTCAAAGAAATATACTTTTTATCAACTTTTATCATAATAGGACGCGTCACATATACAACCAGATAAATTACCAGTGTTGCAACCTGACCTATTCCGGTTGCAAGCGCCGCTCCGGCAATACCCATTTCCGGAAAAAATCCAACTCCGAAAATTAATACCGGGTCTAAAATAATATTAGTTATACTCCCGCAAAGCAGCGCAGCCATTGTCACTTTCATCCTGCCTACCGACTGAAATATTTTTTCAAACGCCAGCCCCGCCATTATTATAACCGAGAACATAAACGCTATAGTCGAATACTCAACGCCAAGCTCTATCACTGTTTCATCCGATGTAAACATTTTAAGAAAAAACGGCATGACTGCAATACACACTATTGTCATAATAATCCCGTGTAAAACAGAGAGAAACAAACCGCGCGTTGCCGCAGCATCGGCATTATTTTTATCTCCCGCCCCAAGATAAAGCGAAATCAAAGCGCTTATCCCGACTCCGAAGCCAATTGCAGCGGCATTAATAAAATTCTGAACCGGATAGACCAGCGACAGCGCAGTCATAGCCTGCTCACTTATCTTTGCCACAAAAAAACTGTCAACAATATTATACAGAGAGTTGACAAGCATAGAAATAACCATGGGAAGCGCCATTGACGTCAGCAGCGGCAATACAGGCTTTTCCTTCATAAAAGTATCACTCATATTTATAATTCCTTTCTTCTTTTAATATAACAGCTGTTCTCACCCACAGGAACAAAAAAACCACACAATTACCCAAACGGATAATTGTGTGGCGAAAAAAATTAAATACATACATTTAACTTGAAAAATCCACACTAAAATTTTAGCAGAAGCAGTATATCACACCCATGTTTTCAATGTCAAGCCGCACACATTTAAGATATTTACCGTGTTTAAAATCGTTACAGGATCCGCGGATGTTTTTAGAAAGTATTGTGAACACCGCCATTGATTTGGCGTCTAATGGGCTGTATAATATGTTACATAACTTTTGATTATGCTGAAAGGACTGTAAATTTATGAATAGATTTGTTAAGCGGATTTCCGCCGTTATACTTACTTTAAGCACGGTAATCGGCACTGTTTTTATGTCGGGAGGGGATATATACGCCGAAGACTCCGAAAGCGGCACTTCACAGAGCACGTCTCAGGACGCCTCTCTTGAATGGCCGGAAGCTCCGGATATCGTCGCCCAGAGCGCAATCTTAATAGACGCCGACACAGGAGCAATTCTCTATCAGAAGGATCCTCATGCCCGCGCCTATCCGGCAAGTACAACAAAAATTTTGACCGGTCTTCTGACTATCGAAAACTGCAGTCTTGACGAGATAGTAACATTTTCAAGCGAGGCGACAAATTCAGTAACCTACGAGGACTCAAATCTAGGCACTAAAACCGGGGAACAGTACACCGTAGAACAGGCTTTATACGGACTTCTTCTGTACTCTGCAAATGAGATTGCTTACGGTCTCGCGGAACATGTAAGCGGCTCTCTGTCGGCATTCACAGACCTGATGAACGAGCGCGCAAAAGAACTCGGTGCAATAAACACGCATTTCAGCAATGCCAGCGGACTGCACGATGACAACCACTATACAACCGCCTACGATATGGCTATGATAGCAAAGGGCTGCTACAACAATTCAACATTTGTAAATATTGATTCGACATCTACCACATATACTATTCCTCCTACCAACAAGACAAGTGAGGAAAGAATTTTCAGACACCGTCATCTTATGCTCAAGGGCAGAGAATACTATTACGAATACTGCAAGGGCGGAAAGACAGGCTTTACCGACCAGGCCGGCTACACTCTTGTCACGTTTGCCGAAAAAGACGACATGCGCCTTATATGCGTTTGCTTTAAGTCGGGAAATAAAGAGCGCTTTGAGGATACCCGTTCGCTTTTTGACTGGGGATTCGCAAACTTTAAAAAAATTACGGCTTCAGGAAACACAATAAGCTCATTATTTTCAAGCGACAGCTATTATCAGTCATCGGTATTTAATAAATACAATCTCAATTTCAACCTGAAAGCATCGACACTCACTCTTCCAAAGGATGCTTCAGTGGGAAATGTTACGCTTGACATTGATGATAACTATGAGACCTCAAGTGAAAACGGAATATATACCGCACACCTTAACTTCACCTACGGAGACAATATTGTCGGAACTGCCAATCTTACACTGTCATCAGATGAAAATATTGCAGCATCAAGCAACCTTCCGTATGCAGCAAATGAGGGTAACTCTGATTTAAAACAAAAGAAATGTATTGTCATTAATATATGGATAATTGTTGCTGTCGGCGCGGCAATACTCATAGCGCTGTATATACGCTCCGAAGTCAGACGCGTACAGAGGCAGCGCCGACACGGCAGAAGACGCAGGCTGCGCTATTAAACATAATTATCGTGTCCGTCGCCAAATGAAAATACAGGCATTTTCACTTGGCTTGCTGACCGCATATATCAAAGAAGCTTTTGGGAACACTTATCTGTCTGTTCTCAAAAGCTTCTTTTTTAATTATATTTAATTTTAAATCGTGTAAAGCAGCCTCATAATATGTAATACAATGAAATCCGCATGCCTTTTACCGCAGCAATAACTTTATCTCTGAACATCAAATGAAGAATTATTCATAAGTCTCTTAATCTGGTCTACACTTGTAATATTTGTATCGCCGCGGATCGCGTGCTTCATTACTGAGGAGGCAACCGCAAAATTAACCGTATCTTCCGGACTCATATCATTCTGCATGAGTGCATAAATAAGACCTGAAGAAAAAGCGTCTCCGCCGCCGACACGGTCCACAATATCAAATGTGATTGTCTTGCTCTCATATGTTTCCCCGTTAGTATAAAAGAAAGCCTTGAGAGAGTTGTTGCTTCCCGAATGGACATAACGCACTGTTCTGGCGATAGCCTTCATATGATACTGAGCGTCTATAGCCTTGAAAACTCTGTCCATATCCTTGAAAGAAGGATCCATTGTCAAACCGTCCTTTACATCTGTTCCGTCCTCATTATATACATGAATAGGCTCAATTCCGATAAGAACGTCAACATAAGGCAGATATTTGCTGAGTACATCTCTGGCAGTACTGAAAGACCAAAGAGTACTTCTGAAATTAGGGTCAAAGCTCACAGTCAGTCCAAGCTTCTTTGCTGTCTTTACCGCCTTATCAACAAGACGGCGGCAGTTGTAAGAGAGCGCCGGAGTAATTCCACTCAGATGAAGCCAGTCATAATCCTTTAAAATATTTTCAAAATCTACATCCTTATAGTCATACTCGGCAAACGCAGAACCCGCTCTGTCATATATAACCTGAGCCGGTCTTACTGAAACCCCCTCCTCAAGATAATATACGCCCATTCTGCCGTCAGCCTTGATGATATGCTTAGTGTGCACATCATTTGCCTTAAAATAATTAATTGCAGACTTGCCTATATCTGAATTGGGAAGAACTGTAAAAAATGTGCTGTCAACCCCGAGATTTGCCAAAGAAACCGCTACATTTGCTTCTGCTCCGCCATAATTTACCACATAACTGTGTGTGGAAACAATCTTTTCGTAATTCGGCGGAGATAATCTTAACATCAATTCTCCTATTGCAATGAACTTCATACTATCTCCTTTTTCATAGCGAACTAATTATATATTTATGATACTACGTAAATTCTAAAAAAGCAAACCCTATTACTGTTTATTTTCTCAATACCCTTGATTGCAAATAGGATACTTTTCGTTTATACTGTTTATATATTAAAGAGTTTGGGGTTTACAGCATAAAAAGTACATATCAGAATTATAACAGCCCTGTGCATCAAATTTTTTTACATTTTAAGTCAACTGACATACAGAAAGAACAGGTAAGTCCAATGGATACATTTGAAGTATTAAATAATTTGTTAGTAAATCTGTTTAACGATATTTTGGACATTGAACAAAAAGCACTTATTACAGATGAATTTAAAGATATTTCCGTTACCGACATGCACATCATAGAAGCTGTCGGAATTGACGAGCCGAGAACTATGACCGCAATCTCAAAGCTATTAGGCGTCACTATGGGTACTCTTACTATCGGAATGAACGGTCTTGTAAAAAAAGGATATGTCCTTCGCGTCAGAAGCACAAAGGACAGAAGAATTGTATATGCCTCACTCACAGAAAAGGGTCTTTCCGCCTACAGGCATCATAAAAATTTTCACAAATCCATGATAGAAAGCGTGATGAAAAATTTGACCGAAGAGGAGGCCTCTGTTCTCACAAAAGCATTTGTGAAGCTGGAGGATTTCTTCGAGCAATGGAAATAGAACAGAAATCAAATAACCCCTGCGCAAGCCGGGAGCTATCAGGTCTTGTGTACAGCATAAGAGCGCAGGAAATAACAAAAAATGGCTGCCGCTTTACGAATAATTTTCGTGAAGCGACAGCCTTTTTTATGTTCTGAATATATGATGTCTGTATCTGTTAAGTGCAAAAAGCAGCAGCATTCCCAGCACTCCGCATACTATTATTTCGCCGCCTCCTACAGTAAGCATAAAAAACCATACCATGCCGTCATTTCCGTAAGCATACTTCAGCACCCACGGAATAATAACCGTATTAGCTAAAATCGGCGGAAGCGGAGCAAGCCACTTATATTTTCTGAGAAGATATGTACCGACCGCTCCAATAAGCGTCGCAATGCTTCCGAAAACAATATCCCATATAACCGCGCCGCCAAGCACATTTGATATGAGACAGCCGATAAAAAGTCCCGGTATAGCCGCGGGCGTAAAATACGGAAGAACCGTGAGCGCCTCTGCAACTCTGAACTGTATCGGCCCGAAGCTCCAATAGTCAAAAATAACCACAAGTACCACATAAATTGCGGCGATAACCGCTGCCTGAGTAATAAATACTGCTTTTTTGTTTTTCATATTAAGTTTTTCTCCTTTAGTTTTGTTTTACGAGTGGAAGGTCTCGAACACTCGAATTTCATGCCTGCTGCCACAGACCTCTGCAAGTCTATCACATGAAGGAGAAAAAATCAATTATTTGTACTAACTCATCGTACTTTGCACCGACACCATAATATTCCCGACAACAGCGTAAACGCCGCGAGCAGCACCGCCATTACAATAAATGCTGCCAAAGGGTTAAGCATTCCCCATTTCAAAACTGCCCACGAACACAACATTGAAATTACAACAGCAACGGATATTCCTGCTTTTTCATTTTTATTATTCACAAATATCATAATACAGCATATAAACGCCGCTAAAGTCATCACAAACAGATATACCATTATAAACTGCAACGCTATATAATCCATAATATTAATATTTAAAGTGCAGCTTCTCATAAATGTAAGACTTTGAACAGGCGCATCCATATACGGAAAATCGTAAAACTTGACGAGATAAAACCAATCTGTTCCATATGTAAGAACAAACAAAAATGATACAACAATAATACCCGCCGCCATTTTTTTTGCAAACAGCTTTGCTCTGCCGTTTGCCGACATATAAAGCAGCGACGCCATTTTTGTCTCATATTCTCTGCGGAAGCCCTCGGATAATATCAAAATAACAGCGCATGAAAGACAAAATAAAATTTTTATTTCTCTGCTTATTCCGTATTTTCCTATTAACTCCTCATAGCCTCTGTCCGACATCATATAGCCGTTTATACCGTTCGAAACCCTTAGCTCGTCTAAATATGAGAGCTTCGTATATATTTCCGAATAAGCCTTTACCTGCGTTTCCAGCTCCATGCTTTCCACAAGCGCCTCGCTGTACGCCTGATGTTCTTCTTCCCCTTCATAATTTACCAGCTGCATTTTTCTGTTCTGAACTTCAATATATCTTTCTTTAATACCTAAGGCTTCTTCCTCTAATTCAGAATAATCGGCGCCTCCCATTTGCGAATATTTTTTATCGAGCTGATTTTGAGCCTGAGAAAAATTCATTTTGCTGTCTCTGCAAAAATAAACAGTAAGCGCTGTCAGCAAAACAATAATTATAACGCTGCTTCCGGAAAACACAATTTTATATATCTCTTTTAACAGCATAGGCATACCTGCGACAACTTTTTGACAAAGTACGCCTATATTTCTAAGAGGACGCGCAAGCACATTTATCTCTATTCCCTTGTTTAATTTTTCAAAAAAAATAACAGCCGCTGCCGAACACGTGATACAAACTGCCGCACATGCATATAAAATAAGTTTCTCAACCGACACTACCCACGAACGTATTCCGGTATTCAGATACCCCATAGAAATATCGTTAAAGCATAACAGATTAAATATATTTATATGACGAAGCATTCTGTATACGCTCTGAATTTCGATTTTTTTATAAAATAAATATTCTGCGCCGCATATTACCGCCATAATTATAATTACTGTTTTTCTGTCCTTAAATACGGCTAAAAGAAGCCATACTATGCACACAATCGTATATACGACAAAAATATTTTTAAGACAGCTTATAATTAAAAAATCAAGCTGCGAACTTGCATGCGTATACATTGAAAACCTTTGAAGCGTCTGAACGGGAGCGTTTATATTGTCCGAAGCTCCGTAAATCAAAAACGAACATATCATAGTTGAAATATACATTACAGTCACGCTTAAGGCAGTCAAGCCCGCAATGATAAGCTGTCGGCAAACCGCCAGCCTCCCTCTTCCTCCTGACGCCGTCCTCGTCATAGAAATCATTCCGTTAGCGCGCTCCTGCGGCAGCTGATATAATATAAACAGCATAAAAATAAAAGCGACGACGTTTATCCATTTATAATCAAAAAAACCTTCAACCGCCAAATCATTTTGAAGAGGCAGCTCCATATCGGTCATTTTTTCAAAATCAGCAAGCGTTTTTTGAATATTGTAATAGGAATAACTTTTTTCACCATAAAATACAGAAAATCTGCTTTTATTCTCCGCATTTTTTATTACGTAATCTATTTCATCTCTGTATGTTTTTATATATTCTAACTTTTCGTATAGCCTTTGCGCCGATTTTTCTTGGGCAGTATTATTATAGTCCTCGGAGCCGTTTATATAAGCTTCAAGCAGTTTTTCCGCGTTCTCCGTATCCGTCTGCAAACACGCCTCCAGAAGCCTGTCGTAAGCTCCCGCATATTCCCGCAGATTTAAACCGTTATAAACATGTCTTTGAGCGTTAATAAAAAGAAAAAGATTTACCGCAATGCATGTTAGAAAAATAATTATATTTTTTTTGCACGCAATCCTTTTCAACTCCTGCATAGACCACCTCTTAATTTCCTAAAATCAAAGGATTTTTCAGCTTTTCCCACTCCTTTGCTTTACCTATTTCCGCTTTTGATATAATTAAAATTTCATTGTCCATATCAGTCCCGAAAATATACTTATCGTCTCCAAAAAACGTGCAGTAGGTACCGGCTGTTTCTATTTTATTTACAATCTCTCCGTTCTTTTCAAGCACCCATACATAGCTGTCTGTCTTGTAAATCATATTTTTATACATCTCGTTGCACATATATAAATACTGACCGTCGTATGACAGCTCGCAGTAATTATTTACCCGGTCCTCGCAATCCAGCAGCTTTGTACTGCTGCCCGTTGATAGTTTCCGTTCATACAAGCCGTCGTCTATTACAAAATAGTATATATTGCCTTCTTTCTCATCTACGGTAAAGTCGCTTATACTTTTGTCAATAAACAGCTCTGTCTTTTTCGTATCAGTATCATATATGTAAACTCCTTTTCCATGAGCGGATATGTCGGCAGAATTATCATTTTTTGTCCATGATGTCACAAGAATAAACGCCTTATTTCCATATAATTTTACGGCTGAAACCTGCGCTCCCTTCGCCGTATAAGAAAAAATAATATCGTCCTCTTTACCATCCAGACTTCTCCTGCGCACTGTCTCCTGCGTCTCGTCCACTCCGTATCCGCCCACACGGTTATAACAGTATACGCTGTCGCCGCCGAAAGCCAATTTATAAGCAATGCTTATCGTACCCAATTCAAATAATGTCTTTCTCTCGCTCCCGTCAGGCTTTATCTGCACCAGATATGAATTTCCGTCGCTTTCGTCATCTTTGATAACATAAATATATCCTTTATAATAATAAATACTTTGGTTATTGTATTCGTCGCCCAACGCGGCGTCGCAGCTCTCGTCCTCGTGCCTGCACTCCGGCTTATTGCACAATATAGTCGTACTCTTTGTCTCACCGTCCATATACGCAATTAAATCTTTCATATGCACGCTGTCTTGAACATTTCTTCGATATATGTAATAATATCCGTTCTCCGCCGCCGCCACAGGCTGATTAAACATATTCCAATAGGGCTGTAAATCGTCCTCACCTGAACTGCCCACATCAACACTCTTATTTGAACAGCCGCATGCAATTAAACATAACACCGTAGCTAAAAAATAAGCCAATTTCTTTTTCACAGTAATCTCACCTCGCCGAAAAAATTATTTTTTAATTTTCTCTCATATTACTCATAAAAATTTTCTCTGAAATCATGGTCAAAATATGCGGTCGTTCCTGTTTCAGGACCATCAGCCCTCACAGATGCTGTAATACGCACCATTTGGTCAAATACCGTATTTTTACAACTTACTCCAAAAGATGTAGTCTGGTCTGCTCCCCCATACAATCTATACTCCAATCCCCACCAATCATATGCATATCCGTCTACGCTAAAATCGCATACATCATTTGCATCCATATTTACATAAGCCGTGTCCTCCTTAACTCCATACTCACATTTAACATATACATCTCCGGCATAAAAATTAAGATTTTCATATCCGGAATACCATGCTGTTCCTCCCTGTACTCCTGCTTCTGCTTTAAAGCAGCTTCCCAATACAAATAAACCTGCAATAAATCCACATAATGCCTTTTTTACCATAATAAACCCTCCCTTTACACTAACTATACGATTATTTATCTGTTTATATTGTACACCCCAAAAAATTAATTTTAAGTCTATTGTAAAAATCAGCAGGTTTTTTGTATAAATTATCACGTTTTTAGTCGCATCAAATTCGATGATTGAGCTATCTCCTTGCTCCTTCTAAAAGCAAAAAGAAAAACGGAAGTAATTCCACTCAGTCTGTGGATTACTTCCGTTTTTTTCGTACTGGTATATATGTTCATGATAAGTTTCTGCTACAGATGATTGTTTCACACCAAATAAGCCCGCACTATCTTCTATTTTACAAACATTCGCACCATTTTGTCCTTCCATTTTGAGTACGGCGCATATCTCATCGGCAAATCAATAAATGTCTTTTTATCAACGATACTTTTTCTGTGCGTGAACGTATCAAAGCCATGCTTTCCGTGATACAAGCCCATGCCGCTCTCTCCTACGCCTCCAAAGCCCATTGCGCTTGTCGCAAGATGTATAAGTGTATCGTTGATACAGCCTCCGCCGAAAGAAACTCTCTCCTTGAAAAATCTTATTGTCTTTTTATCCGAGGAAAAAATATATAAAGCCAGCGGACACGGCATTGACTGAAGTTTTTTTACTGCCTCTTCAACGGTCTTATATGTAAGAACAGGAAGCACCGGTCCGAATATTTCCTCTCCCATTACCGCATCACTCCACATTGCATTGTCTATTACAGTCGGCTCTATTTTTTTAGACTTCTCGTCAGAGCCTCCTCCTATTACAGCCTTTTCTCCGTCAATAAGCCCCAGTATCCTGTGAAAATGCTTTTCATTTATAATATTTCCGTAATTTTGATTTTTCAGCGGCTCTTCACCGTACTGTGCGCGTATCTGTTTCTTTAACTCTGAAATCAGCTCCTCCTTAACCGTCTCGTCACAATAAATGTAATCCGGCGCAACGCATGTCTGACCGCAGTTAATATATTTTCCAAAGACAATTCTTTTTGCCGCAAGGGCAATATTTGCGCTTTTGTCAACTATACACGGACTTTTTCCGCCGAGCTCGAGAGTTACAGGCGTGAGATGCTCCGCCGCACTGCGCATCACCTCCCTTCCCACGGCCTTTCCGCCCGTAAAGAATATATAATCAAAATCAAGCTCCATAAGACATGTATTTTCAGCCCTGCCGCCATTCACAACCTTCACATACTCAGGCGCAAAACAGCTTTTTATCATCTGTTCCATTACCCCGGCAGTTTTAGGAGCATACGCGCTGGGCTTTAAAACCGCTGTATTTCCGGCGGAAATCGCATCGACCAGCGGATCAATGGTGAGCAGAAAAGGATAATTCCACGGGCTCATTATAAGCACACAGCCGTACGGCGACGGCTTTTCAAAGCTTCGGGACACATACTGCGCCAACGGAGTACGCACACGCTTCTCTCTTGCAAATTTTGAAACGTGACGCAGCATATATGAAATCTCACTCTTCACAAGACTGATTTCACACATATAGCTCTCCGAGCTGCTCTTTCCAAGATCTTCCTTAAGAGCTTCACAAAGCTTTTCCTCATACTCGTCAATAGCGCTCTTTAGTCTTTTGAGCGCCGCCTTTCTGTCTTTAACTGCAAGCGTATTACCGGCGTTAAAATATTTTTTTTGATTATCAAGAATTTTCTGAGCTTCGTTTTTATCCATATTTAAGCACTCGCCCTTCTGTAAATTTTTTTGAGTTCCCTTCTGTCCCATAGCACAGGTACGGGATAAAGAGGATTTGCCTCCCTGTCGGCGTACATTGAGAGCTCGTCAATATCTTCCTTTTTTATTCCCTCAATTCTTTTTGGAATTCCCAGTCTCTCGTTCATACTGTAAATTTCAGCTATAAATCTCTTCGCGAGCTTTTCCTCCCCCTCATCCTCATCTCCCAGACCTGCGCACACCGCAAGCCTTGCGAGCTTTTTGTAAACCCGGCTTCCGTACATCTCAAGAACAATCGGAAGAAGCACCGCATTGGTAAGACCATGAGGCATATTATATTTTCCGCTGAGCGAGTGAGACACAGCGTGTATATATCCGACATAAGAACGCGTAAACGCCCGACCTGCAAGATGCGCCGCTTTCAGCATACAAGCCTCCGACCTTGTGCTCTCATGCCTTGACGCCGCCTCTATATTGGCAAAGATAAGGCTTACCGCCTCCTCCGCATCGGCTCTCGTCATTCCGGTGGTCGAGCCTCCTATGTATGCCTCAACTGCGTGAGTAAGCGCATCCATACCTGTTGCAGCCGCAACAGACTGAGGAAGCGATTTTATCACAGACGGGGCAAGCACGGCATATGACGGTATAAGAGGAAAATCATTGATTACATATTTATGCTTTGTTTCGCTGTCAACAATAACCGCTGCCAGAGTCGTCTCGCTTCCTGTTCCCGCTGTTGTCGGTATTGCAATAATTACAGGCGTTTTCTTTACCACTTTTAATATGCCAGCCATTTTTTTCAAATCCTTTTTAGGGCGCGCAACACACGCTCCGACTGCTTTTGCACAGTCCATCGAGGAGCCTCCTCCAAAAGCGATAATACAGTCGCATTCTCCGGCGCGATAACATTTCAGAGCCTCCATAACCATTTCAGTAGTAGGGTTTGCACCCGTCCTGTCATATACAACGGGCTGTTTTCCATTTTCAGAAAGATGTCGCTCAAGATTTTTTGTAAGTCCCAGACCTCTTATCTGTCCGTCAGTTACCAAAAGCGGTCTTTTCAATTTATTTTCCTGCATTATGTCATTTACATCCTCTATACTGTGTCTTATAACGGGATTCCTGTAAGGAAGCAGCGGGAGTGCCGCTCTAAACACCTTCTGATAAATTCGACAATATATTTTTCTTGCTGCGTTCATTTTGTCCTCCGTGTATCGGGCAAAGCCGTCCTCCAACATATGAAAAGTATGCCCAAATTCTAAATACTGATTTATCTTCTCAAAGATTTTAACATCGCTATCTCTCTTGCATAGCCCGGCGCGTCATTTGGCGTCTCGAGATAAAACGGCAGATTTTTCAGAGCCTCATGATTGATTATCGCGGAAAATGCCTCCGTTCCTATTGAGCCCTCTCCTATTTTCTCATGTCTGTCCTTGTGGCTTGCAAACGGATTTTTAGAATCATTTATGTGAACAGCTTTCAGTCTGTCTAGTCCTATCACGCTGTCAAACTCAGAAAGCACGCTGTCCAGATTACCTGCAATATCATATCCGGCATCGTACACATGGCATGTATCAAGGCATACGCCAAGATGCGAGTCAAGCTCCACCTTCTCGATAATTTTCTGCAGCTCCTCAAAGCTTCTTCCTATTTCAGAGCCTTTGCCCGCCATTGTCTCAAGAAGTACCGTTGTTGTCTGTGATGCTTCAAGCGCGTCATTCAGCATTTCGGCGATATAGTCAATGCCGATTTCCACGCCCTGCTTTACATGACTTCCGGGATGAAAATTATACATGTTCCCCGGAATATACTCCATTCTCTTTAAATCATCCTTAAATGTCTGCCTCGCAAAATTTCTTGTCTCCTCATCTGCGGAGCAGGCGTTCAGGGTATACGGAGCATGAGCCAGAATGACATCAATACCGTTTTCTCCTGCAAACTCTTTAAATCTCTGTACATCCTCCTCATCGATCGCCTTAGCCGCACCGCCTCTCGGATTTCTCGTGAAGAACTGAAATGTATTTCCACCCAGTGAAATTATTTCCTTTCCCATATTCAAGAAGCCCTTAGATGATGAAAGATGACAGCCTATTTTAAACTTATTTTCCAAATTGCTCTCCGTTTCCGCTAATAAGCCCTTTTCCTGACTCTGCCTAGTACTTCTTATTACAAGCCGGGCTTTTACGCTTTTATATTTTAATATACTCGTTGTAAACGTCCCTCTTCGGGATACCTCTGTCCTTAGCTGCCGCTTTCATTGCCTCTTTCTTATCCATACCCTGGGAAATATACATATCGACATGCTCTGAGATACTCATATCCTCCCACCTTGCCTGCTGCTCCTTTTTTATCTCGGACATTGACTTTCCCTCAATAACCAGAACATACTCTCCGCGAGGCTCATTTTGTTCATAATATTCCGTCGCCTCAGAAAAGGTTGTCAGAAAAACATTCTCATGCTTTTTGGTGAGCTCCTTGCACACCGAAAGCTTTCTGTCAGCTCCGAAAATATCCATAAGCTCCGCGAGCGTTTTTTTCAGACGATGAGGCGCCTCGTACACAATCATAGTTCTCGTCTCATTTTTAAGAGCCTCAAGCACCGCTCTTCGCTCCTGCCTGTCCGCCGGCAGAAAAGCCTCAAACGCAAATCTTCTTGTTGGCAGACCGGACATAGTAAGAGCCGTGATGCACGCCGCCGCTCCCGGAAGAGATGTTACGGTAATTCCTGCCTCATGGCACTGTCTTACAAGCTCTTCCCCCGGATCGGAAATGCCGGGTGTTCCCGCGTCTGTTATAACAGCAATATTCGCCCCCGCAAGCAGTTTTTCCACCAAAACCCTTGCCTTGTCATATTTGTTAAACTCATGATAGCTTGTCAGCGGCGTTCTTATATCAAAATGACTGCACAGCTTCATGCTGTTTCTTGTATCCTCAGCCGCAATCAAATCCACTTCCTTAAGCGTCCTCAACACGCGAAATGTTATATCTTCCAGATTTCCAATCGGTGTAGCGCACAGATAAAGCGTACCCGGACATTTTCTTGTGCTGCTGACGTCTTCTGCGCTGTGATTCTTATTTTTCATACTGGTCTCCATTCCTGAGCGTTTTCGCGAAGGAACGCGAAGAAAAATTCGCGGAGGCGATTTTTCTTCTGCGATAAGTGCTGTTTGTGACGCTCCGGCACAAACAGATGTATGAAAAATAAGCTATCAGGCTTATTTTTCATACTGGTCTCCATTATACATTTTTAACAGCTCATCGGTATAACTTCCGTCGCGGTTATATACAATAAGCGGAGGCTCTGTGTCAAGCTGCGTTCTTCCTCCTTTAACTGCTTCTATAAGCACCATATTTGAAGGCTTGTCCGAATACGGATGAATCATTCTCATTCTCTTCGGCTCAAGACCGTGTTTTCCCATAACAGAAAAAATCTCGACAAGCCGCTTCGGACGATGCACCATATAAAAACGGCCTCTCACCTTTAAACAGTCTGCCGCAGCTCCTATTACATCATCAAGCGTGCAGGCAAGCTCATGCCTTGCAATCGCCTTAGCGCTGCCGGGATTGACAATTCCGTGCTTCTCAGTCATATACGGAGGATTGCTTGTAACCACATCAAACAGCTTGCCGCAAAACAACGGTTTTGCCTCTTTAATGTCTCCATGCACCATTTCAATTTCTTCGCCGAGCCCGTTGAGCTCTACGTTTCTCACGGCAAGCGAATAACTCGTATCCTGAATTTCAAGACCGGTAAAATGTGCCCCCGGATTTTTTGCGTGCATCAGAATCGGAATTACACCGTTTCCCGTTCCCAAATCAAGCACCTGCTGCCCCTTTTCCGCCTTTGCAAATGAAGATAACAACACGGCGTCCATGCCGAAGCAAAAACACGCCGTATTCTGAATCAATCTATATCCCTTGCACTGCAGGTCATCAATTCGTTCATTTAACTGCATTGCATAATCAGTCATCTGTAATATGTGACTGCCCTTCCTTTCTCTCTAACTCTTCAAGCTCCTTAAGTTCTTTATCGTTAATCTGAACTTTATCATTTCTGTGTCTTGACTTAAACCTAAGCTCTGACACAGGATACTCCCTGATGTCCTTTTCGTCATTGTCGAGAGTCACAATAACCTTTACACGCTGACGCAGAACATTAACGCTTGAAACCTCTCCCTTTAACTTATCAGAGGTTGTGACAAAATCTCCAACCGCCGGAAGTTTGCTGTTCAGCTCCTCATATGTCTCCTGCTCATTTTTGAGACAGCACATAAGCCGTCCGCACACACCCGAAATCTTAGTCGGATTAAGCGAAAGATTTTGCTCCTTAGCCATTTTAATTGATACCGGAATAAATTCGGGCATATAAGTTGCACAGCAGAGAGGTCTGCCGCATGAGCCGATTCCTCCGCGGATTTTCGCCTCATCTCTGACGCCAATCTGTCTCAGCTCAATCCTTGTCTTAAACACTGACGCCAGATCCTTCACAAGCTCTCTGAAATCAATTCTTCCGTCTGCTGTAAAATAAAATAAAATTTTATTGTTGTCAAATGTATACTCTACCTTTATAAGCTTCATTTCCAGCTTGTGCTTTGCAATCTTTTCCAGACAGATATTAAAGGCATCCTTTTCTTTTTCTCTGTTTTTTTTCTCTCTTGCATCATCCTCTGGCGTCGCTACGCGAATGACCGCCTTGAGCGGCTGTATAACCTTCTCATACTCAACCTCTCGTATACCCAAAACAACATTACCGTACTCAACTCCCCTGGCAGTCTCCACAATAACATGGTCCCCGGCTGAAATATCGGTATATTTTCCCGGTGCAAAAAAGTATATTTTACCTGCCTGCCTGAAGCGCACGCCAATTACCTTTGTCATCTATAAATCTCCATTTCTGTTAAATTACATCATCGCCTGCTTAATAGCCATAATCAAGAGCTCGATAGCCAGGTCGAAATTAACATTTGCTTTCAGTCGTATCTTAACCTTGTCAATCGAATTTAAAATATCCTGAAGCCCCTCATATGAAAACGCTGACGCCTGACTCTTTATAAGAGAAAATTCCTCCTTAAATATAAGAGGATTTACATCATTCGTGCTCTTAAACACCAAAACATCCCTGTACCACATCGCCATTAAATCGAGATAATCGTCAATGGTAAGCTTATAATTGGCAATATTCTTTACCTCTGCCATAATCTCCGATACGCTCATATCCGCAGCATATCGAAGCACATGCATAACAGCTTCCTTAAGACCCGCAAAATCCCGGGAGGTCACTATGGTAACGGCGCGCCCGATATTTCCGTGTGCAAAAGCCGTTGCAAAACGTATCTCATAATCAGTCACATTGTAGTTGTCTTTTAAATATTTTCCGACAAGCTCATCGGATACAGGCTTAAAATCCAGCCTGACACACCGCGAAATAATTGTCTGCAAAAATATATCTGCGTTTGTTGTGAGCAGTATCACAATCCCGTATGAAGGAGGCTCCTCGATAGTCTTTAACAGCGCATTCTGCGCCTGAACTGTCAGCTTTTCCGCCTCATCGATAATATAAATCTTATATCTGCTGCTGTAAGGCTTAATCTGCATGTCTCCGATTAACTGCTGGCGAATATCATCCACGCCTATGCTTGACGGCTTCTCATGCCTGATCCAGATAATATCAGGCTGATTGCCGCTGTCTGCCTGTATACACGAATGGCACTCATTACATGGCTCATCACCATGCTTCTCGCACTGAAGCGTCTTTGCAAACAATGCCGCTGCTGTCTTTTTTCCCGCTCCAAGTCCGCCGTTAAAAATATACGCGTGCGAAACCTTGTCAAGCTCTATACTTTTCTGCAAGTGTTCTTTAATTTTTTCATGTCCGTAAATTTCTGCAAAACTTTTCATACTTGCTCCTTTTCAGTAAATGGAAAATATGCTGCCCCAAGCGCCTTACCTATGCCGCATTTACGTGGAAATATCAAGCAGCAATCCCCTTATATCGTCAATCTTTGCTACAATAGCAAGGTGGTCTTTCTCTTCTTTCATAAGCTCCGCTGCAAGGTCGTCAAGATTGCGGTCTACCAGCTTAATGATACCGTAAACTCTGTGGCGTCCGCGCCTGTCAAGAAAGTTCTCCCTCGAAAACTGATGAGACCTGGATGTTATTTCATTCATAAATCCCTTAACCAGCTCACGATAACGCTTCATGTCTTTTATATCCATATGCTTGGAAATACGGTTGCCCTGCTCCGTAATATCCGACATCATCGTTCTAAGTCTTTCCTGAAGGTCTTTCTCCTCAATATTGCTTATTAAAGTAAACTTGAAACTGTCGTCCCCTGTTTTCTCACTTTGCTTTGTCTCTATCTGCTGCGCCATCGCAACATCATTTACTTTAATGTCCATATTATATCACATCCTTATCTATAAACCAACTCTTTTAGCGTCTTCCTTATTTCACCAACACACTCATCAAGCCCGCCGTTGTTTGAGTACCTCTTAACAATGCCCATTCTGTTAATATTTTCCTCGGAAAAATCCTTGGCATCCGCAAGAAACCTTCTGCACATCTCCTCATATTTCGGCGTATCCTGCTGCATTTCGCGCTTAATGGCTCTCTGGAGTCTTATTCCGTCATCCACCTCTATATATATCGGCAGAATATGCTCCTTTCCGTAATATCCGCAAAACTTATCATATGCTTCAAGCGTTCCTATTACAATGTATCTTTCTCCTGAATTCAAATCAATCTGTCCGTCATCAGCGGTAAAATATTTCCATGCTCCGTACACTGTATTATAGCAGCGCATTTCTATAATTTTTCCCGACTTCTGCATCTGCTGCGCTCTGTCTTCATCGACAAAATAATACTCGACGCCCTGAGTCTCCCCCGCTCTCATAGGTCTGGTTGTATACATTATAATCTTTTTCAGTCCAAGCTCTCTGTCATCAGCCAGCCTTTGATAAATATTATCCTTTCCGCTGGCACTCTTTCCCATAATAAATACTATTTCAGGCATACAATCTTTACCTCGCTGTAATTATAATCTGCGTCAACTGACAAATTACTGCATTTATCTTCAAAGCGCTGATTTTCATCGGCTGCCGTACCGCTTGTCTCAACGCCTATTACTTCAAGCCCCTGCCTTAATCCGTCTGTAATAATATCAATTATCTCCTCCGTTATGACCTCTCCCGGATTGACCAGATTAATTCCCGGCGGATAAAAACAAATTCCTGCCCCTGCGATTCTTCCTGCGCTGTCCCCTACTCTTACAGTCTCTTTTTCTGAATTAAGCGCTCTGTAAGAATTTACATACACACGGGCATGGGGCATTTTATTGTACACTTCAGCTTCATATTTCATATCGGGTCCGTCAAGCTGCCTCAGCGCTTTATAAAATCTGTCATAATATTCCTGTTTATCGCCTACACTCGTCATAGCAATCACGTAATTCTGTGAAACCATCTCAAGCTGTATTCCATATTTTTTACGCAGCTCATCGTAAAGCCTTTTTCCGTCAGACACCAGAAGAACAATTTTTGAAATATCATCCGTTTCAATTAGTCTGATATAATTTAATCTTGAAAGCTTTTTTCTAAGCTCTGAGAGAATTTTTACATATCCGTCAAATAATACGGCTCCGTCTCTCTCAAGAATTGTAAGACATCGTGAAATACCCGCCATTAATATGTAAGACGGACTTGTTGACTGGAACATATTCCAGTACATCTTAACTCTCTGTCTGTCAATTTTATCTCCGTTTAAATGCAGAAGCGCCGTCTGCGTAAAAGCCGGAAGTGTTTTGTGAATACTCTGAATTACAGCATCAGCACCATACTTAACTGCACTGTCCGGAAAAGCGTCGCTGAAATTAAAATGTGCGCCGTGAGCTTCATCTACAATAAGTACTCCGCCATATCTGTGTGTAATCTCTGCAATCCCCCCGATGTCGCTTACAATTCCCTCATAAGTAGGAGAGGTCACAATCACCGCCTTAGCGTCAGGATTTTCGGAAAATGCCTTTTCGACGGCTTCCGCAGAAATTCCTCCGCATATACACATACTGTCATTAATATCGGGATAGACATAAACAGGATTTAGCTCATTTAAATAGATCGCATTGCTTACAGAACAGTGGATATTTCTGGCAACAATAACCTTATCTCCCTTATTTGTCGCACCGCATATTGCAGCCATATTACCTGAACTGCTTCCGTTGACAAGAAAAAGTGTCTCCTCTGCTCCGAATAGTGCTGCTGCTCTCCTAAATTCATCAGAAATTATTCCGCAGGCATTGTGCAGATTATCAAAACCGTCAATCTCGGTTATGTCAAGCCCATAAGGATTGCCCATTTGAAACAGAGCCTCATTGCGCTTGTGACCAGGCATATGAAGCGGGACATCACCTCGTTCTGACAAATCCATCAGCAAGTCCAATAAATCTTTATCTCTCATAATTTACTGTGTCACCTTGAGCTTTACAGATACCTCTGCAACGCTTCCAATCGCATCAGTAACTTTATATTTAATATCGTATTCGCCCTCCTGGTCAAATGTATAACGCCCTATTGTAATAATTTTGTCAGTAATGTCATTTCCGCAAGTATCCGTAGCATGAACATTAGCCTTAAGATTAACCTTCTCCCCGACCTTTACGGTTATATCTTCTGCACCGGTTATAGACGCCTTACATTTAAGCCAAGGATTATGAGGATTAGGGTCTGTAGGGTCCCATGAAGCATTTTCACTTCCCTCAGGAATTTTAATACTCTCCGGCTTTCCCAGCGGTCCAGGATTAGAGGCATCATCATAAATGGTTACCTTTGTTCCTGAAGGACAGTTATCATAAAGCCATTTCACATCCCGCACACACATACGAACACAGCCAAGCGACGCAAACGAGCCGAGCTTGTTATATTCCGCTGTCTCCAATGTTGAATTATCTATGGCCACATAAGGAACAGAATGGAAAAGATATCCTCCGTCAATTCTAAACGCATAGTGTCCGTAGGTTCCATCAACCATTAAACGCCACTCATACTTGTCCGTCGTTGTATAATTTTCACCTGTTATAGTTTCATTTCCCTCGCGTCCGCAGGAAGCAGCAAATGCCTTTACAGGAATACTATACTCACCGCTGCTGTCTATTCCATAGACAGTCACACAATTAGCTGCTCTGTTCACCATTATAAAATACGGAAGTGCCACGTCCGCAGGCGGCGTATAGACAACCTCAGTGCTCTCAGGCTCTTTATCCTCAATCCACACCACTTCTTTTTTCTGACTTTCGGGCTCCTGTGAAATACCTTCATTTTCAGTGTTTTTCTTAAACAAACCAAAGCTGAAAATCTTCATAGCTCCCAAAACAACTGCCGCAGCCACTACAATAATTAAAATCGCCCACGCAATAAGAGCTCTTAAATTTCTTCTAAACCAGCTCTTCCTTCTTCTAAGATATTTATAATTAATATTTCCTCGTCTGCTCATAATCAATCCTTATCCTTTATTAAATATGTACGTTAATCAAAGTTACTCTATTTTGTCTTAAATCTAAATTTAGTCTTTTATATTATAGTATACGTAAACTTTTATTGAAACAGTTTTTTTTAAATCTTTTTAAATATATGTAACATTTCAACTATAATGAGCGCGGGCTGAAGTTACAAATATATAAAGAGGGCATCTTCAAAGTCATAAAATGACTTGAAAGATACCCTCTTAGTATAGTATAGACGCAGCAGCTCATTTTTAATCTGAAAATTTTTAATTTGCATTCTTGCAGAACATTATTGTTACATTAGGAAATTTCTTTGTGTTTATTATGTAATAAAAAAGTGTCTTCGACACTTCAACCCCCTGTCCCCCATTCATGGGGGAATTAGGGGTTTCTTTTTGCTCCAT
>CALWKC010000019.1 GCA_944381165.1 uncultured Lachnospira sp. | reverse complement strand
TACATAGGTGATTTCCACTTCCGGACATCTGATTCCCAAATTTCCGGAAGTGCGATTTCATCGCACAAGAATATTCAGATAGAAAGCATTCATGTAGGCTGATTATGAAGAGAGGCTTTAAAAGACTTCTAAGCTGTATATTTATAATTACTTTCTTCTTAACCGGAATGTGTCTGGATAAAGCGCAGACATATTCTCCTGAAGTGCACTCTTTTTCTGTCAGGGAGGCTCAGATGTATGCTACACCCGAGCCGTCTGTAAATGACTCCATACCTTGTACTGTGGAGATGCTGGGCTACTTAAAAACTTCTGTTTCTAACCCGGTCATCATCCGGAACAGTTCCCGCAGCCTGTTACGCATATCCCATCTTATTATATGTGCGCTGTTCACATTGCTATGGGGCAGTATCTTTATTAACCGGACAGTAACCATGCAGGATAACAATACCTGCAGATATAGAATATCTATATTTGACTAGGTTGATAATAATAATCAAAAAAAATTTCTGTACCCCCATTTAGAAGACACAGGAAATAATCATTTATAGCGCTTTACAGCACTTTTCAGTTCATTTATTACGCTGTTTTTAAAGCTCTCAGGTGCCAACACCTTGAACATATTAGCATACTGCATAAACCATCCTGTAAGTGTAACGCTATTCATCTTACTAAATATTGCTACATTTTTCCGTCGTTTCCCTTTTGTAGTGCACACCGCTTGTCCTGTAGGTTTGTTTGCTGTATCGCTCAACCTGTAGAGTTGGCAAAGTAAATTGTTATGAAGGCATACTCACATTTTGTAGCGTTATACTCACATTTGGGCGAAAAAAAACAGTATCTTCATTTCATATAAAGATACTGCTCTTAAAATCATTGTTAAAAAGAAAAAATCTAGAGCTGGCACTCTAGATTTATCTGACTCGTTGGAGTCATAATTGCATTTCTTAGCTAATATAATATTACATTGTTCTCTTACAAAAATCAATATATTTTTGTAAGTTTTTATGATATCATATACTTGCTGTCGACTCTTTCCAGCAGGAAGGAGGTGACTTTGTTGGAGTATATAATTGCATTTCTTATCTCCGTATTGGCGTCTGTAGCTGGCTACTACATTTGCAAATGGCTAGATGGAGATGAGTAAGACAGCACTAGCCTAACGGAATAGTTCACCGAAACGAACTTGGGAACCTTAGAGCTGGCACTCTAAGGTTCTTTTATATTATATCACATTTTATAAAAAATAATGCAAGTTTATTAAATAAAATTTTTCAATATACTCATAACACAATTATAAACCATATCCTTCTTATTATCTGGAATCCTATCAAGCATTGTCTCAAGTTCCATATAATTAGAAGCTTTATTACATCCATTCCTTTCCTTATTCTCAAGGACTACAATATTGGTAAACTTAAAAATCTTATAATGAATAATATTAAACTAATTTAATATATTAGTAGCTGGTTGTAATAAGTGATTGCAACCAGTTTTTTTATATCTTAATGTTGTTATATTTTCAAAATATACTCAAAAAAAGAGGAATGAGTGATATATATTCATATCTACTCATTCCTCTTGAAAGTTCTTTTGGCCACTTTTGAAAATTTAATATAAATTGTTAAAAATTATTTTTTCTTAATGCCAGTATTTAACTGGCTTTGAAGCCATTTTTTGTGGCCAGTTTATTTTTTCGTTTTGGCCAGTTTTTGGCCAGTTTTAAAATCAATTTATATGATTTTACGATAAGTTACAACAAGTTAAAACTTGGTGCATTAGTTACAAACCGCTTGTTTACTGCATTGTTGAAATCTAAGATTCACTAAAATCCCCGATTACATTCTATCATGGAATGTTCTTGAAATAACATCCATCTGCTGTTCCTTTGTAAGATCAATGAACTTAACAGCGTAACCGGATACACGGATTGTAAAATTAGCATACTCCGGCTTCTCTGGATGCTCCATAGCATCAAGAAGCTTATCCTTACCGAATACATTTACGTTAAGGTGATGAGCGCCCTGATCAAAGTAACCGTCCATTACATTTACAAGGTTATTAATTCTCTCCTCATCATTATGTCCCAATGCATCAGGGTTCATTGTCTGCGTATTAGAAATACCGTCCAATGCCCATTCATAAGGAAGCTTTGTGAGCGAATTGAGTGATGCGAGAAGTCCGTTCTGCTCTGCACCGTAGCTTGGGTTAGCGCCAGGAGCAAGAGGAGTACCAGCCTTACGTCCGTCCGGCATAGCACCTGTATACTTGCCGTAAACTACGTTTGAAGTAATTGTAAGGATAGATGTCGTAGGCTCTGAATTTCTGTATGTGTGTCTCTTCTTAATCTTCTCAAGGAATGTCTTAAGAAGCCATACGGCAATATCATCAGCTCTGTCATCATCATTACCATACTTAGGGAAATCACCCTCTGTCTCGTAATCTACAACGATGCCTGTCTCGTCACGCACTGTCTTAACCTTAGCATACTTAATAGCTGAAAGTGAGTCAACAACATGAGAGAAGCCCGCAATACCTGTTGCGAATGTTCTCTTAACGTCTGTATCGATAAGAGCCATCTCAGCAGCTTCATAGTAATATTTATCATGCATATACTGGATAAGGTTAAGTGTATTTACATAAAGGTCAGCTAACCAATCCATCATAGCGTCAAACTTCTCAATAACCTCATCATAATCAAGATACTCTGAAGTAATAGGCTTATAAGCAGGACCAACCTGTTCTCTGTTCTTAACGTCTACACCGCCGTTGATAGCGTAGAGCAGGCACTTAGCAAGGTTAGCTCTTGCACCGAAGAACTGCATCTCCTTACCTGTCTGAGTAGCAGATACACAGCAGCAGATTGAGTAATCATCGCCCCATGTAACCTTCATAACATCATCGTTTTCGTACTGAATTGAGCTTGTGTTTACAGAAATCTTAGCAGCATACTTCTTGAATGTCTCAGGAAGACGTGAAGAGTAAAGCACTGTAAGGTTTGGCTCAGGTGAAGGTCCCATGTTCTCAAGTGTGTGAAGGAATCTGAAGTCGTTCTTTGTAACCATTGAACGTCCGTCGATACCTGTTCCTGCAACTTCAAGCGTAGCCCATGTAGGGTCACCTGAGAAAAGCTCGTTGTAAGAAGTAATTCTTGCGAACTTAACCATTCTGAACTTCATTACCATATGGTCGATAAGCTCCTGAGCTTCCTTCTCTGTGATAACACCGTTGTCAAGGTCTCTCTGAATATAAATATCAAGGAATGTAGATACACGACCAACAGACATAGCTGCACCGTTCTGAGTCTTGATAGCTGCAAGATAACCGAAGTATAACCACTGGCATGCTTCTTTTGCGTTTGAAGCCGGCTTAGAAATATCATAGCCATAGATTTCTGCCATTTTCTTCATTCCAGCCAACGCCTTGTACTGGTCAGAAATCTCTTCTCTCTGACGAATAACGTCGTCCGTCATTGTGCCGCATCCACAGTTGTCATAGTCCTTTTTCTTCTCTGCCATAAGAAAATCGATGCCGTAAAGAGCAACTCTTCTGTAATCGCCGACGATACGTCCGCGTCCGTATGTGTCAGGAAGACCTGTGATAATGTGGCTGTGACGAGCCTTTCTCATCTCCGGAGTATAGGCGTCAAATACACCCTGGTTGTGTGTCTTGTGATACTCTGTAAAAATCTTGTGAAGCTCAGCACTTGGCTCATAGCCATAATTCTTGCATGCTTCCTCTGCCATCTTAATACCGCCGTAAGGCATAAATGCTCTCTTAAGCGGCTTATCTGTCTGAAGACCTACAATCTTCTCGAGGTCTTTCATTGACTCATCTATATAACCAGGACCATAAGCGGTAAGACCGGAAACAACTTCTGTCTCCATATCAAGTACGCCGCCCTTAGCTCTCTCTTCTTTCTGTAACTCCTGTAATCTGCCCCAAAGCTTATTTGTTGCCTCTGTAGGTCCCTCCAGGAAGCTTTCATCTCCATCATATGGCTTGTAGTTCTTCTGAATGAAATCTCTGACGTTGATTTCTTCCTTCCAAAGTCTACCCTTGAAACCGTTCCACTGTTCCATCTGTACCATTGTTCCTTGTTCCTCCTTGTTTATTTTTTGTACACTGTATACAAAACGCATCATAAAAAATTGTTGCAGACGAGTTTTCAAATTGCTTTGCAATTTTCAAATTTCAATTTGCAACCGATTATCAATGCAGAAAATACTCTTAATTATTCTGTCATTTGATAAAAAATGCATTTGTAACAACTTTGATAAATAAGTAACAATTACCGACAAGAGCATACTAACATTTTAGCAATATAAAATCAAGACCATTTTGCATATTATTAAATTTAGTACAATTTACGGTTTTTATTATTGCCATTGTGCTTATTTTTATACAAAATGATAAAAATTTTCTCTCCCTTATCTCAACAATTATGTTTAAGATAAAGAAGAGAAAATTTTTAAATATTTTTAATTTTAAACATTTAAAGACGCGCTATTCTTATAATGACCGGCTGAATACTTTTTTCTGAGCACCACTGTTGCCGCTATTAATATTGCGGAAACTATCACAAAGAACAACGCAACATACATAAAAACAGACAAGCTTCTGTCTGCAACATCTACAATCATACTGTAGAAGTAATCCGGCTTAATATTTAAGCTCCTGTATTTTCCCTGAATATACAGAAACGCCGGTGCTGCTCCCGTCATTATAGCGGCTGCCAGAGACGCATATGTAATATATCGCAAACCCCGATACTTACGTTTATGTCTCTTCAATGTTATAACAATATCCAATACCGAAAGCACTGCAATAACAGCTATGAGAATGCCGAAATACTTCTGATACATATTTCTGAAACTTACATAATAAGAAATATAGAATATATCAATACCTGAACTATATCTTTGCTCAATCAGCGATACAAACTCATCCACAGCCGCATTCTGCTCTTCCCCCATTTCAATATCCTGCTCTTTTGCATACTTATTTATATTATCCTTAAGTCTTTGCCGAATAACTTCCGTATCAGCAGCGGTATATGTATTTGCTATCCTTGAATTATAAACAGCCTTTATATCCCGGCTTACTTTTTCCAAATCAAATACATCCTGAAAAACCTCCTCAGGAATCATCATAGGTTTTCCAAGCTCAACGCTGTCCGCAAGTATCTGATTATATACCTTTTCGGAATACCCGGTCCTGTCGATGCTCTCTGTAATTATATCACTTCTGAAAATTCCGATTTGAGCCCCGGCTGCATATCCCATAACTGCGAGCAATACCGCTAAAATAAAAGAAAGTATTACACTGATTACATCGGGTCTTCTCTTAGTATTTTTATTATTTTTCTTTATGTTTAACTCTAATTTTTGTTCCATATGCTCACCTCTGCTCCCTAATGCTCTAAATACGGACCGGAGGTTTTTCTTGCATATACATAAAGTCTCTGAGAATACGATGCAAGCGGAGTAAACGGATAGCATGTATACATTGTTATAATCTCTTCATCACTGTCAAAACCAAATGCCCAGCCGTCATCTTCGTTCGCGACTACCATATCATAAACCTCGTATGTATAAGTTGCATATGACGTGTTGACGGTAAAAACGTCGCCAACCTCAACATATTCTAGAGGAGCAAAAGAAGTAGCGTGATGCCCGCCGAGAATAATCGTACGACCAAAGCCGAATATACCGCTTCCGGCATACTGTCCCACGCCCTTGTTCAGCTCTGTGCTGCTGTCTCCGAAATAAACATTTTCATGTATACCAAGTCTGTCGCAGTGAATCTGTGCATATAATTCACCAAGCTGCGGATACATATCCGGAGAATATGGAATGGACTCTGTCTCGCCGCTTGTATTTTCCAGTTTAAAATCAGGGACCTCAGTCTCATCTACACTTGTCTGTGCAGTATTTTCCGAAATGATAGACATAACAGAATACGCTGCCTTAATATATGGCGACAGACAAAGAAAAACCAACAAAAACCCTATTAATGAAAGAAGTAATGGCATATATACATACGCCATTACTCTTTTAACGCTTCTGCTCATATGTTCTTAATTAAGCAACTTTCTTCTTGCTTACAACTGCACAAGCAAAAATTCCCACTGCCATAACTGCAACAACAGCAACTGTAGCAGTTGTAGAAACGCCTGTAGGCTTAACTACCTCTGATGTAGCCTCTACAACATAAGTTTTTCCTCCAGCGTTAACTACAAGCTTACCTTCTTCAACGTCAATTTCAACAGTAGCGCCTATTACATCAGCAGCAGCCTTAATGTTGCCAATAATAGCCTGCTTCTGCTCTGCAGTAAGGGATGCGATATCCTTTGCATCACCCTTTGTCTCAACAGCAAGGTCAATCTGCTCGATTATAGCATTGATATCATCCTCACCAAGATCGTTGTTAGCAAGGAACTGCTCAACCTGTGTCATGTAAGCATCAGGAAGACCGGCAGCCTCAAGCTTGCTTTTAATATCATCCTCAGTTGCGCCAAATGCTGTGACAGACATAGCAAATACCATCACCAAAGATAATACCAAAGCTGAAATTTTCTTAATCTTCATAATAATTTTCCCCTTTCGCGTTATTTATGTTAAAATTTACAATAAAATAGTATCACATATGGTAAATATTTTCAAACATTATTTTGGTATTTACAACCTGTATATATCTGGCACTCATGTCTATCTTTGATACAAGTCCCGTCTTTTTTATATATTCTCCCGCCTGAAAATATATAATTGTAATCATATCGCCCGTTTCAATCTCACGCAGCCTGAAGTCAAGCTCATCCTTTTGCTCCTCAGACAGTTCTGCACGAGGAACGACAATCCTCTCTTTTTGCCTGAGCGATGCCTCAAAGCCCTTTAGAGCCGAAAACGGCATAAACTGCTTAGCCCGCTCTTTTACGCTCATTTTAGGTCTGTTTGCACTACGTCCCACTCCTGTGTCCTCCAATCTGATGGTTTCTCTGTCTTGCAGTCGCCCCCTTCTCAAGATTCATCCCCTTTAAAATAGCATCCTTGCCGAATTTCTTCTTAATATCAAGAACGGCATGCTGCACTTTATTTTCACGCTCCGTTTCCGAGACGTCGCAAAACAGTCCATACTGTCTGTATGCCTCATCTGCAAGCCTGTTATAGCTGAGGCTTACCTTTCTTATGGGAATATTCTTATCTTTAATTTTGTCGTACAGCTTCTCAATATAGGGAAGCATTTCCTTTGATGAACTTGTAGCACAATCAAGAGAAACCGAGCCTCTTGCCGCATCGATACCATATGCCCTTGAATAATTCAGATAAAGCGTAACCGAATCTGTCACAAATCCCTGCTCTACAAGCTCCAGACACATCTCGTCAGCCATTTCCTTGACAATCAGCTTTCCCTCCTCATGTCCGTAATCTCTCGGTAAAACCTGACCGCTCGTGATACTGCTGCTCTTCGGTGTATAGCTCTTTATATCAGCAATAGTCACGGGCTCTCTTCCCCATGCATGGTCAATCAAGAGCTCCGCGTCAACGCCTAACATATAATATAAAAGTTCTTCGTCAGCCTCGGCTATCTGTCCCATATCGTAAATTCCCGCACGGGCAAGCCTTTTTTCAATACCTGCTCCAACCCTCCAGAAATCAGTCAGAGGACGGTGATGCCAGAGCGTCTTTCTGTAACTCTCCTCGTCCAGCACGCCTATAAAATCTTCCGAGTGCTTGGCAGTAATATCCAGAGCAATCTTCGCGAGATAAAGGTTAGTACCTATTCCGCACGTTGCCCTTACTCCAACAGTCTCATAAATATCTTCCATTATCTTAATACCAAGTTCCCTTGCCGTAAGCCTATACATATTAAGATAATCCGTGACATCCATAAACACCTCATCAATGGAATATACCTGTATATCCTCTTTTGCAATATATTTTAAATATATTGAATAAATCTCTGCCGAATAGTCAATATAGAGCTGCATTCTCGGCTGTGCAGTAATATATTCTATTCCGTGGGGAATTTCAAAAACTCTGCACCTGTTTCTGACTCCGAGAGCTTTCATTGCCGGAGATACCGCCAGGCATATGGTTTTTTCGCTGCGTTCAGGATCTGCCACAATAAGATTTGTTGTCATAGGGTCAAGTCCTCTCTCAACACACTCCACCGAAGCATAAAAAGACTTTAAATCAATACAGATATAAATTCTTTGTTTTGCCATTTTGCCTCGTCTCCTTCCAGCAATTTATTAAACAATATTATTTACGGCTTTTATTATACATCATAAAATCGAACTTATGTACTATTTTTTATTGGTAATTATGTACAAATTTTGCTTGCCCGATAATGACATATATGTTAAAATTTATCTGTTTAATTCTTTAAAGCGTTAAACTTTAAAGGAATAAATTAAGAGTCTTAAAGACAAAACGGGGAGCAAAAAACAAAAGAACGGAGGATTTTTAATGAAACTGATAATTTTAGTACTCTATTTTGCGGTTATGGTAGGTATTGGCCTGTACTGCCGCAAACATGCGACAGACGTAAACGGCTTTGTGCTCGGCGGACGCTCTGTGGGGCCGTGGCTTACTGCATTTGCATACGGAACATCTTATTTCTCTGCTGTTGTATTTGTCGGATATGCAGGACAGTTCGGCTGGAAATATGGTATCGCGGCAACATGGGCAGGCATAGGAAATGCTGTGATAGGCTCGCTTCTCGCCTGGGTCGTACTAGGACGACGCACAAGAATTATGAGCCAGCATCTTGACTCTGCCACAATGCCGCAGTTTTTCGGCGAAAGATTCGGAAGCAAGCCTTTAAAAATAGGCGCTTCTGTCATAATTTTTATATTTTTAATTCCTTACACGGCGTCTCTTTACAACGGTCTTTCAAGACTTTTTGGAATGGCTTTTAACATAGATTACTCTGTCTGTATTATACTTATGGCAGTATTGACTGCTGTTTACGTTATTGCCGGCGGCTATATGGCAACGGCAATCAATGATTTCATTCAGGGAATTATAATGCTGTTTGGAATTGTGGTAGTCGTGGCAGCTGTTATCAGCAGCAAAGGCGGATTTATGGCGGCGCTTAACGGTCTCGCCGAAGTCACTGACACCTCTGTGTCAGAAACTCCCGGCATATTTGCATCTTTTTTCGGCCCTGACCCGTTAAACCTGTTATTTGTAGTTATACTTACCTCTCTCGGAACATGGGGGCTTCCTCAAATGGTCCAGAAATTTTATGCTATTAATAACGAAGCCTCCATCAAAAAGGGAACTATAATTTCAACAATATTCGCCCTTGTCGTTGCAGGCGGCAGCTATTTTCTCGGCGGTTTCGGACGTCTGTTTTCAGATGAAATAGATGTTGCGGCAAACGGATATGACTCTATTATCCCAACGATGCTTTCAGGCTTAAGTCCGCTGCTGATTGCACTTGTCGTTATTCTTGTGCTGTCCGCATCAATGTCAACGCTGTCATCTCTGGTTATAGCCTCAAGCTCAACGCTCACTATTGACTTTTTAAAGGACAATTTTATAAAAAATATGAGCGACAGAAAGCAGGTATTGTACATAAGAATTCTTGTCGTTGTATTTATTGCCATATCATCAATTCTGGCTCTGATACAGTATAAGAGTTCTATAACATTTATCGCACAGCTCATGGGTGTTTCATGGGGAGCGCTCGCCGGCTCGTTTCTTGCGCCGTTTATGTACTCTCTGTACTCAAAGCGCGTGACAAAAGCAGCCTGCTGGGTTTGCTTTATTTTCAGCTCAGCGCTGATGCTTGCAAATATTTTCTTTAACAGCTCATTTCCTGCGATTATGCAGTCTCCTATCAACTGCGGAGCCATTGCAATGCTCGCGGGGCTGGTTATAGTTCCGGTTGTCAGCCTGTTTACGCCTAAACCTGACAAAGAGCTTGTTGACAGCGCGTTTAGCTGCTATGAAAAAGAGACGACTGTTGACCAGAAAACAGCGTTAGGAAAATAATAGAAATTCATTTTAGACATAATTAACAATTTAATATAGGCATTAGACATGAATATTATTTGAATTTATTATATAGGTGTTCAGGGAGAACACCTATATTTTTTATTTTCTTAAACATGACTCAAATTCATAATTAACGAAGGGAGCTTTAAAAATGAAAAAATTATTTTCCGTTATTATCATCTTATCGCTGATTTTCACTTTAACAGCATGCGTCGGCAGCACAGGCAATTCAGCTAATGAAAATTCCTCACCTTCTACGCACGAAAACGACTCGTCATCCGTTTCAGCTTCAGAAACAGATAATGCAGGCAATTCCAATGAAGGTGCCGAAGAAACTAATCAGAATGAAAATTCTGCAAATTCCCTTGTAGTTTATTTCTCGTGGTCCGGCAACACTGAAAACGTTGCTGAAGCCATAGCAGAACAGACGGGCTCGGATATTTTTGAGATTATTCCCGAAACTCCATACAGCGATGACTATAACACAGTAATCGATGTAGCCCAGTCGGAACAGCGCAGCAATGCACGCCCTTCAATTTCGGGCAGCATTTCCAACATAGAACAATACGATGTAATCTATGTCGGATTTCCTAACTGGTGGGGTGATATGCCGATGATTCTTTATACATTCTTCGATACCTACGACCTTTCCGGAAAAACTGTCGCACCTTTCTGTACAAGCGGAGGCAGCGGACTTTCTGATACTGTAAATACAATAAAGGAATTGGAGCCTTCCGCCGATGTTCTTAACGGTCTGCACATTGGAAGCGGCTCAGCGTCAAACCCTGATAACGCGGTGAACGGATGGCTGACAGAGCTTGGATTAATTCAGTAAATAAAAGGAGCATACATGAAACTAAGCGTAAAAATTAAAATTATTGTTGATATATGTATGACCGCCGCCCTTCTTGCCTGTATGTCCTATCTTTTAATAGGCGAGAAGACTCATGAATGGATAGGAAGCGGAATGTTCATACTTTTTATACTTCATCACATTTTAAACCGTAAATGGTACAAAAATCTGTTTCATGGCAAATATTCCATTCTTCGGATCATACAGACGGCAGTAAATTTTATGGTTTTTATCTGTATGACAGGTCTGATGGTAAGCGGAATAATCCTGTCACGCTATGTATTTGATTTTATACGGATTAGAGGTATGACCTCGTTTGCCAGAACACTTCATATGCTCTCCTCATATTGGGGCTTCGTTCTTATGTCGATTCACTTAGGGCTCCACTGGGGAATGCTTCTCGGAATGATTAAAAAAATGGTTGGAAAAAACAGGCTTTCGGATATTCTGCGATGGTGCCTGCGCGGAGCGGCGTTATTAATTGCATGTTACGGTCTGACAGCCTTTATAAAACATGATTTACTGTCCTATATGCTGTTGAAAAAACATTTCGTCTTTTTTGACATGGAACGGCCTTTGTTTCTGTTCTTTTTGGATTACACGGCAATTATGGGATTTTGGATATGGATTGTTTATTATATTCGTCAGCTTTTTATTAAATTACCTAAGCAAAAGGGGGTTAAGAAATGAAACGATACTTTTTGTGTATATTAGCTGTTATATTTATTATATCACTGGCAGCCTGCGGCAGAAACAGCAATAACACGGGGCAGACCGCCGCTCAGCCAAACAGCGTCGAGGACATCACTGCGTCATTGCCTGAAAACTGTACTGTTGAAGAAAATGTACTCGGAATTTACCGCCCCAAGGTATCGCAGTCACAGCAAAGCGTTCTTAAATGGCTTAACGATATAGGCTATACATCACAGAGCAAGGAGGATAACAGTGATATGACGAATGAGATAACTAACAGGCAAATTCGCGTTCAGGACGACAACGGAAATACAGTTGTATTTGAACTGAATGAGAGCGCGGCGGCACTTGATCTGTACAACCAGCTTCCTCTCACGGTTGAAGTGGAAAATTACAGTAATAATGAAAAAATATTTTATCCCGACGAATTAGACGTCACAGATACCCCTGCGGCAAATACAGGAGCCGGAACATTGGCTTATTACGCCCCGTGGGGAGACGTTGTAATGTTTTATGGTGATTATAACGCCAACAGTTCTCTGTATGAGCTTGGTCATGCCGTAACAGGAGCTGAATATATAAGCCGACTGTCCGGTTATATAAAAATCGAGCCCGTGTGATAAAAGCACAGCGTTTCAATCCAGTATATTTGCTGAAGCCACCGCATAATTAAGGAGTTTTTCCTTTTCTGCCGGTGTGAATATACACCATATACTTTTTATTATCTGTGTTTTTCTGTCGCTCATATTCATAAAAAGCGTTGGCTGATAATTCGACATATTATACAGACTCAGAAGCGTCTCCGCGTCCGGATATATTGTCTCCCTCTCCAGCTCTCTGTATTTCTTTATTCCCAGTCCAAGCCTCTCCGCCATTTCTATCTGGCTTAAGGACAGTCTTGTCCTGACAAACTGCGTCATTGAAAAATCATTCCACGACTGCGAAAGCGCGTCAAGCATCTCCATATTGTCCGCCGTCTCGCCATTCATATGCTCACGCCTTTGGCGGCTCTTATTTACAATAAGCTCTGCTAGCAGTTTTAACGCGAAATTTTTATTTTCATCTGTATCGATTGTATTTATCGCTCTGTCTAAATCATCTGCCTCATAGCTGTAACTTCTGCCTGCTATCAGTTCGTCTGTCCCAAAGCCGACCTTCATAAATTCCAGCAGAAGATGTCCGCTTATTTTCACGCTTCCGTTTTCTATGTAAGAATACTGCTCCTGACCTATTCCGACTTTCTCTGCGAGTTCCGTCTGAATCAATCCGAGAGATTTTCTGTACATGACGAGCCTTTTAAGCACGTCCGTATAGTCGCCCATATTTATCCTCCACGTACAAAATCACACCGTTAAGATAAATATTAAGCCATTGCAGTTATTGCCTACATAGATGTATTTCTTTATATAATTATATCAATATAATTAAACTTATTTTATTAATAAAAAACAGTTTTTGAGTTTCCTGCTAGGCGTTTCTTCCGGCCTCGAAAGCAGTTCTGTTGAGTTCAAGAAACTTAGGCGGAACTATTTTCTCAATCGCCTCCTGCCACTGTTCATCACTGATTTCCGGGAAATATGTAGAAAGTCTTCCCATTAAAGCTATATTGACAGCCTTTGCAGAGCCTGCCGACTGTGCAATAGAAAGAAAATCCTTTGCGTCGACCTTAGCTCCTGCCGCCTGCATCTTCTCTATAAGCTGCTGCGGATACTCGGCTGCACCCGTGATTACCGGCATTGGCTCAACTTCCTGAGTATTGGTTATAATCAGTCCGTCAGTCTTAAGGTATTCAAGCCATCTGGCTGCTTCGAGCTTTTCAAATGAAATAATAATATCGGCTTCCCCCTTATCAATAACAGGAGAGTATACCTTTTTGCCATATCTCACGTATGTTACAACACTTCCGCCCCTCTGGCTCATTCCGTGCACCTCAGACACCTTAACGTCATAGCCCTGACCGAGAAGCACATATCCAAGCATTTTACTCGCCAGCAAAGTTCCCTGTCCGCCGACGCCTACAATCATAATATTTTTAGTATCCATGTTTACCCTCCTTGCTTAAGCCTTAAGCGCGTCAAATTTACACATCTGAGTACAAACCTCACAGCCCACGCAAAGCGTAGGGTCTATCTTTGCCTTGCCGTCCGTTACGGAAATCGCAGGACAGCCTATTCGCATACACGCTTTACATCCGATACATTTGTCAGTGTCAACCTTAAGCGGCGGCTTATGCACAGTCCCCTTAATCATTACACACGGACGGCGGCTTATAATAATAGAAGGCTCGTCTGCTGCCAGCTCTTCTTTAAGCACAGCATCAACCTCCGCAAGGTTATAAGGGTCAACTACACGGACACGTTCAAAGCCTATCGCCCGGCACAACGCCTCCAAATCAACCTTTCCTGCCGGCTCGCCGCGCAGATTTTTGCCTGTAGTAGGGTTCTGCTGATGTCCGGTCATACCTGTAATAGAATTATCAAGAATAATAACGGTCGAATTGCTCATATTGTATGCAATATCGGTAATTCCTGTAATACCTGAATGAATAAACGTAGAATCGCCTATAACGCCCACGCTGTGCTTTTCTCCCTGCTCTCCCATAACCTTGTTAAAGCCGTGAAGTCCGGAACATGAGGCACCCATACAGACATTCAGATCCATAGCGTTCAGCGGCGCAACTGCACCCAGAGTATAACAGCCTATATCGCCGTATACCATACAGTTATTTTTCTTTAATGTATAAAATATACCTCTGTGAGGACATCCCGCACACATTACCGGAGGTCTCGGAGGAATATTATCATCAATATGTAAGACAGGCGCTGTATCCATTCCCATGCACTCTCTTACAAGATTTTGAGAAAACTCACCGCATATAGGGAATAAATCCTTGCCTCTTACCTTTATCCCGAGCTGTCTGCAATGCTCCTCGATAAACGGGTCAAGCTCCTCAAGAACAATGACCTCATCAACTCTTGACGCAAAATCAAGTATGAGCTTTTCAGGCAGAGGATAAATCATACCAAGCTTTAAAATACTTGCTTTCTCACCAAACACCTCTCTTGCATACTGGTAAGACGTCGATGAGGTAATTATGCCGAGTTTTATATCTCCCATCTCAACTCTGTTAAAATCGCAGTCCTCCGCAAGAGCTGTTAAATCCTTCGTGCGCTGCTCAACACGCACATGCGCGTTTCTTGAATTTAATGTCATCATAACCTTTGCAGGGTCTTTAACATAAGGCACCTGTTCCGGAACAACTCTCTCTCCCGGCTCCACAACGCTCTGTGAATGGGACACTCTGGTACACATCTTAATAAGCACAGGAGTATTATATTTTTCTGACATTTCAAATGCCTTCTTGGTAAAGGTAAGCGCCTCCTGCGAGTCTGAAGGCTCAAGCATAGGAATCTTTGCAGCCTTCGCATAATGTCTTGAATCCTGTTCATTCTGCGACGAATGCATTCCCGGATCATCCGCCACGCATATTACAAGACCGGCGTTAAGCCCCTGATAAGATATAGTAAACAATGGGTCGGCAGCGACATTTAAGCCTACATGCTTCATTGCGCACGCGCTTCTTCTTCCCCCGACTGTGGCGCCGTGAGCCACCTCAAGCGCTACCTTTTCATTCGGTGCCCATTCGCAGTACACCTCGTCGTATTTTGCTGCCTCCTCTGTAATCTCTGTACTGGGTGTTCCGGGATAACTTGAAACAACCATACAGCCCGCTTCATAAAGCCCTCTGGCGACGGCTTTATTTCCAAGCATCAACTCTTTCATACTCATCCTCCGTTTTCATAATATATTTTCAGGCCATATTTTCATGCGCCACAAGATTTTCTGCACCGTAGATTTTTCTAAGCTTCGGCTTCTCAATCTTTCCGGTAGCATTTCTTGGTATACATGCAAAAATAACCTCCTTAGGTCTTTTATATCTCGGAAGAGCCTGACAAAACTCATCTATCTCTTCCTTTGAACAGACCATGCCCTCTTTGACTTCAATAATTGCCGCCGTTTTCTCTCCGAGACGTCTGTCCGGAAGACCTATAACAGCCACGTCCTTGATTTTATCATTTCTGCGCATAAAGTCTTCTATCTGAACAGGATAAATATTCTCACCTCCGCTGACAATCACATCCTTTTTCCTGTCAACAAGAAAATAAAAACCGTCCTTATCCTGCATTGCCATATCGCCTGTATAGAGCCACCCGTCTTTTAAGACCTCTTTTGTAGCTTCCTCGTCATTATAATAACAGGTCATAACTCCAGGCCCCTTTACACAGAGCTCTCCGACCTTTCCGCGCTCTACCTCGTTATCATTTTCATCGACAATTTTGCACTCCCACCTGTATCCCGGAATACCGATTGCACCGACTTTATTGATATTTTCCATTCCGAGATGAACACAGCCCGGTCCCGTCGACTCCGACAAACCATAATTTGTATCGTACTGGTGCTTTGGAAAATACTCTTTCCAGCGCTTTATAAGCGACGGCGGAACAGGCTGAGCGCCGATGTGCATAAGCCGCCACTGAGAAAGCTGATAATCAGAGAGCTTAATATTGCCCCTGTCAAGAGCGTCAAGTATATCCTGAGCCCACGGAACAAGCAGCCACACAATCGTACAGTGCTCATTTGAGATAGCTGAGAGTATCGTCTCCGGCTTTGTTCCTTTTAAGAGAACGGCTCTGCTTCCCGCAACAAGGCTTCCCATCCAATGAAACTTAGCCCCTGTGTGATACAAAGGAGGAATGCATAAAAACGTATCCTCTCTTCCCGTCGCGTGATGCACCTGCTCCATTTGAGCAGCCTGAGTAAGACTCTGATGTTTATGTAATATTGCCTTAGGAAATCCTGTTGTGCCGGACGAAAAATAGATTGCCCCAAAATCGTCATCCGTAATCTCTACCTTAGGAGACTGGCTTGAACAATCTGCAACCAGCTCGCGATAACTCTCCGCAAAGCTTGGACAGTTGTCGCCGACATATATCAAAAGACGTCCCTTGCTTAAGCTGTCCGCATTGATTTCTATTCTTCCTATAAATTCAGGTCCGAACACAATCATGTCAACCTCGGCGAGCTTAGCGCAGTACAAAATCTCATCTGCATCATATCTGAAATTGAAAGGGACCGCAATCGCGCCGCTCTTCAACACGCCGAAATATATCGGAAGCCACTCAAGGCAGTTATACATAAGTATAGCAACCTTATCTCCTTTCTTAATTCCCCGCCCAATAAGCATATTGGCAAAACGGTTTGCCTTTTCATTGAAGATACTCCACGTAATCTCCCTTCTGTACGGCTCAAACCGCGTAGGCTGGATAAGGTCATACTCTTTCCATGTAGTCCTTCGGGTATCCTCCTCCTCCGGATTAAGCTCAACAAGCGCCACCTCGTCAGGATACAGTCTCGCATTCCTCTCAAGATACTCCATTACAGGCATTTTAGTAAATTCCCCTTTCGTAATTTATTACTTTTATACTTCCCTTATGTTTCCGGAAAATATTGCAAATACAGTCATAATCATAATTTTTATGTCCAGAAGCAAAGAAAAATTCTGTATATACATTAAATCCCACAGGAGTTTTTCCTGATAAGACGTATTATAACAGCTTCTCACCTGAGCATATCCTGTAAGCCCGGCTCTGACCTTTGTGCGCAGCATAAACTCGGGTATCTCGCGCACCGCTTCAGCCATAAGCTCAGGTCTCTCAGGTCTTGGACCCACTATACTCATTTCCCCTTTTAAGATATTAACAAACTGCGGCAGTTCGTCAATCTTATACCTTCTTATAATCTTTCCTACACGGGTAATTCTGTGCTTATCCTCTGTTGCCAGACACACCTTGCCGTCATCTGACTGAGCCATGCTTCTGAATTTGTATATCTTAAATTCCTTCATATCCTTAGTACACCGCGTCTGGCTGTATATGACAGGACCTCCGTCCTCACATTTAATAAGCACCGCAGTAATAAGCATTACGGGAGAAGTTATTATAAGCGCAGCCAGAGATGCCCCAATATCAAAACAACGCTTTATAAATGCCGACGCCCTTCCTATTCCAAAGCTTGTACAATAATAAACAGGAATATCTGCATCCTGCGCGATACCATAAGACTTTAACAGAATATCCGCAACTCTTACCGTACAAAATACTGTTATCTCCTTCTCAAAACACAGCTTCATGACTATATTTCTGTGCCATGCGGTCAAATCGTGAAGATAAACCTGGTCATATCTGCTGATTTTTTCTGACAGCTTTTCTGTATCAGGGAAATCATCTATATAAAAAATATCACAGCCCTCATACTCGTCCAATTCTGTCCCCGGCTCGCAAATGTGAAGCATACTTCTGCCCTGCGGATTTTTAAGGCGGGCATACCAGTCCATGAAAATACAGACAAGCGAAATACTTATAATATTTATAACCGTCATGGCAAAAAGCCTAAGCCATAAACCGCCCTTGCTTTCAATCTCTGACAACGCACACAGAAAAAATCCCGTAATAAGATTTATAACTACACATTTTATGACAAGACTCAGCGCAGCCTCATATTTGAGATAAACTCCCTTACTGTGGCTGTTTGCAAAAAAAAGGATTGTCAGCATAATATAAGCTGTATATAGCCAGATAAAATTACTGTCGCCTACCTTTGAGCTTCCCGCCTCAACTGTAAAAATAAATTCAGCCGAAAGCACAACAATGAGTATAAACATTCTCAGCAATCCATATCTTCTCTTTGTTACAATGACCTTATCCCTCTTCATCGCATCTGCTCCCCTAAACAACAGTCATTAATTTTCGCTTAATACAGCCTCAATCTTAGCTTTTGCCTCATTGACATCCGACATGTCAGGCCGCATTACATATACCTCCATTCCCGGAATAGAGTACGTTTCTGCATAGGCGCCTTCTCCGGCAACACTGTAACTGTCAACCGTCCAGCCCTTTGACGACGAAAGCGCTCTCTTCACAAGAGCATATATATTCTCAGACTGCATATTTGTCTGAAAAGACTGAGAAATACTGTTAAGCACCGATGTGTAATTGTATAAAATTTCAGGAGAGGAAAGCTCCTGAATGAGAGCAGTAATGACCGCCATCTGATTTTTTCCGCGCGCAACATCTCCCTCAGCAAAAGAATATCTCTCCCTCGCAAACGCAAGCGCCTCAATTCCCGAAAGATGATTTATTCCCACAGTATAATGCTTAATCGGCTCAACCGTGAAATCATACTCAGAATACACGTCAATCCCTCCGAGCGCATCGATAATCTGCTCAAAGCCGCTGAAATTGATTCTCACATAGTAATCAACGTCAATTCCGTAAAGCATTTCAAGCGCTCCTATAGAATTATCCACTCCGTAAATTCCCGCATGCGTAAGCTTATCCTTAGTGCCTCCGCTGTTTGGAAGCTCAACGTAATAGTCTCTCGGGGTATTTATAAGCTGAATATGCCTCGTCTTTGTGTTTACTACGGCGAGAATATTTACGTCACTTCTGCTTGTAGCCGTTACGCCGCCAAAAGTATCTATACCGGTGAAATACACAATAAATGCGTCAAGATTTGTCTCCTGCTCGGGAATAATATTTATATACCTCACTATCTCCGAAGAATAAATCTGTTTTATGCGCTGTTCAAAGTCACTGTACTCTTCAGTTTCAGCAAGAACTGCTATATATGCCTTATTCATGACAAGCGCGTTAATTGTTTTGTCATAGAGCGCATTTACCGCCTCTGTTATACCTCCAAACTCAGCAGCGGATATATCTCCTGCTGCTTCCTTTATCTGGTCCAGCATACTCTGTGACGCTTCAATATCGCTGTCATTTAAGTATCCCACAAGAAATTCCTTTAAATCGCTGATTTCCTGCACCTCGCTGTCGTCAAGCACTACTATTACCATCTCCGTAACCTGTTTGTCTGAATCCTGCGATACGTTATTAACAGTTGAATCCGCTTTATTTATAACATCAAATCCATAAATCATCACAGCAGACATAGCAAGAGAAATAATCAGCATTACAATTCCTGCCCAGAGCTTTCTCGACGAAAAAAACGTCAGTACATTTACAGCAATAAGGCAAACAATCATTATTACAAGATATAATACCGGCACAACATTCATGCCGATAAGTTTCCCTATTACAAATCCGTCAACAATTAACTGAAGAACAATAGCAGCCCATAATATATACTTAAACTTAAATTTCTCTCTCATTTCGTGTATTTCTCCTTATCCAACCGAAATATCAAGTCTGAAACGTTTCTCAATCATTTTCAGGTATCGCTCGTCATGTCCCGCAGCAACAAGCATTGGAGCATATGCGTCTCTTCCGCTTATGTTAAACATATAATCATATTTTCCGAAATGCTGCATGTAATCTTCTGCAAAATCAAGGACGCCTTTTTGAATTTCACGTATGCCTTCCTGATTATAGTCCATATCACCGAACATGAAAATGGGCAATTCGTCTTCCCTCTCATATGAAAACCCTTTGAACTGTCTTGTCGGAGATGACAAGAGCAATTCCCAGTACACATTATAATTCTTGTTCAAATCATGCTTTTTAAGCAGATCTCTGTTGTCAGTCTGGCTGAACAGATAGGAAACAATCTTCCCTGACATAAGCTGTGCCTCGCTTGCATCCGGCTCTGCATTATACATTGTATTAGTTCCTGCGATTATTCCCGTAACAGAACAGCCGAGCTTCCAGATTTTGCCGACAAGATAGTCAAGCGCCGCCGCTCCGCTTCCTGCCCAGCCTATATCGACTGCCGCCGCGCTCTTTGAATTTCCAAGCAGTTCTGAGTAATATGCCTTAGCGCCTTCATGCTCTTTCCCGTAAATATCAATAACCTCATCCCAATGCTTTTTCAGAAAGCTCTTTACCTCATCAACATTTTTATCAGTCAGATTCTCCTCTTCCTTTAGCCCTTCCTCACGGAGCATGCCGCTTAACTGCTCAAGCTCCATTGACTCAAGTATATTTTGAAGCGAAATGTTCTGATTCACCTTATGATACAGAAATCTTCTGAAAAAATCATATCTGTTAAAACATGCCGACAGCTTAGTGGCAGCCCGCCTTGACCAGTATGCGTATTCAGTGGAATCCTCCGGATACATCTCGTCGTATACCCTCTTTAAAATATCGCCGTCCCTCGACAGGAACAATATTTTTTCAATTCCGTGTAATTTACAGTAATCATGAATAAAGCGGCAGTATCCCACAACAAATAATCCGCCGTATATATAGCCATATTCATAATCAATGCTGTATACTGCATTTTTACAATACAGATGATTATTCACTATTCCCCTGTAAGCTCCGCCTATTGCATAGGACATATCATACGGTCTGTAAAGAAGCGTATTCTTGTTGACATTAGGATACCAGAGAGTATCAAAACCATGCCTGCCTGCCATACTCACATCACTGTGAACATTATCGCCTACATGAATGCATTTTTTTGCTCCGGCAGAAATTTCTTTTTTTACGAGCTCATACAGACTTCCGTCCGCTTTGCTCTTTTTATACTCACATGACACATACAGCTTTTCAAACCCGTCATATCCCTGCCCGCGCAGCATATTTTCAAGAAAATCTCCCGGCAGATACATATCTGACACTATAAAAATGCGCTTTCCCATATCCTTAAGGCGTAAGTAGACCTCGAGCATAAACGGATTGGCATAGCAAAAATCCTTTTCAGCCGCAAGCTCCTCCGTCATTCCCTCATCAGCGGAAATTCCAGCCTCATCATTAAGAAGTTCCCATATATCCCTGAGACAGATTTCATAAGTTTTTTCACGCTTATATGCCGCCTGTCTTGCCTTAGATTCCAATTCCGTTCTTATTCTCTTAAAATCAAGGTACCCTAAGCGTTCACCTATAAAATAAAACAAATCTGTCGGCTCTGAGAACGGTCTGAAAATCAGAGTGTCAAATATATCGAATGAAATTATATCATATTCTGACAGTTTTTTCACAACTTTTTCTGTCAGCTCTTCGCCAAAGCCGCAAAGTTCTCTTCCGTTAAGTTTCAGGCAAGCCCCTGCTTCGGACTCGCTTCCTCCTGTGACAAGTTTCTTTTCCTCATATATTTCAAAGCCGGATTTCTCTCCGAGCCAGCGGCAAAAGAACACATAAAAGCACAGATTCAGCCACAGCAAATAGAGCCAGGAAAATATTTTCCCGGCTCCGTGTGTATTGTCGTGAACACGATGATACCGTTCTTTTATGCCAATATGTCTGTTTACCAAAGCACTATATATCTTATATCTCATCAGTTCCCATACCTTTTATAAGCCTCACACACTTCCCTCGGCTCTCCTACCATTTTAAGCCTGCCCTTCTCAATCCACACAACCTTTGTGCAGTTCTCCAAAATTGAACTCAGAGCATGTGAAACCATTAAAACGGTAGAGCCGCTGTGAATCATTTCCTTTACCCTCGCAAGGCTCTTCTTTCTGAAAAATTCATCTCCGACACTTAAAACTTCGTCAAGTATAAGAATATCAGCCGCATCGCCAACTGTGGCAATCGCAAAGCCAAGTCTTGAGACCATACCAGAAGAGAAATTTTTGACCTTCTCTTCCATGAAGTCTTCAAGCTCCGCAAACTTAACTATTTTGTCATAATTCTCGTCAATAAATTCTTTTGTATAACCTATAATAGCGCCGTTGAGATATACATTTTCCCTCGCGGTAAGCTCATAGTCAAACCCCGTGCCAAGCGTTAAGAGCTGGAGTCTCCTGCGGTTTGTCCTGACCTCGCCCGAGGTGGGTCTTAAGGCGCCCGATACAATCCTTAAAAGCGTACTCTTGCCTGAGCCGTTTGTCCCGATAATCCCAACTACCTCGCCCTTATATACATTAAAGCTCACATTGTCAAGAGCTACAAGCTCTCTGTAATTCATATTGCCCTTAAGCTTCTGAATAAGATATTCCTTAATTCCGGATGAGTTAAAGGTTGCAATTTTGAACTTCATTGTTACATTCTTAACTTCTATCACAGGCTTTGCCGTTCTCAAAGCCTTGCCCTTTGAGCTTTTTGTCTTCGCGGGCGCAGCTCTTCTCATTGAAGCCTGAGTTTTTGCTGCCGCAGTCTTATCCGCTTCAAGCTGTTGTTTCAACGCAAGCCGCCTCAGCGACTTTTTCCTGTATCTTCTGTTAGATATTGCCGCCGCTGCAACAACTATTACTATGACGAACAGTATTGCAAGCACTCCTATTAGCACATATATCACAGTGCGCATATGTTCCTCTGACACGTCGGCTGAGGCGTTCCATGCATTTACATTTCCATCAGATGCAACACTGCAGAATGACGCACTTCCATCCATTTTAAAAGTATAATAAACGCCCCTGCTCGATGCATATTCAGCCGTAAGTCCGTCAGGAAGCTGCGTACACGCTTCAACGCTTGTATAGTAATATTTCTGGTCATCCGTAATTACATAACATGGAAAATAATTTCCTGTCATACTGTTATACGAGTACAGGTACATAGAGCCATACTCATCCATAAGATATACAAATCTTGTATTGTAATCCGAAGCAGCAAGATATGTCACCAGATGATTTTCATATATATCCGTGACGGTGTTATATTTCCAGTCAACACCAACCGGCATATACTGTGCGAGATTGACTATATACAGCGTCTTTCCCTGAATGACGGCTGTTCCGCAAACAGGGACCTGAACATTTATTCCGAACTGCTCCTGATTTGCTCTCTGCATTACCGTATCAGTTCCGCCGACACGGATAATAGATTTGGCATTATTGGAAATATCATATTTTTCATTACTTTCATTGACTTCTGCTGATGCGCTTCTCACAAAAATCTCGGCTGCCCCGCCGCTTATTGCCGTAAACTGAAGCGACGCCTGAACCGTGTCCGCATCTGCGTTTCCCGAAAGCCTTATAACACCGTTATTTTCACTGGTGCCGCCGCCCTCATATCTGAGACGGTATCTGTCATACACAATTTCAATATCATATGCGCCGATGTTATTCTCACAGTCCAAACTCATCAATACATTTACTGTATCGCCGTCTGCTGCCCCATAACTTTGTTCGTCAAACGAAATCTCACCATCAGCCGCCATTACATCCACCGGATTAAAAATCCCCGTCAAAAAAATACAGAGGAATGCACTGATTACAATTAAAAACTTCTTCATTGTCATCTCTGTTTATCCTACACTTTCTCCATAACCTTATTATCATATCTTTTGAAAACACAGTAGCCCGCAATAAAAACAAGCAGTCCCCAGCCGACAGCCCTTAACCAGACTAAAGGCTCCGGAAGCTTAGCGTACATGACTATATCCCTGACAAACGCGACATACGCATATATAGGGTTGTTTTCAACAACTGCTTTCATTATAGGAGTAAGATTGTCAACGGGATAAAACAGCGCCGACACATACATCCACAAAGTAAGAATAACCGAGTAAAGATGCTGTATATCAGGGAAAAAAACATATACAATAGATAAAATATAACCTATCCCCATTGAAAACAACATCATAAAAAATAATGGAATCGGAAACAGAAGCATATAAAAACTAGGCTCGATTTTAAACAAAATGAGCATCAGCACATACGCAATGCAGGTATACAGAAAATTTACCAGCGCAGCGTACATTCGGGACAGCACAAACGTCTGCTTTGAAAGCTTGACGCGCAGCAAAAGACTTCTGTTGTCAACAAGCGCCGACATAGCCGAGCTCGTCGCGCTGCTGAAAAGCTGCCACATAATCAGACCCGTGAGATAATAAATAGGAAAGTTTTTTATATTATGCTTAAATATAGTAGAAAATATCATTGACATTACCGCCATAAACAACAGCGGATTAAGAACGCTCCATACAATTCCCAGATATGAACGCGCATATTTTCTTTTTACCTCTCTTGAAACGAGCTGGCGAAGCGCAAATATATATTGTTTTCTCTCTGCGCGTCTGTTTATTTTATCTTTATCTTTCATTTCAATGCCTTTCTCACATACACAAAATATTTATAAAACCTGGCGTGGCGAAGATTTGCCGCCTTATTCCTTCCCACAGCGGCGATACTGCCCTCAATCCATGCGCTTTCATGTATGACCTCTTTCTTAATTCCGAGCATTATAAGCAGCTTGCGCATAAATCGCTGATTTTTTATATCGCTTTCCGATAAATCCTTTGACACCCTCTGTAATGCTCCCTCAAGCATGTCGTCAGAAAAAAGCAGACTGCCAAACGCCTTAACCTCTGCCTCAGTAGGATTACCCATCCACAGAGACATTAGTCTGTATAACATTTTAATTCTGCGGCGCTCTTCCTTATTATTTTTAAAAAACAGATTTTTACCCGGCTGTCCGGACCGCATTTTATTATTATTGCATATATTGCATAATAATGGAAGATATTTTTTCAGCGCATCACTGTCTGCCTTTATTTTAGCGGCATTAACATTCTCCGGCATGTCGAATACACAGGAGTATTCTTTCCCGTGTTCTGAATATCCGAGAGTCATCCCTTCAGGGGATGAGGTTACAGCCTCAAACAATGAGTTGCTGAAGTAGACTTTTCTTTTCAGCCCGTTTTCAGGCATAAAATAAAAACCGTGATATAAAAGGCTGCTCGCTGCGGCACTATCCGGTGTCTCATACAATCCGAAATAATACCCCTCAGCCGATATATCAGGCTTTATACTGGCAAGCAGATTTTTAAGCGACTGCTGCTGCGTTCCGGTCCAGCCACTGTCAACAAATGCGTACGGAATGTCATCAAGCAGTCCCTCCTGTCTGAAATACCCCACAGCCGCAGGATATGCCTCCCTCGAGTGTTGATAAATATACTCAAACAGCTTTTTCTGCTTATAAAGTTCTGACTTCAGAGACACGATCTCCTGATAATTCAGAATATTTTTATAACGGCTCTGCCAGCCGCACAGCATGGCAATCTCCATAGCCTGCGAATCCGTCAGAGCCGCTCTCTTCATAATTTTTTCAAAAGTTACGTCTATTCCGCCTATACAAATCCTGTCAAGACATTTTTCTCCGAGAAGATGATACTCCGGCACCCTGAGCGCATATCTTGATACACGCAAATAGCGGCACTCAATATCCAGCCCCATAGCCTTTACAAGCTCTCTGGCAGCAAGATACATCTGCCAGCCATCCCTTGCAAGAAAATAAAGACGTTTTTTGCCGTTCCCGGCAGCTTTTTGAAGCGTCCATGCGGTAAACTCAATCAGCACAGGCGCCACACAGTGAAGATAATACATCTGTGAGACATCTGTATCATTATATAACTCTTCGTACTGACTGAGTGCCTCTGAGTACATCGGCTGTTCCGCCAGTATTTGCTTGTATAATTTCAGCCTCTGGGCGTTCAATGTTTTCATATCTCTTTCTCTTTATAAACGATAATAATTTTGTAGGAATAAGACCTGCTGCAACAGGTCTTATGCAGTAAACCCATCCAATCGGAAACATCATATGCATCGAAGAAAAATTCCTGTATCTTATTTTCATTTCATTAACTCTATACTTGAATTTTCTTCTTTTGAAGGAATTAGCATCCTCCCTGTACTGAAAAAGTACGCTTTGAATATTGTACCCCTTGTAGCCAAGCTGATACAGTCTCATAAACATCTCATAATCTTCACATCTGAGCGTTTCTCTGGCCTCCGAATAGCCTGTCGTATGCTTAAACAGCTCAGCCCTGTACATTACAGAAGGATGTATGTACGGTGAAAACATCAGATAATCATGTTTATCCGGATACTGCGGCATAATCCGCTCTCCCCAGACCCCTCTGTCATCGATAAGCTGCGCGTTGCAGCCGCACCAGTCATATTGTGTATTTCTCTCAAGAAAGTCATACTGTATCTGAAATCTGTCAGGAAGAGAAATGTCATCCGCGTCCATTCTGGCTATATACTTTCCCTTTGCTATATCAATACACTCATTGAGTGAAAACGCCAACCCGTGATTCTTCTCCTGACCTATTACAACAATACGTTCATCTCTATCAGAAAGACTGTTTATGTAATCGGAAACTTTTGGATCCGACCCGTCATTATATATGATAAACTCAAAATCACGAAATGTCTGCTTCAAAACTGAATCAACAGCCAAATTAAACTGTTCTAAATTCCACTGGTTATACACACCCATTATAACCGAAATTTTCTTTTCATAAGTCATGTACAAATCCCTCTTAAATAATTACAGCTTACAATCTACATATACCAACATTGCCAACTTTAACCATTGTTATTCAGTCTGCATATAAACAGACTTCATTATGTGCTCTGTTCGTTCCAGCGAAAAATTTTCTGCAGTTTTTATTGCATTTTCCGCCAATTTTTTTCTTAACTCATCATTATTATACAACCTCATTATTGCTTTTGCAAAACAAACCGATGTATTTTGAATACAAACCAGCCCGTTTTGCCCCGAATTCATATATTCTCTTGTTCCCCTGTTATCCGAAGCAATCACGGCAACCCCGGCAGCCATCGCCTGCAAGGCAGCCATTCCGAGCCCTTCGCGCACGGACGGAAACACAAAACAATCCGCACTGGCAAGAATATTCTCAACATCGCTTCTATATCCTGCAAAATTTATGTATTCGCATAATCCGAGAGCCTCAGTCAGTTCTTTCAGTCTTTCGCTGCTGCTGCCTCTTCCACATATAGTATAATATATCTTCTGTCCTTTTTCTACTGTTAATTTTTTGTCATAAATATACTTTAAAGCCTCGATAACAACCTTGTGGTTCTTATTCTCATTAAGTTCTCCTATAGAAACAATATGAAATGCGGTATCAGGAACTCCGAGCTGTTCTCTTATATTCCTGCCATTACGCAGGAAGCGTTCCGGCTCAAGCCCGACACCGGGAATTTTAACAGTTTTTCCGGATGAATTCAAGTGGAAATTATTAGCCCTAGCATAATCCTCGGAATTTATTGTGACAATTACATCCGTAAAATGCGCAAGTATACGCTCAACAGGATAGTAAAATACCCAGTTAAAAACAGGCGCTCCGTCATAAAAATGAAAACCGTGCGCCGTATATATAACCCTCGGCGACCTTACGCTTAAAAGCGCTGCTATTCTTGCCAGCACCCCTCCCATAGGGGTATGACAGTGAAGCAGGTTAATTCTCTCTGAATTAATAATTTTTACCAGCTGCCTCAATGCCTTGAGATTGCAGCTTAAAGCCTTAGGACTTTTCTGTATACATATATTATGCAGCACCATACCGCTTTTTTTTACCGCTTCAAAATCAACGTCGTACATGGTCACGTCAAAATTAGCCGCATAGTGCACCTCGTACCCAAGCTCCCTAAGCAGCTTAACGTCATTCATCTCAAACTGAGGCACAAATCCGCCGACAGTCGCCACTAAAAGCGCTTTTTTTGTCATTTTAGTCATCCCCCTTTTAATTTACAAAATAATATTTTAATTTTAATGGCGGGTTGGAATATCCAATAGCTTGCGCACTCTTCTTTCCAAATGCTTCTCAATGGACTGCAAATGCTCATCCGGCAGATTGAAACTTGGATGCCTTTTAAACCTGAAACCAATCATGCGCCTGAGCTGCTCCTTCTGCTTGGCGCACATCACCTCCGCGCACACCTCCTCGTACGAAATGTTATATGGGTTAGAACGTGTTGCGGCGTACTGATCTAAATTCTCATAATCCTCTTTTCCGGCATAGCAGAAAAGGGATAGTCCGTTATCAAAAATTGGCGCCGGCGCAATGACCCTGCCGCTGCGATTATCACGCAAAACGCCAAAGTTTCCGAAATGCCTGTCCTCATTGTAAATCAGCGCATCAAACACCAGCATACTGCGAATTTGCTCAGAAAAATCCCCGCCCAGTTTATCGTAATACTCCATGCAGGCAGCAATACCTCCTGTTTGAACAATACGACCAATGGGAATATAAGATGTATCAATATCCGTAAACAGGGCGCACTTTGAGGCGGTAATCCCTTTCCATTTCTCAAGCTCGTAATGTACAGCGTTTAAACGCATGGTTTCCGCAATTTGAGAAGCGTAATACTCACAGTACGGCTCACGCCCCGCATTAGACGCACCGGTAGTGCCACCTTTGTAAAGATATATTCCTTCATGCTCCACATATCGCCATGCCTTTGGGAGCATACCTCCTGTAGTCAGCTCCGGAGACGTGGTAAACGCCTGACGGCTCCCGCCTGCTCCGGTATAAGCCACCAGCGCCAGAATCTCCGAAAAACGATTTTCATAGAGATTGTATTGAGAAAACTTCCCCTCAAATCCTTCCGGAACTACCCAATAACTGTCATTGAGTGACAAGCCCTTGCATACATCTATAATTCCCTTTGTATCATTATGACTTAGTCCCAGAGTTTTCAAAATCTCATCCACAAAAGCACGATTCTTGGGAATGACCCTCCGCTCCAACCAATGAATGATACCATCACCAGTGCGTTCCATATCCAATGGCAAAAGATAGGTCTGTTCCTCATTGGTATAAAGAATCTCAGCCACCAAGCCAAACAAGCCCTGCTTTTTCATAGAAAAGCGCATAAGTTCCGTATCATATATTCGGAGACTGTAAATATTGCTCATAAATCCCTCCTTATCGTTTAGGGAAAGAGAAACCGTTTTCGCAGTTAGTCCGTACTCTCACCTTTGTCTTAATGTTAGCATATATAACAACGCTTTGCAATTTAGGAACAATACTGTTGCATTACAGCTTCGCCTTAATTAATTATTTTTTAATTTTATAATTCTCTTCCGATTTTTAACTTCTTCTCAACTCCGTCATCATACAGATAATACTTCAAAAGCTGTGCTGTATGACGCAAAAATAATTTTTTCTGCTTCTGTGTATATCCGTGTCTCATCGCATATTTAAGTTTTTTTTCTATTATTCTTCGACTGAAGGCTTCATAGGTGCAGCCTTTTCCTTTAAGCTGGGTATAGCCCAGCATCACAACCGGCTTTTCACGTATTAAAGCAATATAAGCGCTCTGCGATAATATAGTAACAACAACATCCGCTGCATCAATTACTGAATTTATATCAACCTCAGTGACAATATCCAGCCCCTCCGCTGAAGTTACAGTATCATGTCCTAAAGCTGACATAATAGGATGCGGCTTGTATATTAAATTCCAGTCATTCTTTATGGCAAGCATTTGAATATACTCAAGAGCCTCCAGTGTTGATGAGAAAACAGGCGAGTGATACTTTCTGCTGTTCCTGCCATATGGTCTGAGACCGGATTCATAATCATTCTGCCCAAGATAGACAAGTGTTTTTCTTCCTGCCCTGTAAAACTTAAGCGTTTCCGTAACAATACGCTGCTCAGGCTGCACATTGCGGTTAAGGCCGCTCTCTCTGCAATATTCAAGCACCCTGTCCGCATTTTCAATATCACTGCCGCCTATTTTTTTCAAACTGAACAAGAACGGGTGTCTCGCAGGGATACTTTCCCCCTGCTGCCCTTCTTTTTCAATGCAGATTGTTCCCGGTATACAGCCAAACTCCATATATCTGACAGCTATGCCCCTCTCTCTGCATATATTTCTGAAAATGTGATGAAACGCATAGAATTCATTCCATAACCAGACCTCACATGGATTAATAATATCCAGAAGCCTGCATACATAACGGTATGCGTAATACGACCACATCTGAGCATATCCATCTCCGATAGTCATATAGCGCTCATTCATATTGTCAGCCGCCTCTTTTACATACGGCTTTTGTTCCGATAAATCCAAAGCCTCCTGACTTACCGGAATATCCATTCCAAGAACAATAATCTCCTTTGCAAGAAGATGAGGGGTACATATAAACGGAAATCTTATTTTATCGGATGTATATCTTCTGTACTCCGCGGTTACCTCCGACAGCAAAAACAGGTTGCTGTTTAACTCCAACAACCTGTTAATAAAATCAATTAAACCCTTATCGAAAGCAGCCATACCGCCACAGATTAAAACAGGACTGTCAATATGCTTTCCTGAAAGCTCACTTTCAAGCAGCATTACTCCCTCATTAAAATTGTGAAGAACATCCTCCGGACTTTTATATGCCAGATACTCCTGACGTTCTGATTCTGTAGGCATATACTCATTGTAATTGTTATCCATGTGCAGCTTTCTGACGTCTAAATCCTTTCCAATATAATATCCACCATTGCACCGACATTTTTCATTGTTGTTACTTCTTCCATAGTGAACTTTATATTAAATCTCTTTTCTATAGCCACTGTTAAGTTAATATGCTCCAGGCTGTCCCAGTCCTCAATGTCCTCTGCCGTAGTTGTGTCACATACTGTAATATCCTCATCGTCAAACACGTCTCTGAATATTTCGTTTAATGCCTCATATACTTCTTCTCTTGTCATTGATTTAATCCTCCACTTTAATAACTTTATTTTTATTTTTATAATCTGCTGAAATTATAAACTTCCATTCCGAATTGCCTGCATCATCTTCGCTTTCCTTCGAAAATCCCTGCAAACTGTAAAAATCCTTTACCATTGCATTTTTTGCAGTCGGATAATAAAAGCCGTGTATAATCTGTATTCCCTTTTTGCGGCATTGCTTTACGAGCTCATCCATCATTGCGTACTCCATATCTCTCTTCAGAACACGGCAGCTCATAAGCCATAAATCAATATAGAGCTCATCATTCTTAATTTTGCCTATTAAGACAGACACTACACCGTTATCGCCGAATTTGTCAGCCAGCTTTCCATACAGGGTTATATAATCCTCACTCCCGGAAATGTCCTCAATCTCACTCTTCGTATATCTCTTGGTTGTCAAATTAAACTGATTGCTTTTATTAGTAAGCTGCGCAATTCTTGCCACATAGACAGGCTCAAATGCTCTGATTTCCGCCTTCATCTCCAGAGAGATAAGATAATCCTCATAGGAATCAAAGGATGCTCTAAGCTGCGCCCTCGCAGCATTTTCCTTATACATCTCGTTTCTCTTTACATCATCTGCGGAAATATTTGTAACCTCAAAAAAGCCCATTTTATCAATTATGCGTATATAATTCTCAACCTTATCAATTTCCGGCGCTTCTACATTTGAGAGATTTCGCCTGACAATTTCGCGCTCTGCCGGGTTGTCGTCAATAAAAACAAGACTTTCCGGCAAAAGGTTTAAGCTCTGCGCAATCTCGTCAAAATTACGGTCCTTAGGCTCCCAGTTGGCTTTAATCATTACAAAATCATCCGGCCTTAAAATGCTCTCCGGATGCTCCAGCCCCGCCAAAGCATTCTCATAGTCGTTCTTAGAATCAACATTGAGAATTATTCCCATCTGTTTATGAGCCTTAAGATACGCCTGAAATTCACTGTAAGCTTGTCCCACAGAGGTTTCCTGTCCGATTTCAATATTATCGGCTCCGTCATCTCCTATAACACCGCCCCAAAGCGTATTATCCAAATCAAGAACAAAACCCTTTTTGTTTTTTCCATATATTGCTTTTATTATTCTGGCAATATTATATGCCAAATCAGGTATTGCCTCTATTGCACAGCAGTATTTATACATATTCCATGCAAACTGGTCAGACCATTTATCCAGACCGTAGCAGGCAGATATATAATTAATGTCATTGATATAAAAATCCTCATGAACGCGGGCGTATTCATAAAACTTTTCATTCAGGGAACTGATGTAATGCACTCTTCCGTGTATATCGCTCGCATCTTTATTTCCCATGAGACGATAATACGGAAGTTCAAAATTGTTCTGTATTATAGGGCATCTGTATTTTTGTCTGAGACTTTCCCAAACGGACTCAAATCTGGCAAATTCGTTATTCAACATAGCCTCTATATCCGGCTCAGAAGCAGAAATCTGCGGAAACTGCTCTACATTCCTGTTCGAGGTATGTATATAAATAATATCAGGCGCAAATTCATCCAGCTCCGGACTGTCAAATACAGCCTCCTGATAAAACTGATTATATTCCGATTCATAAAACTCCGGTTTAATTCCGTAATCCAGCAAAAACAGCTCCAGCATAAGCTTTACATTGCTTGTCGTAGAGCCTCCAAGTATCGCCACCTTTTTATCAAGAAAATTTTTGCCGTTTTCCAACAGTTCTCTTTTTATTGACTTCTTTTTCTTAATAATATACTCTCCATCAAATGGATATTTTAAGCACTCCACTCTATTACTCCTTTATTGTTAAAAATGGTTTAAAACTTACCGCCTGTAATTGCAATATTCTGACCTGTGATACAAGCTGCGCCGTCAGATAATAAAAATTTAATTGCCGGAACAACATCATCAGTTACGAGATTTCTGCCAAGCGGGCTTGCCTCAGCATTGTTTTTGACAATAAGCTCCGGCGTATCCGCAAGAAATTTTGTCTCTATCATCTCAGGCGAAACCCCGTTCACAGTAATTCCTTTGCTTGCATATTCAACAGCAAGTGATTTTACCAGCCCAAGCAGAGCATATTTTACAGTTACATATGCACTCAGATAACGCGGCGGCATATTAATCGTATACGATGTAAGCATTATTACAATCCTGCCGTATTTCTGCTTGCTCATTGCCGGAAGAAACGCCGTAAGCACCTGAACAAGAGATTTTAAAGAGGTGTCAATTAAGCGCTGGAATGAATCCCAGCTCTGTTTATGAAATCTTAACTGCTCCGCATTTGAAGATGAAAAGTGAACTATATCTGTCGGTGTCAGCCCTTTATCCTTAATATCGTCTATCATTATTTCACATTCTTTTTCGCTGCAAAAATCCGCTTTCAGACAGATAAGCTTTTCCTTATACCTGTTCTGAAGCTCCTCAAGTTTTTCGGACATTCTGCGGTAATGAGCAATTACACAGTCATAATTATCTGCTACATTTTCTATAAGTGAAACGCCCAAATCAGAAGACGCCCCCAGTACAAGCAATACCTTTTTGTTATTCATCCATTACCCTCACTTTCATTTCAGCCCTTAACACCTTATCTCCTCGGTGATTTTTCATAACAACCTTTAAAATAATAAAACGAAACATATCATTTTTATCCGTTACAGTCCCCTCAACAGAAATAGTATCACCGCAGTAAACCGGCTTTGTATACTTTATATTTGTCTCCATAATAAGACTTCTTTTACCGGGAAGATATACGCCTGCCAAAGTAGATAAAAATGAAGCCGTGAGCATACCGTATACAACTCTGTCCTCATACTTCATCGAACGCGCATATTCAGCATCGTTATGAAGAGGATTAATATCTCCTGTTATCTTTTTAAAGCTCTCGAGCATCTCCTCTGTAACAGATACTTCAAAACTTTCCTTTGTACCGATTTCTATCTGTTCATATGTGTACTCATTCATATGCATTCTCTTTCCCCTCAGGCATTATCTTTATTTCTTAGACTGTAATATTCATCTCTTAACAGAGAAAATTCTGCCTGGTCCTTAAATTCGCCATTCTTATACACTCTTTGACGCATAACTCCTTCCTGAACAAAGCCAAGCTTTTTAACAAGTTTAAGCGAAAATTTATTCTCCAGCATAACGGTTGCTGTTACACAATTCAGCCCCAACTCGTTAAATGCATAGGAAAGCATTCCATCCGCCGCATCATATATATCGCCTTTAATTCTGTATTCGACAGGTGCGCTGATTTTATACTCTAAAAGCGCCACACGGTTTTTCCAGTCAATCCCTGTAAGCATTACCATTCCGATAGTTTTTCCGTTCTCAAGCTCAACCATAAGCTTTATATTTCTGTCGGTATTCTTAAATGATTCCATCCATTTTTCCTGCTCATGTCTGCTTACTGGAAGGCACCATCCGCCTATCATAGCCTCAATCTCCGGCGCGTTGACCATGTAATACAACAAATCAAAATCTTCTTTTTCAATCGCCCTTAATGTTGCGCAGCCGTTTCTAATAATCATATCTACTCTCCTGTAATATTTATTAAGTCTGTGGCAGCTCCTTTATGCCAAAACACTTTTCTATATATGTGTTCGCATATTTATTCCAATCCATAATCTCCGGACTGTAATTTTTATAAGGCATAAAAGTTTTTCTGCTGAACTCAAGATTTAGATGTTTTTCAACGGAACTATATATCGGCTGAGAAATCGTATCCAACTCTCCAATAATTTCATTCCATTGATATTTTTCGTCTCTTTCTCCATAAAGAAATTCTATTATCCTTTGAACCATTTCTATAATAACAACCTTGCATGGATGATTATTTACATAAAAAAGCAGACTCTTTTTATAATTATTTTCCAGATAATCGGAGATTATAATATCACAGTGTTCATTTTCTCTTTTCCTTAGTTCCTCAAAACTCTGAGCCAAAAAGTTTAAGACTTCTTCTTTTGAATAATAATTTTCACCATTTAATCTGTCGATGTTACTCTTTGTAAGCTGATTTTTCTCATATAAAGAGTTGATATTAATATCTCCAACCGCAAATAATCCGCTTTTATCATACTTGTTGTTACACTGCTGAGGATAATAACTTGCAAAATAAATGTTTGGAACACATATTTTTATGCAGTCTCTTCTGAGAATTGTATTCATATATTCCGTGCCCAAAAGCGGTGAAAATTTATTAACCATTTTAATATTCTGGTATATAAATAAATCCGCATATTTTATTATTTTTCTTAAAAGTTTAATCTCCGTTTCATTAAATTCATGTACTCCCGGAAGAATAACACAATTATATTCTTTATTTATCAAATCCGAACATGCTAAACCTCTTGAAATTTTTTCAGCCTGACAGTTTCCATATACTATCAGCATTTTTTTGTTAGTACAAATAAATTTTATATACTCCTCTATGTCAACAGATACAGTATCTAAATATCTCACCTCGATAAAATGCGCTTTTATTACGGGTATATACCACAGAGGAATAAAATCTTCAAATGCTGTGTAGCCATATTTCTCTAGTTTTCGGCAATCCTTGTCCCATTCGCATGAAGCAACAATAACAAATGAATTTTCATGGCTAAGCTTTTCAAGACTTTTTTCTGTAATTATAAAAATTTCATCTTTATTTATACATTGTTTTAAAATCTCAGTATTTGAATTTTCATCTGACAATAAATAACATTTTTTATTTCTGTATAATCCTGAAATATCAATATCAATTTCTGAATATCTGTTAAACAAGGTTAATAATTTATTTTCGTAATCAATAATCTCCATTTTTTCTATTCTGCATTCTGTTATTATGCCTTTATGTTTTATTATCAAAAGTATATAATCATCACCATTAATATAATTTATTTTATTTGAGCGAAATGTAAACCCCGGCTTATCTTCCTTATACTGCGGAAAATTTCTAATTACATCTTTTCTTTCTATATCAAGTTCAGCTTTACCGATAAATTCATTATTATAATACACCTCAATGCTGTCATATGCTTTTCTTGGCAAAAACCAGCATCTTAATTTTAATTCATTTTTATCAGCATAATATACACAGCCGTTTAAACTAACACCGCCCACCAGCATACTCATATTACAAATTCCTTTCAAATTATATTAAAGCTTTACAATATCTGCTTATATACTTCAAAATTAATGTTGTTTTATCTTTTTCAAACAAGATACTTTAAGACACTGTCACATATTACTTTCATGTCATCCGCGTCATATCTCTGGTCAATCGGAAGCGGGAGAATATCCCTTGCATACCTGTACTCAAGACTGTCCTCAGCGCACAGGCTGAATACATCAGGCCACAGCGTTGGAACATATATTTTTATCTGCTGAAGTTTTTTTCGAATCTCAGAGCCGTTTTCTATAAGAAGAGGATATGCAAAAGGTCCTTCTGTCGGATGAAGCGATAACTGATTGTATTTTTTCAGGCGCTCGTCCATATATGCAAAATTTTCTTCTCTTCTTTTTTTAACAAACTCATAATCAACTGCTCTCAACAGGTTGGAAGTGAGCTTTGATGTATACTTTATTTCCTCAGTATCAAATCTCAGATTGTTATTTACATATTCCTCGTAAAACTCTGATGCCGTTTTTTCAAATCTTCCCAAAAGAAAATTCATTTTGTCATAGGATATATCAACAGGATACTCTGCCGCAGGCTTGCAGTCCGTAGCCAAATACGCTCCGTCCGCCACACCGAAAAACTTTCTGGCTATATAAATTGTATCCATATCAGGAAGGGGCTTTCTGAAGAAAGCCTGCGCATTATCAATAATTATATTTTTGTATTTTTGCTTTAAATTCTTTATATAATCATCCGTAAGCTGTCCGTAATAATTGACAATATACAAATATTCATTTTCACCGGGAACTTTATCAAAAACAGGCTTAAAAGCTTTATCAATTAAATAATATTCATATGAAATTCCGCAGACCTCGCAAGCCATTTTTACCGTATCACATAAGAAAAACGGCAAATATATTTTTTTTATATTTTTTGCCTCAATCAGATACCTTAAACAGCTTCTGCCGCAGTTTAATGATACCAGGTCTGAATAATATTCGCTGCCTGTATATCTGTCTAATTCAATATATCCGCCGTATTCTTTCATAATATTTTTTCCTCTCTTATATCTATCCGCCGAATTTTTATTTACGCTTCTTTTCCTATAATTAAAGAATTTTATACTCGTCCAACATGTCCGTAATTTCATCTTTTTTGCAAAACATCATTACATCTATGATGGACAAACCCGGCTCAAAATGACCGATTCGCTGTACATACGGCTGAAGCTGAGCCTCCAGAAATTCCAGTCTTATTCCTGCATTTTCATACTTTTCCCTGTTAAAAAATGACATTCCGCCCGGCGGGTTAACATAAGTGTCATACCCCATAGCCTTGGTGATATTTAAAGCCCATTCGTCCGGCTCATTAACCTCGTCGATAGCAATGTCCATTTTTGAAAAGGTTTGGAACTTTCTCTCTAACCCGAGATACTCACATACCTTTTTAGTTGTCTCAATATTTAAGAGAGATAAATCATCGCCATAATCCACATCAAGAAGGCTGTGTACAAGCTCTATCGTCTCATTGTAATTCGGAGCCTTTTTTTTATAGACTGTGAGCTGTCCGTATATTTTTTCCCTCCAGTTCATTTCACTGTTAATTTTTATATCCATAATAGGAGTCTCTCTTGGAGCTTTTCTTATGGGAACAATAATATACACAGGCTCCTTGTTCTGTCCTAAAACCCTGTTTCTGTTTACCCAGCCATGAGAGATATACTGTGGCGTATCAAAAAATACAAATTCATCAGTGTATTTTATAAGTGAAAAATATCCTATATAAGGGAAAAAATACGGCTGCATTATTCCAACCTTCATAATAATTAAACAATCTCCTATCTTTCCATATTTTTAATTAAATCCGAAATTCTCTCGACATCCTCCAGCGCAAGCTCTGCATACAGAGGAAGAGTCAAAACTCTTTTAGAGACATACAATGCATTAGGCGTCTCATTTTCGTCATACATTCCCGCATAGCAGTCAAATCTGTTTGTAAGCGGATAAAAATATTTTCTTGCAAAAATATTGTGCTGCATAAGATAATCCGAAAGTTCATCTCTGCTTGCCCCATATTCTCTTTCATTTACTATAATCGGAAAATATGCATAGTTAGAAACAACATTCTCCTGCTCTTCGCACAGCTTTATGCCGTCAACAGCTTTTAAGCATTCCTTGTATTTTTCGACAACTCTTTTTCTTTTTTCAATTTCTGATTCGATATGAACAAGGTTACACAGACCCATTGCTGCCTGAAATTCATTCATTTTAGCATTTGCGCCTATAGAATCAACAATCTCCGGCCCTCTTATTCCGAAATTTTTAAGCCTGTACAAATCAATACCGTATTCGTCATTATTGTAGCATACCGCTCCGCCCTCAATCGTATTAAACACCTTTGTAGCATGAAACGAAAACATGGACGCATCGCCAAAGCTTCCTATACCTCTTCCCTTATAGGTAACTCCAAACGCATGAGCCGCATCATATATAACCTTCAGGCCATACTTTTTTGCGATTTTCTCGATTTTCTCAACATTGCATACATTTCCGTATACATGTACCGGCACAATAGCTGTTGTTCTGTCGGTTATCAGCTCCTCAATCTTATCTGTATCTATCGTATAATCCTGTAAATTTATATCACAGAAAACCGGTTTTAATCCGTTTCGCACAATAGCATGTGTAGTTGAAGCGAATGTAAACGGAGTAGTTATTACCTCGCCATCAAGGTTCATTGCCTGTATTCCCAGCTCAAGCGCCATGTGCCCGTTGCACATAAGCGAAATATCATGTACTCCCAGATAGCTTTTAAGCTTTTCCTGAAGCTCATTATGTTTTTTACCCATATTAGTAAGCCACCTGGTATCCCATATATCTCTTATCTGAGCTTCATATTCTTCAAAGTCCGGCATTGACGACTGTGTTACAAGTATCTTTTTATCTTCCATTTTCAGCATTCCCCTTCTTTATATTCCATGATGCTTCCTCTATTACGTCACAGTAATGTTCAATACTCCACTCACTTGACATTAAATTCTTCCTCTGAACAAGGGCAAGCTTTTTACCTATTGACCTGTTTTTAGACATTTTAATAAGCGACTTTAACTCGTCCTCCCAGCTTTCAACGCTGGTATTGACGCCCAAAAACGGCAGAATATCAGAAGCCATATTTATAATTAAAGCAGGTAGTCCTGCCTGAACGGCACACGCTGTACTTCCGCCGCCGCCGCTTCTCGGCAGGTCAAAATACAAATCGCACATTTTGTAGAGTGCAGAAAGATTATTTTCGTATCCCCATTTGCGCACTCTCTTTGCCGCAATTAAGGCAGACATTTCTTTAAGCGGATTAGACATTCTGCCTACCAATATCCACTTAATATTGCTGTTGCTCTCCAGAAGCTCTCTCATGTCAGACTGTATCTTCGGTGTAATTTCATAGTCAAGCCTGTTTCCCACAGTTACAATTAAAAAGTCATCCTTTGAAAACCCGAAGCGCTTTCTGTCATAAACCGTATCATCCATAGAAACAGGCAGATAAAGGTTTGCCTCATAAGTCTTATCCAAATCAACAGAACTATATATTTCGTTGTTCTGTTCAGCCATTTCAATATTTCTCGCAATATAAGCGTCATAAACCGAACTGCTGCTGTAACCGTTCAGAGGAACTGTCACAACCGGAAGCTGCTTTATAATTTCATTATTATAAAGAGCATTTTCGTTTGTTATATCAATAACTACATCAGGCGCATAATCCAGTATAGCGTTCACGTACTCCCCGTACCTTTCCTCAGGAGTGGTCTCGTGATTGAAATAAACAATGTTGACTTCAGGCTCAGCCATATATATGTGGTCATTTCTGTATATCATTGAAGAAAAATTGCGTCTTACCGCTCCAGGCATAACACTGAAAAAGTCATCGCTCATAATATAATTATAGTCCGAAACAAATATAGTGACCTCATACCCTCGTTTTGCAAATTCATTTGCCACACCCATTTCCAGTCTGGTTGATGCAAACAGCCGTCCATGAAGCCCCGGCACCATAATTGCAATTCTCTTTTTCTCTCTGTTTTCTTTTATAACCCTGTGAAATGTATTGTGCTTTTCCATTACATCAGCAAGCTGTTTAAGCACCTTTTTTCTGTCATTATAATATTCAGGATAAAGAAGCTCCGGCTTTAACCATACAATATTGACAATTTCCGAGCCGCCGAAATACATTAACTCGCCTGCATTCTGTGAATTAGCCAAAATATCATTCCACATCTTTATATGTCTCCGGCAAATCATATCATTCTGGAATAATATCTCAAAAAGATAGCTCTTTGCTATCGATTTCACGTCTGTATCTGCAGCAATTTCTTCCACGCACTCTGTAATGCTCTGTTTATGCTCTTCATCACATGAGCCCAGATAAGTCTTCAACTGACCGAAACATATCTTCTTAAGTCTTTTGTCACTTTCGTCCACACTGTACTCAAGAAGAGCACGACAACAGCGCTTATCATCAAACGCTCTCATAAAGCTTTTATTTATATTTTTTAAAATTTCAAGACGTTTAAATACCTCTCTGTTTATATCAAGACATCTGAATACAAAATGCTCAAATTTGTCTTTGCCGCCTTCAAATGCCATATAAAACATCGAGAAAAATACCTCCTGCCATTGACAGTTATTAAGGTACTCCTTATCAAGCTGTGATATATACATAAGATTAACAGGAAAATTCTCGTGCTGTTCTTTGCTCATAAGATATTCAGCAGCACTGTACTTCTTTTCCATCAATCCAAGTATATTTTTCCCCGCCATAAGATTGGCAAGCTTTTTACGCTCCAGCCGCTCGCTGAAACTTAAGTCCAGCCTGAAAACTGTATCATCAGGTAATAACTGGTTATCCTTCTGTTTTTCATTCGCTGAACTGCTTTCTATATTCTTACCCTCCGCTACATCGTATACGGCTTCATCTGACATCTCGCATTTCTTTATTATATATTCAACTAAGTCATCTAAAGATTTGCCAAAGTCAACTGAGTGATTAATAAAATCCGTATACAGATAATACTTGCAGAGCTGTGCAATATGTTTTTTAAAATTGTCCTTCTGTTCCTGTGTAAAACCTTTTTCCAACGCCAGCTTGATCTGCTTCTCCACATCGCATTTCTGCCATGCTTCATATACGCAGCCCTTGTTGCAAAGCTGATGATACCCAAGCATCAACGCCGGTTTGTTTCTTATCAATGCTACATAACTTGTCTGCGACAGTATAGTTACCGTAACATCAGAAATATCTATTGCATCATGAATATCGATGGTATCATTCATAATTACATTTTCAGGGAAAATAACATCCGTCGCACCTCTCATCATCGGATGCCGCTTATACAGAAAATTCCAACCGTTTCTGTCACATATTTTGGCAAGATAAACCGCCGCTTCATCGCTGGATTCAAAAACCGGTGAGTGAAACTGCCTGGTATGCTCCGTATACGGGTAAAACCCGGACTCAAAATCATTCTGCCCTGCATAAAATACCAGCGGCTTTGACGGGTCAATACGGCCCAAGACTTCGTCTTTTCCTGTCTTTTTATATACAGACGCATCCGTACTGGTCCACCTGTTCAACTTGCTTTCATATAACGACTGCCTGATTTCTTCCGCTTTTTCGCATTCCTCTTCGGAAACAGGAAGCTTCAAAAATTCTTCAGAATGTGTTGACGGCCAGCTCTCTCCCATCTGGCCTTCAGATTCAAAAATATAGGTACCCGGAAGCAGTCCGGATTCCATATATATAACAGGAATATTCCTCTGTTTACATGCGTAATCAATCATAATATGCAGCGGACTGTATTTATTCCAAATCATTGTACATTCCGGCTTGACAGTAGTAATAAGCTCCTCGGCAAAATGATACGCCGCGCAGCAATACTTTATTGCATACTCAAGACTGACATAATATTTTTTTAAAAAATTTCTGCTCGCAATATAAAAATATTCATTTTCTTCACATAGTTTTTTCTCTTCTTCTGTCACAACTATGTTATCATGCGAGTAGACCGGTTTATAATTTCTTGCGAATATCTTCGGCATCATAACCATTGACATTCGATTTAATTCATTTGAAAGAATACCGTATTTGCTGAGACAAACCTTTCGCACCTCGTCGAGAGAGCCTTCCATTCCCTCTATCAAAGTGATGAAATTATAATCATGCATTTTCTTTGCAAATTCATAAATCATCGGAAGTCTGTTGCTCAAAGTCGGAACAAGTATATTTTTTTGTTGTTTATAAAGATTTGCAGCTTTTACCGAATCCTCTATCGTATATGAAACAACCGGCACAATCTGCTTTCTTATAATTTTTCCGCTTTTCTTTACAAGCACGACTATCGGGTGACCTTCACGAATTTTGTCAAGTCCGTTTGTCACAAATAAACTGAAACCGGCATTTTTTTCGTTAAAAATCCTCATATTCGCATATACGTCAGGTCTCGGTACGTTAAGAACAGCCTTTCCAAGCATTTTACCGCAGCAATAAACCTCTATGGAATCATAATTGTATCTTGGCAGAAACCATCCCTCTATCGATACGCCTATAGGGTCAAAACTTTTTATATTTCCCACGCCGCCGTATATCACTTTTGAATTTTTTAAAATATTGAGTGAATTAGGCGCTGCCATATCAGGATACTTTGCAGCAATATATTTAAAAATATTTTCGGCATCTGCTTTACCTGAAGAGTTAATAAGCAGTTTTATCGCCTCTAAATTACTCATCTTAAACTGTTCCTTTCAACATGTATTATTAAACAAGCGTTTTATACTCTGTAAATTCCCTCAATCATCTTCATAAGATTTACCGCGTCATAAATTGTTCCGAGTTTTACCGGCTCTCCGTTTACAACAGCGTCATAAAATTCCTTCATCTCATAATCCCATGACTGGTCTGAGTCAAAGCACATGGTATGCTCCATAGGCTTTCCGAGTCCGCCTGTTTTCTGCTCTAGGTCTTTTCTGTAATAGCTGATTTTCTCCTCACCGTAGCTGTTAGTTGAGGTCAGAAGTCCGTTCAGTGAGATAAAGCCCTTAGTGCAGATTAAATCCAGACTGAATTTGTGTCTCCACTGAATTGCGCTTGAGTGGAGCGATGCCACCTTTCCGTCACTTGTACGAAGAATTGAAAAAGCCGAGTCCTCTGTCGGCATATCCTTCCAGACAAGCTGGTCAACGGAACTCTGAATTTCAGTAAACTCGCCCATAAAGTAATACATCAGATCAAGCATATGGATACCCTGGTCAAGCATAATTCCGCCGCCGGAAATCTGAGTATCATTGCGCCATTCATGCGTAAAATCAGGGCTTCCGGCCTTGCCGTACACGCCTCTTGCACACACAACGTCGCCGAGAATTTTTGAATCCAGAAGAGCCTTTGCCTCAATAACAGAATTGTGGTATCTGTGGTTAAAGCCGTACTTGAGTATCGGAGACTCTGCTCTGTCATACGCCTCTTTCATGCGAAGCGCATCGTCAAGATTTCTTCCCGGAGGCTTTTCCGAAAATACAGAGTAGCCCTTTCCGAGTGAATAGCATACAATATCCGGTATAACGACATTGTATGTGCAGACAATAACCGCATCCATTTCGCTGTTATCTATGCACTCCTTCCAGTCCGTATATTTTTTTTCTTCATATCCTTCCATATTGGCTTCATTTGTGTCGCACACAGCGACAACCTCGTAACCGCCGTGACGCTTCATAGCGTTATAACGGGTTTTTCCCATTCTGCCCATGCCAATAATAACTGCTCTAATTTTATCCATTTACTATTTCCTCACTTTAGCCACAACCTGAGCAAAGGAACTCAGACCGCTTTTTTGTAAAAACTGCTGAAAGTCAGATAAGACAGACTTATCTGCTGTATTAAGCAGGTATTTAACAAAGAAATTGCCGTCCTCTATTCTGTCCTTGTTTCGAAGCACTGATTCCATATCTCTTGTTCCCGGCGTAGTTATCTCCAGCAATTCAAAACCCGCATCCTGAAGTATTTTCTCCAAGCCCTTTCTCGACGGCAGCATTATATGCTCATACGGGAAAATGCTGTCCATTCCGCCCTTCAATGTAAGAATATCGAAACCGCTTCCCAGACGTGTATTTAAAATCAGAATACCGTCATCCTTAAGACTGTCTTTTAGATTTGTAAGAGTAGCCGCAGGATTTGTTTCGTGCTGAAGCTGATTCATATATAAAATCACATCTGCCTTGTCAACCTTTTCAGTCTTAACAGGCAGAATGGAATTTTTAAGCTCATATTTTCCGCATATCCCGGATTTTCTGAATCTGTCAACAGAGCCCTTATATCTGTTTCCGTAATCGATAACGTCAAGCCCTGTATTTTTACCAAGATAGCGGTAAATTCTGTACTGTGCCCACATAACCAGCTCATCCCAGATGTCGGCACGGCGAAGTTCCGCCTGCTGCTGATACTCGTCAGAAATTCGAATATTTCTCATTTCCTCCAGTTCCAGATACTTGCTGATAAGCTCATCCTCAACAGGTACATATATGCTGCAGCAATCCTCACAAAAAAGATAATTTACATCCCACCTCGAAAATATATAACGCGTATGCGCAGAGCCGCATACAGGGCACTTTTTTTCTTCCTTATGGCTTGGGTTAGCAAGTACAAATCTGAGTGCTGCGCTTTTTTCTTTATTAAATAATCCGGCATTCTGTAATTCCGTAGTATTCGGTTTTACTTCTGCATAATCATAGGCTTTTAGCATAGTAATCCTCCATAAGTCCGCGTGTGGCAAAGCATTTGCACAGGCACTTGTTGTTGTCAAGGAGCTCCAATGATGTCGCTCCGCCGGCCGCATTCACAATTGCAACGGCAGCGGCAATATCCCACAGCATTATTTCATCCTCAAAATATGCGTCAAGTCTTCCGCAGGATACAAATGTCCCCATAATTGCTGCCGCACCTAACATTCTGACTTTTTTAAAGCACTGAACCTGTTTAACAAACTTAGAAAGGCTCTCTGTGTCATAGGAACGCTTTACCGGAAATCCTGTTGCCATGACTGCCTGTGAGGTTTCCTGCACAGACGACGGCTTTATGCTTTCACCGTTCATATACGCTCCCTCGCCCTCTGCGCCGTAAAACAGTTCGTCTTTCATAAAACGATATACAGCCCCGAGAACAGGCTTGTCCTTCGCCCAAAGAGCAACAGAGACACATGCAAGCTCGTCAAGTCCCTTAAAATAGTTGATTGTCCCGTCAAGAGGGTCTACAATCCAACACAGTTCTCCCTCCTGTCCTTTAAAGCCGTACTCCTCAGACAGTACGGGAATCCCGCTCTCTTCGAGAATATCCATGATGATTTTTTCACTCATTTTATCTGAAGAAAGCTTAATATCCTTCCCTTCAAGAGCGTCTACATGAATGCCCTCTCTCTTCTTTAAAAATTCACCGGCTGTCTTTGCCGCCTTTTTTGCCAACTCTAATTCTTTAGTCCACACAGCCCAAATCCTCCAGTAAATTCATAACTGCCTCTGTCTCCATTGATTCTCTGCAAAGGCTGTTGTATGTCGAAATATGAGGCGTCAATACAGCATTCTTACATTCAAGAAGTTTTCCCTCATATGGCTCCTGCCAGAAAACATCGCCCCAAAAACCGGCAACCTTTCCGCTCTTTAACCCCTCGTACAATGCATCTTCATTAATAAGAGTTCCCCTTGCGCAGTTTAATATAACAACGCCGTCCTTCATCATCTCAAAAGTTTCCGCAGAAAGAATTTCATCCCTGCCTGACGCATGTATTGTAACTACGTCAGCCTTAGCGAGCGCTGTCTTTAAATCCGGCTCTGAAATTTCAGGCTGAAACGGATCATAAACTATTATGTTGCTTCCAAGCGCCTTGAGATGTTCGGCAAATCTCCTTCCTATTCTTCCGTAGCCTACAAAAAGAACATTTAATCCGATAAGAGAAAACCCAATTCTCTTTTTCCACACCTTATTATGCACATCTTCATTGCACGGTATTATCTCATGGGCAATAGTCAGAAGAGCCGCAAGCGCCATCTCGGCAACCGCCGCCGTAGGCGCGTCCGGCGTGTTTGACACCTTTATTCCGTGTCTTTTAGCCGCCTCAAAATCTACGTTGTCCGTTCCAATACCTATTCTTGCAATAGCCTTTAACTGAGGGGCCTGCGAAAGCACCTCCTCATTCAGAGTTTCAAGACCTGCAAGCAATCCGTCTGCTCCCTGAAGATGCTCTATTGTCTCCTGAATATTAAGTCTTCTCCCGAATGGATTTTTTACAACTTCAATCCCTTTGTCACGCAGTAAATTAATTGCCTTATCGCTGCTTGCGGCAAATGATGAAGCACCGACTACAACCTTCATTAGTGTCTTCCTCCCTTATATTTATCAAGATACATGTCGAGCCAGCAGTGCAGCAAAACCGCATGCGCCGACTCTACCATTCCGTATGTCTCAAGCGGAACATAAAAGTTCAGGTCGCCAAGCTGTCTTGACTTATTATCAGCCTTTTTGCCCGATACCGTGACAACAAACGCTCCCAGTTCCTTTGCTGTTTTGATTGCTTTGATTACGTTAGGCGAATTGCCTGATGATGAAATAGTAACCAGCATGTCGCTTTCTTTAAGCATCTTGCTGATTCTGTATGAAAATACATCTTCGTAAGAAATGTCATTACTTATTGCTGTCAGATGTGAAGTCTCCGAACATGTCTGAGTAAGAAAATCCGCGTTCTGAAAACAATCATGTGACATATGCTCTGCCATTGTCGCACTGGCTCCGTTTCCGCAGAAGAAAAATACTCCTCTCTGCTTCCTTTTCTCTTCGCATATGTCAACCCATTTTTCAAGAGCTGCGTCTGCATCAAGAACATTTCCTGCAGAATCCGTAGCGATAAGCTTTGACAATCCCTCTTTAATATCACTGAAATAATTTGATGAATAATTTTCTAAATTCATAATTCTATATACCTCTCTTCAAATTTATTAATTCTGGACATAAGCATGCCCTCTGCTATATTCCAATCCTCAGGAGTATCCAAATCGCAGGATTCATCCTTCGGAATTGCAAATCTTCCCAGTTTTCCGCCAAACACAGGATTAATTCCCTGTTCCTGAAGCTTCATAAATGTATCTCTCTTCCAAGCCGTTATTGCCCAGCAGATTGTCTCAACAGGCTCAAGAAGCTGACTGTTGACCTTTTCCTTAAGTGAGAAGTTAAGAGGCTCTCCCTTAAAAAAAGTCTCTTCCTTTTCTGCAATAACCGACAGCACGGTATCGAAATCATTCTCCTCAACGTACTCCAGAAAACGCACAAGCGTCTCCTTCCTAAGCATCGGAGATGTCGGATTAATCATTATCACATAATCGCATTCATGCTTCTGCATAAACTCATATGTGAACTCCCTGTTTGTCGCTTTGTCATTTGCAAGCTCGGCAGGTCGTTTGTGAAATAAAACACCCATTCCCTGAACTATTTTTCCAAGCTCCTCACTTTCGGTATTAACCCATATGCTCTCAAATCTGTTCGTCTGTTTTGCCAGATCAATCGGATACTGTATTAAAGGCTTGTCACCCATATATCGTATGTTCTTTTTAGGAATACGCTTTGACCCCAGTCTTGCCGGTATCATCGCGATAAACTTTTTACTCATAGCAATGCTCCTTTATCTTTATTACGCCCTTTTTTATATGGCGATTTTGTTCATTTACACAAATCTGCGGTCTGTGTGCCTCATCAGGAAAAATCATCGAAAAAAAGCCCGGAAGATTTGATATATTAATATAAGGATACCCTGCCCCTGCATATGCCGAGCTCATTTCCGACCCGCAGGCGGTCCCGTCTCCGCCGCTGAATTCATCATAAAAAAACACAATATCGTCCTGTTCGTTATACTGTGTTTTTTCTTTCAGCTCTTCGCGCCTAAATATATCTATGCCTTCTATCCCACAGAGCGTAAACTGAATATCCACATATTTATCATGTGCTTCTATCTTGCATTCACTGCGCATCTTTCCGTCATAGCTCATGACTCTGGCAAAGATTTCATCCCCGTCTATCTCGTAAAAGCCTTCCTGCATGTCCTTATTGATTTTCTGAACAAATGCAGCTATCTTTTCTCTGTATTCTGAGGGAATGTACTTTTCCAGATTATCCAGCCTGTCGCATACCATTATCCCTGTCCCCCTGTTTCTTTATAATTTCGCAATAATTTGCCGCCTGTATCTCAATACATCATCACTTTTATTTAAAAATGACGCAAAAACACTCATACATTATATTTCTTAACGGCACTTGCCCTCTTATAATGCAACAATTTGGTTGCATAGCAAATGCTGGATTTTTGTAAAATTTTGTATTTTTTAAAAAAATATGGAAACAAAAAACAAAAAACTCTATGCAAATGGTCTAACCATACACATAGAGTTTTCTTCTGCTTTTCAAATTATTCAAAATATTTAAACTATCAAATGTCTGAAAACCGCTCTCTCTATCTGACGTGAATGCTTCCGCCGGGTAAAATGCCTATCAAGCATACATTATGATAAAAACAAGGTATTTGCTATCCTTTTTACAGCAGATTACAATATAAACATCATGAGCAACGCAAAACGACTGCCATGATTATATGCTTTTTCAATTCAAAAAGAAGACAAAAATTAACGGAGGATTTTAAATATGAAGGAAAATTTAATTTTAACAGAAGAATGGGATAAAACTTTCCCGAAAAGTGACAAAGTCAATCACAGCAAGATAACATTCTACAACCGCTACGGCATTACACTTGCAGCGGATATGTATGAGCCGAAAAATGCTGAGGGAAAGCTCGCGGCTATCGCTGTAAGCGGACCTTTCGGGGCAGTAAAGGAACAGGCTGCCGGACTGTATGCGCAGACTATGGCTGAAAGAGGCTTTTTAACGATTGCATTTGACCCGTCTTTCACCGGTGAGAGCGGCGGCAACCCGAGATATGTAGCTTCCCCTGACATAAATACGGAAGATTTTCAGGCGGCAGTGGATTTTCTGTCTATACAGGACAATGTTGACCCTGAAAAAATAGGCATTATCGGCATCTGCGGCTGGGGAGGCATGGCTCTGAACGCTGCGGCTATTGACACGCGAATTAAAGCAACGGTTGCCTCAACTATGTATGATATGACACGCGTAAATGCAAAAGGATATTTTGATGCAGAGGACAGCGAGGAAGCCCGCTATGAAAAACGCAGAACTCTTAACGCTCAGAGAACGGAGGACTATAAAAACGGAACATATGCTCTTGCAGGAGGAGTAGCTGATGATGTACCGGACGACGCCCCTTTCTTTGTTAAGGACTACCATGACTATTACAAGACAAAACGCGGTTATCACGCACGCTCACTCAACTCAAACGGCGGCTGGAACATAACCTCTTCCCTGTCGTTCCTGAACATGCCTATTTTGCAGTATGCCGATGAAATCCGCAGCGCTGTGCTTCTTATACATGGCGAAAAAGCACACTCATGCTATTTCAGCCGCGACGCTTACTCAATGCTCAAGGGCGATAATAAAGAACTTATGATTATCCCCGGAGCAGTTCACACCGACCTGTATGACAAAACTGATGTAATTCCGTTTGACAAAATGACAGAGTTTTTCAATAAATATTTGAAATAAACACAGAATATTTTTTATAAATCTACACACAGTTATCTTTCTGAGATTGATAAGCAGGCGGCAGAGATAAATAAATCTCTCTGCCGCCTGCTTTCTTACAACATACCGGGAGATTTTTTTGTCAAATTTCACGTTATATCAGGAATGCTTTTACTCTTTAACAAGTTCTAAATATCGGTCAAGCCGCTCATTTACATACTCCGCAACGAGCAATATCATATCATCCGCTTTTCCGTCACGATAGAACGCATCAAAAGCATCATAATAGCGTTTACGGTCAGCAAACTTAACATTGATTGCAGGATAGCCGTTACGGATAAGTTCAAGATTTAGAATCAAACGACCTGTTCTGCCATTGCCGTCAATAAACGGGTGTATTCCCTCAAATTCAAGATGAAACCGGGCAATGCGCTCAATCGGATGCATTGTCTTTTTTCGTTCTTCGTTTTCGGCAAGTAACTCCGTCAATTTCGGCTCAATGAGATATGGTTGTACCGGCTCGGTATATGCGCCTGCAATTGTAACGGGAATGCGGCGGTAAACACCTTTATCTTCAGGTCTGTTCATTAGTACCAGCGAACGAATTGCCTTAATTTCCGTATCTCTCAATTTTGTTTTATTTTGTGCAATATCTTCGATATAAAGGAATGCGTCACGATGACCAACGGCTTCAAGGTGGTCTTTCAAGGGTTTGCGGTCTATGGTCATACCCTCAAGTACCATAGCGGTTTCTTTGAGCGTAAGGGTGTTACCCTCAATAGCGTTTGAATTATAGGTGAAATCAACCATAAATTCGTCACGCAAACGCTGTGCTTCGCCTGCAGTAAGCGGACGCATGCCATCAAGTTTAACTTTTTTAATATCTGTTTCAGTCAGTATATCTGCAAATCTGCCGCGTTTTCTTTTGTTAGGCAGTTTTCGTTTATCCAACGGTTTTTCTGTTTCTGCGGGTATCATATATAATTTACCTTTACGGATAACACCGTCAATTTGACCGTTGGCACAAAGCAGACGAACACGACGAGTAGAAATCCCCCATTTTTCCGCTGCCTGTGTTACAGTTAAATATTCCATCTTTTATACCTCCTGATTTGAAAACAACAAAATACAGACTCAACATACTACATAATCGGAACAATTACAATGTATTTTCATAATATTCCAATGTAATTTTTCCGATAATTAAATATCCCTCTGAATACATAATGTTATTTTCAATCCAGTATATTTGCTGAAGCCACTGCATAATTAAGGAGTTTTTCCTTTTCTGCCGGTGTGAATATACACCATATACTTTTTATTATCTGTACTTTTCTGTCGCTCATATTCATAAAAAGCGTCGGCTGGTAATTTGACATATTATACAGACTCAGAAGCGTTTCCGCGTCCGGATATATTATCTCCCTCTCCAGCTCTCTGTATTTCTTTATTCCCAGCCCGAGCCTCTCTGCCATTTCTATCTGGCTTAACGACAGTCTTGTCCTGACGAACTGCGTCATTGAAAAATCATTCCACGACTGCGAAAGCGCGTCAAGCATCTCCATATTGTCTGCTATCTCGCCGGTAATATATTCCCGAATTTCACGGCTCCTTTTTACTATCAGCTCCGCAAGCAGTTTTAAAGCAAAATTTTTATTTTCCTCTGTATCAATTGTATTTATCGCTCTTTCTAAATCATCAGCCTCATAAATATAGCTTCTTCCGGCTATCAGTTCGTCTGTTCCAAAACCTACCTTCATAAATTCCAGCAGAAGATGTCCGCTTATTTTTACACTTCCGTTTTCTATATAAGAATACTGTTCCTGACCAATTCCAACACATGCCGCAAGTTCTCTCTGTACCAATCCAACGGACTTTCTGTACATATAAAGACGCTTAAGCACATCTGTGTAATCCCCCATACTTACCTCCACATTCGCCTTTAGCATATTATGTATAGGTAAATATTAATGTAATTTCAGCGCCCCCTGCATAGGTATATTTTTTTATACTATTCTGCCGCTTTTAAGCTTCCTGACCGAATATTTCAGCCGAGTATACTGCGTATTTAAGAAGCTTCTCCTTCTCTGCTGAATTGAAAATACCCCATATACTTTTTAATATCTGCATTTTTCTGTCTTTCATATTCATAAAAAGAATTGGCCTGTAATGAGACATGTCATACAGGCTGAACAGCGTTTCCGCATCGGGATATATTATTTCACGCTCAATCGCCCTGTATTTTTTTATTCCAAGTCCAAGCCTTTCCGCCATATCTATTTGCGATAACAGCAATTTTTTTCTGACAAAGCACGTCATCGAAAAATTGTCCCACGACTTGGACAAAGCATCCAGCATCAGCATATTATCTGCTGTTTCACCTGTGATACTCTCCCTTTTTCTTCCGCATTTATTTACAATAAGCTCCGCGAGAAGTTTCAGAGCAAAATTCCTATCCTCCTCCGAAGCTATTGAATTGACTGCGGCTTCTAAATCATCCGCCTCATAATTGTATTCCTTTCCGGCAATAAGTTCGTCCGTACTGCATCCTATCCTCATAAATTCTATAAGCAGTTCTCCGCTGATTTTTATGCTGCCGTTTTCTATATAAGAATACATTTCCTGTCCTATACCGACCTTCTTTGCCACTTCAGTCTGTACCATTCCAAGTGATTTTCTGTACATAACAAGCCGCTTAAGCACATCGGTGTATTCCCCCATATTTATCCTCCGCATTAATTTTTTAAATTATTAAGCACATTAACTATAGATAAATATTAAGTCAGCGCGCTGTATTCCTATATAGGTATGTTTACTTATATAAATATATTATTTGCTTAAAATAATTTTTAATACAAACTATTTACTTAAAAACTTCTTTTTCTTCATCCTCAATACATGCTTACATGTCAAAATAAAGAAATTTCCAGAATTTATTCATGGAAATATTATTACAGATTATATATTTTATTTATAATATTTATATATTATCTGTTGACTATCATGTGTTTATAATATATATTTATAATATACTTATTTTATTTGCAAATATATATGAACATAGGCTATAATAACAAGGAGAGACACATGAAATTTTATGACACACAAAGCGTTATTGAACAAATGACGCCTATGGATGACAGCTTTTTTAATATTCTGGTCGAAGACAAAGAAGTCTGTGAAGAACTCTTGCGCATAATTCTGGATAAGCCTGACTTAGTCGTTATACAGGCTGTACCTCAACGCAATATGAGGAATATATTTGGCCGCTCTGTCATAGTGGACGTACTATGTACTGATTCTGATGGGTCATATTACAATATAGAAATGCAGAAAGGGGATAACGATGACCACCAGAAGCGTGTAAGATATAACGGATCCGTCATTGACACAATGATTTCGTCCAAAGGCACACATTTCAAAGATTTACCTGATGTATACATAATTTATATATCAGGATTTGATATTTTCAAAAAGCTTGGGCAGTCATCCGGAAGAACTGTTTATCATATCATTCGCGTAATTGAAGAAACCGGGCAGCAGGTATTTAACGGATACCACGAAATATATGTCAATACGGAGACATATGACGGCTCTTGTATCGCTGATTTAATGCAGCTTTTTACGAGCTCACGTGTTCATGAAGACCAACGTTTTCCACGCTTTTGCGCGAGTGTTAAATATTTCAAAGAAGGAGAGGGGCAAAAGAGAATGTCAGGTGTATTTAAAAGTTATGTAGATGAATATGCAAAAGAATATGCAAAAGAATACGCAAAAGAATACGCAAAAGAATACGCAAAAGAATACGCGGAAGAATATACCGCAAAACAATCAAAGGAATTTGCCATAAAACTATTTAAAAAGAAAATGTCATACGAAGATATAAAAGATGTCACCAATCTCCCAGATGAAATTCTGAAAGAATTACAGGAAAGTATTAAATAAAATGAAAAACAACATTGCAATAGGAATGCTTGCTCATGTAGATGCAGGTAAAACAACTTTATCAGAAGCTCTACTATATAAGTCCGGAGCAATAAGAAAACTTGGGCGTGTCGATAACCGCGACGCATTTTTAGATACTAATCAAATGGAACGAACACGTGGAATTACAATTTTCTCAAAACAGGCGGTATTTGAACTTGACAATATGTCTATAACACTTTTAGATACCCCCGGTCACGTTGATTTTTCAGCAGAAATGGAGCGCACTCTTCAGGTACTTGACTATGCAGTACTTGTAATAAGCGGGGCTGACGGAGTTCAGAGCCATACAGAAACTCTTTGGCGTCTGCTGGCAAGATACCGCATTCCCACATTTGTGTTTGTAAATAAAATGGACCAGCCTGGTACTGACAGAGCCCGCCTGCTTGAACAGCTTAAAAATCAGCTATCCGATACGATTATAGATTTTTCTTTTCCTGAATCCATTGACTTGGAAGAACTCTCTTTGTGTGATGAAGCGCTTCTGGAACAATTTCTTGAAAACGGAAAGATTGACAACAGCTTAATCAGTACAGCTATTGCAAAAAGGCACCTTTTTCCGTGTTTTTTCGGCTCTGCACTTAAACTCACAGGCATAGATACTCTTATTAACGGATTTAACAGTTATATATTATTCAAAAAATATCCTGAAAAGTTTGGCGCAAAAGTCTTTAAAATAGCACGTGATGTTTCTGGAAACAGGCTTACCTACTTAAAGGTTACAGGTGGCTGTCTCAGCACAAGAATGCAGATAACCCCGGAGGAGAAAGTCAATCAGATAAGAATTTACTCCGGCGAAAAATATACAACCGTAAACGAGCTTCAAGCCGGTGGAATATGCGCGGTCACAGGCTTTGATTCCAGCTTTGCCGGACAGTCGATAGGCTCTGATACAAAATCCTCCGTTCCAATGCTGGAGCCTGTTATGACATATCAGTTAATACTTCCGGATAATATTGATGCCCTTCAGGTACTTCCAAAGCTGCGAATGCTTGAGGAAGAAGAGCCTCAGCTTCATATTGTCTGGAATGAACTTTTAGGACAGATAAACATACAGGTAATGGGAGCCGTCCAGATAGAAATTCTCCAAAGCATAATACAGGAGCGATTTAATATAAAAACCAGCTTTTCCTCAGGCTCTATTGTATACAAAGAAACTATTACAAATACTGTTGAGGGGGTGGGACATTTTGAGCCTTTAAGACATTACGCAGAAGTTCATCTTATAATTGAGCCGGGCGAACAGGGAAGCGGCATACAGTATAAAACAGATTGTTCAGAAGATATTCTTGATAGAAACTGGCAAAGACTTATCATGACACACCTGTCTGAAAAAACTCATCTGGGCGTTCTGACCGGAGCACCTTTGACAGACGTTGTAATTACTCTGGTAAGCGGACGCGCTCACCCGAAGCATACCGAGGGAGGCGACTTCAGGCAGGCCACCTACCGTGCGGTGCGCCAGGGGCTTATGCAGGCAGATTCAGTTTTATTGGAGCCTTTTTTTAAATTCACCCTTAAAATACCAAGTGAAAATATCGGACGGGCAATGAACGACCTCGACCGCATGAATGCTGAATTTGTACTGTCCGAAAGCAGCGATTTACAGATGTCTGTATTAACAGGTACTGTTCCCGCCGCATGTCTTGGCAGCTATCAGACAGAGGTAATGTCATACACTAAGGGACTTGGAAGACTGTCATGCCAGATGGACGGCTACAAGCCATGCCACAATGCTCATGTGCGGTAAAGTATCACATAAGAATTTGACAGTCACCCACTTTTCCGCAACTGCAAAAATGCAAAATT
>CALWKC010000018.1 GCA_944381165.1 uncultured Lachnospira sp. | reverse complement strand
AACGGCGGAAATCTGACCGATGATGAGAAGCAAAACCTTGAAACCGTCAAGGGTACGGCTAAAGACCTGCTGGAGAAAATAAGCGAAACGGCCAAGGCCGGTAATACCGAGAATATCCAAAATGTGCAGGATGTTGCGTCAGATAATGTGAAGCCGGAGGACAAAGAAGATCTGGAAGCCGCCAAAGATGATATCGAGAAGGCTTTAAATGATTACGCAGACAATTACTCGGAGGATGAGAAAGAGCAGTTTGAGGAAACGCTGAAACAGATTGAAGAAGCTCTTGAAGTTATCCAAAGGGTGGAGGAAGCGGAAGAAACCATTAGCGCACTGCCTGAGAGCGTAAGCCCTGACGACACTGAAGCAGAGGAACAGATCGCCGCCGCTAAGGAACAATACGATGCGTTAAGCGAATATGAGAAGATCCTCGTATCGGATGAAGCGGCAGAAAAACTGGAAGATTTGCTGGCGCAGCTTGGCGATTACCGTATCATTGAGGGCAACGGAAGCACCTGTACGAAAGAAAGCGCCGCAGGGCTTACCTTCATCGCTAATGGCGCATACAGCAAGTTTACGGGAATTGAGATTGACGGCGCAGTAGTAGGCACAGAAAATTACACGGCGGAAAGCGGCAGCACAGTTATAACGCTGAAACCGGATTATTTGAACACCCTGACAGCGGGAGAACACATCATCATCGTACTTTATATGGACGGGGACGCGCAAGGTACATTTACTATTGCAGAAAAAACGGCAGAACCGACCGATACCATCGAGCCTACGGATGAAGACTCTGTCTCACCGGAAACGGGCGATGATTTTCATATTGCTGCCTGGATTATTCTGATGCTGATTTCCGGCGGCGCAGTTTTGACACTGTTCGCCAAGCGCAGAACCAAAAGAGGTATGAGCCAATAGTTTTAAGGACAGTAAATACCTGTAGGAAGGCTGCGCCAAATTTCTCAGCCTGCTGTATGTAACGTATTGTGGTGTTTATCTGTACCTGCATGCAGATGGTTGTGTTCATGAATAATTTTGAACATGCGAATAGTTTGCTTGGCGGAAAATTTAAGTAAATATAAAAAATAATTTTCAAACTGCTTATATGCCTAAAAAAGAGGATATAAGCAGTTTTTTTTCATGGGATTTTAACGGGGAATTCTGATATAATTTAAAATATTAATACTTAAGCTGTTTTAAAAATGTTGTCTGTTTTGCAGCAGAGAGAGCTTGTTTTTCAGAAAGGATTTAAAATGATTTTAAGTGCAAGCAGAAGAACGGATATACCTAATTATTATTCCGAATGGTTTATAAACAGAGTTAGAGAGGGATTTCTGTATGTCAGAAATCCCATGAACGCCCGTCAGGTAAGCAGAATAGATTTATCGCCCGAGGCGGTGGACTGCATTGTTTTCTGGACTAAAAATCCTGCGCAAATGATAGATAAACTGGGGTATCTGAGTGATTATACATATTATTTTCAGTTTACGCTCACGGGATACGGTAAGGATATAGAGCCGCATCTTCCGGATAAAAGAGAGGAGCTTATTTCGACATTCAGGAAACTTTCAGAAAAAACAGGAAAGGAAAAGGTTATATGGAGATATGACCCGATTTTGATAAACAAGAAATATACGGCAGAATACCATTTAAAGGCTTTTGAGGAAATAGCGGGTAAGCTTTCCGGCTATACGGAAAAGGTAATTATAAGCTTTGTTGATTTGTATGCAAAAATACAGCGAAATATGAGACAGCTTGATATTCGGCAGATGACAAATGAGGAAATTGTCAGTCTGGCGGAAAAAATGGCTCAAATCGCATCACGCTGTAACCTGATAATTGAAACCTGTGCGGAAAAAATTAATCTTGAGCATGCTGGCATCCGGCACGGAAGCTGCATAGACAAAAAATTAATTGAGAGACTGTCAGGCTGCAAGCTCAGAGGCGAAAAAGACAGAAATCAGAGACAAGAATGCGGGTGCCTTGAAAGTGTGGATATAGGGGCATACGATACCTGTCTTAACGGCTGCAAATATTGTTACGCGAATTATAATGATGACAGGGTAAAGGAGAAGGTAAAACTGTATGATGAGAAATCTCCGTTACTATGCGGATATATAACAGCCGATGACAGGATTACAGACAGAAAGGTCAGGTCATTAAAGGATATGCAGATTAGTTTTTTTGATTAGTCAGTCTCAGTATAAGTCACATTAAGATTTTGTTGGTCGATATTGTATTTGCGGAGGTGTTTAACCGAAAAGTGATGATACATACTCTCAATGAAAATATAGAATATTATTGGGAAACTTTCGGAGCTTGAGAGAGCGCTGGGGAGGATTTTTTTCGTTCCTACAGAGCATATTTGATACATTTTAAATATGTAGTTAAGTATAATTCTTCTTTTATTACCATGAAAAGCGGAGCAGCATTGCAAATGAAGATTGAATAAGTGTCAGATTAAATTTTAAATTTAGGCTTCACATCAAAAATCAGGTGATTCACAACATTGATATTAATCAACAAGCCGTAAATGCCGAAAAATAAAAATATAACATACATATTTATAAAATACCAGAAACGGATTTCGACAAATTAAAGGAACAAAAGTCTCTGACCTTGTGCAGAAGCTTTTTTCTAAAAACAAGGAGGGTTAAAAATGGTAATTAACGGTTTGAGCGGAGCGGACACAAATTCACAATTAATGTACGGGGCTGGGCAGGTTTCTGACGCTTACAGCAGAAGTATTCAGAAGCAGATTGCAGATGTGCAGAAGCAGATGCAGGAGCTTTCTTCCAATGGGGATATGACAATGGAGGAAAAAATGAAGAAAAGGCAGGAACTTCAGCAGGAGATTTCAAGCCTTAATCAGCAGCTCAGGCTTCATCAGGCAGAGCAGACAAGAAAGCAGCAGGCAAAAGGCTATTCTATGGAGGATATGCTTGGAGGAAGCACACGTGTGCGGAGAAATACAGGAAAATCCTGCGGAGGAATTCAGGCTATGTCACATGCCGAGATGACAGCAATTATTTCGGCGGATATTTCCATGGGACAGGTAAATGTACAGAAACAGGTTAAATCAGGTCTTGAGGGCAGAGCGGGCGTACTAAAAGCTGAGATTAAGCAGGACGCGGGAGGCAACACGGAGGCAAAGGAGGCTGAGCTTGCAGATTTAGAAGATAAAGTAAATAGTGTTGCAGCTTCGCAGATGAATACCTTGTCAGATATCAATACGAGTTTAAAAGAGGCGGCAAAGGCTGACAGTAAGTCTGAAGAGACGGAGAAAAAGGGACAGAACGAAGTATCTGCCAGTGAAACGAAAACAGATGAGTCGGATACGGATGAGAGTGTTTCACAGGAAGTCAATTCAGTGGAGGCAGCAGAGCTTCCGTCAAGTTATAGCCATGTGGATGTTATGCTTTAAAAAATACGGTTTTGAGTATGCCGCAAATTGATATTTTTGCGAGGAGGGCGAACTATGGCAGCTATGGAGATAAACAGTGGTTTAAGAGGCAGTTGTACATCATATCATGCAAAATGTTACACAAATTCAGAAAGAAAATTGTACGCTGAAAAGGAACGTGCAGGTTTTAGTTCTGTAAACAGTTATTCAAAATACTTGCAGGGAAAATACAGCTATATGAATACAGGGACAACCTCAATGCAGGGAATTCCGACAACAGTATCAGTATCAGGCATGTTTTTGCAGAAGTGTATGAATGACCCTGAAAAAGCTAAATATCTTGAGGAAAATTTAGCGGCGATTCCGGATTGTGTAAAATCGCTTGCAAATTTCACAAAGACTATGGCTGGAAGTCCTGTTTGTACATATGCCACATATATTATTGGAGATGATGGAAATATTACTTGTATGGGTGGTTGTACAAATGATCCTGATGGAAAAATAGCCAGAGAAAATGCTGAGAGAAGGGCAAAAGAAAAAAGAGACAAACAGGAAAAAATAAGAGAAAAAAGGGCGGATGAAAGAGCACGGCGAAATAAGACAGAAGAAAAAAATGCGGCTAAGCAAAGAGCTGAAACAGAGGCTTGGGAAATAGGCAGGACGGAAATAATTAATGTTACAGAAAAAAGGTTAAAAATCATGCAGAACGAATATTTGTATGATACAGGAAATTCTGTTTCCGGCGGCAGATTTAATGCGTATGGATAAAAATTGCAGTAATTGACATTACACCGCCGAGGATGTAAAATAATTTGAAATATAATCGGTTATAAAAAAGCCGTCAGGAGGTATTTTTGTGCAAATTTCCAGCAGATTTACGATTGCCATTCATATATTCGCCTGCATTGAAACCTTTAAAGAGGACTATAAAATTACAAGCGATTTTCTTTCATCAAGTATCAATGTAAATCCTGTAATTATACGAAAGCTTCTCTCACAGCTGAAGAGTGCGGGATTGATTGAGGTGGCAAGGGGAACGGGGGGAACCGCAATCACCAGACCTATTGACGAGATAACATTTTATGATGTGTACAAGGCGGTAGATTTGTTGGAGGACGGAGAGCTGTTTCACTTTCATGAAAATCCGAATCCAAACTGTCCGGTCGGGAAAAACATTCATACTGCGCTGGATGACAAGCTTTTAAAAATACAGGAAGCAATGGAAAATGAGATGAAAAAATATACTATTGCTGATGTTGTTAATGATATAAAAAAATATATTGAAAAATCTAAATAATTAAAAGTCCGATGTGATTGTGCTTTTTAATACACCTCATGAGTCAGAGCTGAAGTCTGATTTATGGGGTGATTTTTTATTCTATAGGAAAGTTCTCTGAACTTTCTATAGAATAAAAATGCTCTGCAGGATCGCAGAGGCGCGGAAAGGTAATTATTCTTACGAATCCGCGCCTCGCGAAAGAGTTCGCAAGCGAACTCTTTGTTCCAAAGCATGTCCGTATGTTAGACCTGAAAATTTAACAAAAAATTCAATGTAACTATTAACATTACAACACTGCTTTGATAATATGCATGTTGTAATAATGATTATTACAACAAAACAAAAGGAGGAATATCAAATGGCATTAAAAAATCTTTTCGGAAGAGGCAAAGAGACAACTTCGGCAGCATGCGGAACAGCCTGCGGAACAGGGGACAAGAAACCGGCGGCCTGCGGAACGGCCTGCGGAGCAGGAGATAAAAAGGAGGAAAAACCGGCAGCATGCGGAACGGGAGACAAGAAATAGGAAAAAGCCGAAAGTACTTAAAAGAGGATGCCCGGATATGTACTGGTCCGGGTATCCGAAAACAGACAAACCATGCTGAATATGGCTGGCTGTTTGTGCCGAAGCGTCACAAACAGCTTCTATCGCAGAAGAAAAATCGCATTCGCTAATTTTTCTTCGTGTTCCTTCGCAATAAAACGCTTCGGAATGGAGGATATTATGGAATATTTTGCGTTTCAGTGGCATATTACAGAAGCCTGTGACCAAAGGTGCAAGCATTGTTATATATACGCGTTGGGGAGCCATGCAAAATTCAAGGAAATGGCGGTTGAAGATATGATTACGGTTATTGAAAACTGTCAGGAATTTTGCAGGAAAGCACAGAGACTGCCGTATCTGTATATTACGGGCGGAGACCCGATTATGCACCCGCAGTTCTGGACGCTCGCAAAGCTGTTGAAAATAGCGGGAATACCGTTTGCTCTTATGGGAAATCCGTTTCATTTGACTGAGGAGGTATGCCGCAGACTGGCGGCTTACGGCTGCAGAAAGTATCAGCTTTCGCTTGACGGACTCAGGGAAACACATGATAAAATCCGCAGACCGGGCTCCTACGATGAAACATTGGAGGTTATACCTTATCTTAAAAAAGCGGGAATTGACGTGGCGGTGATGTTTACGGTTTCCAGGTTGAATTATAAAGAACTGCCGGAGCTCATTGATGTAGTTGTAGAAAATAAAGTGGATATTTTTGCTTTCGCGAGATATTGTCCGTCAGCGGAGGATAAAGAGACCTGTTGTTCGCCTGAGGAATATCACTGGATGATGGAGCAGGCATGGGCAAAATTTGAACAATATAAGGACAGCGGAACAACCTTTAATCTGAAGGACCATTTGTGGACACTTTTTAAATATGAAAAGGGACTGTTTGACCCGAAAGCTTACCCTGATGACGAGTATGTATATGACGGCTGCAACTGCGGCAACTGTCATCTCACAATTCTTTCTGACGGAGATGTATATGCGTGCAGACGTATTGTGGACAGCAAAGTAGGAAACGCGCTCACAGATGATTTATACGATTTATTTACGGGACAGGAAATGGATAAATACCGTGTGTACGAAAAGTTTGAGAAATGTTCCAAATGTGAACTGCTGCGGTTTTGCCGGGGGTGTCCGGCTGTTGCGGCAGGTTATCACGGCAATATGTATGCACCCGACCCTCAGTGCTGGAAGGAGGTATAGATATGCAGCTGGCAGAGCTGATTAAGACGAGACGCTCAATACGCAGGTACAAAAAAGAACAGATTTCACAGGAGGAGCTGGAGGCTGTTATGACCGCCGGAGCATATGCACCTAATGCCGGAGGCGGACAGAGAAGTATAATAATAGCGATACGCAGCACTGAACTCTCGGAGCAGCTCGGAAAAATAAATGCCGCCTGCATGGACAGAAGCCGTCTGGCAGGAAGCTTCGTGTCGGAGGAACAGCCCAGTCTCATAGACGACCCCGGTATCAGGAGCGGATTTTACGGAGCTCCCACAGTCTGCGCGATATTTGCTCCAGCAAATTTTCTGTACAGCATTCCCGATGCGTTCTGCTGCGCGGAAAATATGGTGCTTATGGCGACAGAGCTCGGAATTGCCTCCTGTATTGTCGCAAGGGCTGAGGAGACATTTGACAATAAATTTGGAGAGCAATTAATGAAAAAATGGGAAATCCCTGATAATTACAGGGCACGATGCTTTGTGCTGCTGGGTTACCACGAGGGCGATTACCCGAAAGAGAAGCCTGTAAATAAAGGCAGAATCCGAATTATAGAGTGAGGTATACATATGAATGCAGAGATATGTTTAAAAAAATTGGGATATGTAGGTGTGCTGAATTTTGCCACCGTTGACAGCAGCGGGGCGCCGCAGATAAGAAATATAAGCGCCATTCATTTTGAGGCAGATGCGCTCTATTTTTTTACTGCAAGAGGAAAAGAATTTTGTAAACAGCTTCTCAGAGACGGGAGGGTGCAGATATCAGGGTATACTATGTATAAGGAAAGCATACGCTTATCGGGAAGAGCAGTACCGGTGCCGGACGATGAACAGGAGAAATGGATTAACACAATTTTTTCTGAACAGCCGTATCTGGAAAATGTATATCCGAGAGATACAAGGAAAATCGGAATTGTCTTCTGTATCAGGGGATTTAGCATAGAGTATTTTAATCTCGGAGTAAATCCGATATTCAGAGAGACATACGAGGTCGGCGGCGTTAATGCTGAAAAAAAGGGATATGAGATTACAGACGCCTGTATCGGCTGCGGAAAATGCGCCCGTGTATGTCCGCAGAACGCGGTGGAAAAGGTAAATCCGAAACCGTTTCGTATTATTCAGGAGCACTGTCTTCACTGCGGAAACTGTTACGAAAACTGTCATGTAAAGGCAGTTGTACGCCGGGGCTAGTTTTACTGCGAAGCCCCGGCTGGCTCAGGGCGGGAACTGAACGTGCCCGGAGCGGAAATTTTAAAGTCTATTGACAATAAAAAATTAAAGCTGTATACTCATAACAGTGTTATATAACATTGTTATAAACGGAGAATTAAATGAGCGAGGCTGAAAAGACAACACTTGAATTAATTCATCAGGCGGCGAGGGAGGAATTCCTTGATAAGGGATTTAAATCTGCGTCGCTGAGGAATATTGTGAAGAAAGCCGGTGTTACTACCGGAGCATTCTATGGCTATTATGAGAGCAAGGAGGCGCTTTTTGAGGCGCTGGTAGGCAGGCATTATCAATTTATAATGGATTGTTACCGCAAGGCGCAGTCGGATTTTGCCGGACTTCCGCCGGAACAGCAGCCTGAAAATATGGGTGAAATTTCGGGAGGCTGTATGCTTGAGATGCTGTTGTACGCATATGATAATCTGGAAGATTTTAAGATGCTTTTATGCTGTGCGCAGGGAACGCGGTTTGAGGGAATGATAGATGAAATGGTAGACATAGAGATAAAATCGACTCATGATTATCAGGCGGTGCTTGAAAGTCTGGGCAGACCGTCGAAGGAGATTGACCCGAAGCTTGAGCATATTCTTGTGACCGGAATGTTCGGAGCTTTCTTTGAATTGATTATTCATGAGATGCCTGTTGAGCAGGCGAAGATTTATCTGGAAGAGCTGAGGGAGTTTTATACCGCGGGCTGGATGAAAATTATAGGGCAGTAATGCTCTATAATTTTTACATGTGAGTTAGTTAATTCTAACCTAAATTAGATTTGAGTATCTCAAACATTATAATCTAATTGATTTATTAAACAGATCAGCAGGTGTTATTTCAACGGATATTCGGAGACGACTGCAGCGTTTCCTGTATCAATATATGTCAAAATTTATTTGTGAGGAGGTTATGCTTTGAAAAAGCAATCAAACTTATCAAGGCTTCTCGGCTATGCCGGGAGGCATAAAATTCTTACATATCTGTCATGGGTATTTTCTGCCGTCAGCGCGCTGGTTGCGCTTGTACCGTTTTGGTATATCTGGCGTATTCTCGACGAAGTTCTCCGCGTCGCCCCGGATTTTGGGAATGCCGTACATATTATGCACTATGGCTGGATGGCGGTACTGTTTGCTGTTGTATCAGTTCTTATTTATATAGCCGGACTTATGTGTTCACATATAGCGGCTTTTCGCATTGCCACAAATATACGAATAGATACAATGCAGCACATTACAAGGCTTCCGCTGGGGCTTGCCGAGAGCTTCGGAAGCGGCAGGCTCAGGAAAATCGTAAACGAATCCAGCGCTGCGACGGAGACCTATCTGGCTCACCAGCTTCCCGACAAAGCCGGCGCGATAGCTACGCCGTGCGGGCTTTTATTCCTGCTGTTTGTGTTTGACTGGAGGCTTGGAATTTTAAGCCTTGTGCCTGTCGCGCTGGGATTTCTCATTATGATGGCGATGACGGGAAAGCGCATGGCACAGAAAATGAAAGAGTATCAGAACGCGCTGGATTTGATGTCGAATGAGGCGGTAGAGTATGTCAGGGGCGTACCTGTTGTAAAGACTTTCGGACAGACAGTATTTTCTTTCAAAAAATTTAAGGCATCTATCGATAATTATGAAAAATGGGTTATCGCGTATACAAAGGAACTCCGTCTTCCGATGATGTTTTATACTACTGCCACTAACGGAGTGTTTGCGCTTCTCGTGGCAGGCGCGCTCATATTTACACGCAGCGGTGTGACGGGTGAATTTTTGCTCAATCTTATTTTCTATATTATTATCACTCCGGTCATATCTCTTACGCTAACAAAAATTATGTTTATGAGTGAAAACGGTATGATTGTAGCTGACGCATTGGAGAGAATAGACAGCGTATTGTCTTTAAAACCTCTGCCGGAGACAGACAGAACACAGCATCCAAAAGATGCCTCGGTGGAGCTGTCTGACGTGCATTTCAGCTATGACGGTAAAAATGAGGTTATACGCGGAATATCAATGAGGATTGAGCCCGGACAGACCGTGGCGTTTGTAGGACCAAGCGGCGGCGGAAAATCTACGCTTGCAAATCTTATTTCCCGTTTCTTTGACCCGCAGAGCGGAAGCGTTAAGATTGGCGGTGTTGACGTAAAAAATATTGCTAAAAATGAGCTTATGGATACCATATCTTTTGTATTTCAGAACAGCAGGCTTATCAAGGCGTCAATTCTTGACAATGTGCGCATGGGAAAACCTGATGCCTCCGAGAGAGAGGTGATGAGGGCGCTCAATGCCGCGCAGTGCACGGATATTATCGAAAAACTTCCGCAGGGAATACACACGATAATCGGAACAAAGGGAGTTTATTTATCGGGCGGAGAGCAGCAGAGAATTGCCGTTGCCAGAGCACTTTTAAAAAATGCGCCTGTTGTTATTCTTGACGAGGCCACCGCATTTGCCGACCCGGACAATGAGAGCAGGGTGCAGGCAGCGTTTACCGAGCTCGCAAAGGGAAGAACGGTTATCATGATTGCTCACCGTTTGTCTACGGTAATAAACGCGGATAAAATTTATGTTATCAACAACGGAAAAATTGAGCAGTGCGGAAAACATAAGGAGCTTTGCGCGTCTGACGGACTGTTCTCTAAAATGTGGAAGGATTATCAGACTTCTTCTAAATGGAAGGTAGAAAAGGAGGCTCAAGTATGATAGAAAAATTGCAGAAAAAATTAGCTCTGTCGCATCAGGGGGCTGTCGATTTGATTAAGGGCTGTATTGCCTGCGCGTTTCAGAATTTTTCATTTATATTTCCGGTAAGCCTTTTGTATTTTCTTGTAGGCGATTTGATGAGCGGCGGCATAGGCGCAGACCGGACTGTATTTTATGCTGCCGGCTGTGTTGTTTGCCTTGCTCTTATTTTTGTCACGACATGGTTTCAATATAACGCAACATATTTCGCGACATATATTGAGAGCGGAAAGAGAAGAATTTCCATTGCTGAGCGTCTCAGAAAACTGCCGTTGTCATTTTTCGGAAAAAAAGACCTTGCAGACCTTACGAGTACAATTATGGCAGACTGTACATTTTTGGAGCAGAGCTTTTCTCATTTTATTCCTGAGCTTTTCGGGGCCGTGGTCTCTACGCTTATTGTGGGAATAAGCCTGTTTATTTTTGACTGGAGAATGGCGCTTGCGGCGTTCTGGGTTATTCCGGTATCCTTCTGCGTAGTTATTTTGTCGGCAAAAGTTCAGGAAATGCTTAACCGCAAGGCTATGGCCGCAAAAATGGCGTGTGCCGACGGTATTCAGGAGTGTATTGAGACAGTGCAGGATTTAAAGGCAAATAATGCCGAAGAGGCGTATCTTGAGGGATTAAATAAAAAAATCCGTGCGGTGGAAAAGCGCGCTGTTATCACTGAGCTTGGAACAGCCGTGTTTGTAGTATCGGCATCTCTGATACTTAAGCTGGGAATTGCAACGGTTGCGCTTGCAGGCTCCGTCCTGCTGATTGACGGAAGTCTTGACATTCTGACATTTTTTATGTTTCTGCTGCTCGCCTCAAGGCTCTATGACCCTCTCCAGGGCGCGCTTCAAAATCTTGCCGCTATTATTTCGACACGGACCAACATTGCAAGAATGAATGAAATTCTTGAACATCCTGTACAGGAGGGAGCGGAGAGACTTTCAAACAAGGGCTGCGATATTGTGTTTGACCATGTGGGCTTTTCTTATAATAAAAAAGAAACTGTTCTCAGGGATGTATCATTTACTGCAAATCAGGGTGAGGTGACAGCTCTGGTCGGACCTTCAGGAGGAGGAAAGACTACAATTTCCCGCCTCGCAGCCAGGTTTTGGGATATTAACAGAGGAAAAATTACTGTCGGCGGTATGGATATTTCTAAGGTTGACCCTGAAACGCTTATGTCGCTTTACTCTATTGTCTTTCAGGACGTTACGCTGTTTGACAATACTATTATGGAAAATATACGAATAGGCAAAAAGGATGCGACAGATGAGGAGGTGCTTGCGGCAGCGAGGCTTGCAAACTGTGATGAGTTTGCCGAGAAGCTTCCTGAAAAATGGAACAGCAACATCGGCGAAAACGGCTGCGAGCTTTCGGGAGGAGAGAGACAGCGCATTTCTATCGCTCGGGCGTTTCTGAAAAACGCGCCGATTATTCTTCTCGACGAGGCGACCGCAAGTCTTGACGTTGAAAATGAGACGGCGATTCAGTCGGCGCTGTCAAGACTGATTAAGGATAAGACCGTGCTTGTGATTGCACACCGTATGCGCACTGTGGCAGGAGCTGATAAGATTGTAGTTCTTGCAGACGGAGTTGTGGCGGAACAGGGGAAGCCGGATGATTTGATGAAAAAGAACGGTATTTATTCAAGAATGGTAAAATTGCAGAGTGAGAGCCGGAACTGGACAATAGGCCAGCCGGCAAAGCTTTAATTAAATGTAAGCTCAGACCGGGGACTGCGCGTTTGTGCAGTTCCCGGTTTTTGCAGAGGATGAAATCACAATAGATAAAATGTACACCCTGAAAAATTATGTTTTTTCGTATTTGAACATCAATTATAATTACGAAAAATAAAAATATATTTCAGGTATTTCACTCTTTGCCGCAGCTTCTGTATATAAAACTTGCGGGAGTGTTAAGACCTCCGAGTGACTGAATATTACCGTCACCTGCGCAGGAGCCCGGGAGCAGTCTGGCGGCTGTAATCTGACTGTTGTCATATGTTTTGAAAAAGACTTCATGTGAGGTCAGATTATAAAATATTGTGTACTGTGTGTAGTCTGTACTCCCCCTGTCTGTTACTACGCAGCCCTTCGGAATACTCACATTATCTAAAACGTGAAATCCCGCGATTACGGCGTCCCAGCCGTCAGCAGGAGTGGTTATATGACTTTTAAGCCATGCGGCGCGCACAAAGCGCCCTGTTGGAGAAAAATCACCGGGAAGACCTAGAGTTCCCGCACCCTGTCCGAAGGGTGAAAGACAAACGTCTTTCCATTTGGTATGTTCCTGCTGCGCAGGAACAATATTTATATAGTTGCGAAGATTAGTCATGTGCCATTTAAAATCAGGGCTGTTTGACAAGACGCCGATATTGTTTTCATAATAACTTAAACCGTCGCAGGTTTTTTCTATCGCAACACATCTGCCGGAGAAGTCTGCAAGCAGCCAGTGCAGCGGAGCGGCAGAGTTTGTAATTGAGTCGGGAATACCGACGATTTTTAATTCAGGAAGTATTGAGAGCGCGTGCTCTACGCTTGCGCACATTCCCAGAAGAAATGAGACAAGTTCTGAGGCGGCTGCCACACATTCGGTGGAAGTGTTTTTTTCTGACTCATCATAAACAGCGTATCCGGGAAAATACAGGGCTGCGGCGCACAATCCGGCTTCATTTACACCGTCTGCGAAGGTTATAGGGGAAAGATTTTGACCTGATCCCATAAAAGAAAACTGTGTTTTAAAGCACTGCTGTTTTAGAGAAGAATTGTATTTATAGCCCGCCGGGACGACATAGAGTTCAGGCTCAAGTGCATAAGAAAAATCCATTGTTCTTCCCATAAGTATATCGCCGTTGGCGGCTGTAAGAGTTATCGCCGTGCACATATCAAACTCCCGCAAAATTAAATATGTAAAATTTTATGCGACTGAACTTTATAATAGAAGCTGAATATTTTACTATTGGACTGTGTCTGGGCATATGTTTACAGGATTGAGTTATACGTTCACGGAGTTATAACGTGCGTTCATAGAGTTTTGGTTGAAAGTAAAGTTTTAATATGATAATATCAAATTGTAAGTAATAGCGATTGCACGTGCATTGTAAATAACAAAAGAATAGGGGGGTGAAAAACAAAAATGAGAAGAAACTATTTTAAGATTGCTGCAGCAGCAGTTCTCACTGCTGCGATATGTCTTTCTGGAACTGTAAGCGTTTTGGCTGGAGGCGTGGCTACATCTGATTGGTATGAATTGCCATATCATGTACTAATGAAGGTCGAGATAGATTATCTGGATGCGTATGCTTCGGCAGATTCTGATATTTCGGTTGAGGAGATGCGCCTTAATGGCAAGGCCACAAATCCATATAATGTTACATATCTGTATGCTTATGGTGAAAATGCATATCATATAAGTGACAGTGCCAGCCTTCAGCTCGGCGTTGATTACGTAGAAGCTGATTATTATTTTTACACCAGCGAAGGGTATTCACATTCTCAGATGGTCAGTGCGGCAAAACAATAATTTTAAATAAAATATGCCGGTATAAAATATACCGGCATATTTTTCTAAAGCAGGGGGGATGTGGTTTGACAGGATTAAAGAGAGCAGCTTGTTTAAGTGCTGTTATAATTGTATTCGCGTTAATTTTATCCGGTTGTGGAGAAGAAAAGGTTTATCATGAGCCTGGGACGGTAGAGGAGCCATACAAGGCAGAGGAATATGAAGAAAACGGATTGAAATACAGAAAAGAAAACTATCTGGGATATGAGATTACATATCCTGTAATTGAGAAAAATATTGCAGATAAAATATATGTTCAGGGTATTACATATAAGTATATGTGTTGTGCAGCTGATTATCCGACTAAAGACCCAAACGACAAATATGACGGGGAGCCTTTTACGCGTTATATTTATCATAAGCCGTGGAGTATTCCTGAGGATATAAAAAGGGAAGGGCTTGCGAGCGTGACATATACGGTATATAACCGGCAGGGTTCATTTGTAAAAGTGTACCAGCAGGGTGAGGTTGTCAAACCAAAGGGAGAGGCGGCTGTAAATCCAAAGGGAGGATATAGTCTTGTTTCAAGCTGTACGGTTGATGCGGATTACGACGGAGAACTTTATCTTTGTACGCTCCTTGAACTGTATGGAAATGATTATGAGATGACAGATGAAGAAGAGGATGAATATATTATAAAAGCTTTTGACGGAACTTTTATTGGCGTAAGGGCAGATTATGATAGCTGCGAGTCGGAAGAGGCGTATTACAGTCTTGAATATAATTATGATAACGTGCAGGAAACAGATGATGATGTATATGAATATTCGCTGTACAGATTGATATTGGAGTGAGTGCATTTTTCAGAGGGGAGGGTGTGTTATGGCAATAAAAAAAGGAATGGCGTTAATAATTGCCGTGATAATTACGTGTACGGCAGTTTTGGCCGGCTGCGGAGAAGAAAAGGAAAAGGTATATTACGAGCCGGGTACAGTTGAAAGACCCTATAATGTGGAAGAGTACAGAGAAAACGGATTGAATTACAGAAAAGAAAAATATCTAGGATATGAGATTACATATCCGCTGCTTGATAAGTATTTAACGGGCAAAACATTTGTTCAGGAATGTGCATCCAATTATACGTGTTATTCAGCATCGTATCCTAGCAAAGATCCAAACGATACTTATGAGGGAGAGTCTTTTACACGTTATATATACCACAAAGCATGGAGTCTTCCCGAGGATATAGAAAGAGAAGGACTTGAGAGTGTGACATATACGGTGTATAACCGTCCGGGCTCGTTTGTAAAACAATATCAATATGGAGAAGTTACAAAGCCTTTTGAAGAATATAGTCTGGGTTCAAGCTGTACGGTTGATGCGGATTATGACGGAGAGCTTTATCTTTGCACGTTTCTTGAACTGTATGGCAATGAATATGAGATGACAGATGAGGAAGCGGAAAAGTATATTAAGGACGCTTTTGACGGAACGTTTATTGGCGTAAGGGCAGATTATGACAGCGGTGTGTCAGAAGAGGCATATTATTATATTGAGTATGATTTTATTTCTTTACGTGCAGGGGCAGTTTTTTACGAATATTTGTTGTACAGACTTACATGAGTGTAATAGATTGTTTAATAAGTAATCATGAAGTTTATAAAAGGGGGAGTGGCTCATGAAAAGGTGGTTTTTTATAGTTCTTATTGTATGTATGGCGGTCAGTTTTTCAGGCTGCGGCAAAAAAGAGTTTCAAAAGTCAGTTATTCAAAATGACATGGATATGCTTGAAGTGAACGATATAGGTGTTAGCGACGAAGATACGCAGCCGTACTGGGGAACGTATGTTCATACATTTGCAAAAGCTGAGGGCGGTTATTACTATATAGGGGATTGGAATACCGCGTCGTTTCTTTTATTTTTTGATGAAGAGACACAGGAGAGTTATCCCGTGTGTGGAAAAGCGGATTGTAATCACGCAGATGACGGGTGTAACGCGTATGTTGGAATGGAATATTCAAAAGGTAATAATATGGCAACGTTTTATTTAAACAGTGCGGTGTATTACTATAAGGAAAATTTATATCTTTTGGATTCAATGGGATATCTTGTAAGGTTTTCTCCTGATGGAAGCCAGCGTGAGAGAATAGCGCTTGTTTCTTCTTTACTTGAAGAGAGTGGAACAAATTTGGTGTTTCATGATGATTATGTTTATGTATATAGTCTGCTTGGACATTTAGGCGGTGAAGAGGAGGCGACTGAGACTATAAAGAGGTATTCTCTTAAGGATAAAAGCGAGGAGGTCGTAGTAGAATATACAGGAAAAGGAGCTGCAATTTCAGCAGCAAAAAGCTATGGTGACAGGCTGTATTTTCTTATAAGAACTGCGACAGTGGAAAGAGATGAAGAAAAAGAAACGGTAATAGTCAATGAATCTTACAATGGTCTTTATGCGTATGAATATCAGACGGGAAAGGCCGGTAAGGTACTTGATGCAAATATTACTGATTATTGTATAAATGAAGAAACAGGAGATATATATTACTATCAGTATAATGACGGACTGTATAATTATAATGTTAAGACTAAAGAGACAAAGAAGCTGCTGGATGCAGACGAGTCAACGAGAGTGGCAGAGATTTCTTTTGACGGAGAGTATATATATGTAGACAATCGTTTCTGGGTGTCTACCGCAAAGCGTAATTCACAATTATATTATGATACATTTTGCAGTGTTGTATCGCCTGACGGAACTCTTATAAATACCATAGACTGCACAGGTGAGAGCTTTGCTTTTTTTGGCGATGAGCAATATATGTTTACGGAGATATTTGCACAAAATGAAGGAAGGGATACTAAAATAGGTTTCAGCGGGCTTGGGTATATTAAAAAAGAAGATATAAAGTCGGGAGCTGAGTGCGTCTGGAAAAAACTTGAGCATGAATAAGCAAAACTTTACAGAAAACGGTTTTGCGGCAGTATAGATTATTTGATAATTTAACAGGGGGGATACTGTGAAGATAAATATTGCTATATGTGACGATAATAATGAAGTCTGTGAGCATCTTAGACTGATAATTAATAATGCTATTTCAGGTACGTCATACAGTGCAGACATTACAATGTGCATCTCAGAAGAAGAACTGCTTGCAACAGGAAAAAAATTTGATATAGCGTTTGTCGAAATAGGAATTAACGGAATGAAAGGACTTGACGCAGTATACAGATTAAAAGAAAAGAGCCCTGAGTGTAAAGTTATAATTGAGACTGTAATGGCTGATATGTGGAGAGAGGGGTACAAATTAAATGCGGTAAAGTACATAACCAAGCCGTTTAGTGATTATGAAATACAGGAGGCGTTTAAGTATACATTAAGCACAATCATTCATGAAGCTGAGCTGCCTGTATCATATAAAAGAAAAAAGATATATATCAAGCAGAAAAATATAGATTTTATACTGGCGTATAACGGAGAAACACAGATTTTTGTAAATGGTGTGCCGTTTAGAAGTCCCATGTCGCTGCATCTCATTATGTGTGAGCTTGATAGTGAGGAGTTTGTTCAAATATCAAGGCAATGCATAGTGAATATTAATAAAGTTCAGTCTTATAATGATGGTATAATATTAATAAACGGAAATTTATTTAATGTTGCGTTGAGAAGAAGACAAGGCTTTGAGACATTATGGATTGGAGCGGCGGTTAAAGATTAAACTGAATTGCGTGGGGAGGGGACTATGCAGGAGTTTAAGAGAATTTTATCAAAAAAAATTATAATCATAATAATATCTTGCGTGGTAATAAATGCAGGTCTGTTTGTTTATTATCAGATGGGTGGTCTGAGCTTTAATGAAATTAAGAATATTTCAAAGGAATATAATTCTCTTACTGCGGAATTTACAGGCTTGGATTTTGAAAGCGCATCACAGGAATTAGTGGACAGAATAAAGAAAGATACTGATAATGGACTTGAAATTTCTCAGGCAAAGATAAAAATGAGAAAAAAATTAAGTTATCTTTCCGGATTTTCTTCAAAAACTAACTCGGTGATTGAAAGAGCTGACGAGATGCAGGGTAAACGATTGTTTTCCGACAAAAGCAGCTATTCTTACAATAATATAATAAAAACCGCAAAAGATTTCGGGAAGATACGCGATGTACAGGTTAAACTGACTAACGATGTGGCTGCGGAAAGTTTGTTTAATTATAAATATATGTATTATATCGCTGCAGCCTGTATAATCGCCGTGCTCTACGAGTGTTTTAAAGAGCGTGAAAATGGTGTGTGGCAGATTATTCACTGTGCAAAAAAAGGAAGGGCTGTTCTCGAATTAAAAAGATATATTTTCGTATGGGCTGCGTCCTTTTTTGTCACATTGCTTTTTTACATTACAACATTTATTACTTCCATCTGCATATATGGCTGGGGAGATTTTTTTAATACGCCTGTGCAATCGATAGAGATAATGAGCAGCTTTATCGGCAGATGCAGCATTGCCCAATATATAGGGCTTCTCTATATTGCTTCGTCTGCCGTTCTGGCAATGCTTGGAAGCATTTTTCTTGCGCTGTTTACAGTAATCAGAAACAGGAATGCCGTTCTGATGTTAAGTATTATTTTATGCGGTGTTGAATTCCTTTTATATATTAATATAGATATCCACAGCAAAAACAGTATTTTAAGATTTGTAAATATAGTTAATTTCCTGGATATAAATAATCTGCTCTCGGAATATCAGAACTGGGGCTTTGGAAAGTATGTATTTTCTGTAAGATTTATACTTGTTTTAAGCGTTTTCGCAGCTGCCGTTATTGCTTTTATCACAGCTATGGTGAAGAGCAGCAGAATGAGACCGTTTGAGAAAACAGGAGTTATTAAAAAGTTTTTTGAAAAAATTGGAGAATTTTATCAAAGAATATTGTCGGGATATTGCGTTATTTTAAAAGAGATACATAAGCTTATATTTACAGGAAAAGGTATTGTAGTAATAGCAGTTGTTCTTGTGCTTACCGGATATATATGCACTTCAGGCAAAATGGAATTTACCGATTCTCAAAAGGAGTACGATGAAATATATCTCGCAGAGGGCGGTAAGGACTATTCTGATATTAAAAATGAAATTGAATTGATTCAGAGTGAGCTTGAAAAGGCGCGGAAGGAACTGAGCGATATGCAGGAGCCATATAAAAATAAAGAAATCCCGGAGGAAGCTTTTCTTAACGCTGTAAAAAGCGCAGAGGTGTTAGAGTATGCCTTACGCAATAAACAGGAGTTGGTTTCTAAATTGCAGTATATATCAGAAGTAAAAGAGGAGTATGGAACAGATAGCTGGCTTATCTCCGACAGAGGCTACGAGCAGTTTTTTGGAAGATATGGAAGGACAAGGGAGTATATTATAACCGTATTTATGATTACTTCGGTTTTTCTTGTGGTTTCAAGAGGAAAAGCGCTTGAATACAGCACCGGAATGAATTTTATTGCACGTTCGTCGGCAAATGGAAGAACATGGATAAATAGGCGCAGAATGGCGGGAAGTATTATATATACTGTTGGTATTGTACTGACAATCTGTATTATAGATTATATCTGCGTCAATAAGATGTATGATCTGCCGTATAATGACGCGCCGCTGATAAGTCTTGGATTTGTAGGCGATTATATGGGAACGGGAATATTGGCATTTAAATCAGTTAGAAATATTGTCGCAGGCATGTCTATACAGGCACTGATTATTGCAAGGCTGGCGGTAAGAATAGCTATTGGTTTGTGCGCAATGCTTTTGGCAAAGTTTGCAGGAGGGCTTGTTGCAAAAAGAATAAATGCATTTATTGAGCCGGTAATCTTAGTTGCATTAATATTGGCCGGTATTTTTGTACTTAATTTTCTGGTTATCTTTTAAAATGGGAAATAATATAGATAATGTGAGGGTGTCTCAAAAGTTATTAAATGACTTGAGGGATACCCTCATATCAGTCTGGACGGCGTTGACACTAAGGTGTTACAATATGCTAAAAAGATTTGAAACGGAGACTGCTGCACATGAAATATAAGCTTGCGATTTTTGATTTGGACGGAACAGTTCTCAATACGATTGAAGATTTGGCAGACAGCCTGAATTTTGCGCTGTCAAAGGCCGGATTTCCGGAGAGAAGACTGGATGAGGTGCTGAAGTTTGTAGGAAACGGCATAAGAAATCTTATATGCCAAGCTGTACCGGACGGCACGGACAGTGAGATTACAGACGGTGTTTTTGCGGATTTTAAGACATATTACAGGGAGCATTGTGCCGACAAGACAAAACCATATAACGGCATTGTCGAGCTGCTGGCCAAATTGAGGGAAAGCGGAGTCAAAACTGCTGTTATTTCAAACAAAGCCGATTTTGCGGTAAAGATTTTGTGTGAGAAATATTTTCCCGGCCTTTTTGACGCAGTGTTCGGAGAGCGTGAGGGAGTAAAAAGAAAGCCTTCGCCTGATGCGGTGAATGAGGTTTTAAGCCTCTTGAAAACAGAACGCCGGGACGCGGTTTATATAGGAGATTCGGAGGTTGATATTAAGACGGCGGAAAACGCGGATATGGATGGAATTATTGTCTCATGGGGCTTCAGGGAGACGTCGTTTTTGAGAGAGAGCGGCGCAAAGCGTATTGTTGAAAGTCCGCAGGAAATTTATAATATTATTGTGCAGAAGGATGCCGGCGAAGGCTGATACTAATAATACAGTAATATTTTATTTATGTTTGAGTATGTGCAGGGAAAGGAATATATGGATACAAAGACGATTCTTAAAAAGGTACAGGACGGTAGTCTAACGGTTGACGAGGCAGAGCGTCTGTTTGCCAGACAGCCGTTTGAGGATTTGGGATTTGCCAAGCTCGATGAGCACAGAAAGGTGCGTCAGGGCTTTCCCGAGGTTATATATTGCAGCAATAAGCCGGACGAGTATCTTGTCTCTATATACAAAAAAATGTTTGAGGAGAACGGCGAGGTTTTCGGGACAAGGGCTACAAGACATCAGTATGAGCTGGTAAAGGCTGAGCTTCCGCAAGTGACCTATGATGAGGTTTCAAGAATTTTAAAGGCTGAGAGAGCGGACAAGCAGCATATCGGAAGAATTGCAGTCTGCAGCGCGGGCACGGCGGATATTCCGGTCGCCGAGGAGGCGGCGCAGACAGCCGAATTTTTTGGGACTTACGTTGACAGAATTTTTGATGTAGGAGTAAGCGGTATTCACAGGCTTTTATCTGAGATGGATATTATTCAGAGAGCCAACTGCGTGGTTGCGGTGGCTGGAATGGAGGGAGCGCTGGCGAGTGTGCTGGGCGGACTTGTGAGAAATCCCGTGATAGCAGTTCCGACCTCTGTAGGCTACGGGGCAAGCATGCATGGCATATCGGCGCTGCTGACAATGATTAATTCCTGCGCGAACGGTATTGCGGTTGTGAATATTGATAACGGTTTCGGTGCCGGGTATATGGCGACGCAGATTAACAGGCTGGCGGAGAGCGGAGCCGGCAGGGAATAAATTTTACAGATACAGAAATAAGGAATGTATGCAAAATAAGCTCGATAGCTTATTTTGCATACCGCTGTTTGTGCCGGAGCGTCACAAACAGCGCTTATCGCAGAAGAAAAATCGCCTGCGCGAATTTTTCTTCGCGGTCCTTCGCAATAAACGCTTCAGAATGGAGATTTATATGAGCAGAATATTATACTGGGAATGCAGCTCCGGGATAAGCGGTGACATGGCAGTTGCATCTCTTCTCGACGCGGGGGCGGATGAGAAGGTTTTAAGAGAGGTAATTGCAGGAATTCCTGCAAAAGGATTTGAGATAGAGATTGGAAGAGTAAAAAAAGCCGGGCTTGACTGCTGTGATTTTACGGTGAAGCTCGACAAAGAGCATGAAAACCATGACCACGATATGGAATATCTGCATGGACATGTACACGGCGAAGCACATACACATTCCGCCGACGGACACATGCATAATCACGATGGACATATCGACGGCGACGGGGGACACATGCATAATCATGATGCACATAATCACGGCGCCGGGACGCATCACCATGAGCACAGGAATTTAAGGGATGTGACGGATATTATTAACAGTACAGATATGACGCCGGGAGCGAGGGAGATTGCGCTGAAAATATTTAACATCGTCGCTGAGGCTGAGGCAAAGGCTCATGGGACGGATATAGAGCATGTGCATTTTCACGAGGTCGGTGCAATCGATTCTATCGTGGATATTGTCGCGGCTGCAGTCTGCCTTGACAATCTGGGAATAGACAGAGTGTGCGTCACGGGACTTTGCGAGGGATACGGGACAGTTAGGTGTCAGCACGGAGTTCTTCCTATACCAGTTCCTGCGGTTGCCGCAATTCTGGAAAAATATAATATAGCCCTCAAACCTATAGAGGTGGAGGGCGAGTTTGTAACGCCTACGGGAGCGGCGATTGTGGCAGCAGTCAGGACGACTGACCGGCTTCCTTCAAAATTTACTATAAAGAAAACGGGAATAGGAGCCGGTAAGCGCACCTATGAGAGGCCGAGTATTCTTCGCGCAATGATTATCGAGGAGGAACAGCCGGGGTCAGCAGATAATAAATACAGCGACGTTATTTATAAGCTTGAGAGCAATATTGACGACTGTACGGGAGAAGTTCTCGGCTATGTAATGGAGAGGCTTTTTGAAGCCGGAGCGCGTGATGTCAGCTACACGCCTGTATATATGAAGAAAAACAGACCGGGCTGGCTTCTTACGGTTATATGCAGCGAGAAAGATATTGACAGGCTTGAGAGCATTATATTTTTTGAGACGACTACTATCGGCATACGCAGGCAGAAGATTGAGAGAAGTGTTTTGGAGCGCACAATAACAGAGGTAAATACAAGTCTTGGAAACGCGCGCGTAAAGATTTGCACAAACGGGGAAGCGATAAGATATTATCCCGAGTACGACAGTGTTTCCGGGATAGCGCGCGAAACGGGACGCCCGTTTGCTGAGGTGTATGAGCTGGTGAAAAGCTCAGCCGAAGGGACAGCCGGGGACATCAACTGAGAGAAAAGCGGCGCTGTCTCACAGCCTTGCTTTTGTCAGCCGCAGTTGATATAATTAATATATAAAAATGTGTAAAGGGGGCTTATATATGGCGGGAAAAAACAATACGGCCGGATGTGAATACTGCAGCAATTATGTATATGATGATGAGCTTGAGGCATATGTCTGTGACGTGAATATGGATGAAGACGATTATGCAAGATATATAAGCTCAAGAAGGACATACTGTCCTTATTATCAGAGCAATGATGAATACAGGATTGTCCGGCATCAGATGTAGGTATGGCAGGTTTATGGAAGAGAAAAAATATGCGGTTTTAATTGACGGTGACAATGTCTCATATAAATATCTTGACAGTATTTTGGGCGAGATGACAAAATATGGTATTGCCACATACAAAAGAATATATTGTGATTTTACAAGCTCGCGTGCCGCAAAGTGGCGGGAGCTTGTCAGGGACAACGGCATTCAGGCAATGCAGCAGTTCGAGAATACGGCTGGGAAAAATGCAACCGATTCGACACTTATTATTGATGCGATGGATATTTTATATTCGGGTAATGTTGACGGTTTCTGCATAGTGTCAAGTGACAGCGATTTTACGAGGCTTGCGGTGCGTCTGAAGGAATCCGGAATGGATGTAATAGGAATGGGTGAGAGCAAGACACCGCGTTCTTTCAGAGCGGCATGTACGGTATTTACGGACCTTGAGCTGCTTCTTGAATCGGAGAATGAGGATGACCAGATTAGCAGGAGAAGAAAGAAGAAAGCTGTTAAGACGAATGCTGTCAAGGTTTCCAAGATTGAAAACGTTATCATTGAGATTATTAATGAGAATAACAATAAGGGCAAAAAGACAGAACTGGGAGAGATTGGAAGCAGAATTCAGAAAAAATATAATGATTTTGACGTCCGGCAGTACGGTTACAGTTCTCTGTCAAAGTTTATCGATGAGATAGACAGTTTTGTCCTGTCAAAAGAAAATCATGTGGTATATGTAACATTAAAAGAGGACAGCGATACCAAAAATAAAGTGATTGCCTACGCTGAGAGATGTGTGAGAAATTCAGGCAAGAAGGGGATTGAGCTTGGGGTTATCGGGCAGAAAATACATGTGATGTATCCTAATTTCAAGGTTAAAGAGTATGGTTATTCCACGTTGCAGAAATTTATATCAGGAACAAATCTGTTCAGGATAGAGTCACATGAGGATAACAGAAAGGTTGTCTTTTTGAAAGAAACGGATGATAATTAGAACACAGATTTACGGCTGCCAAAGACGGGGATAAAGGTTTTGTCTCTGGCTGAAAAAGCGGTTTTGCAGCAATATATTATAAAAAAGGAGAAATAAAAGTGAATAAGATTGCAAGTTTTACGGTAAATCATCTGAATCTGCTTCCGGGAGTATATGTATCGAGAAGAGATTACATCGGAGCAGAGGTTGTAACTACATTTGATTTGAGGTTTACAAGGCCTAATCTGGAGCCGCCTATGGATAATCCGGGAATTCACTCGATAGAGCATCTTGTGGCTACATTTCTGAGAAATCACCCCGTGTGGAGTGAAAAGACGATTTATTTCGGTCCAATGGGCTGCAGAACAGGATTTTATGTTATTTTTGCCGGAGAGTTAAAGTCAGAGGATATACTCGATGTTCTGAGAGAAGCTGCTGACTTTGTGCTTGGCTATGAGGGTGAGATTCCGGGATATTCGCCGAGAGACTGCGGAAATTATCTCGACAATAACTTGAAGCTCGCTCAGATTTATATGGAGAAGTTTAAGACAGAGGTGCTTGACAATCCGGAGCCTGCACGTCTTAATTATCCGGACTGAATAACAACTGCTTAAAATTTTTTACAGGGCTGCTGCCTTGACGATTAAAAGTCGTTGAGGCGCAGCCCTTTTTTGTGCGAAAGCACAAGGCAGGCGGAGCGCGGACCGGTGAAACACGCAAAGCATATTTCATCCGGTTTACAATCATTTTACCCGTTTTTAAGGAAAACATGATAGTTTCTTTACATGTCTGCTGTTATAGTAAACTATATGTTCCGGATATTTGCCATAAAATACCTTTGGGTAAAGACGAGTATCGGGGTATTAAGGTGAGGCAGATATAAGGAACATGAAAGTGGAAAAGGAAAAGGAAAAAGAAAAAGGAGGCTATTATGAAAAATAATAAGAAGCTTTTGAAAAAAGCGGCGGCAGCAGTCTTAGTTTCAACACTCACGGTTGTTTCTCTTCCGTTCAGCGCGTTTGCCTACGGAGAAAAGGAAGTTCAGGGAGACGAGTCCAAGGTGGCGGACAACACAGTGGAATTTCAGACATGGAGAGACAACGTATGGTGGGGAGGAGAAAATGCTTCATCAGACTCAGGTAAAATTGCACTGACACCGGGAGCAGACGAGAGTGACCTGAATTTTGCATGGTATTCCAATGACAAGGGAACTCCTGCCGTTATGATATGGAAGGACGGACAGAAGAGCGAGGCAGCGGTCGTAAAGGGAACAGCGACAGAAATTTCGGCGGAGAACTGGCAGGGAAGCACCTACGCTGCATCAAACAAGGTCTGTATAGAGGACTACTTTGAGGAAAATACACAGTATTATTATCAGTATACTGACAATTATTCGGAAAACGGAAATGTTGAATGGTCTGCTGAGTACAGCTATAAGACAGGCAGTTCAAGCAGCTTTTCTGTAATTCTCACGGGCGACCCTCAGATTGGCGCTTCAGGAAGCAGTTCTGATTATTCTGCACAGGACGCAAGCACGGCAAGAGATACATACGGCTGGAATAAGACAGTGACAACAGCTATGCAGATTGCGCCTGATGCGGCATTTCTTCTCTCAGCAGGAGACCAGATTAACCAGTCGGGAGCAACATCGTCAGATGATTTAAAGACCAGAGAGAGCGAGTATGCGGGATATTTTTATCCGGAGGCATTCAGAAGCCTTCCTGTTGCATCTACAATCGGAAATCATGATACGGCGGGTGTTGATTACACAAATCATTTTAATAATCCTAACATTTCTGACAATCTTGGAGCTACGGAGGCGGGAAGTGATTATTACTTCTCATACGGCGACGTGCTTTTCATCTCCTTAAACAGCAATAACAGAAATCAGGAAGAGCACAGACAGCTTATGAATAAGGCGGTTGAGAGTAATCCTGACGCAAAGTGGAGAGTTGTTATCTTCCACAGCGATATTTACGGATCAGGTGAGCCTCATGCGGACACCGATGCGGCAACTAACAGAATTATTTTTGCTCCTCTTATGGATGAGTTTGATGTTGACATCTGTCTTACCGGTCATGACCATACATATTCAAGAAGCTATATGATTTTAGACGGAAATGTAATTGATTATGATTTAAGTTCAGGCACAGTGACAAATCCGGAGGGAACTCTCTATATAACAACGGGCTCAGGCTCAGGTTCTAAATACTATAATCTGTTAAAGTACACTCCGTATTACATCGCCGAGAGAACTAACGATACAGTTCCGGCTTTCTCAACAATAGAGTTTACAGACGATTCTCTTACATTAAAGAATTATGACTACAACGGAAATACATATGCTGACAGTTTTACAATTAATAAGACTTCAGAAAATGCATCCGTTGAGGATGTCATCGCAGACGCCGAGGCTAAGCTGGCTGATACTACTGTCGAGTATACTGAGGAGAGCGTTGATAAGCTTAAGACCTCTCTTGACAGCTTAAAGACAATTCAGGCAGCTTATACAACAGCCGAGGATAAAATGATTGATGATATTACGGAAAACTACGGCACAGATAACGACCGCATTAAAGGATATGGCTCAATAGTGAATAATGAAGATAAGGACGTTCTCGCTGACGGAAGCACTGCAAACAGATTAAAGCAGGGCGAGTCATCTCTGCTTGACAAGACGATATACTCACAGCTTCAGCAGGGCGAGGTTGTCGCAGACGCCGTGCTCCCTGTTGTGTCAGCCGAGACACTTGAGAGCGCAAAGACAGCGGTTGTAAACGCGATTGCCGGTCTCACGGTTAAGCAGGATACAGCAGCGCCTGACAGTACAACCGGCGGTGCGGACGGTGAGAGCTCACCTGATACAGGCGACAGCATGACAAGAATATTTATATTTGCGTCAGCGCTTGTTGTATCGCTTGGCACAGTGTTCGTTATATTGAGAAAGAGAGAAGAAGAGAATTGCTGAAAAGAATAATAAGTTCAATCGGAAAATATCTGGTTGTGGCTGTTATTACTCTGCTGGTAATTCTGTTCTATAAAAGTGTAGAAAGAAAACCTCTGCTCGCGCAGGATAACACAGAGTTTGCAAAAGCAGTGGTTACAGAAGTTGTAAGCGAAGACCTTCAGACTGACGCCGATGATGTGGTCGGCGACAGTCAGGAGGTTATTGTGCGTATAACCTCAGGAACATATAAAGGCAGAGTGGAATCGGCTTACAGCCTCAACGGTTATCTTTACGGCGCAAACTGCAAAGTGGGTACGAGGGTGATTGTACAGATTAGTCCTTATAATGATAATATTTCGGTATCCGTGTATAACTATGACCGAGAATTGCAGATAGGACTTTTAATGGCAGCATTTCTGGCGGTAATCTGGCTGGTGGGAGGAAAAAAGGGAATCAATTCAATCCTTGCGCTGGCATTTACTGTTGTAGTGGTCATTTTTATGTACGTGCCTATGATATATATAGGCTGCTCTCCGTTTTTGGCAGCGGTTGCCACTGTTATTATAACCACGATAGTAACCTTTGTCCTGATAGCGGACCTTGAAATGAAATCAATAGCCGCGATGCTGGGTACGCTGTGCGGTGTGGTTGTGTCGGGAATTATTGCGCTGATATTCGGAAAAACCTCGCATGTCACAGGATACAATGTAGATGATATTGAAAATCTTATATTTGTGGCACAAAACTCAAAAATTGATATAGGAGGAATGCTGTTTTCAGGGATTTTAATTGCGTCTCTCGGCGCAGTTATGGACGTGGCAATGTCGGTATCCTCATCGCTTCAGGAAATTCAGCTCAACAGTCCGGATATTTCGGCAAAAGACATGTTTGGCTCCGGTATAAATATCGGGCGCGATATGATTGGAACAATGTCTAATACGCTTATTCTTGCGTATGTAGGCGGAAGTCTTAATCTGATTATGATTATATACGCCTATTCCTATCAGTTTCATCAGATTGCAAACCTGTACTCCATTGCGATAGAACTGATGCGGGGCATTGCGGGAACAATGGGAATTATTCTCACAGTTCCGTTCACGTCGTTTGTGACGACGCTGCTTCTGACAAGACCGAAGCACAGAGAAATGATAAAGAAAAAGGCGGAAAGCCGAAAAATTTCACAGACAAATTAAGCGGTACGCGCAAAAAAATAAAAATGTCACAGAGTCATTTAATTTTAATGATTTTGTGACATTTTTTTATTCTATAGGAAGTTCAAAGAACTTTCCTATAGAATAAAAATGCTCCGCAGGATTGCAGAGGCGCGGAAAGGTAATTATTCTTACGAATCCGCGCCTCGCGAAAGAGTTCGCAAGCGAACTCTTTTTTATTAAAACGGGTTGAAAATAAGCATAGAGTTATGGTAAACTATCAAAAGTTAGCAATAACTAATTTAACTTAATTGCGCAGGGGCATTACGGACAGATATTATTGCGGAAAAAAACGGCTGTTTGTTTCTGAGCGAAAGCAAATAGCCATGATGGCAGATGAGAAACCGCCTGCGCGGATTTCTCATCGCCTCTTCGCAACAAGTCGCTCAGAAATGAGGATTAATATGATGATAAATAAAAGGCTTATAGAAAATGTAAGCGACAGCAAAAAATATATTGCCGCAAATGTTGCGGCGCAATGGTGTTCTCTTGCGGCAAATATTGTGATAATGGCGGTTATAGCAAAGCTGCTTGGAAGCCTGTATAAGGGAACGGCAGACAGCAGTGAGCTTGCAGCATGTGCATTGGGGATTGCTGCGGCTGTTGTCATAAGATTTATTTGTGCCGCAGCTTCAAGCCGCATGAGCTATCTGTCTTCAAAAACAGTTAAGAAAACGCTGCGCAGCATGATTTACAGAAAGCTGCTGAGGCTCGGCAATTCTTATAAAGAAAAAATACATACGTCAGAAATTGTGCAGGTGACGGTTGAGGGCGTAGACCAGCTCGAGACATACTTTGGCGCGTATCTTCCTCAGTTTTTTTATTCTATGCTGGCGCCTCTCACGCTGTTTGTCGTATTGAGCTTTGTCAATTTTAAAGCGGCTGTAGTTCTGCTTATTTGCGTTCCGCTCATTCCCGTAACAATTGCGGCTGTTCAGACATGGGCAAAGAAACTGCTTGCAAAGTACTGGGGTCAGTACACGGCTCTTGGAGACACATTCCTTGAAAATTTACAGGGTATGACGACGCTGAAAATTTATCAGGCAGATGAGTTTAAGCACATAAAAATGAACGAAGAATCAGAGAAGTTCAGAAAAATAACTATGAAAGTGCTTTCAATGCAGCTTAATTCAATAACTGTTATGGATATAATTGCGTATGGCGGGGCGGCGCTTGGCATTATTGTGGCAGTTATGCAGTACCGCAGCGGATATGTCTCTTTGGAGGGCTGTATTCTTATTATCCTGTTGTCTGCCGACTTTTTTATTCCTATGAGGCAGCTTGGCTCGTTCTTTCATATTGCAATGAACGGAATGGCGGCGAGCGATAAAATATTCAGACTGCTGGATTTGCCGGAGGAGGAGGTAAAGACTGAGACTCTTGATGGAGATATTTCTATAAAGTGCCGTGATTTGAAATTCTCATATGACGGTAAAAGACAAATATTATGCGGCATAAATATGAATTTTAATACAGGCAGCTTTACGGCGGTTGTAGGCGAAAGCGGCTGCGGGAAATCTACGGTTGCAGATATACTTATGTGCAGGAACAAAGGTTACTCAGGTACAGTATTAATTGGCGATAAAGAGCTTTCGGGTCTTTCTGAGGAAAGCGTTTTGGATAAAATAACCTATATCGGTCATCAGAGTTATATTTTTAAGGGAACTGTCATGGAAAATCTGCTGATGGGAAAACCTGACGCGGCACAAGAGGAGTTGTGGGAAGTGCTAAAGCGCGTGAAGCTCGATGATTTTCTGAGTAAGATGCAGGGGCTTGATACCGTTATCTGCGAAAAAGCGTCAAATTTTTCCGGAGGACAGCGTCAGCGTCTTGCATTGGCAAGAGCGCTGCTTCACAACAGCGATATATACATTTTTGACGAGGCTACTTCAAATATTGATGTAGAGAGTGAGAACGACATTATGGAGGAAATTTACCGGCTGGCAAAAACTAAAACAGTTATTCTCATTTCTCACCGCCTTGCCAACGTAACCAGAGCGGACAATATCTATGTAATGGAGCAGGGACGTGTTGCTGAGAGCGGCAGCCACGAAGAACTGCTTGCCGGAGGCGGAGTTTATTCGGTATTGTGGAATGCTCAGCAAAGGCTCGAAAATTACGGAAAAGAGGTGTGCTATGAACAATAGGAGCGGATTAAAAGTAATGACAAAGCTGATTGGCTTGGTAAAGCCTCTGACAGGCTTTATGGTGCTCGCGGTTATAATGGGGCTTATAGGACATCTTTGCGCGACTTTCATTACCGTGTTCGGCGGATATGCGGTGCTTGAACTTATGGGATATGACACGCCGTTTACTCTGACTGTAATATTTGCGAGCGTTATTGTATTTGCCGTTGTGCGCGGACTGCTGCGCTACGCGGAGCAGGCATGTAATCATTTTATTGCGTTCAGGCTTCTTGCACTTATACGCGATAAGGTTTTCGGCGCGTTGAGAAAGCTGTGTCCCGCAAAGCTTGAAGGGAAGGATAAAGGAAATCTTATATCGGTGATTACATCTGATATTGAGCTGCTTGAGGTGTTTTATGCGCATACAATTTCTCCGGCAATGATTGCGCTGTTTTTTGTCATCATAATGAGCTGTTTTATCGGCTCGTTTCATATAGCGCTGGGGGCTGTTGCGCTTACGGCTTATCTGGCAGTCGGTATTATCATTCCTGTAATTATGTCACGGCTGAGCAAAGACACGGGAATAAAGTTCAGAACAAAATCGGGGAAACTCAGCAGCTTTGTGCTGGACAGTCTTCGCGGTCTTTCGGAGATACTTCAGTATGCAGCGGGCGGCAGCCGTTTGAAAGAGATGAATGAGATGACAGATGAGCTTTTAGCCGATGAAGAAAAAATGAAGCGTGTTTCAGGTATAAATACGGCGGTAACTAATACGGTTATTTTATTGTTTGATATAATTATGCTTTTTTCTGCTGCTTTTTTGTTAATGAACGGCAGAATCGGATTTGACGGAGTTTTAATTCCTGTGCTGGCTCTGATGAGTTCCTTTGGACCGGTTGTAGCTCTGGCTAATCTGGGAAGTACACTTCAGAATACATTTGCGGCAGGAAACAGAGTTCTCGATATCCTGGAAGAAACTCCGGTTGTTGAAGAGGTGCGGGGCAGAAAGAGAGTTGATTTTCTTGGAGCAGGGCTCAAAAATGTTACATTCTCCTACAATGAGGAGCGTATTCTTGACAGCGTAAGCATTGATTTCCCTCAAAATTCCGTGATAGGAATAGAGGGAAAAAGCGGGAGCGGAAAGTCTACTATATTAAAGCTTCTTATGCGTTTCTGGGATGTGAATAAGGGAAAGGTAAATATTTCCGGCACTGATATTGACAAAATCAATACCGATAATCTTCGTGATATGGAAAGTTTTATGACACAGGAAACATATCTTTTTCATGACACAATTAAAAATAATATTAAAATCGCAAAGCTTGACGCTTCGGATGAGGAGATTATTGAGGCATGCAAAAAGGCGTCAGTGCATGATTTTATTACTAAGCTTCCGAAAGGATATGACACTGATGTAGGGGAGCTGGGCGATGCCGTTTCCGGCGGAGAAATGCAGAGAATAGGGCTTGCAAGAGTCTTTTTGCATAAAGCGCCGTTTATTCTTCTGGATGAGCCTACAAGTAATCTTGACAGTCTCAATGAAGCGGTTATTCTCAAGTCATTGAGCGAAGCTGCCGGCGGAAAAACGGTTGTTTTAGTGTCACACAGGCAGTCTACTATGCGTATAGCGGACAGAGTATATTCTGTAAAAAATATTTTAAAGTCGGGGAGGAGGCAGATGGTTGACGAGGGATATTAACGGAAAAAGGGAGAGGGAGAAGATGATTGTCTCGCAGATGATTTCTCTGTACTGCCGAAAAAAGCATAAGGTCAGCGGCGGGCTTTGTGACGAGTGCTCCCGGCTTTTAAAATATGCATGTGAGAGAAGTGACAGATGCCCTTTTATGGAGACAAAAACCTTCTGTTCTAATTGCAGAGTTCATTGCTATAAGCCTGAAATGAGAGAAAAAATAAAGCTGGTAATGCGATTTTCCGGACCGAGAATGCTTTTTTATCATCCTGTTCTGGCAGTCAGTCATTTAATAGAATCAAAAAACGAAAAAAGGAGACTGAATAAAAATGAGAATTAAAAAAATATTATATATTGCGGCTGGCTGCACAGGCTTGGCGCTTGGCGCGGTCGGAGCAGTTCTTCCGTTGCTTCCTGCATTTCCGTTTTTGCTGTTTGCAGCCTTTTGTTTTGGCAGAAGCTCAGAGAGGCTTAATAACTGGTTTGTCAATACAAAGCTGTATAAAAATAATCTCGAAAGCTATGTAAAGGGGAACGGAATGTCTTTTAAGACAAAAATTCGTATTATGATAACAGTGACAATTCTTATGAGTATAGGTTTTATCATGATGAACAATATTCTGGCAGGCAGAATTGTTTTGGCGCTGGTATGGGTGTTTCATATTTTATACTTTTTATTTGGCGTTAAGACAATACCTGTTAAAGCGGAAAATGAACAGTAATCATAAAAAACGGCAGCCCGGTCAGAATTTTGACCGGGCTGCCGTTTTTTTGTTAAATTAAACTTCGAACAGTAAATCGCCGTATGAAGGGAATGGCCAGTATTCCTTGTCGACAAGCATTTCAAGTTTGTCGGCTGGCGCTCTGAGCTCATCCATAGCAGCCTTTACAACATCTCTGAAATATATTGCCTGCTCTTCACCCTCTGCGATAGAAGCAGCCTTTTCTGTTACGTCTGTAAGCTTGACTAAGGCAGCTTTCATTTCCTTTAAGTAATCAGATACGCTGTCAAGAAGCTCCTTCTGTGTAGAAGAATCTGAACCGGCTTCATTTACAGCAATTACAGAGTTCGCAAGCTCTGTTGTGTAAGATACAACTGCAGGAATAATGTGCTTGCTTGCAATGTCAATCATTGACCTTGCTTCGATGTTGATTGCCTTTGCGTATGCCTCGTATTTAATCTCTGCTCTGGATCTTAACTCAGCCTCGGTAAATACGCCGAATGATTCAAACAGCTTGATTGCCTTTGGTGTAGTGAGTGCAGGAATAGCGGCAACCATAGACTTGATGTTTGGAAGACCTCTTCTCTCAGCCTCGGCAACCCACTCGTCAGAGTAGCCGTTTCCATTGAATACGATTCTGTGGTGGTCTGTGAAGAGCTTCTTAATCATATCATGGCATGCCATATCGAAGTTGTCTGCCTTCTCAAGCTCATCGGCAATGTCTCTGAAGCTCTCGGCAACAATAGTATTTAACACTACGTTTGCAGGCGCGATAGAGTCGGAAGAGCCAACCATACGGAATTCAAATTTGTTTCCGGTAAATGCAAACGGAGAAGTTCTGTTTCTGTCTGTTGCGTCCTTGTTCAAATCAGGGAGCGCTGAAGCGCCTGTCTTTAACTTGCCCTTCTGTATAGAGTTTGTAGCGTCGCCTTTGTCGATAAGCTGCATTACTACGTCCTCTAACTGTTCGCCGAGGAACATTGAAATTATTGCAGGAGGCGCCTCGTTAGCGCCGAGTCTGTGGTCGTTGCCCACATCAGATGCTGACTCGCGAAGGAGGTCTGCGTGTGTGTCAATAGCCTTCATGACAGCGCCGAGAACAAGCAGAAACTGAATATTTTCATGAGGAGTTTTGCCAGGGTCTAAGAGGTTAATGCCGTCATCTGTTGTGATAGACCAGTTGTTGTGCTTTCCTGAGCCGTTCACACCAGCAAACGGTTTCTCGTGAAGCAGGCACACAAGATTGTGGCGGTAGGCAACCTTCTTCAAGACCTCCATCATAAGCTGGTTGTTGTCGGTAGCTGTGTTGCACTGAGCGTAAATAGGAGCAAGCTCGTGCTGTGCAGGAGCGACCTCGTTGTGCTGTGTTTTTGCGGAAACGCCCATCTTCCAGAGCTCTTTGTTGACATCCTTCATGAAAGCGCCGATTCTTTCGCGGATAGCGCCGAAGTAATGGTCGTCAAGCTCCTGACCCTTTGGAGGCATAGCGCCGAAAAGAGTACGTCCTGAGAAAATAAGGTCCTTTCTCTGCAAATATTTATCTCTGTCTACAATGAAGTACTCCTGCTCTGCGCCGACAGAAGGAGTAACCTTCTTTGAAGTTGTATTGCCGAATAATCTTAAAATACGAAGAGCCTGCTCGTTGATTGCGTCCATAGAACGGAGCAGAGGAGTTTTCTGGTCAAGCGCTTCGCCTGTGTATGAACAGAAAGCGGTAGGAATGCAAAGAGTAGCGCCTGTTGCGTCCTCGCGTACAAATGCAGGAGATGTGCAGTCCCAGGCTGTATAGCCCCTCGCCTCAAATGTAGCTCTCAAGCCGCCTGAAGGAAATGATGATGCGTCAGGCTCACCCTTGATGAGCTCTTTTCCTGAGAACTCCATGAGAATTTTTCCGCTTTCATTAGGAGCTGAGATGAAAGAGTCATGTTTTTCAGCAGTTGAGCCTGTGAGAGGCTGAAACCAGTGTGTGTAATGTGTGGCGCCCTTCTCAATAGCCCAGTCTTTCATCTCATTTGCGATGACGTCTGCGTCCGCAAGCGACAGTTCTTTTTCGCCCGTCATAGCCAGCTTAAGATTTTTGTAAACGTTTTTAGGTAAACGTTCTTTCATAACCGTGTCATTAAACACATTTTCGCCGAATATTTCAGCAACATTAATCTTTTCACTCATGTCTTTGTATTCCTTTCCATTTATGTATTTATTATTTAGATAGTAGAACTAAAAAAGGCATTCCCATTTATATTAATAATTATAAATTGGAACGCCTTTGTTCTGCTATTAAATTACGACAGGTATCTGTCTTTAAATAAAATAACTCAAAAACATCTTTTATGCAAGTGTTTTTTTGTATTTTATTTAGAAATTTAATTTTATCAAGCCAAAACCCGCATAAAATCAAGAAATTCCAAAAATATCAAACAACACAAAATTCACCTATGACTCTGACTGAATAGTTGTCTCACCTACATATACTCCGTGAATTATAAGACGTTTTGTAAGATTATCGGCGCAGGTTGAAAGAGTCACAATCTGTGTAGCCTCGCTGGCATCGCCGTGAGTGTCATACATTGTCATTTCTTTTCTCTCGGCTGCGTACTTTCTGAGAGATTCGAGGTCAGGAAAGTTAAAGGTAAATGTATCGCTGACCGGGTCCGTCAGATAGACGCTGAATATACGGTATTCTCTAAGTTTATCTTCCGTGTAAATATAGAAAGTATCATTTCCCTCGGTTGCATAGAAACCTGAGCTGCGGTACTGGTGCAGTGAGGAAAACATTGTACCGCTGTAAAGCGTGTGACCGTAAATAATAAGATGGCTTGCCGACATGCCTCCGGTAATGCGGTAATCGACAAAAGGACATCCGTTTTTGTTGATTTCGCCGTCTATAGTAGTTTCAAGATATTTTTCATTGTCATCTCCCTGAACAATAGGAAGGCGTAAATTTACAGACGGCACATAAAGATATCCAAGTGCATCAGGATTAATCGCCAGCAGCGCCTCATGATTGTATGTGAAAGGTATTTCAACCTCACCGTCAGGCAGTTCTACTGTTACAGGCGTATTTTCGTCGAGCACCTCCGACTGAACGCCCTTGTATATGTCCGAGCCTTTTTTGTATTCAAGAAAAATATTAATAAGCATAAAAGCTGACACACAAAACACAACAGCGCATACAATAAGAATAATACGGCTTATGATTGTGCGGACGTTTTTCTTGTGTTCCTTTTTGTCAAATACTTCATCGGCTTCGTCTTCAACGTAATCTTCCGATGCGTTTGTTTCTTCCGCCTCTGCGACGGTTTCCTGTGTTTTTATCTCTTTATCTGCCGGTAAATCGTCAGTATGTTTTTTGTCCATTATAATCAAGCCTTTCCTGCTGAGCCGAAGAGATTAATTTTTTCGCGAACGGTTTCTTTTATTGCTTCAGCGCCCGGGGCGAGAAGCTTTCTAGGGTCAAAGCCCTTGCCCTCCAAATCCTTGCCTGCCTCGATGTATTTTCTTGTGGCTTCGGCAAAAGCAAGCTGGCACTCGGTATTTACATTGATTTTGGCAACCCCGAGAGAGATAGCCTTTTTAATCATATCCTCCGGGATACCTGTTCCGCCGTGAAGAACTAAAGGCATATTGCCAACCTTTGCCTTAACAGCCTCAAGAGTTTCAAAGCTTAAGCCCTTCCAGTTGGCAGGGTATTTGCCGTGAATGTTGCCGATGCCGGCAGCGAGCATATCAACGCCCAGGTCAGCAATAGCCTTGCACTCGTCAGGGTCCGCGCACTCGCCTGCTCCGATTACGCCGTCCTCTTCGCCGCCGATTGAGCCTACCTCAGCCTCGAGAGACATTCCAAGAGCTCTGGTGATTGCAACGAGCTCCTTAGTTTTTTCAACATTCTCCCCGATAGGATAGTGCGAGCCATCGAACATGATTGAAGAAAATCCTGCTTTAATACATTTGTAGCAGCCTTCATAAGTACCGTGGTCAAGATGAAGCGCAACCGGAACGGTGATGTTTAATGACTCTGTGAGAGCTTTAACCATATCGGCAACCACCTTAAAGCCGCCCATGTACTTTCCTGCGCCCTCTGATACACCCAGAATGACAGGTGAACTCATCTCCTGTGCCGTGAGAAGTATTGATTTTGCCCATTCGAGATTGTTGATGTTAAAGTGACCAACCGCATATTTTCCCTCGCGGGCTTTGTTTAGCATGTCTGTTGCATTTACTAACATAAATATACCTCCAAAGTATTATTTAATTGAACTGTAAAACCTGTCTATATTATACATTATAAACAGATAAATTAAAAGTCGCCGAGGCAAAGTTTTATTTGTAAAATATGCTCAAAAAAACAGGAACAAACACGAAAAATGGAATAGTAAAAAAGTAAAAGGTATGGTATAATGTGCGTAAGCATTGAGCAGTGCATAAAAATATAAGACATCGGTGCGTCATGCTTGCATGTAAGCATGCGATGTCTTATATTTTTATATAGGGCGAAAGCCCGGGAGCCATATGAGCGGAGCGCATATGGCGGGCACTGCGTCAGTATTGAATGGAGGATATATATGCAGGGACTTATGGGATTAACACAAAAGATACACGAATTCTCATGTTTAATAGACTTTAATGATTCGGAATCGTACAGGGGAACGTCATATATTCCGTTTTTGGGGTTTATGGCTTTTCTCATCGGATTGGTAATTCTGTTTATAGGAATTGTCAAGATTAACGACTCAAAGAAGCAGTGGTTTCTTTTCTATGACAACAGGGACAAAAAGGATTTTAAGAAGCCTGAGTACGCTAAGGAAAGAAAAGTCGGAATTGCAATGGTAATAATCGGCGTGATAATGATAATAGCGTCATTTTTTATTCTTTGATATTTGTACGGTTATTGGCGGATTTGTATTTTGTTTTAAAAGAAAAAACACCGCCCGCATAACTGCGGGCGGTGGAAAGAGGGAGGAGAGCTGTTCTCTGATTTAACAACTCAATTTATGAAAAAATTTATCTTGTAAGCTTTCTTAATTCTCTTTTAGTATATGTGGGAAAAGTGAAGAAAAAATGTTCATAATGTTAATTTAAATTGAATGATATATGAATAATTTATGAACATATGATATTTATATGAGGAGGGAAAGATTAATGACAACAACGTACAAATGCCCCTCGTGCGGGGCGGCGATGGAGTTTGACAGCGAAAGCCAGAAAATGAAATGTCCTCAGTGCGGAAACCAGGTCGACGTCAGTTCTTTCGGGGAAATGCACGGTGATGAGCAGGGGGAGGCTTGGGATAACGGCGGAACTGAAGGAGAGCAGGGACAGACCTACGACGAAAATTCGGAATTTGCAGGGCAGGATTTTGGAAGCGAGCAGTTTGAGGGCGACGGTTTTGACGGGACGATGAATATGAAGGTTTATCACTGTCAGAGCTGCGGAGCGGAGCTTATGTCTGACGAATATACGTCTGCGGTCATTTGTTCTTTCTGCGGAAATCCGTCACTGGTTGAGGACCGTCTGACAGGAGCCTATAAGCCTAAAAAGATTATACCGTTTAAAATCAACCGCGAACAGGCAAAGGATATTTACAGAAAATGGGTGCGCAGAGGAAAGCTGACGCCGTCAACATTAAAGAGCCAGAGCACGATAGAAAAAATTTCGGGGCTTTATGTTCCGTTCTGGCTTTATGATTACAGAGCAGAGTCTCAGATGGTTGCCTCCGCCGAAAAAATCAGGACAAGAAGAAGCGGGGACACGGAGTATACATATCACGACCATTTTCATGTATACCGTGATGTGGAGGCTGATTTTCAGAGGATTCCTGCTGACGCATCCGAAAAAATGGAAGACGGCGCGATGGATAAAATGGAGCCGTATCTGTATAATGAGCTGGAGCCTTTTGCGCCTGCGTATCTTCAGGGATATTTGTCAGAGCGCTACAATCTGACGCATCAGGAGATGGAGCCCAGAGTAAACAGGCGTGTTGACAAATATATAACGGAGATGACTAGAGACACGATTGTAGGTTACAGCACAGTCAGTGTAAGGAGCAACCGTATCCGCAGAAGCAATTATAACGTTCAGTATGTGCTGCTGCCTGTATGGGTGCTTAACTGCCGTTATCAGAATAAAGATTTTCAGTTTATGCTGAATGGTCAGACAGGAAAAATAGTTGCCGATCGTCCAATCAGTAAGCTGAGGGCGCTTGCGTGGGGCGCCGGTATTTTTGCGGCAACCCTTATTATTACGATGTTGGGAGGGTTGTTGATATTATGATTAGAAAAATAATTGACAGAGCGAAAGCCGCGGTATTCCTTGCGGCGGTTATCGCCGTTGTGTTCATGGTATGCGCTTCATATTCAGTGCCGGTAAATGCGGCTGCTGCCGAGAGCAGTCAAAAAAATTATGTGACTGACGACGCTGGGATTTTGTCTGACAGTGAGGAGAACAGACTTGAAAAGAGCTGTGCTTCTGTCTCAAAAAAGTGCAGAACTGATATAGTTATTCTCACCTTGAAAACAGGGCTTGACGGAAGCAGTCTTGACAGCTATGTGAGAAATTTTGTAAGCGACGGCGGATACGGCTATGATTCTTCGTCATCTGTGCCGGATGTTATCGTCTATGTGGTTGACATGAATTCTCGTGCGGTCCGTGTTGTAACATCGGGAAGAGCACAGACTGATATAAGCCAGAGCAATCTTCAGGGAATTGTGGATAAAACCAAGTCGCGCCTGACAGACGGTAAATACTATAAGGCGTGCGATAAGTACATTGAGCTCACGAGAAAGGAGCTTGATGAGAGCATAGGTTACAGGTTGTTTTTATATTTTCCGGTAAAGCTCGCTATAGCCGCAGCAGTTGCCGTAATCTCCGTTCTGATTATGATGTACAATGCAAAATCAAAAATGACAGTCAACGGAAATACATACGCGAAGGATGGGGTGCGTATACACAGGCGTGAAGACAGATTTATAAATACAACTGTCACTACGCGTAAAATTCAGACCAGCAGCGGCAGCAAAGGAGGCGGCGGAGGAGGTAATTCCGGGAGCGCCGGAGGTCATTTCTGAATCAAATACATATCGTAAGCGGTACTGCGCGCCGTCAAATGTAAATACAAGCATTTCCGCATGGCTTGCGCCTGCATAAATAAAAAATCCCGTCTGCCTGACTCCCTCAATGTGAGGAGAACGGCAGATGGGATTTTTTGTTCCGAATATCAGAGAGTTTCAGGCTCGTCATATTCAACGCCGAAAGTCTCTACTGTAACAGATGAAATCACCTGAGGCTTTAACGGACGGTCGTTCCAATCGGTGTCAACAGTCGCAATTTTGTCCAACACGTCCTCTCCTTCGGTGAGCTTGCCGAAAGCGGCATATTCTCCGTCGAGGTGAGGCGCTTTTTCGTGCATTATAAAAAACTGTGAGCCGGCTGAATCAGGTATCATAGTGCGCGCCATTGAGAGAACTCCCTTTGTGTGAAGCAGGTCATTTTTAAAACCGTTCTTGGAAAATTCGCCCTTGATGCTGTACCCCGGACCTCCCATGCCTGTGCCCTCAGGGTCTCCGCCCTGAATCATAAAGCCGGGAATAATGCGGTGGAAAGTCACGCCGTCATAGAAGCCCTTTTTGATAAGGCTTATAAAGTTATTTACTGTGTTAGGAGCAATTTCAGGATAAAGCTCTGCTTTCATTACATCACCGTTATCCATTGTAAAAGTAACGATTGGATTTTGATTTGCCATTTTAGTAGCCCTTTCATAAAATATTATTTGAGTTTGAATATAACAAAGAGTTCGCTTGCGAACTCTTTCGCGAGGAATAAAACAGTGCCGTTTGCGGCACTATGCTATTGTATATAGTATAATGAAAAAAGTCAAATAAAACGGGGGACATGAATATGCTCAAAAAAATATATATAAAACAGAATAAAAATCAAGCCTGTGCTCAGAAATACGATATAAAAGACTTTATAGACAGAATGCGCGGGCAGGGAATTGACGCAGAGCAGATAACAGCGTGGAGTGAAATATGTTCGTCGGATGCTCTTGTAATTACGGATTGCGAGGCGGAGGAATTTGAGAAGGCGCGCGGTGAATTTGCATCAGGAGGGTTGTGCCGTATTTTCGGAGTGGGTGTTGATACGGGAAAATTTTCAGGGTATCCGTATGTGATACAGGATTTTGAGGTGAGCGTGCGATACTTAGAGCTTATATATGCAAGAATGACAGGACAGCCGTTTGAGGTAGCGCGCAGCGCAAGGCTTATCATTCGGGAGATGACTGCGGAGGACCTGCCGCTTATGTATCAGCTATATGGGACTCTTAATGAATGTCCGTATATAGAACCGCTGTACGAGTATGAGCGGGAGCTGGAATTTACCAAAAATTACATAAAAAATATGTATGGCTTTTATCAGTACGGGCTATGGCTTGTATTTGAAAGAGTAAGCGGGGCTCTGGTGGGCAGAATCGGAATTGAAAACCGTGTGATTGACGGAAGACAGAGGCAGGAGCTTGGATATTTAATCGGTAAAACGTGGCAGGGGCATGGCTATGCGTATGAAGCGTCAAGGGAAATAATCAGATATGCGAGTGACGAGCTTGAGTTGGAGGAATTGTTTGCGGCTGTCGATAAAAACAACAGGGCTTCCCGTGAACTTGCGTTAAAGCTTGGCGTTGAATATTACGCAGATGCACAGGAAACCCTGGAATTATACCGTAAAAAATTAATAAAGGACTTATAAGTCAAAAGCGTAGCGTATAAACGAAACGGCATTTTCGGTGTTTTGAGCGGAAACAACCACTCCGTAGCAAGGCGATTCCATGGTAAGGTCTGTTTCGGTTTTTATTTTTGTTCCGGATAAATCTACGGCTATCGGAACAGCAGTACCGTCCTTTTTGGTGTAGTAAATAATATTTTCGTCACCGATGCGTTCAAGTTCGTCAGAAGTAAGAAGCTCTCTCAAGTCGACGAGAAATGTTTCTGTATCTGTGGAAAAGTAATCTATATAGTCGCGGTTTGCCATATATCCGTCAATAGAGCCGACGGAGGCGAGGATGTATATTTTGTTCTGGCTTACGTTGGCCTCCTGATCAAGCGGCTGAACGATAAGAGAGTAATTGAAGTCAATCTCAACTCTTGTTTTTTTGCCGTCAATTCCAAGATAGTTTGAGAAACCTTTTGTAATGTCATCGGAAAAGGTGTCATATCCCGTGATTTTACCGTCAACAGCGACTATATTACAGACAACATCATAGTTATTCTGGATAAACGAATATACTGTATAACCGATAAACGCGGCTGCAATCAGAAATGCCAGCGCGTAATATTTATAGTAACCGAATATATAGCTTACTTTTTCACTGAAATTGAGTTCTTTGAAAGGTGTCTTTTGTTCTTTCGGCATTTTATTTTTTTTTGTTTTCTGATTTGCCATTAAAGAAAATCCTCCGTTTTATGCATACTTTATTTGTGCAAACTGTAAATCAAGTTTAACATAACTATTGATGAAAAGACATACTTTTATAAATATTTAATAAAAACAGGGCGGAAATTAATCGAAAGTTATTTGCATTTTGAGTAAATTACAGTATAATCATATCTTGATAAAGTACAGTTAAGCTGAAAGGAACGGTAAATTTATGTTTAGTATAGAAGGAAAATTTTTCAGGGCGTTGACAAAAGCAGGAGATTTTTTAATTCTTGGCTTCTTCGGAGTGCTGTTCAGCCTTCCGATTGTCACGATAGGAGCTTCGCTTACAGCCATGTTCTATGTTGGTATGAAGCTTGTCCGTGATGAGGAGAGCTATGTGTTCAGAGGTTTCATTAAATCGTTCAAGCAGAATTTCAAACAGAGTTTTATAATGGAGCTTATTATTGTGGTGCTCACAGCGCTGCTGATTACAGATGTCAGGATATGTTATACATGGGCGAATAACGATGGCGGTCTTCCTATAAGACTTTTTATGTTCGCCGTCATAGGCATGCTTTTAGTTTTGTCGGCAGTTGTGCTCTATGCTTTTCCGATGCTTTCAAAGTTTGATAATTCGGTTATCCGGACGCTTAAAAATTCGCTTATTTTGTGTATGCATCATTTGCCGCAGACATTCATAATGCTGTTTGCTACATATGGACTTATTATATTTTCAATTAACTTCTTCACAGCTTTCATAGTAACAATTCCGCTGATTGTCTATATAGACAGCTATATACTTGCGAGAATATTTCTTATTTACGCAAAGGCAAGCGTACAGCCTCAGGAAGATAAAGAGGAGGAGACTCCGGAAGGCAGCGCAGAGGATGCAGAACAGCAGGATAAATAAAAACAAAGAGTTCGCAAGCGAACTCTTTTGCGAGGCGCGGATTGATAAGAATAAAAATGTATTTCAGAGCGCGTCTACTCCGCGCTCTCCTGTTCTTATGCGGACTGCGTCCGCCACATCATAGACAAAAATTTTGCCGTCTCCGTAAACTCCCGTATTAATTTTTTCTATAACTAAATCAATAATCTGTTCTGAGGTTTCATCACTCACTATAGTCTCAACCTTAACTTTAGGCAAAAGGTTGCCTCCGAAATCAATTCCGTTATATTCCCGTTTGTGACCGCGCTGGCTTCCATACCCCATTATATTTGTAATCATGATACCGTGCGCTCCGCACTCATTTAAAATGGTTTTTAAATCGTCAAGACGTTCAGGTCTGATAATAATTTCTAACTTTTTCAATTCAAACTCCGTTCCGCCGCTCAAAGCGCGGCATATTTTTAAATATCCATATGTTTAGTCGGAAGCCCGTCCATGTAAAGATGGCTGCATGCCGTCAATACTGAAGAGCAGTAATATATTGCGAATATAACAGATAAAACCTGAACAAAAATTGCGATTAACGGTATTCCTGACATTGCCGCAATAAAGTTTGCAAACACAAGTATTCCGTAAATTGCCCAGATTAACCGAAGAGAACGCGTGAGAGCTGATTTCTCCTGGAATTTGGCTTCGAGTATAAGTCCCTCTGTGAAATAATAGGTGAGATAGATATTTGATATGGTTGAAAGTCCTGTAATAATATTCGTGGCATTATTGCCGCCGGAATAGGCTATTACAAAATTCATAATTTGACCTAAAACGGTAAGAATGAATCCTATAACAATCATTATGCGCATTTTTTTAAATAAGACATTGCGTCCTGCAATCGGAAAGCCCCCTATGGCTATGAGCACCATGGCTATAATATCGTTAAATATATCAAAATAAATTTTGCCGATATGGACGTTAAACTGCAATGTAAGCAGAATAATGCCGATCAAAATCAAAGTTATGTTTTTTTTGTTCATAATAAATATAAATCCTCCGTTTCTTACAATACAAAATACAGCTAAAGCTATTTTAGATTATATGTAAACAGCGGTCAACTTAAATTGCGTTATTTATGAAAAATGTTTGTCAAAATTTATAAAAATTTTATCATAGCCGTTTTGGGGCGTTCAGAACACGAATAATGCGTAAAAGCTCATAAAAACGTGTATTTGCAGATATAGTAAATTGAGGTTGTGCTTGCGGCGGGGGTGTGGTAAAATATCGCAAGCCAAAAAGCTTATGCCTGTAAATATTCGGCATAAGTATTGTATGGTGCGCGCAGCGATTTGCCATACTTGTAATTGTAAGACAGAATGGAGAGTTTATATGCTGGAATGGTCTGCACCGCAGCTTTCAGACGGAGCGTGGGTTAAAAAATCAGTTGAGATGTCAGATTGTATCGGGAGCGATGTTTCATTTGCGAATATATATCTGCTCCGCGGAAAATATAATACGGAAATCAGCCGGTACAGGGATTTTTTAATAAGAAGATATTACGGAACCGGAGCAAGACTCGGATATACATTTCCGGTTGGAAGGGGCGACGCCGCAAGGGCTTTAAAAGAGATAGAGCTTGATGCCGAGACGAGAAATGAAAAGCTCAGATTTGCTTTTTTGACCGAGGCGCAGAAGGAGCTTCTTGAGGAGCTGATGCCCGGGCGTTTTATATTTTCATCGGATGCCGGTGACAGCGATTACATCTATTCATGCCGCGAGCTTGCCGGGCTTTCGGGAAAATCATTTCATAAAAAGAAAAATCATGTATCAAAGTTTATGAGAACATATCCCGATTATACTTATGCGGAAATGGGGGAGTGTAACTGGGAGGATGCGGCTGCGGTGGCGGATGCATGGTATTACGAGCATCTGCAGCAGGAGAATGAATCCCAGATTGCGGAGTACAGGGCTATCAGGGAGGCGCTGCAGTATTTCAGGGAATTGGAGCTCATGGGAGGCATTATATATGTAAATGACAGTCCGTGCGCGATGACGCTGGCTTCAAAAATAAACGGGCATACGGTTGACGTGCATTTTGAGAAGGCTGTGGGCGAGTGCGCTGCGAACGGAGGATATGCGGCAATAAACAATTTCTTTGCTGCGGGTCTTGAGGGAATAACGTGGCTTAACCGCGAGGAGGATATAGGAATAGAGGGACTGCGCAAAGCAAAAATGTCGTATCATCCGAAAATTCTGCTGAAAAAATACAGCGCGGTTGAAAAATAACTGATTGGATTTAGGAAAGGAAGAGGGATATGCTGTCAAAAGTTCTTGAAAAATCAACATGTGCGGAGTGCAGATTCTGCTGCTCGTTTAAGAGGGGCAGTCTTTGGGAGACGCCTCTGTTTCCGAAGGAGACTGTGGAGCGGCTTAAAAAGGACAGAAATGTTGATTTTGTGTTGGATGAGACAGAAGGATATGAGTACGGGCGGATGTCGCTGGAGGGCGAGTACAGGACAGAGGATGAAAATGAGGAGACACCTTGTATGTTCCTTGACGGCAGCAGGGGATGCGTTCTGTCGGATGAGGACAAGCCTTTTGACTGTAAAATATGGCCTCTTAGGATTATGAGAGACGGGAGAGAGCTGGTGATTGCCCTTACTCCTACATGTCCGGCGATTAACAGAGTTCCGCTGGAACGAATGAAAGAGCTTGTCGAAGAGGGGCTTGGAGATACAATATACGATTATGCTGCTCGCCATCCTTTTATAATAAAGCAATACAGAGAAGGCTTTCCTGTTCTGATGCGCAGAAACGGCGGCAGTTAAGCGGGTATAACGGGCAATTTCATGCGAGCATGATTTGCCTGCAATACAGCTTATGGCTGAACTGTTAAAAAATATAATTTTTTTTTGAAAAATACTTGCAATTTATATTTCAGTTGTGTATAATACCACATGTCGTCACGATATTGGGCTTTCGCCAAATGGTAAGGCACTGGATTCTGATTCCAGCATTCTGGGGGTTCGAGTCCCTCAAGCCCAGCTTGCCCTCGCATAAAGCGAGGGCTTTTTTGATACTTAATAACGCTCGGGGCGCGAAAGGGTGCGCTCAGTGCTTTTTGTTCAAGCTGATACGGTTAAAACGGAGAAATGTAATATGATAGAATTGGGAAAGACACAGTGTCTTAATGTGGTAAAGGAGACAGATTTTGGAGTGTATCTCGGAACGAAGGACGAGAGGGTGCTTCTGCCTAAGAAAATGGTTCCGGAGGATACCGAGATAGGAGATGCGCTTACTGTATTTGTATACAGGGATTCAAGCGACAGATTGATAGCTACTACGAAACAGCCGAAAATCAGGCTCGGTGAGCTTGCGGTGCTGACTGTTTCTCAGGTGAGTAAAATAGGTGCGTTTTTGGACTGGGGGCTGGAGAAAGATTTGTTTCTTCCTTTTAAAGAGCAGACTAAGCATGTCAATGAGGGTGACAGCTGTCTTGTGGCGCTCTACATAGACAAGAGCGGACGTCTTGCTGCAACAATGCGAGTCTATGATTATCTCAAAAACGCTGAGGGGTATGTGAAGGACAGTGCGGTAAGCGGAACTGTAATTGAAATTAATCCCGATTATGGCGTGTACGTGGCTGTTGACAATTTGTATTACGGCATGATTCCTAAAAGTGAAGTTTTCGGACATCTCAGTGTGGGAGATATTGTTTACGGAAGAGTCTCGAAGGTGCGTGATGACGGAAAGCTCTCCATAAGCCTTAAGCAGAAGGCATATATACAGATGGACGAGGACGCCTCTATTATATATGAAGAGATTAAGAAAAACGGAGGTAAACTGCCGTTTACGGACAAGGCGTCTCCGGAGATTATAAAACAGCGTTTTGACATGAGCAAGAACGCTTTTAAGCGCGCGGTAGGAAGGCTGTTAAAGGAAGGAAAAATTATAATAAATGATACTTCTATTACTTTAAAATAAATGCTATAATAGCGTCAGCAAAGCTGACATATGCAGGTTTGCAGAGCAAAATTGTGACGGACAAAATGACGTCCGGAATTATGGTATAGTTTTATTATATTTTTGTGAATCAGGAGGAAATTATGATGCAGAAGGTTATTAGCACAGATAAAGCGCCGGCGGCAATAGGTCCGTATTCACAGGCGATTGAGGTCAATGGAATGGTTTACACATCAGGCGTTATCCCTGTTGACCCGCAGACGGGAAATATTCCTGAGGGCGTTGAGGCACAGGCTGAACAGGCGTTTAAAAATCTTTGCAATCTTGTTGAGGCATCAGGCTCAAGGGTTGAGAATATTATTAAGACAACAGTATTTATTAAGGAAATGAATGATTTCGCTAAAATCAATGAGATTTACAAGAAGCATTTCAAAGAGCCTTTTCCGTCACGTTCATGTGTTGAGGTGGCAAGACTGCCTAAGGATGTTCTTCTTGAGATTGAGGCGATTGCTTTTAAATAATATCTGATACCGGGGGATTTATGTGTAAAAGAATTAATATATTTTACGCCTGCCTGCTGGGGTTTTATTTTGCGGCGTCTGTTATCTTTGGAATTGTAATAGGCGCGACAGGCATGGACCTGCCGTACTGGGCTCAGTGTATTGTAAGTCAGGCGTTTCTTCTTATACCGGCATTCGCGTATGTTATTATTTATAGAATTAATATTTATAAATGTATACCATACAGAAAGATTAAACCTCTGGATGCCCTGCTTTCGATTTTGCTGGGCTACATGCTGATACCGGTTGTGCTGTTTATCAACACCGTAACGATGATGTTTTCTACCAATTATATGAATAACACCGTGTCGGATTTGACTTCATACCCGTTTGTTGTTCAGGTATTGCTTATGGCGGTTATTCCGCCTATGGTGGAGGAATTTATATTCAGGGGTATCATATATCACTCATACAGAAGGAACGGCATAATGGGTGCGGCAGTTCTCAGCGGACTGCTGTTCGGTGTTGCCCATCTTAATATTAACCAGTTCTGCTATGCTTTCGTAATCGGTATAGTTTTTGCGCTGCTGGTTGAGGCTACAGGCTCTATCTGGTCGGCGGTTCTGGCGCATTTTGCGTTTAACACTTATTCTATTACCGTTTTCAAAATAATGTCTGCCGCCGGAATTGATGTTAATGCTGTACAGCAGCAGGCTGACTCGGTTACTCTCTCTGCCGGAGAGGCAATAGTTTCATCGGTTATACAGCTTGTTATTCTCGGCGGAATGGCAGTAGGCTTTATGCTGCTTGCAATTCTTATTATTAAAAAGCTTGCGGCACGAAACGGTCGCGGCGAATATCTCGAGTATAATATGCGTCTGGGAATGCGCCCGAGAAACGGAGAACGCTTTTTTACGGCTCCGCTCATTGTGACGCTTGTACTGGCGTTTGTGTATATGATTTACACGGAGCTGGTGGTTTTTATAAACAGCTTTATTGTCTGATAATATTGAAGATGTTTTCGGGAAATCAGTCGGCTTTTCACTGATAAAAAGGCTGACTGAGCCGATGTAAATGCGGGCGTTTGAATTTGACTCGTTGCATACAAAAAAAGAAGCTCTCGTCAGAGAGCTTCTTTTTTATTTTGTGGATAAATCCACTGAAAAGAAAATGAGAAAGGAAAAATATAAGAAAAAAGCAAATTAAACAAAATAATCAATGTTCTGACCGAGATACGGTGTGACAGATGACTCCATCATCTTTTGCAGACCGTCACCCAGAGTCTCTATTGTATCAAGATTCTTGCTCAATAAAGCAACCTGAACATCAGTCTCAAGATTATATGTGCTCTGTACAATTGGTAATCCTGCAATATCCATATCAACCAGCTCCATATTATATAACATTAATTATGAAAATAGCTCTTTGTTATTTATGTATTGATTATAGTACAATAACTGCAACAATGCAACATATTTTCTAAATAAATTTAAAAAAATATGTAAAGTTTGTATATGCTGCAAAATTGTCACAAAAACATCGGATACCGCTGTCCGGCTGGTGCCGGGGGAGCTTTTAGTAATTTATTCCTGCATTGAGAAATGTATTTATTAAGAGGATGTATAGTTAAATTTGCAGAGAACACTACCGATATTTTGTACAAAATTCACATCAAATACAGATATGTGGTAAATTTGCAAAAAAAACATGTCTTATATTTGTGAAATTGCAATATGGTATTTTAGTATCAATTATTGTATAGTTAATACATCAAAAGTGCTGCGCACTTCAATATTTTTAGGAGGAAGTTATATAATGGCAAGTTTATCACTTAAGAATGTTTGTAAAGTATATCCTAATGGTTTTGTTGCTGTTAAGGATTTTAACCTTGAAATTGCTGACCAGGAATTTATCATTTTCGTAGGTCCTTCAGGATGCGGTAAGTCTACTACTCTTCGTATGATTGCAGGTCTTGAGGAAATCAGTTCAGGTGAGCTTTGGATCGGGGACAAGATGGTTAATGATGTTGAGCCAAAGGACAGAGATATAGCCATGGTTTTCCAGAACTACGCTTTGTATCCTCATATGACAGTTTATGATAATATGGCGTTTGGTCTTAAGTTAAGAAAGGTTCCTAAGGCTGATATTGATAAGGCTGTTCATGAGGCTGCTAAGATCCTTGACATTGAACATCTTCTTGACCGTAAGCCTAAGGCTCTTTCAGGTGGTCAGAGACAGCGTGTTGCTATGGGTCGTGCTATTGTCCGCAGCCCTAAGGTATTCCTTATGGATGAGCCTCTTTCAAACCTGGATGCTAAGCTGAGAGTACAGATGCGTGTTGAGATTTCTAAGCTTCATCAGAGACTTCAGACAACAATTATCTACGTTACACATGACCAGACAGAGGCTATGACACTTGGTACAAGAATTGTAGTTCTTAAGGACGGTATTATCCAGCAGGTAGATACACCTCAGAATCTTTACAATTCACCTAACAACATCTTTGTTGCCGGTTTCATCGGATCTCCGCAGATGAATCTTATCGATGCAGAGGTTGTTCAGAACGGCTCTTCAGTTACATTGAAGCTCAGCGATACAGTATCTATTCCATTGCCTGCTGAGAAGAGCAAGGCTATTATTGACGGCGGTTATGTCGGCAAGACAGTAGTTGCAGGTATTCGTCCTGAGGATATTAAGGATGATGAGGAATTTGTCGCAAAGCATTCTAACACAACATTCGAGGCTCAGGTTAAGGTTTATGAGCTGCTTGGTGCAGAAGCTAACCTTCACTATGACATTGCTGATGTTACATGTACAGCAAAGGTAAGTCCTCGTACAACTGCTCGTCCTGGAGATACGATTAAGTTTGCTATGGATGTTTCAAGACTTCATGTATTTGATAAAGAAACAGAGCAGATTATTACTCACTAATTAAAGTGATACATTTAATTTTCACAGTTTAATAATGCAAAATTTGAGGAAATGTATAGAAATTATGCATTTCCTCTTTTTTTTTTCGCTTTTTTGCATTACAATAAAGCAAGGACTAACATTGAAAGGATTGTTTGCAATGATTTCAAATCAAATTTTACAGACAACTGTAGAAGGTCTGAAAGCAATATCAAGAATAGATTTTTGTGTTATAGATTCTGACGGTAAGATTTCCGCAAAGACATTTGAGGATGTGCAGGATTGCATTGCCGATGCTCTTGCGTTTATGGATTCTCCTGCGGAGAGCCAGGTGATAAACGGGTATCAGTTTTTTAAGGTTTATGACGAGCAGAATTTAGAGTATATACTTTTGGCAAAAGGAACAAGCGATGATGTATATATGCTGGGCAAGCTTGCTGCGTTTCAGATTCAGAATCTGCTTGTTGCCTATAAGGAGCGTTTTGATAAGGACAATTTTATCAAGAATCTGCTCTTGGATAATCTTCTGCGCGTTGATATGTATACCCGTGCGGAAAAGCTACATATTGAGACAGACGTCAAGCGAGTTGTTTATATTATAGAGACAAAGCATGAGAAGGATACCAATGCTCTTGAGACTATGAGAACTCTTTTTGCAGGCAAGGTGAGAGATTTTATCACTGCTGTTGATGAAAAGAGTATTATTCTTGTCAAGGAAGTTAAGGGCAATGAGACATATGAAGAGCTGGACAAGACCGCCCAGGTTATTATTGATATGCTCAACACCGAGGCAATGAGTTCTGCTCATGTTGCATACGGAACGATTGTCAGCGATATAAGGGAGGTTTCGCGCTCATATAAGGAAGCCAAGATGGCTTTGGATGTAGGCAAGATTTTTTACAGCAATAAGAATGTTGTGGCATACAGCAGACTCGGCATAGGAAGGCTGATTTATCAGCTTCCGATTCCGCTTTGCCAGATGTTTATAAAAGAGATTTTCGGAGGGAAGTCCCCTGATGACTTTGACGATGAGACGCTGTCAACAATTAATAAGTTTTTTGAGAACAGCCTTAATGTCTCAGAGACGTCAAGACAATTATATATTCACAGGAACACGCTGGTTTACAGGCTTGATAAGCTTCAGAAGAGCACAGGACTGGATTTGCGTGTGTTTGATGACGCTATCACGTTTAAGATTGCGCTGATGGTTGTAAAGTATATGAAGTATATGGAAAGTAAAGATACATTTTAATGGAGGAGATTACTGATGATAATCTTAGAAAATGTTACAAAGACTTACTCGTCCGGCGTGCCTGCCTTAAACGGCATTAACCTGCACATTCAGAAGGGTGAGTTTGTATTTATAGTCGGCAAGAGCGGCTCGGGCAAATCAACGCTCATAAAGCTTCTGCTCAAGGAGCTTGACCCGACAACCGGCAAAATATATGTAAATAAAAAGTATCTCAATAAGGTGACAAGAAAGAAGCTTCCTTATTTAAGAAGAGATATTGGCGTGGTATTTCAGGATTTCAGGCTGCTGCCTGACAGAAATGTATTTGAGAATATCGCTTTTGCAATGAAGGTTGTAGAGGCTCCGTCGAGGAAGATTAAAAGCCGCGTGCTCTCGATGCTCTCAATGGTAGGACTTCTTGATAAGTATAAGGCTTTTCCTAACGAGCTCTCTGGCGGCGAGCAGCAGCGAGTTGCGATTGCGAGAGCGCTGGTGAACAGACCTGCTATATTGTTGTGCGATGAGCCGACAGGTAATCTTGACCCGGCAAATTCAGCCGAGATTATGAAGATTTTAAATCAGGCAAATAAGCTGGGAACAACGGTGCTCGTAGTTACCCACAACATGGAAATAGTACAGCAGATGAAGAAAAGAACCATAACAATGAGTGAAGGTAAAATTATAAGCGATTTGGAAAAGGGTGGTTATTTCTATGAAGATTAGATCATTTTTTTATCATGTGAAGGACGGGTTTAAAAATATCTACCGCAACCGTCTTTTTTCACTGGCATCAATAGCAACAATAGCGGCGTGTATTTTCCTTTTTGGTATACTGTATTCTCTTGTTATGAATTTTCAGTATATGGTTAAAAAGGCTGAAAATGAGGTCTGTGTAACGGTGTTTTTTGACGAGGGACTCACGGAGACACAGATCAAACAGCTCGGGGATACAATTTCAAAGCGTGTTGAGGTTTCGTCGGTTCATTACACATCAGCCGAGGAGGCGTGGGAGAATTTCAGGACAGAGTATTTTAAGGGCTACCCGGAACTTGCGGAGGGCTTTAAGGACGATAATCCCCTTGCCAATTCGGATTCATATGAGGTGTATCTGAGTGATGCGGGAATGCAGGGAACGCTTGTGACATATCTTGAAAATCTTGACGGCGTAAGGCAGGTAAACCGTTCCGAGATTACTGCGAGCAGCCTTTCAAGCGCAGCCAAGCTGGTAGGCTATGTTGCTGCGGCGATTATTGTCATACTTTTTGCGGTTTCTATTTTCCTTATCACAAATACTATTGTTATAGGTATTACAGTCCGCAAGGATGAAATTTCTATTATGAAGTTTATAGGAGCGACTGACGGCTTTGTAAATGCTCCGTTTTTTGTTGAGGGTATTGTGATTGGAATTATAGGCTCTGTTATTCCGCTGCTGTTTTTGGGATATATATACCAGAGCGTTATCGCATATGTTCTCGGAAAATTTTCGATTTTGAGCAATATTCTTGCATTTATGCCAATGGGCGAGGTCTTTAAATTTATGGCTCCGGTGGCAATCTGCCTCGGAATTGGAATTGGTATTCTCGGCAGCTTCTTTGCTGTGCGCAAACATGCAAATGTGTAATTTTGGCTTAATATCTTTATATAATGGTTTTACTGCGGAGGAGAGCTGCCGCTTGCGGCATCGACTGAATGGTTTGAAAGGAGAGGCACTGAATGAAAAAATCGGTATTTAAAAAATTTACTGCGGCTGTGCTTTGCTTGACTATGCTTGCTTCTTTGGGCGTATTTATGTCGAGCGGGATGTTTGCGCGCAGAGTGACGGCGTCCGACCTTGATGACGCCAGACAGGAGAGAGAGGAAAAGCTGGAGCAGCAGAAGGAAGTGCAGGAGCTGTTGGACGAGTACAGGCAGCAAGCCAGCGATACTCAGGAGTATATGCAGCTTTTGGACGAGCAGATGTCTGAGCTGGACGGCAATCTGTACGAGCTGGGAATTCAGATAGAGGATTTGAGCGCGCAGATTGCCGAGACTGAGGAAAATCTTGAGGCTGCACAGCAGGATGCGGCAAATCAGTATGAGATGATGAAGCTCAGAATAAAATTTATGTATGAGCATAACGACGAGAGCTATCTGGCTTTGATACTTGCGTCTGACAGCATGGGCGAGATGCTTAACCGAGCTGAGTATGTCTCTAAGATTTCATCTTATGACAGGGATATGCTCACTAAATATGAGGAGACGGTTGAGTACATAGCTTCCACTAAGCAGCAGCTCGATAATGATTATGCGTCGATGACGCAGATGCAGGCGTCGCTCGAGTCTCAGAGAAATGATTTGGCGGCTATTCAGCAGGAGAAGGAGGCGGAGCTTGAAAAGTATAATCAGCTGATTGCAGACACAGAGCTTGTTGATACGGAGCTTTCAAACGATATAAGCGGTCTTGATGCTCTTATTGCGCAGATAGAGGCTGAGAGCAATCAAAACAGCAGCAGTAACCCGCCTGCTAACAGTACAGGTGTGTTTTTATGGCCTACAATTTCAAGGAGAATAACTTCTGATTACGGCGATATGGACGGCAGAACATCTCCGCATACGGGAATTGATATAGGCGCGACGACACCGGGAGTGTGGGGCGATCCTATTTATGCTGCCGATGGCGGGCGTGTCATAAGGGCTGAATATAACTGGTCTGCCGGAAATTGGATTTGGATTGATCACGGAAATGGATTGTATACTATTTATATGCACTGTTCAACATTTCTTGTTTCTGTCGGAGATACTGTCAACAGAGGTGACACTATTGCTCTGATGGGCTCGACGGGGCAGTCGACGGGAGCGCACCTGCATTTCAGCGTGCGTTACGGCGGAGCATATGTCAACCCGTGGGGATATTTACAGTAGATAAACAGCGGTTGCGCGCGTTAAATGTGTTGCTGACGCGACCCGTTGCAGGCGGAGAATCTCGCTTTGCGAGATTCTTTCTTATTCTATAGGAAAGTTCTCTGAACTTCCTATAGAATAAAAATGACCCGCAGGATCGCAGAGGCGCGGAAAGGTAATTATTCTTACAAATCCGCGCCTCGCGAAAGAGTTCGCAAGCGAACTCTTTGTTCTTGTGTAAGAAAGTTCTTTGTTCTATAATACAAAAATTTTTAAGTAAAGGAAAAGCGGATATGAGCGATTTGTATAACGGTAACTATGTAAACGGTCAGAACGGAAGCGGAACGGGAAACATAAACGGCACACCGGGCTATGGTACTCCGGGTTATGGCGCTCCGGGTATGCCTCCGGGAAAGAGACCGCATAAGACGAGAATCGGTCTTGGGATTTTTATAGGTGTGATTGTCGGTGTTTTGCTTACAACGGCGATACTGTATTCTGTTGCCAATGCTTTTTATAAAAACGGCTACATTCATTTTGCGTCAAACGGTGAGATTTATGTTCAGGGTACAGGAGTTGATGATTCCGACGGGATAGGAAGTGATGTAGAGAGCAAACTGAATGCGCTTGATTCGGTGCTTGATTATTTTTATTTCGGCGATGCGGATGAGGAAGCTGCTGCTGACAATATCTATAAGGCTTATCTTGACGCATATGGGGATATATATACTGTCTATTATACTCCTGAGGAGTATCAGTCGATACTTGAATCTACAACCGGAAAATTTTATGGAATAGGTGCTGTCTGCCAGAAAAATGAGGACGGAACTATTTTAATATCGGAGGCTTACGAGGACGCTCCGGCATATATGGCGGGAATACGTGACGGCGACTGTGTGACTAAGGTTGACGGAAGAGACATTACAGGTATGGATTTATCATCTGCCGTAGCTCTTATCAAGGGCGATAAGGGAACTTCTGTTGAGCTTGAGATAAGGCGCGGTGAAGAGATACTGACCTTTACGGTTGTGAGAGATGAGGTTAATATCAGGACTGTAGAATATTCAATGCTTGATGATGGTATAGGATATATCGCAATTTCACAGTTTGATACAGTGACAACTGAGCAGTTTAAGGAGGCGCTTGATGATTTAACTGCGCAGAATATGAAAGGGCTTGTGATTGATATTCGCTCAAATCCGGGCGGAGTTCTGAATGCTGTGGTTGATATTCTCGATGAGATTCTTCCAAACGGGCTTATCGTGTACACCGAGGATAAGTATGGAAACAGAAAAGAATATAACAGCTCAAACAGCAGCGAGCTCTCAGTTCCGCTTGCTGTACTTGTAAACGGCGACAGCGCGAGCGCATCTGAAATATTTGCCGGCGCTGTTCAGGATTACAATAAAGGAGCAATTATAGGAACACAGACCTTTGGCAAGGGAATTGTACAGACTATACAGCCTCTCACTGACGGAAGCGCTGTTAAATATACCATAGCAAAGTATTTTACGCCTGAAGGTCAGGACATACATGGCAACGGAGTCACTCCGGACATGGTTGTGGAGCTTCCGGAGGACGCACAGAGCGATGTTCAGCTTGAAGCGGCGATAGATTATGTGAAGGGGTTAAACTGAGATATAAATTTTGTGATATAGTTTATTGTTAATTAAGAGAGTTAATCAGCAAAATTCCGCATTTCCCATTGACAGCAGTCAGCGGGAGTGCGGTTTTTGCTGTTTTTTTATTCTATAGGAAAGTTCTCTGAACTTCCTATAGAATAAAAATGCTCCGCAGGATCGCAGAGGCGCGGAAAGGTAATTATTCTTACAAATCCGCGCCTCGCGAAAGAGTTCGCTTGCGAACTCTTTGTTCCTTTATAGGAAATTCCGAGTTTTAAAGAATCAAAAGAAAACAAGAGTTTACCGAACGTATGTTAGA
>CALWKC010000017.1 GCA_944381165.1 uncultured Lachnospira sp. | reverse complement strand
CTCATCTCCGGTGCTGCCGCCTTCGTCTCCGGTATTGCCCTCATCTCCGGTGCTGCCGCCTTCGTCTCCGGTATTGCCCTCATCTCCGGTGCTGCCGCCTTCGTCTCCGGTATTACCCTCATCTCCGGTGCTGCCGCCTTCGTCTCCGGTATTGCCGCCCTCTCCGGTGTTCCCTTCATCTTCGGTATTTCCGCCTTCGCCGCCTTCTGCGCCGTTTCCGTTATCTCCGGTATTTCCGTCTCCTTCTTGGGCGTTATCGTTTCCGTCTGTATTCTGTTGCTCCTGCTGACCCTCTGTATCCTCAGTACTCTCGTCAGAAGCAGTCTGTTCCTGCGTACCGTCATTCTGCTCCTGTGTCGTCTGGTTTACTCCAGCTGCCGCTGTTGCCCTTGACTGATTAACAACACCCTTAGCTTCTTCTTTTTTATTATTTCCTATTGAAATTACAAGCACTACTGACAATATTACAATAAGTCCCGTAACAACCGTTATTATACCCACCAGTACCTTATCCGGAATAAAGCCTAATATAGGCGATTTAACTTTGTCACTATCGTCATTCTTAACCGCAGCAGCCCGAGCATTTTTCAGCTTTTCTCTGCCTGACGGCTCATAATCGGTTTCACCGGCGTCATCATTTACTTTTTCATACTGCACCGGCTCATCAGCAGCAAGTACATCCTGTCCGCCTGCGCCTGTCAGCGATATGTCGGACAGCCCGAGCTTTGTTCTTACAGCCATCAGCTGTGTTCCAAGAAACGTACTGTCAACCTCAAGCAAATCCTCAAGCTCATCCAATGTGTAGCTCTCGTAACAGAACATCTGATAGAGAATTTTCTGTCCCTTAGTCATGTCCTTAAAATCAATCAGGATTTCCTCAAGCTTTTCTCTGTCAAGAAAAGCCTCATTGTATTCAGCAGCGCAGCGCGCAAGCTCGACATCGTCCTCAACAGTCTCACATCTGTATTCAGCAGTTTTCATTTCGGTGCCGAAAAGCTCTCCGTTCTGTTTTACGCATATCCTATACACCTCGAGCGTAGTAAATCTGGCAAGCCACAGATGAACATCCATCTCACTGATGTCAAAATCATCAAGATTTTTATAAATTCTTACAAGTACATGCTTAGTAAGCTTAGTCCTGGTCTCCTTGCTTGTATAAATGAACGCCACAAGGTTGTAAACCTCGTGATAAATCAACTCGCACAGTCGTTCAAAGCTGTCCTTATTTCCTTTCTTTGCACTGTTTATAAGCCTGACCAATTCCCTATCCTGTCTATCCATAGTTATCTCCATTCCGGAGCGGTTAATCGCGAAGAGACGCGAAGAAAAATTCGCGAAAGCGATTTTTCTTCTGCGATAATGTCTGTTTGTGACGCTCCGGCACAAACAGGCGGTTTCCAAATAAGCCATCGGGCTTATTTGGAAATCTATCTCCCTTACTGAAGCTCTCTGCCGCACATTTCCAGCGCCGCCTTTATTACCTTGTCCATGTCATAATACTTGTAGCTTCCAAGTCTTCCTCCGAATATAACACGTTCCTCTCTGTCCGCAAGCTCCTTATACTTCTGATACAAAGCATCATTTTTTTCATTGTTTACAGGATAATAAGGCTCATCGCCCTTCTTCCACTCACTTGAATACTCTCTTGAAATAACAGTTACCGGCTGTTTTCCAAATTCAAAATGCTTATGCTCAATAATCCGTGTATAAGGCACTTCCCGCTCGGTGTAATTTACCACAGCATTGCCCTGAAAATTATCAGTCTCAATAAGTTCAGTCTCAAATCTCACTGAACGGTATTCCAAAACTCCAAGCCTGTAATCATAATACCTGTCAATCATTCCCGTATAGACAACCTTATCCGCGAGCGAATCCAGTTCCTCTTTGTTTAAAAGATAATCTGTGTTTAAGCGCACTTCAATTCCGTCCAGCAGCTTCTCGACAATCCTCGTATAGCCGCCCACGGGAATTCCCTGGTATCTGTCATTAAAATAGTTGTTATCGTATATAAACCTGAGCGGCAGTCTCTTGATGATAAATGCCGGAAGTTCACGGCAATCCCTGCCCCACTGCTTTTCGGTGTAGCCCTTTATCAGCTTTTCGTACACATCCCTGCCCACTAATGACAGCGCCTGCTCCTCGAGATTTTCAGGCTCGGTAATATTGAGATCAGCAATCTGCGACGCTATAATTTCTTTCGCCTCCTGCGGAGTGCTTATTCCCCACATTTTGCTGAAGGTGTTCATGTTAAACGGAAGATTGTAAAGTTCATTTTTATACTTTGCAATAGGTGAATTGATATAATTATTAAACTCTGCAAATTTATTTATATAATCCCATATAAATTTGTCAGAAGTGTGAAAAATATGTGCACCGTACACATGAACATTAATATTTTCGATATTTTTACAGTATATATTTCCCGCAATATGGTCTCTCTTCTCAACTACAAGACATGATTTCCCCCTCTGCTTAGCCTCATGTGCAAACACAGCGCCATAAAGACCGGCGCCTACCACCAAATAATCGTAATGCATATGTCCTTACCTTTCCGTTCTGTGTATATCTGCCGCTTTTCACAAGAACTGTCTGAATTATTTAATTATATCAATTTTATTTCATGCCTGTAAAGCGTTAGTCATAATAATGCTCGAAATACACCCTGTAAAAAATTGCCCATGTGTCTTTAAACGCCGAAAAAATATCCTTAAATCCAATGCGCCTTGCGTCCTTTCCCCTCACATAGACCACCCTGACAGGCATCTGAACAATTCTGCAGCCTCTTCTGTGAAGCGCCACCAACAGCTCAATATCGTACGCAAATCCCGATGTTCTTATAAGATGCGCCACCGGTCTGATTGCCTCTGCCCTGAATACCTTGAGCCCGGTCTGCGTGTCCTTTACATTAAGATGAAACAGAACGAGCAGCATTACATAATATCCCTTACTTATTATTTTACGTATTAAAGGATATTCCAGCTGCGATTCTTTATGAAATTTACATCCTATTACTGCGTCAGCTCCGTCCTCAAGCATTTTATCCAGATACCCCTCAAGCTGAGAAGGATGCAGTTCCAAATCCGCGTCAAGAAACGCGATATATTTTCCCTCTGCCTGCGTGACGCCTGATATTATAGCTGTACCCTTTCCTCTGTTCTTATCAGAGGACACCAGCCTTACACGGCTGTCACTTTTCATCGCCCTCTTTATCTCTTCCTTTGTCCTGTCCTTACTTCCGTCGTTCACCGCAACTATCTCAAAATCATTTACAAACCCCGAAATTACAGAGATAGTTGTCATAATACTGTTGTAAATAAGCTTTTCCTCGTTGTAAGCAGGCATAACTACTGACAGCTTTCCGTCCAGATTAAGCATTTTCTTCTCCATTTCTGCACATTACCGGCATATATAAATATAATGCCGGGTGCAGTTAATTTGTTTTTTTGGCTTTTTTTGCGTTATATTTATTTATCGCATCGTCATTGAGAAGCATGCGCTTTTTGCATTTTGTGTCATATTCGGCGCTGCTTCCCGAATTGCGTGCGTATAAGTAAACTGATATATAACGAGCCCTGTCAAACTCAAAATAATATGTTTTATTTTTTGAATATTCCGTTTCCTCCAGAATTTCTCCGGAGTCAATATCCTTTATGACAATTCTTCCCTCCGGGCTTGTATTTTTGCCTCCGCCCAGCTTTACGTCTATTGATACCGCGTATTTTCCGTCACCGAGTATTGACGGCGTTATTTCCATATCCGCAAGCTCAACTGTGTTCATATTCTCAGAGAGCTCTTCATATGATGAATAAAAGCTGTCCGATACAGATTTTTCCCTCGCCTCAACCTCCTGTGTTTCGCTCCCTCCGCTCTTCTTAATAATACTTCCGAGCACGGCAGAATATCTGTCTGCCAGTTCGCCAGCCATGTGACCGTCATAATCTACGAAATTTTCATTTTTGACTTCAAGCACGCTGTCTTTGACAAAATTAAAGTCATAAAACTCTACATTCTCTTCCGCACAAAGCTTTTCAAAAAACTCATTGACTTTGCCATAATCACTGTCGGTAATCATGGCAGGAGTAATCGGAGATGTGACGCACACCAGCCTGATACCTTTTTTCTTACAGTATTTAACAATTCTTCTGAAAATATTCACCGTATCCTGGTCTACACCGCTCTCATCAAACACAATGCCGTTGTAGGAGCCCTTTCCGTCATCCTCGTCAGGACTTTCGCGGTAAAAGAAGCCCTTGCCGACATAAGGACCACCGGCGTCGCTGTTGTCTACACTGTTTATACCGTAATTCCGATAGTCCTCGGAAAGCTTCGTCTTTATGTTATCAAGCATATTTCCGTAAAGATAAGTATAACCTGCCCATCTTGTGAGAGCCACCCTGAAATCCTCATCAAGAAGATTCTCAAAAAAATACTGAATCTTAACCGGAGAAAACTCAAGCTGGTCATATATAAATTTGGACGCGTAGTTATTTTCCTTTAAGTTATACCAGTACTGGTAATCCAAATCGAGAATTACAGTTTTTACATCATTATGTCTTACTGCTTCCTTCAGCAAATAATATGAATCCTTTATCGTCTCGTTAGGAATACATACATTGAGCGCATTGCACGAAAGCTCTTCATCCAGCTTATAAGGGTTAATTCCGCTTCTGCCGTGAGAAGCTCCAAGCACTATGCAGTCAAATTTGTCCGTCTCCTTATTCATTTCATGAATGATAACCCTGGCATAGCTCGGAGGCATCAGAGCAAATTTAAAAGCCGAGCATACTGCAACAAGACAAGCCAGAAACAATACAACACGCATCCATGCAAAAAACTTCTTTTTCTTTCCGCTAGAACTGTGCATACATAAAGCCTCCTATTGTCTCACTGATTTTACCGAACACAGGAATTGAGAGAACAAGCGCTCCGTAAACCGCCCATCTTATAAACCACGGCTTTCTGTCCAGAGCCGCTCTCACGTCTATTCCCTTTTCCTTAATAAGACTTATGATAAACCAGATTACGCAGCCCGCAAAAATAATACACATTCCCTGCTTGTCAACCCCCAGCGCAAGCAGCGAGCCGTCTGTAAACGTACTGAAGGAAAATCCCGTAACCGTGCTTCTCATCATATATAAAGCAGCATACAGACTCTCGCACACATCGAAATAAAAGCTGATTACAACAAGCGAGAACGTCCTGAGTATTCTGAACAGTTTCCATGCCCTGCACTCCGGATTTATGTGCAGCGCCTTAAATATTTTAGGGTAAAGCGGCTCAAAAAGGTTGCTTGCCGCTATAAGCAAACCGTTATACATGCCATATGCAATATACTTCCACTGTGCTCCGTGCCACACGCCCACTATAAAAAATATCAGAAGATTAGCGACACAGATAGGCAGACACCTTCCGACAGTCGTCCCGAATATCTTTTTTGTAAATTTCCCGAATTTATTCATTGCCTTTGAGAGCGAAAACGGATAAAAAACATAATCCTTCATCCACGTTCCCAGCGTTATGTGCCAGCGATGCCAAAAATCCGATATTGAGTTTGAAAAAAACGGCTGCCTGAAGTTTTGATCAAGCGTAATGCCGAACATTTCCGATGCTCCGATAACTATATCCATGCCTCCCGAGAAGTCGGCATATAACTGAAGAGTATACGCAAGCACTCCGAACAGGACAGTTGCTCCGTCATAGAGATGAACATATCTGAACACCTCTGTTACCACAAGCGCAGCTCTGTCGGCAAGCACCATTTTCTTAAAAAAGCCCCATGCCATAAGCTGAAGTCCGTGCTGAATTCTTACCAAATCAAACGAATGACGCTCAAAAAACTGGTGCGCAAGCCTGTTATATCTCCCAATCGGCCCCTGTAAAATCTGCGGAAAATATGATACAAACAGCGCAAATTTAAAAATATTCCTGTCAGCCTTATATTTTCCCTGATACATATCAATGATATAGCCCATTGACTGAAACGTGTAAAATGAAATTCCAAGCGGCAGCAGAAAATCAATCCGCTTAAGTCCCACATTTATATGAAATACGTTAGAGAGCAGCGCGTTGATATTTTCCGCCGCAAATCCATAATACTTTATGACAGCCAGCATTCCAAAATTAATGACAAGCACAAGTACAAGTATAAGCCTCTTATATTTTTTGGTCTTATTTTTGTACAGCTTTTTCTCCTCGGCTGCCATTTCATTTTTATGGGCTTTAAAATAGGCGCTCCTTCCCTCTTCAATGCGCTCAAGAATTATTCCGCCCAAAAATGTCGTAACTGTTGTTGTTATAATAAGTCCCAGAGTCTTTACACCTGAACACAGATAGAAATAATAGCTCAGAATCAGAAGCCATATCCACTGAAATCTCTTAGGTATCAGATAATATACTATTACCCCTACGAGCAGAAATATTAAAAACCCTGTTGAAGCAAATGCCATAAGTTCCTCCGCTGATTTTTTAAAACATATTTTATATTTTTCTTTAAGGACTGTACAGCTAAAGGCGCGCTCGCCGGGGAGCATTCATGACTCCCGCAGCGGCGCGCCGACTGTCAGCGCCCGTAATTTGCAATCGTCTCCCTGTACATATCGGGAGTTCCGACATCATACACCTTTCCGTTAAACACAAAGCCCATTATGCCGGACGTCTCTCTGACACTGTCCAAAGCATCTGTGAGCTGTATCTCCCCTTTGGTGGTAATATTATTTTTAATATTGTACTCCAGCGCCTCAAATACCTCAGGTGTGAGGATATACTGTCCATATGCGCAATAATACTTGTCGCCGTCAGACTTTGTTCGCACTTTAAGGCAATCCTTGGCATAATTAATATCCGGTTTTTCCACCATCTGAGTAATCTTGAGAAGATTTTCATTGCTGTTCTCCCACTTTCCGCACATTATGCCGTAGTGTGAAACGCTCTCAAGAGGCACGTCCTGCATTGAAATCATCGTCTTTCCGCACTCCTCATATGCCTCTATAAGCTGCAGACTGCATGTGCGCTCCTCAAAGGATTCATATATCATGTCTCCCAGAAGCAGAAGCACCGGCTCGTTTCCCGCGAACTCACGGCACTGATATACCGCATGTCCGAAGCCCTTTCTCTCCTTCTGATATGCATAGGTAATCTTTTTGCCAATCTCAAGTATCTTCTCCTCATAAGCACGCTTTTCCTCTGACAGCTTACTTATATGCTCCTGTGACAGAGGGCTGAAAAACGCATCATACTGCGCCTGCTCCTCCTCGCCTATGACAAGGCAGACCTCCTCTATGCCCGATTCTTCAAGCTGCTCGAGAAGATTCATAATCACAGGCTTTACATATCCGTCTCTGTCAATAACAGGGAAGAATTCCTTTTTTATTGCCCTCGTCTCCGGATAAAGTCTTGTCCCGAAGCCCGCAACCGGAATTATCGCCTTGCGCACCTTCTTTTCCGGCTTAAGCGTAAGTCTGAAGCCTTCCATATTGTACTTTTCTTTTATATATTCAATGAGCTGTTCCCGGCTATTCTCGTCCTTTGCAAGAAACTGCACCGAGCCGTCTCCCTGTGAGCCGACTCCCTTTGCCCCATAGGTATACTCCTTTATCTTTTCATCCGCAAGGACTCTGTGAAGCTCAGGCGAAGCAAGCTCCTTAGGCGACGCCGGGGCTACAAGCGTGTCAAACATTTTCTGAGCCTCAGTCATAAGCGCTCCCACGCTCTCACAGTCACCGGCTTCTATCGCCTTAACGGCGCGCTCGATAAGCTTTTCATTTTCAGTTCCGAGCGCTCTCTGAACATTTTTTTCAATCTCTGTCTCGGCAAACGGATAGCATTTATTCAGATCAGACAGTATCTTTACAGTGTCCTTGCTTCCGTTGAGCTCGGAAAACACCCAGTAAAGAGGTCTCTTTACCTTTATTTTGTCTACAAACACTTCGTTTCCGTCAAACGTCATATTGACCGGCATAACGCCAAAAGCACATGCCTGATCCAGTCTTCCGCATCTCGACGGCGTTCTCTGCTCCCCGTAAAATGCTATATTCATCTCTCCCATTGTGTTAAGCTGAAGGTTGTACATTTCGTTAAAAGCACGCGCCACAAGAACACATATGGCAGCGCTCGATGAAAGACCGCTCTTGATAGGCAGGTTCATCTCATCCACATGTATGCGCAGTCCCTTAACACGGTAATGGTCATTTACATAAGACGCAACGCCTGCTACATAGGAAAAAAAGCCTCCCTCCTGCGCAGTCTCCCTCAGCTTTTTGGAATCCATCTCGCACTCAAAGGATTCATTTTTAAAACTTGGTATCTCACTCTCAACAATAAACTTGTCCGACATCGTTACCGTCGCATATATTCCCTGCTCCACGCCCGTCACTATTGCATGTCCCGGAATAATCGACGCATTCATAACTCTGTGAAGACTCGCCCAGTCGCTGTGTTCCCCAAAAAGACAGAGCCTTCCCGGAACAAACAGTTTCAGCTTTTTATCCATATCAACCTCCAAAACAGGTATTTTTTGTAAGTATTATTGTCCAATATACAATACATTATTTTAACTCAAATACCATTATTTCGCAATAGAAAAAAGCGGGACCCAAAAATTCGGGACCCGCAACTTTTGCACAGTTATAAATGTAATATTTTCAATCATTTATTCTGATTTATTAACCTATCTGTCAGGCGCGTATGTCTTTTTCATCTTGTGAAGGTCAGAAAGACGTTTTACAGCTTCACTCCCCATCTGTTCTGATACAGCAACTACAAGAGCGTCTACCATTGCCGCCGGAGCAGACATTGAGTGATACTCCATAGGCTCCCCTCTGTAAACAAAAAGCTGAATATCAGCCTGTTCTTCTTCCGGTACAAAAACACGGCTGCAAAACGCAATGGTGCGATAACCTGTTGCCTTCTGATGCTTTAATATCATTCTTCCTTCTTTTGAAATCTTGGAAAAACTGAACATAATAACAATATCATCCTCTTTTACATGAGCCAGCCCCTCGAGCACCTCAGAGCCTCCGGACGGCAGAAGCTGCGCCTCTATGCCAATTCTTCTCAGACGGAACATGAGAAGCTGCCCCAGAGACGCCGAAGCGCTTTTTGCATGGATAAAAACCCTGTGTGAATTCAAAATGCTCAAAACAGCCTTTTGAAATTCATCCTTATCCAAGCCCTCAAGAGTTTTCTGCAGATACATCTGCTGCCTGAGCACCCAGCTTTCCACTGTAAATTCCCGGTCTGAACTCAGCGTCTCCAGCATTTTGGCAGCAGGTCCCTCAAGACTGTTCTGAGCCGCCACATACCTCTTTAATTCCTTGTAATCCTCACAGCCCACATGACGCACAAAACGCGAAATTGTCGGTCCTGACACGCCAAGCCTGCTGCTGACTGCGCCTATTGAAGAAAACAAAAATTCATCCGTGTTGTTAAGAATATAGTCTAATATTTTAGCTTCGGACTTTGTAATTTGTTCCGGCATATTGGGAAGCTGCAACGTCATTTTTGTAAATCCTCCTTCACAATTTCACATACCATTTAAGACAATGCCCCGGCTTTTATCCTGCAATGTCACTGCTTCCTGTAAGTACATCCACATAATTGCCGCCCAATGCGTGAATTTCTTTCAGGGCGCGTTTTAAGACAGACGCAGTTTTTACCTGAAACGGCGCACGTTCAGAAACTGTAATTCTGTAGTGTCCAAGCTGCATCTGGCGATGAAGTTCCTCAATCGTCTCAATCTCAGTATCAAAATCCGTATGGATACATCCGTACTGCACAGCCTGATGGGTATCGCTGCCCCCGATAACAGGCTTTTCAAGCCGTCTGCCCAACGCGTAGGTCAGCTTCTCGGTTTGTTCCCTGTTTTCTGCTATATCCTTGCCGTTTAAATCAAAAAAATCAAGCCTCCTGAGCTGTTCCTCAGGAAGCTCGGGAATATGACCGCCTTCACGATACGGATGTGCAGCTCCGACCAGTATATCATACTCCCGGAAAATATCCAAAAGCTTTTCAAACGAAAGAAATTTTTCCTGCGTCTTATGAGGCTCAAGTCTCCTGTTTAACTCAAGAATTGTCTGTGTATCGCCGAGCGTAAGAATATGTCCTCCCTCGGCAATATCTGTTTCCATTCCCGGAAAAATCCGCAGTCCGTTCTCTAAAAGCAGCGTATCTCCCTCTGGTTTTCCCCTGCTCAAAAGATAGCCGTACAGCTCGTCAAACTGAAGCGTATTAAAGTGCTCTGTTAAACAAACAGCGTCCAGCCCTGCGTTTTTTGCCTCGCCGAACAGCCAGTCGGTATACTTTGTGGAAAACGGCAGACGCTTTGCCAGTTTTCCGTGTGTGTGAAAATCCAGTTTCAATTTATATCCTCTTTTCTGTTATATTAATTTATAGCTTATGCCAATGTTGATGCCAGAACAGACAATGAAATCCACAAAAAAGATACTGCCAGAAACAGTAAATCATTGTACGTCACCTTCAATGTGGAAAATTTCATTTTCTTTACAGCCTTGTTTACCGCCGCATAACGGTATCCCTTTATTTCCAACGCCTCCACGGTTGTGCGCGAACGCTTGGCAGTGTTGAGCATCAGCGGATAAAAGGCATGCATTATAACTTTTACCTGATAAAATAAATATTTCACCTTCCCTGCAAACGTCTCATGCTCCGGCGGGTTGCCCCTCATTCTGAAAGACAGCAGAATATTCTGAAATTCTCCCATAAGCATCGGCAGTACCCTGTATGCATAAGAAATAGAAAAGGAAAGTCTTTCAGGACAGCCGTACCACATCAAACCGTTAGAGAGCCGGTCCGGGTCCAGTCCCGAAAAAACTGTAATAGACGCCAGCGAACAGGTCGCAACTTTTAAAGTAAGAATTAATAAGGATACAACCGTAGAGGCATTTCCGCCGAAAAACAACGAGACTACCAGCAGATACCCGGTCTGGGTGAACACGCCTATCACAAAGAGCAGCAGCACAAGCCCCGCTACACGCGCCAGCTTAGTAGTCACCAGCACCAAAATAAAACATGCCATCAAAAACCACAGATTGTTGACAAACCACGGTACCAATCCCATAAAAAGATACCATACTATCAAAATTCGCGGGTCCAGTGCGGCTATTACGGTATCATCGTTGCCGTAAGCGTTTTTGAGCACCTGCGTGCGAAGAAAATCTATTGAAAATTTGTCAAGAATATTCTCCGAAAGCTTCTTTTTCATTTTCATGTTTATGCTTACACCTCCTTGAAGCGCTCCAAAAATTCATCTACCGTATAACAGAGCGCCTTTTTATTTAATGCCTGACCCATGTAAAAAATCTCCGGCGGTCTTATGCCTACAGTTTCAACAATATCACGTCTGCCGAAAATCTCATCCCTTGTACCGTCCGCCACAACCTTTCCCTGACAGAGCACCACAATACGCTCCGCCCATTCACAGACAAGCTGCATATCATGAGTGGCAATCATAACCGTTTCAGTGACCTCTTTCATATCATTCAGCGTGCGCATAATTTCTTTTCTTGTGGCAATATCCAGGTTGGCGGTAGGCTCGTCGAGCAAAAGTATGCCCGGATTAAGCGCGATGCCGATTGCAAGGCTTGCTCTGCGCATCTGCCCTCCCGATAAAAGCCGTCCGTCACGGTTTTTTAATTCTGTCAGATTAAACCTCGCCAACAGCTCATTCGTCCGCTCCTTATAGTTGTCTATGTTCCTGACCTGCATTGCATAGGCAATATCAGCCTGAATAGAATCTTTGATAAACATTTCCTCGGGGTTTTGATATACAAGCGAAATCTTCTTAGACAGGCTTTCCGTTTTCTTTCGCCTTATACTTTCCCCATCAAGCATAATATCCCCGTCACCCGGCTTCAGCAGTCCGACCATCAGCTTCATAAGCGTGGACTTTCCTGCTCCGTTGGAGCCGATTAGGGCAATTTTTTCACCCCTGTGTATTTCAAGATTTAATCTGTCAAATATTACCCTGTCCTCTCCCTTTACAGAGCGGTAGGCTATTGAGACATCCTTAAACTCGACAACAGGCTCTCTCTTACCTTTAGCCGGCTTTTTGCACGGAAACGGCAGATGATACCGCAAACTCTTAAATACTGTCTTTCCCTCTTCAACGGTTGTCGGAAGCGTCTGCTCTTTTGAGAAGCGCCCCTCCTGCTCCATCCGATGCGCGGCAACAGTAACCTGGGGAGGAAAAATATTACATGACTGCAATTCGTCAACCCGGCGCAGCGCCTCGTCTGTCGGGAGCTTCCACGCTATACTTCCGTCCTTCATGAGCATTACATGTTTGCAGTAGTCGGCTATGTATTCCGTGTGATGTTCAATTACGATAATCGTCTTTCCGTGCTTTTCGTTCAGCTCACGAAGCACATTGTATATTCTGTCCGCGTGGCTCGGGTCAAGCTGGGCTATCGGCTCATCAAGAATAAGAATATCAGGACGCAGCGACACCGCCCCCGCCAGCGCCAGAAGGTGTGTCTGACCTCCGGACAGCTGCCAGATATAATCGTCCTCCCTTCCCTCCAGGCTGCATAGAGAAAGCGCCTCCCTTCCTCTTTCCTTATAATCCTCCATAGCGTAATTCAAACACGCATATGAGGCATCATCCAGCACCGTTGGACGCACAATCTGATTTTCAAAGTCCTGATATACATATCCCGCCTTGCACGCAAGCGTTCCCACGTCCGATTCCAGCGTATTTAACCCGTCAACTGTCACACTTCCTTCAAAATCCCCGGTTATGAAATGAGGTATAAGCCCGTTGAGCGTCTTACAAAAAGTGGACTTTCCGCAGCCATTGTTTCCGATGACCGCAAGAAAATCCCCTTTTTCGACCTGTAAATTTATGTTTTTCAGAATCGGCTTTTTTGACGCGGGATAGGAATAGGTCAAATTCTCTATCTCGATAATATTCATATTTGTTCCGCTTCTCCCTTTCCCGCCTTGTATTTTAAGGCTATGAGCGCGATTACCGCAACGACGGCAGCCGTGACAAGACCGACAGCAAGCGCAGTACCGCTCTCAGCCCAGTCCGCTTCCCACTCTATCAGTGCTGTTCCGCTGCTTGCAAGCAGCTCGGCTCCTGCTGCCACAGCAAAAGCAATGACTGCCCCGATAACAACCTTGATATTGATACCGCCCAGACCTGTCTGCTCATCACGCGGACGCATGCCAAGAAGCGGCTCAATCTTTCCATACAGTCTCGGCACGAGAAACATTGTCGGCAGAAGACAGAACAGTATACCAGAGAAAAGCAGGTCATTTAAAAACGCAAATCCTTCTGTTGCAAAAACGCTTTCCGGCAGTCCCGCAACTGCTTCAAAATCCTCTACGGCAAACTGCACCTTCATAATGTCCACAATCGTACCCATGAGAAGCTGAACAGCCGTACCTGTGATAGAGGCAAGACAGACCATTTTGCGATTTGCCGGATTTCTCACCATACGGCCGGCGATGTACACTCCGATTGTCACCGTAAGAAATTTCTCCAGCTCTCCCAGTCCGCCAAACTGTCCCAACATAATCTCACTGAAAACCAGCTCTCCGGTTGCTGCTCCCAATGCCGCAGAAAGCGGATCAAAGAGTATCGCGAGAGTCAGCGGAATAAACAGGAAAAACTCCACCGAAAATTCCACAAATCCCACCTGAAATTTCGGGAGCAGTTCGGTGAACAGCGTAGCCAGACCATACAGCGCCATAGTCAGTACAAATACCATAAGCTTTTGCGACTGTGTCGCCGTTTGTTTTTTTACAAGTTGCATTTTTTCTTCCTCCTGAAAAAGTTTGTTTTTGATTTTGTGTGTTCATTATACCGGGCGCTATGTAAAGTATCTATCATGAATACGTAAAAATGAAATAAAATTTTTGTAATATTTAAAATGAAAATAATCATTAAATTTCAGAGGAATGTTTCAGGACAAAGGGTATGCCTGCGAACTCTCCCACGGGACGCGGATTTGCAAGAAAAAACAGAAGCCCTTTGACAAGGCTTCTGTTTATCTGTTATTTGTTATTATTCTTCTATTGTTTTTCTGAAATACTCTATTGTAGGCACAAGTCCTTCCCTGAGGGGAACTTCAGGCTCCCAGCCTCCAAGCTCGCTTTTTGCCAGTGTAATATCCGGACGGCGCTGTGTAGGGTCATCCTTAGGCAAATCCATACACACCAGCTTAGACTTAGTGCCTGTCATCTCAAGCACAATATCTGCAAGCTCACGGATTGTAAACTCTCCCGGATTACCGAGATTAACCGGGCCAAGAAAATCATCTCTTGAATTCATCATGCGGATAATTCCCTCTACAAGGTCATCAACATAACAGAAAGAACGCGTCTGCGAGCCGTCTCCGTATATTGTAATGTCCTCGCCCTTAAGTGCCTGAATTATAAAATTAGATACAACTCTTCCATCCTTAGGGTCCATCATCGGACCATACGTGTTAAATATCCTTATAACCTTAACTTTAGTTCTGAACTCTCTGTTATAATCAAAACACAATGTCTCCGCGCAGCGTTTTCCCTCATCGTAGCATGATCGTATTCCGATAGGATTTACGTTGCCGCGGTAACTCTCAACCTGAGGATGAACAAGCGGGTCGCCGTACACCTCGCTTGTAGAAAACTGCATAATCTTTGCATTGTTTTTGGTTGCAAGCTCCAGCATATTGATAATTCCGAGAATACACGTCTTTGTCGTGTAGGTCGGAGACTTTTGATAATGCGGAGGGCTTGCCGGGCAGGCAAGGTTATAAATCTCGTCTATATTTTCAAGCTCAAGCGGCTCGATTATATTGTGATTTAAAAACTCAAACTCCGGATTTGAGAGAAACGGCTCAATATTAACCATTCTTCCCGTATACAGATTATCGACACAGATTACATGGCTGCCCTCTTTCAGCAGTCTCGCACACAGGTTGGAGCCCACAAATCCGGCGCCGCCCGTAACTAAAATTCTTTTCATGACCGTTTCCTTTCGCTGTCTTTATTTATTTAAACTGCTCGCAACGCCTATCTGATAATACTCAAAGCCTCTCTGAGCGAGAGCCTGCGCATCATACTGATTTCTTCCGTCAAATATTATCGGTCTCTTAAGGCGCTTTTTAATCTCTTCAAAGTCAGGCTGTCTGAACTCCTTCCACTCAGTTACAAGTATCATTGCGTCGGAATCTACAAGAACGGAATATTTGCTGTCGTAATACTCAACGTTTTCATTTCCCTTGAGATAGCACATTTTAGCTTCATTTTCCGCCTTAGGATCATATGCCTTTACCTTTGCGCCGCGTTTTGTAAGCTCATTTATAATAGTAATTGCCGCTGCCTGTCTCATATCATCTGTATCAGGCTTAAACGCAAGACCCCAAACCGCAAATGTCATTCCGGTGAGGTCCTCGCCGAAACGCTCCACAACCTTTCTCGGAATTACATGCTTCTGCTCGAAATTAACCTCCTCAACCGCGTTGAGAATTTTTGTTGTGTAGCCAAAATCCTTGCTTGTCTTAATCAAAGCCTGAACGTCCTTAGGGAAGCAGCTTCCGCCGTAGCCGCAGCCCGGATATATAAATGAGTAACCTATTCTTTTATCGCTTCCGATACCAAGTCTTACCTTATTTACATCAGCGCCTACTCTCTCGCAGATATTTGAAATCTCATTCATAAATGAAATCTTTGTCGCGAGCATTGCGTTTGCTGTATATTTTGTCATTTCTGCACTTGCAATATCCATGAAAATAATATTTTCATTATTTCTTACCAAAGGCAGATACAGTTCCTTCATAACCTTTGCCGCAGCATCATTGTCTGTTCCTATGACAATTCTGTCCGGTCTCTGACAGTCGGAGATAGCTGTTCCCTCTTTAAGGAACTCCGGATTTGATATGACATCAAATGTCAAATCGCTGCCTCTCTTGTCGAGCTCCTCCTGTATCTTGGCACGCACCTTTAAAGCTGTTCCAACCGGCACAGTTGATTTATCTATAATATACATATGATGGTCCATATACTGGCCTATACTCTCAGCTACGCCCAGCACATAGTGAAGGTCGGCGCTTCCGTCCTCTCCCATAGGTGTTCCGACTGCTATAAAACATATATCGGAATCCAGCAGCGCCTGCTGAATTTTTGTTGTAAACTTCAGCCTTCCCGCTTTATAGTTATTGGAAACAAGATTATCCAAACCAGGCTCATAAATCGGTATCTCTCCGTTTGTAAGCGCCTTAATCTTTTCCTCGTTGACGTCGACGCACCAGACGTCGTTTCCCAAATCTGAGAGACATGCTCCTGTTACCAATCCAACATACCCTGTTCCTACTACTGCAATTTTCATTTCATACCTCGTTTCTGCGGCGTCTCTTTAGCATCGCATCCGCTGACACACTTATGAAGCTGCTCCCCCACCGCAAATAATAATTATTTTACTTTATGTCAAACAAAAATCTGCCTGCATTATTCTAGCAAAACACATAAATTTCTTCAACACTTTTATCAAAATATAACAATATTTTTTGCAAAACTTTTACAAACTTCTTTTGGTAAAGTGTTTTGTGTTAAGGCTCTGTCGATGTTCCGACTTCATTTATAATATTTACCTTAAGCTCTGATTTGTTTGACGGCGCGAGCTGAACATTGCTTCCGTCATTTACATAGACTATGCTGTTGATTTTTGTCGTCTCACCCTTATAATTGTCAAATGTTATAGTTACCTCTGGAAAATCAGTATTCGGCGCTTCCACTGAAATATGGTCTATATTTGCATTGTAATTATATTTTGACAAATTGCCTCCGCCGTAGTCCACGGTAATCTTGCCCCAGTAATTCATGGCGGCGTCAATTCTTATATAATCGCCCTTCTTTGCAATTTTCTCATCTCTGTCATCAGATATTTTGCATATGACACACTCATCGTTCTCAAACACTGTCTCAACATAATAGCGTGAACGCATATCATTAAGCGTATCACTGTTCACCTTCATATAAACATCCTCGACAAAATATGAGTCAGGTTTAAGCTCCTCACAGTCTATATTGTGCATGGTAACATTAGCTTCCACCGCAATCGTAGGATTTTGCCACCATCCTGAGCCGTAATAACTGCTGTTCTCAGGCTGTGACCTTATAAATTCAACAGCCTCGTCAATAAGCTGCTTTCTCTCATGCGACTTAACAATACCGCCGTATTCAGATATGCATTTAGGAACAAAAATGAAGCCCATAATCACAGCTGCAGCTACAGTAAGTATACCGTACAAAGCCCGGCTCTTTTTAAAATTCTCTTTCACAATCTTTCCGAATAACAGAAGAGAATTTGTAATTCCGAAAACATTAGCAATCATAATTCTTCGCTCGCTGAGACGGTCGCCTGAGACAATCAGAAGCCACCATGCCATGTATGTCATAAATACAAAATACAGGCAGATATTAAGCTCGTCAATCTTTTTGCCCTTCTTCCAGCAATAGATAAAATAAACAGCCGGAAAAACCATTAAGACAATAAGAAACAGCGACAGCATATTAAACATATCGCCATACCAGACAATATTTGTAACTATTCTTGACAGCAGACCGGTTATGCCTCCGACCTCGTCCGCCGTTCCGGATTCAGTCAGAATACATGCCAGCTCCTGATACCACCATGAAAAATACTGCATAATGCCACCGAGCGATATGAGTTTATACAGCTCGAATATAGCCACAGGCACAAGAAAACCGCCAACCAGAGTCAGGTACTTCTTAAATTCATGCTTTCGATTGCTGCTCTTAACCAAATCATATACAAGAAACAGGAAATAAGTAGGCGCGCATATCATAAATACGGTTTTCGTCAGATACCCTATGCCAAACAACAGTCCCGTGACGAAATAATACCTGAATTTTCCATTCTGACGTGCATACAGAAAAACAAGAAACGTAAGCAGCATGACCGTTCCCATTGCAACCTCTCCATAACCGTAAAACGGATTAAAATAGGTATAAGGAACAAAAAACAGTGTCGTAAGAATACCCGCTATCCTTCCAAGTCTCTTTGATACAACATAATATATCAAAAACAGAAATACGCAGTAAACGGCGCACAGCACAATCTGCATATGCATAGGCTTGACGCCGAAAATCACATTTAACAGCGCGGTAGGAAAAATTATCGGAGAGCCTGTCTGTATCTTATGATCGAAAAGCAGGGAATCACTTGCATTATAATCCACATCCATATAATTTGTGGCATACCGCCCGTTATCCGCGAGACTCTTTGACACCTGAAAGTTCATCCCGGCATCAAAATCAAGCAGACAGTTGTTAAGCATCACAACATATAATCCCACAAATAAAACCGCCAGTATAACAAGCGAAATCCAGTTATTTTTCATGTAGTTTTTTATTTTATTCATTTTTACCTCCTATTATGAAAACACAGAAAGTGTTTCATGTTTTACCTTAGGAGGAGCACGCACTGCGCATCCCCCGTATCACAGCATCCTAAATAAACTTTATCCAAACATCCCGCTTATTGAAAATCTTCTGCCCTTGTAAATTTTTATAAAAGCAGAAGATTTCAAAAGTCATATTTATTTGTATATTACAAGCTTCCTTATAAGGAAATTCCATATGAACACAATTCCGGTCGCAGCAATCTTGCTGAGCGTATTTCCAGCCGGACTGTCAAAGCCCATTACTGTAACAAAAAGATACATGAGCACAAGATTAAACAAAAGACCTATTGCGCTTACGGCAAACACCAAAACAGCCTCTTTTGCTTTCTTGTCCTTATAAGAGACATTATCCTTAAAGGTCGTAATTCTTCCGAGAATCCAGTTTGCACTCGTAGAGAAAATAAAAGCAAGCACCGTCGAAACGAAATAATGGATCTGCAATACATTCGCGAAGAGGAAAAACATAATCCATTCCACAACGGCAGCCACGCCGCCCACGAAAAAATACGAGATAAACTGTTTTATATTTGCCCTGCTGAGTACACTCATTATTTTCTATATCTCCAAATACAGTATATTGCTCTTACTCCGTCCTTAAATCCGATTTTCTTCCCCTCTTCGTTCGTTCTCGGATAATAAGAAATAGGGACTTCCTTAAATCTGATTTTCATCTTTGCAACCTTAGCCGTAATTTCAGGCTCAAAACCGAAACGCTGCTCCTTAATATCAACAGACTGAATAATCTCGCGCTTAAACGCCTTATAACACGTCTCCATATCCGTACATTTAAGATGCGTAAACAGATTTGAAAGTCTTGTCAAAAACCAGTTAGCCATTCTGTTTGCAAGATACCCCTTCATCTTAGAGTTAAGGAAACGTGAGCCGTAAACAACATCAGCCTCATCATTGAAAATAGGCTCTATAATCTGAGGATACTCCATTGGGTCATACTCAAGATCGGCATCCTGAATTATTACAACATCTCCCGTTGCCGCCTTAAAGCCTGTGCGCAGAGCCGCACCTTTTCCCCCGTTCTTCTTGTGATAAATGACCTGGCTTACAAGAGGCTTAATCTTTTCCTCTAATATCTTTCGTGTTCCGTCCGTAGAACAGTCATCCACAACAATAATCTCCTTGTTTGGAACAGGCGATTCCAACACCTTATTTACAAGCCCGACAATGTTGTTTTCCTCATTATAGCAAGGAATTACGATTGACAATACTTTTTTATCCATGTTACTCATATTTTTTCCCTTTCCGGCGCCTGCTTCGGCGCTCAACATACCCTGCTCGGGTTATTTACTCCACCGGAACATATGCATGCCACGTATCAGTTCCCATATCATAGTAATAAACTTTCAGCGTAATGTTTGTTCCCTCAATCCAATCTGTCGCATACTTGTGTATGTCTTCACCGTCTGCATTATTGAGAGCCCAGCCCACTGGAAACTGTCCCGAATATCCGTTAAGATTTTTAAGCTCGTATTTTTCACAGATTTCCCATGCAAAATGCTGATAGCTGACCCACGAATACTTCTCACCGTTATATGTGTGAGCAGACGGATTTGTGTCCACAATATACATTGCCTCACAATCCTCAGGAGGCGCGGAAACAGTGCTCAGCTGTCTTTCTTCCTCCGTGCTCGTCCAATCCGACTGTATTCCGTATATATTGCTGTTGCTGTACCATATAAGTGCCGCAGTTAAAACCGGTATTGCCGCCTTAAATACAAGCTTAAGCTCATATTTCTGACAGATTTTATACCCTCCGACCGCAATAATTATCGCAATAGGTATCGTCAGGAAAAAATTGTAGCGCACTGCCGCCCTTATCGCGGAGGCTCCCGGAAACAGCTTATATACAAACAGCCACAGGGAAGCCCCGTTTGACTGCACCAGCAGAATAAATGACACAAATACGGAATAAATCATAGAAATTCCAAGCGTCATATCATTATTGTCATATACGCCCTTTGATTGAAGCGCTCCGTATTTTGCCTTCAGATATTTTCTTCTCGTATAGAAAAACAAAAACACGAGAAGTACCATAACTATGATTGAAAAGCCTACATGCAGCTCCCACACAAACATTCCGTTTGTCTCCGCTCTTCCGTTCAAATCAAGCTTTTCAATGACCCAGCCGAGCATTCTGTTGCCCGTCGATACGTTAAAAAAGTCAATAAGCTCCGGAAGCTGCTGCACAATCTCGCCATATGAGCGCTCTCCGAATCTTCTGCTGACAGGAATATAAAGCATAAAAAACGGAATTACGATACATACGGCATAAACAACATATGCCGCAACCTCTTTCCGGCATTTTTTCACATACGCCCACACATTTTTAAGAACATGATTTTTATTTGAATAGGCTACTGCCAGATAAACAATGGCGAGAGTCACAAAAAACAGCGCCGTAAAAAATGCTGTGTACCAGCTTGTATACATTATCAATGCATAAGATGTAATAGACAAAAAGCCATATATAATTCTCTTTTTATTCGACTCAAAATATTCAAAAAAGGAGTATATAAAAATTATTAAAACAGGTATAAGGCTTATAGCCATAAGCTGAGTATGTCCTATACGCACATAGTAAGCGCTCGAATATGAAAAAATAACAACTCCCACGAAGCTCCAGAGACTGCTTATCTTAAACTTTCTCCTGAGCAGATAGTACATTGCATAGCTTCCCATGATGTGAAAAGCAATGAGAACAATCTTGTTTGCAAGAAACATATTCACTCCGAACGCCCGCAGAATACTGTAAGGTATGGCAAAACCAAGCAGCATATCCGTGAACGCTACCGTATCAGGCATTGGATAGAAAATATTTACAACGCTGAAGGATTCCTTTCCGCAAAACGCGTTATACCAATGCTCTACAAGCAGATTATTCAGTCTTGAATCATTAATATCACCAATCAGCGCATCATTGAACAAGACCTTTGCAAAGAACACATATTCCAGTACCGCTATCGCCGCCAGCACAAGTACCGTTGCCGACAGGCTTTTTATGCGTTCTGCCCTATCTGTCGTCTCCATTAACACACCCCTTATAATAATTTTTCAAAAAATCCTATAAACTATAACTGAATTTGCAAAATATGTCAACACCCGGCTGAAATATGGCTGAACTGTTACTGTGCGCATACAACTGCGCCTGCCACAAATATAAATGCTCGGAACAATTTTACAGATACTCGGTTTTCCCCTCTTCACGCAGAGCTGCAAGCACCTGCTTAATCTGTCCCGCATGTTCCTTATCGCAGACCAGTGTCGCGTCCTGCGTGTCAACTATGATTATTCCATCAAGGCCTACTGCGGCAATCAGCTTATCCTGCGCCTCAATCACACAGTTTTTCGTCTCAACTGACACAACATTGCCGCTCACGACATTGCTGTTATCATCGTTTGCCTTAATTCTGCCGACCGCGAGCCACGAGCCGACATCATCCCAGCCGAAATCACCGGGAATACTGTAAATGTTTTCAGCATTTTCCATTATGCCGTAGTCCACAGACTCAGACCTCATAGCGCCGAAAGTGTCCTCAAGCACATTTTTATACTCAGACGTTCCTATCGAAGCCTTGATTGTCATAAGGCCCTCATATATATCAGGCATAAGTTTCTCAAAATTATTTAATATTGTTGACACTTTCCACACAAACATACCGCTGTTCCACAAATATTCACCGGAAGCGAGGTATTTCTTTGCAAGCTCCAAATCCGGCTTTTCAACGAACTGTTTAACGGCGTTGGCGGAGCCGAGCATTTTTTCTTTATCATAGTGAATATAACCGTACCCCGTCTCAGGATAATTAGGAGTGATTCCTATTGTGACAAGATTTTCTCCCTGCTCGGCAGTCTTAGCGGCCTGCTCAAGAGTTTCAGCAAACACTTCGTTATTTTTAATCAGATGGTCTGACGGAAGCACAATCATAACCGCATCGTCATACTTCTTGTTTATATGGACGGCTCCAAGTCCGATACACGGAGCTGTATTTCTCCCTACCGGCTCACACAGAATATTTTCCTCAGGAAGTCCCGGAAGCTGCTCTGTTACCAGCTTCCTGTAAAGACTGTTCGTTGCTATATAAATATCCTCAAGCTCAACAAGCGGACGAATACGCTCAACAGTGAGCTGTATCATTGTTTTGCCGTCATCGGTCAGCGATAAAAACTGCTTCGGCAGAGACACTCTGCTTTTCGGCCAGAAACGCTCTCCCTTTCCTCCTGCCATAATCAATGCTGTTTTTTTCATATTAATCTCCATTCCTGAGCGACTTGTCGCGAAGAGGCGATGAGAAATCCGCGCAGGCGGTTTCTCATCTGCCATCAGAGCTATTTGCTTTCGCTCAGAAGCAAATAGCTGTGTGAAAAATCAGCGCTTCAGCGTGATTTTTCGCACTAATCTCCATTCCTGCGCTCGCTTTTTGCACATAACATTCTATTTCTTTTTACTGAAAGCCCACAGCTTATTCATGAAAAAGTTAATCGGAATATTAATTACAAGGTTAATAATCGGCGCCACCATTTTGTGAATTCCAAGCGTGTCAACCCACAAAAACAGCAGTATATTATTAAGCACAATACCTGTGACGCCGTAAGATACATATGTCTTTAAAAGAGCTCTCCAAATACTGCGCTCCTCACCGTCCTTAAGCTTGAACACATATTTGTTGTTCCAGTAAAAAGACCATAAAACACTCAGAAGAAATGAAACAATATTTGCGATTATGTAGTCAAAAGCCGGAAAAATGTTCAGCTTTATAAGCACTTGCAGCGTTACCGCATACAAGAGATATGAGACTATTGTGTTCGACACGCCGACAAGTCCAAACTTGATAAACTCCGTAAAAGTACTGCGTACCTGTTCCGTCATATCCTTTTTTAACAGCTTGAAAATCAGCCCCAAAAACCAAAAGGCAATTTTTTCTATAAGGTCATATAATTTTTTCCCCATTTTTCACCTTTAACTTTCCCGTATCTTACTTAAACCACTTTGAAAGACTGTCAAGTCCTTCCCATTTCTTATCCTTGTCCGAAATGTTAAGCTCATCCGAAGAGCTGACAGGCCACTTGATGCCGATTTCCGGGTCATTCCACGCAAGACCTCCCTCGTCGTCAGGATGATAAAAATCAGTACACTTATACGCAAACTCCGCCTCATCGCTTAACACTACAAATCCGTGAGCAAAGCCCGGAGAGATATAAAACTGCTTTTTGTTTTCAGCCGACAGCTCAACTCCGAACCACTTTCCGAATGTAGGCGAGCCCTTGCGTATATCAACTGCAACATCAAACACCTTTCCCCTTATGCAGCGCACAAGCTTTCCCTGCGGATGATTAATCTGAAAATGAAGCCCTCTGAGCACATTCTTTGTACTCATAGACTGGTTGTCCTGAACAAAAACCATGTCAAGCCCAGCCTCCTTGAAATCATTCTGGTTGTAGGTCTCCATGAAATATCCGCGCTTGTCACCGAACACGGCAGGCTCTATAACATATAAGCCCTCAATGTCACATTTTGTAACCGTAATTTTACCCATAGCTTTTCAAAACTCCTCTCCGCTCATCGGAATAATGCTTTTAGTTTTTGTTCATAAGAATATCAACATATCGCTTTGTTGCATCCTGCCATGACGGCAGCCTTTTAAACCCGTTCTCCGAAAGCTTCTCCTTACTCATACGGCTGTTGTACGGGCGCTTTGCTTTCGAAGGAAATTCTGTGGCTGGAACCGGCGTAACCTTTACGTCCATACCGGCACACTTAAATATCTCACATGCGAAATCATACCAGCTGCACAGCCCTTCATTTGTGGCATGATAATTGCCGTATTTATCACTCTCAATCATATCGCACAAAAGCACCGCCAAATCGTATGTGTATGTCGGAGAGCCTATCTGGTCGTTCACTACGCTTACTGCCCCGCGCTCTTTTCCAAGTCGAAGCATTGTCTTAATAAAATTATTTCCGTTTACACCGAACACCCAAGCAATACGCACTATAAAATATTTGGATACGTTGGCTCTCACCGCCAGTTCTCCCTCATATTTTGTCTGACCGTACACGTTAAGAGGTTTTGTGACAGCATCATCAGGCTCCCATGGTCTTGTTCCCTCGCCGTCAAACACATAATCGGTGCTTATATACATAAGCTTACAGCCGAGACGCGCGCATACCTTTGCGATATTCTCCGTACCGTACGCATTGACTCTCCTGCATGTGTCAACATCCTCCTCAGCCCTGTCAACTGCGGTATAGGCCGCGCAGTGAATGACCGCGTCAGGAGCAGCCTCGCCTACAACTCTGTCAACCGCCCCGGCGTCGGTAATATCCATATCCTCCACGTCAACCCCAACAGGAGTATGTCCGCGTTTTTTAAGTTCATTGACAACATCAAACCCGAGCTGTCCCTTAACACCTGTAACCAAAACCTTCATATGCCAATTCCTTTCTGCTGAGGTCAGCGGTAAACCTATGCGCATTAAATGCGCAGTCCTCAATTATTTTTCAAACTTATGCTCTCTGTCTCCGTACATATTCTGATAATAATTCTGGTAATCTCCCGAAATGATATGCTCCCACCAGTCTCTGTGCTCAAGATACCATTTAACGGTCTTTTTGATGCCGTCGTCAAACTTCGTCTGAGGAAGCCAGCCGAGCTCATTGTGCATCTTCGTCGGGTCAATCGCGTATCTTCTGTCATGTCCCGGTCTGTCGGTAACATAGGTTATCATCTCATCGCCCTTTCCGAGCTCAGCAAGAACAGTCCTTACAACCTCAAGGTTAGTTCTCTCGTTGTGTCCGCCTATATTGTAGACCTCGCCCACTCTTCCGTTTCTTATAATCAGATCAATGGCGCTGCAGTGGTCCTCGACATAGAGCCAGTCACGCACATTTTCACCCTTGCCGTATACCGGAACAGGCTTTCCGTTAAGGACATTTGCAATCATGAGAGGAATAAGCTTCTCAGGAAAATGATACGGACCGTAATTGTTTGAACATCTTGAAATTGTAGCCGGAAGACCGAAAGTCCTGTGATATGCCATTACCAGCAAATCGGCGCTCGCCTTTGACGCCGAATAAGGACTTGATGTGTGAAGCGGAGTCTCCTCTGTAAAGAACAAATCCGGACGGTCAAGCGGAAGGTCTCCGTACACCTCATCGGTAGAAACCTGATGATACCTCTTTATTCCGTATTTTCTGCACGCGTCAAGCAAAACCCCCGTGCCGATTACATTTGTCTGCAAAAATATTCCCGGATTGTCAATAGAGCGGTCAACGTGACTCTCCGCAGCAAAATTTACAATTATATCAGGCTTCTCCTCCTCAAACAGAGAATATACCGCATCTCTGTCAGCGATGTCCGCCTTTACAAATTTAAAGTTCGGATTATCCATTACATCTGCAAGCGTTTCCATATTTCCTGCATATGTAAGCTTGTCAAGACATATAATTATATCCTCCGGATGCTTATCCAGCATGTAGTGTACAAAATTTCCGCCGATAAATCCGGCTCCGCCTGTAACTATAATTTTCATAATTATCCTCGTTTCTGCGCTGCCTTTTGCGCTTGTCAATCATAATACTATCAATACTTGATTTTACCCTCTGCAACCTTTTTAAGATGCTTTCCGTACGGTGATTTCCCGTATTTTACGGCATGGTTTTCCAGCTGTTCGCGAGTAATCCAGCCGTTTTTGTATGCGATTTCTTCTATGGCAGAAATCTGTATTCCCTGTCTGTTCTCTATAACCTTTATAAATTCTGTCGCCTCTGAGAGCGCATCCACAGTTCCCGTGTCAAGCCACGCATATCCTCTTCCCAGAGTTACAACATCGAGCTTACCCTTCTCGAGATATATTCTGTTTAAATCGGTAATCTCAAGCTCTCCTCTCGCCGAAGGCTTAATCTGCTTCGCGTACTCACAGACATTTTTATCATAAAAATAAAGACCTGTAACACAGTAGTTAGACTTAGGATGCTCAGGCTTCTCTTCTATTGATATTGCCTTTCCGTTCTCGTCAAATTCCACAATGCCAAACCTCTCGGGGTCATCGACATAGTATCCGAAAACTGTTGCACCGTCCTGCTTTTCTGCCGCATGTCTCAAGTGTTTAACAAGTCCGCTGCCATAAAAAATATTATCTCCCAAAACCATTGCGCACGAATCGCCGTCAATGAACTCCTCACCGAGTATAAACGCCTGCGCAAGACCGTCAGGTGACGGCTGCTCTTTATATGAGAGCTTAAGTCCGAGCTCGCTTCCGTCTCCGAAAAGACTCTCAAAATTAGATAAATCATGTGGTGTTGAAATAATAAGTATCTCTCTTATTCCCGCCATCATAAGCACAGACAGCGGATAAAAAATCATCGGTTTGTCATAAACCGGTAAGAGCTGTTTGCTTGTTACCATAGTCAGCGGATAAAGTCTTGTTCCGCTTCCGCCTGCTAAAATAATCCCCTTCAAGTTTGTCCTCCGTTCCTGAGTCTTCATGCTCAATATTTGATTCCCTTTGCCTTCTTAAAAGCTATTTTATACGCGTCCTTACAGCCGCGCTTCTTTGCGTTATCCTTACTTCTGATACCGTCGATATACTGTCTTATAAAATATATAAAGAAGAGTCTCTTATTAAAGTTTTTATATAAAAACAACAGCTTGTTGCGGTATACATGATAAGTAAAAAAAGGCGACCACTCCGTGCTGCTGCCGGTATGGATATGTCTGACAACAGATGAAGGACAGAACATGATTTTTCCTCCGTTTGCTTTCATTCTGAACGACAAATCGGTATCCTCGTAATACATGAAAAACTGTTCGTCAAAGCCTCCGCAATCCTCAAAATCCTTTTTCTTCATTATAATTGAAGCGCCGCAGCCGTTGCTCAGCTCATACGGTTTTGAGTACTCCTCTCCGTCCGGCTTGCAGAAGCCTATATCATATCCGTTATAAACGCTGTCTATCCCAGAGCCCGCGTTCTGGACAAGCGTAACCCTGAGGCTCTCAACCTCTTCTTCCGTGAGAGTGACTGTGATTTTTCCGTCCTTGTCGGCCTTGTATTCCTTTCCGCCGACTATAACGGCATCCGTGTCCGCATTCCATTTTTTCACGTCAAACACAAACGTGTGTCCTCCGCTCTTGTCCAAAAGCGGAAGCTTAACTGTTGTATGCCCGAAACATACAAGCGTATGCTCCTCACAGAGACAGTTTTCTATAAACTTTCCGTCGGCATAGTGATCATGACCGTTTATTCTGATATTTCTGTCAAGCTCGATTTTATCGGCTGTTATGAACGAAAATGTAACATAGTCATAGAAAAATAAAAGCTTTGAATTTGCCATAACACAGTTTTTGCTGTCCCTGATAAAATGATACAGCGTCTCAAGCCACATCTCGTCTACTGCAGTGTCATTATTTAAAAATACAATATATTCACCGTCCGAATGCTCCACGCCGAAATTATTTCCGCCCGCAAAGCCCCTGTTTGTTTCAGACTTTACAATCTTTAAATCAATATCCCGGTCAAAGCGTCTGCTCTCAAGATACTCTACAGAATCGTCAGAAGATGCATTATCCACTACAACCACCTGGAATGTAAAATCACTGTGCTTAAGCCTCACAAGCGATTCAAAAAGGTTGTCAATATACTTTTTGCTGTTGTAATTTATGACCACAACAGACACATCATATTTTGTACTCATCAAAAATTCTCCTGTTTGCATCATAGAACTTCTCTATCGAATAATTTTTTGCAAGTTCTACAGACTTAGCCGCAAATTTCTCCCTGAGAGCATCGTCATCTATAAGCTTCTTTGTCTTTTCGACACACTCCTGCTCCGTCTCCCAGCGGAAGCCGTTGACGCCCTCGCTCACGGTCTCCTTCTGTCCTCCCTTGTTGATTACAACCGGAACTGCTCCGAAGCTCATTGCCTCGACCGTCGTTATCCCGAAGTGTTCCATCTTCTCCGGCTCCTTATCCTCATCTACAAGGTATCCGGTACCATGCCAGAAAATCTTTGCCTGGCTGTAAAGCTCCATAAGCTCGTCATGACCGCATGACAGATGAATAAATACATTGTCCACCTTTGCAGCCTCGTCCCTTACCTTCTGCAGATATTCCCTGTCCGCCGCGTCATCTGACACAGCTCCGCAGAGATGATATTCATAATCCTTGAAAATATCCTGATGCTTAACGAAAAACTGCACCATCTCAAGCTGCTTCTTGCTGTGCGCAGAGACAAAAAAGCGGCCTACGCTTATAATAATATTTTTCTTCTTTGACTCCTCATATCTGCCCTCAATCTCTTTTTCACTGAACACAGGCGGGTACACGACATAATCCTTTTGGCTTTTTCCCCAGTACTCCTCCTGCCACCTGTTCGTAAACTGTGAATTGCTTATAAAAACATCATAGCTTCTATAATAAAGAGCATCCAAAAAAGCTCCGAAAAGCTTATGAAAAATTGTCTTATTAAGCTCCCACCTGTATCTTAACGGCGGAAACATCACCTCATATATATTCTTTTTAGCCTTTCCTATATGTTTGCTCAAAAACATAAAGTTGATAAATAAATCGTATTCTTTCGTGGCTCTCTCAAGCGCCCTCTTGTTCTTGAGATACTGCTTATATCCGTCAACATACGGCATGTACGGCAGCGCCAGCCGACGAATCTGAGTATTTTTCAGGTCAAGTCCGAACTGTCTGTTTAAATCCTCGATTGTCACAAAATCATCGGCATATACATCAAAAACTTCATTGCTGTGAACAAGAATATCTATATCCACCTCATGGTTATAATACTCCTCCATGAACTGGCAAAGATACCCCATATGCTTCTCTCCGCCGCCTCTGGTAGCGACATACGGATTTAATACCGCAACTTTCTTTCTTTTCGACATAATCGTCTCCATTCCTGTATTGACTTTTATACCAATTTACTATTCTACATCCCTGTGATTTTTTTTGCAATACATTTTATACAGTGTATAGATAGGATTCCTAGAAATAAACTGTCTGAAAAATTCTATTTTATCTCTCTGCTCGGCAATAAGCTGATTTTTTTGCTGTAATTCTGCCCGCTCTTTGATTATGCAGTCATTCATGAGCCTCGCAGTCTCCTCCATAGTCATGTGCTCTGCCTCGATAACTATTTTGTCGTAATGCGGCTTGGACAGCTTAAAATGAAGCTGCCCGTCATTATTGTCAAAGAAGAAAATATTTCCATCCCTGAAATATGCATTGCAGGAATCAAATTCGAGCTCCTCGCTCTGCTCACCCTCAATGCCCTGTACTTTTATAAGCTTAATGCTGCACGGAAAATTTGCCGGGTCAAATCTCAGCTTCACAGCCCCCGAAATATCACTGCACTCATAAATATAATGTTTTTCATCGGCATGCACATGCCATCTGGTATATTCCTCATAACCGCCTCTTCCGTAGTCAAAAAAGGCCTGGGCATACAGATAATCGGCGTATTTTATAATCTCATCAAGATTCTGCGCGTCGGCATTCTTTGAAATAATATATACATACTGATATACTTCCCCATATTTTCTTGTTTTAAGCATATTTGCCAATTTTTCGGGAAGCTCTGCATAGGTATTCTCAAATTCATTCAGCCCCACCTGAGTGTAGGTGGCATAGCGCTTCTCCACATACAGACCGCACTGCGCCACAAATCTGTCAAGAGATTCCCTCGTATAGAAATGAACATGCGTGCTGTCCATAAGCCCTGTGGAGGTATAGTCAAATTTATTTTTCAGAAGGTCAATTATAACAGAGTTATGCGCTATATTCGGAACTGAAACACATATTCTTCCGTCAGGCGCAAGCATGTCCGCAACCCTTTTCATGACCTCCTCCGCGCGGGTAAGATGCTCAAGCACATCGGCAAATAAAATATAGTCGAACTTTATTCCGGCAAACCTTTCAACCCACTCATAGTCCTGTATGTCTCCAATGACACAATCCTCCGCCCACTGCGCGGCAATCTTCCCCGCCTCTTCGTCCAGTTCAACAATATAAACCGAGCAGTTCTTCTCATTCTTCAGATACCTGGTGAGCCTGCCGCTCGCAGGCCCGAACTCCAGCACCGTGGAACTATCCTTTATATTGTTGATGAAAATTGTCATTGTGTTATTAAATGAAAAATCAATCTCAGTTGCGTATTTCATTTTTTTCTCCTTTTAATTCCACCTGTACAGAAGCATATCAATCAACTCCACTTATGCGGAAGTATCTCAATTCCCTCTGCAATATACCCCATTTTTACAAAAACCTCTCTGTATTTCGTCCTGTAATCGAAAGGAACAGACGCCGTCTGGTCGTATACGGCAACATCAAAATAATATCCGCCGCCCACCAGATTAAAGCTGTCATAGGTCAGTGTCACTGAATTATATCCCTTCTCCCACGGCACATCAACCTTATCCAGAAGCGTATTTAAACCGCATACATAAAGATTATCCAGTCTCAGCAAAGCTATTCCGACAACCGGATTTTTTATTGTCGTATCGTTTACGTAATATGTCAGCGTAAGACTTACCTTCTCGCCGTGTTCAATTTCCTCCGTCTCCTCGCCCCTGCTGTTCATTATCTTGAGCGACACAACCTCAGCAATCTCAACAGTGGACTCCAGATCTCTCTCTCCCTCGGCTACGCTTTTCGCCACGTCATTGCCCGTATTATCCTTTGCATCGTCCTTCTCCTCGCTCTGTGCGTCAAGCATTTTAAGGTAATCAAGATATTTATCGGTAATCAAATCAACGTCTCCGTCCGCCTCGAGATGTCCCTCGTTAATCCATATCGCCCTTGTGCAGAAACGCTTGATAGAGTTTATATCATGACTCACATAAAGTATTGTTATTCCCTTTTCCTTAAACTCAAGGAACTTGTCCATACACTTGAGCTGAAAACGCACGTCTCCAACGGCAAGCGCCTCATCTACAATCAGAATATCCGGCTCGACATTTATAGCCACCGCAAACGCGAGGCGCACAAACATTCCGCTCGAATATGTCTTTACCGGCTGGTTAATGTACTCGCCTATATCGGCAAATTTTACTATGTCGTCAACCCTCTTGTCCATTTCCTCACGGCTGTAACCCATAATCGTGCCGTTAAGATAAATGTTTTCCATGCCGGTATACTCATTGTTAAAGCCTGCACCCAGCTCAAGCAGCGCCGATACCTTTCCGTTAATCTTAAGGCTTCCCTCCGTAGGCGTCAAAACCTCTGTCAGCAGCTTTAGAAGCGTTGACTTCCCTGAGCCGTTTTTTCCTACAAAACCGACTGTCTCACCCGGTTTTATCTTAAAATTCAAATCGCGCAGCGCGTAAAAATCCTTGTGATAACACTTCTTTACAGGCGACAGCGCCTCCTTCAGTCTGTCAGAAGGCTTGTCATACAGCTTATATACCTTGCTCAGGTTTTCTACTTCAATACTATATTCCATGATTATCTCCATTTCGTATGCAAAGTCTGCTTACATCACATCCGCAAAATGCGGCTTCATTTTATTAAATACTGCTCTACCCAAAATAAAAAGTATAACGACAACACCCCAGAAATATACTGTCTGAAGAGGATGTTCCCAGAAGCCAACCTGACGTATGAGAGAATCTCTATACCCTTCTACAATATAGTACATCGGATTAATTTTTAAAATCGGCTGCATAAAAGCAGGATACTGAGACTCTGAAATCATAATAGGAATAACCCACATGGCATACTGCATCACAATTCCAACAATCTGAGCCATATCCCTGAAAAACACATTTATGGCGCTCGTAAGATATACCAAAGCTACCGAAAAACAAAAAACGCCAAAAGAATAGTAAAGCATCTGAAAAGCGTACACGGTAGGTACTTTTCCATAAATTATATAGACAATCAGCACTAATGCAATAAAGAAACAATGCACAAACGCTGCCGATATTATCTTTATAAGGGGGATAATATCTATATTAAATTTCATCTTTTTTACGATATAACCGTATTCAATGAGACAGTTTGTACTTGTATTCATGGCATCATTTAAGAAAAACCACGGACACATTCCGGCAATCAGCCACAAAAGATACGGAAAATCCGGCAGTTCCGGAAGCGGTCTTGACCTGAAGCCCTTCTCAAAAACTATCCAGTAAATAGAAACTATTACTATCGGCTGAGCAAACGCCCATATCACGCCAAAGTATGAGCCCGCAAATTTAGTCTTAAAGTCGTTCTTTGCGAGTCTCATTATCATCTTTCTGTCCTTTAAAATCGCTTTTAAACTCTTCACTTTTAAAATCTCCATTCTGCTGATGCACACAGCAAATCTGACATTATCATTTTCACAAATCCACTGTATAATTTTATCAGAGTTTTCCTGTCAGCACAAGAAATCTTGCAACTCGGTTGTCCCCTGCCGTCTGCCGGAATACAATCCCATTTTTCAAAATACACAGACGCGCTTTAAGACTGTGTTTCGATTTCACCAGAAGCACGGCGGTATTTTTCATTTCAGGCGTAAGATACTTCCCGTATATCTCAAGAAAACACTCTATCTGACGATAGGTACTTCCTCGAGCCGCAAAAAGCTGAGAAAACCTGTACTTCCACAGACTGATTGTGCCCTGAATATCACCATATGCATTATCTGAGTGCTGCCTGTACTTTATATACGGTTTCTCGTCATAATACACCTTTCCCAGAGAAACTGCAATCATATAAATCCACCAGTCATGCATAACCGTGTACTCCGGAATATCTTTTACCAGCATATCTTTTAATTTTCTGTTGATCATGCATGTACAGCCCGTGCACAGATTTTCCACGAGAGCGTTCTCCCAAGTAAGCCTTGGAGCCTTAAACGCGCTGACGCTCTTCACATTCAGCTCCCCATCTGTAATTTCCTTAGCGCCGCAGTATGCAGCCGGAAAATCACAGCCTCCTCCTGTTGCGGCGTTATTTGTGTTACTGATTTTTGGCTCTTCATTTAATTTATCACCGGCTCCGCACAGCGCTTCAAGCTTCTTTACCGCCCTCTCAACCTTACCCGGATACCAGTAATCGTCCTGGTCCGAAAAAGCGTAATAATCAGCGTCAGGCGCGTTTTTCAGAAGTTCAAAGAAATTTCCTGCCGCGCCCAGATTCTTCCCCTTATTATCAAGTATTTTGATGCGGCTGTCCAGCCTTGCATATCCTTCAATTATCTCCGGCGTTTTATCACCGGAACAGTCATCTCTAATAAGCAGCTCCCACGATGTAAAAGTCTGATTTATAATACTGTCAAGCTGTTCTTTAAGATATTCCTGACCGTTATAGACAGCCATCAATATAACTACCTTTTTATCTGCCATATCTGTCCCCATGCCTGCGCGCTCTTTTCGCAAGCCTTATATAATAATTCTGGAGCCTGACTCCCTCTCTTGAAATCTCATATCCCGCGCCAGCAACTAAGGATGCGTCCGCCTTACGCTTCTTTGCATAAGACTCTTTACCGCATTCTGAGAACTTTCCGGCGATTGCACCCGGCGCCGAAACCTCCGTACCTCCGGCGTATCTCAGAATTGTATCCGCCCACGCCCCCGTATTTTTGCTGTCTATACTTAAAAATTTAACTCTTCCCGTCAGATTAACCTCGCGCGTAATTTCTGATGAGAGGACGCACTCAAGACCTGCCGCCTGTGCCTCCACGCAAACCACGGGAAGTCCCTCGTAGCGGGACGGAAGCACAAACACATCCATAGCCTGCATATACGCAGCTGTGTCATCGGTTATTCCGATAAACCTTACACAGCTTTCAAGCGCCATTTTTGCCGTCTGCGCCTTTATATCCTCAAACAGCTCTCCGCCTCCGATTAAAAGCAGCACGCTGCTGTTATTTTTTTCATATACCTTTTTAAAGACCTCCAGCAGATATTCATGATTTTTCTGCGGAGCAAAACGCCCAACATGTCCTACAACAAAAGCGTTTTGCAAGCCAAGCTCTGTGCGCATCTGTTCTCTTATATTTTCATCAAACATAAACCGGCTCGTATCTACTGCATTATTAATTATTTTTACGCCGTCAAGCGTGTGATACAGATATAAAGCCGCTTTTTGTCCGCATGCGCACCTTACGTTTGAAAACTTAAGCCCGTAATTATTGAGCAGATAATTTCTTAGCTTTTTAACTGCTCCGTCTGCTCCTCTGGCATTGTGGCTGTGAATAATCCTGCATTTTATGCCATATTTTTTCGCGAGCTTCATATAAATAAATGCCGCGTTTGGCTCATGACCGTGTATTATATCATACTCAGCCGCGTGTGCCGACAAAACAGCCTCAACCTTTCTTTTAAGCGAGCCGTCAATAACCCGCTTTCCCGTGAGAGCGCCAACCTCGTATATCCTGGATTGATTTGCCGCGCAGAATTCCCTGACATTTTCAGGGACAGGCTTAAATGTCATAAAATCAAAATTGACTTTCTCATGGTCCATATATCTGTAATAATTTAAAAGCATAGAACTCACGCCGCTGTTTAGTCCCATGTCCTCTATAATCTGCAATACTCTTACCATATAATCACCCATTGAGCTGTATTCCCGGCAACCGCCGGGAGTAAGCTGTCTTAAGTCTGTCTAGCAGCACTCCTTTGGTCTGTATGTCGGGGTAACTTCTTTTATTATACTGCGTATATCGCCTGTCTCGGAGTATGCGGCTTCTTTAAGAAGCTCCAGATTATCAAAGAATTTTTCCTTGTCAAATTCAATCGGCTTGCCGATATGAATAAGCTTATTCTCTGTATCCTGAAGCCCCTCCTCATTCATAAGCAGCTCCTCATAGAGCTTCTCGCCCGGTCTTAACCCGGTATACTCAATCTCCATATCAACTCCGAGCGTATATCCCGACAGCCTGATAAGATTTTTTGCCAAATCGTCTATTTTTACCGGCTCTCCCATATCGAGAATAAAAATCTCGCCGCCCTTCGCATATGCTCCCGCCTGAAGAACAAGTGAAACTGCCTCCGGTATTGTCATGAAATATCGTATAATGTCAGGATGAGTAACCGTAACAGGCCCTCCTGACGCAATCTGTTTTTTGAAGAGCGGAATTACGGAGCCGTTGCTGCCGAGAACATTGCCGAATCTTACCGCCACAAAATCCGTCTCAGAGCGCTCATTATATGCCTGAATAATCATCTCGCATATTCTCTTCGTCGCCCCCATGACATTCGTCGGATTAACCGCCTTGTCAGTGGAAATCATAACAAACTTGCTGACATTATATTTATCCGCCATTTTCGCGACATTCCATGTTCCTACCACATTATTTTTTACAGCCTCATTCGGGCTTACCTCCATAAGCGGAACATGCTTGTGCGCCGCAGCGTGATATACAATATCCGGTCTGTACTGCGCAAACACGGACTCAAGGCGCGATATATTTCTGACTGAACCTATGAGCGTGACAACATTCGCCTCAGGATATTTCATTTTAAGCTCCTGCTGAATGTCATAGGCATTGTTTTCATATATATCGAATATAATCAGACACTTCGGCTTATGGCTCACAAGCTGCCTGCAAAGCTCCGAGCCAATCGATCCGCCTCCGCCCGTAACCATAACAGTTTTTCCGGAAACATATCCCATAATAGATTCTATATCTACCTTTACAGGGTCTCTTCCAAGCAAATCGAGCACGTCTACGTTTCTGATGTCATTGATGTTAATTTCGCCGTCAACCATCTGGTAAACGCCCGGCAGGATCTTAAGGTTGCAGGAGGTTTCCTTGCATATATTTAAAATCGCCCTCTTCTCGTCTGTTGACGCCGAAGGAATTGCAAATATAATCTCGTCAATATCATAGTAGCGCGCATATGCCTTAATCTGCTCTCTCGTGCCGACAATCTTTACTCCCCTGATATACTTTCCGACCTTGCTCTTGTCATCGTCAATGATACATACAACCTTAGAGTTGTCAAGATACCTTGAGTTGGAGATTTCACGCATCAGAACGCTGGTCGCCTCGCCCGCTCCTATAATCATAATTTTGACCTGTTCGGAGGTATGTCTGTATTCATTTATAACCTGTCGTATCATCCTGTACATAAAGCGGCTTGCGCTCATTGCTATAATCAGGAACACTCCCGACGTAAAGTAACACGACCTCGGAAGCATCCACCCCATGAACGCCGTAAAGCACAGATGGGCAAGCTCCGTCACGATACATGCCTCAACTATCTTATAAAGCTCGGCAATGCTGGCATACTGCCAGAGACTGTGGTACATTCTGAAACACCAGAATATAACAAGCGTAATCAGAGTAAACGGAATCACATTTAAAATATATTTATCTATATATTCCTGCGGTATGCTCGCGATGCTTATATCAAACCTCATAACAAGCGACAGAAAAACCGCTCCGTTTATAAGGATAATATCCGTTATAATCAAAAAGATTCTTCTAACAAGAAGCTGTAATTTATCTTTCCTTGTCTCTTCCATTTCTTTCTCTAATTCCTTTCACCCAGCGAGGCATTTTAATTAACCCTACTAATGTACCAATTCCGTAACTCAAATGCAACAATAAAAAAAGAAACGGAAGTGCTGCGCATGTAACATTGCGCTTCTTGCCCGCCTTTATAACCGATACAGCAGACATAACCAAAGCAAGTACAGCATAAAGCGACCACATAAGCTTTGTAAGCGCCGACACCAGTGTTTTAAGAGCGCCGAACACCTTAGCACACGCCATACCGGCGGCTGACACACATTTCTTAAGGCCTCCGAACACTGTAAGTCCCGCTGCAGACAAAATAATAGCAGCGACAAACGCAAACGGCACAAAATGATAAATTGAGAGACATTTCGGACATACTCCCGTTGTCAGCCCAATCCAGAAGCCGTTGGCATACTTTTGCTTAAGCATTTTTATAAGGCTTCCCCTTGTGTGCTGCCACGATTCAATTTCAGGGCAGAACGCCAGCTTAAAGCCCGCCTTTCTCATTCGGTAATGTATCTCGTTATCCTCGGTGCGCACCAAATCCTCATTGAAAAAGCCGACCTTGTCAAACACCTCACGCCTGTATGCCGCATGAAAAAGCGAATTGACATACTTCTTTCCGGGATTATTCCGGTAAGGCGCAATGCTTGAGCCGAACATCGAGCTCTCCGCAAGAAGCAGGGTCTGATTAAAGGGAGTGTCATTCACTATGATATTCGGACGCCTCCCGCCCACAATGTACTCTCCCTTCTCAAGCTCGGCTACATTCTTGCTCACAAAATCTTCAGGTATCTTGGCATGAGCATCGACCTTCAGTACAGCCTCACCCTCATAAGCCCTGAGAGCCACATTCCAGCCCGACGGTAGCGTTCTCTTCGGATTGTCAAGCAGGGCAACGCGCCTGAACTCACCGACATGCTCCTCCGCAAACTGTTCCATAAGCTCTTTAGTCCTGTCCGTCGAGGCGCCGTCAACCAGAATAACCTCCATATCTTTATGCGGATAATCCTGAGCGGCAATATCCCCAAGAATGCCGTTAATTGTTTCTTCCTCGTTATAAGCAATCACGCAGATTGAGATAAACATAGAGCCTCCGTAAACAAACTATTTTTTAATCACTGAATAAAATGTATTCCAAAGAACGCTGCAGTCATCAGAAAATCCGAACTTTCTTAAACTTTCAAGGTTATATTTCATCTTCACGGGAAGTACATCTTTTAAGTATATCTCATCCGCATTTGCGGCGTCCTTTAAAAGCTTGTCCTCATCCTTATACGCAATACTTGTCCTTGAAGTAAGCCCTGCCGGAAGCAGCAGGGTCGCATACATTTCAGGCGTATAGTGCTTCACGTATTTAATAACCTCAGGCCTTGTCCCAACAAGCGTCATATCGCCCGCAAGAATATTAAAAAGCTGCGGGAACTCGTCAAGGCGGAACTTCCTCAAAAACCTTCCCACCCTTGTTATTCGTGCGTCTCCGTCAACTGTCACCTGGCTTCCCAGCTTTGAGGCATTCTCAACCATAGTTCTGAACTTATATATTCTGAATATCTTTCCGTACTGTGTTACCCTCTCCTGCCTGAAGAAAACAGGCCCCTTTGAATCTAGCTTAATCATCACGGCAATAACCAGCATCGGAACAGCAAGAAACACCAGCATAATACCTGAAACTATAACATCAAACATTCGCTTTATCTTAAACCAGCGGCTTCTTCTTACAAGAATATTATAGTATTTGCGCACCTCTCTGGTTCTCATTTTGTCAGGGAGGTCTTTCCACTGTCTTAACTCCATTTTACTGCCTTTCCGGGCTGTAATCTGCCCATAAATCCGGTAAACCGGCGCTGTTATACCTCTTTCTTAAGCCTGTTGAAATTATCAATCACATACTCTGTCTGCTCGTCCGTCAGAAGCGTATGCAGAGGAAGCGTAATTTCATTTTTATACATTTCATACGAATTAGGAAAATCTTCTATATTAAATCCGAGATTTTTATATGCCGTGTGCATCGGCAGCGGTTTATAGTGCACATTAGCTGCAATTCCCGCCTCTGCCATAGCTGTAATCAGCCTGTTTCTCCTATCCTCGTCAAACCCGAGAACTCTGACCAGCATGAGATGCCCGCTTGAAATAATATCGCCGTCAAAATGCTTAAGCATCATAATATCATCAGCTTTAAGACGCTCCTCATATCTCTCAATGAGCTCTCTTCTTCTGTCAAGCAGACCTCTGTAGCGCCTCTGCTGTACGAGACCGATTGCCGCCATAATATCGGTCATGTTGCACTTAAAATAAGGTCCGACTATATCGTACTCCCACGCTCCCAGCTTTGTCTTGGCAAGCGCGTCCTTTGACTGTCCGTGAAGCGTAAGCAGCATGAGTTTTCTGTATATTTCCCCGCTGTCAACTCCCGGAAGCTCGCGCCATACGAGACCGCCGCCCTCGGCAGTTGTAAAATTTTTCACGGCATGAAAAGAAAAGCTTGTAAAATCAGCACACTCTCCGCTCATTCTGCCTCCCCTAGACGCACCGTAGCCATGCGCGGAATCGGCTAAAATAAGAATATGCCCGAGTGCCTCCTGCATAGCGCAGGCAGGTTTAAACAAGCTTTTTTTTGCATCAACAACAGCGCGTATGCGGTCATAATCGACCATTACGCCGCCTATATCAACAGGAATTATAGCCTTTGTATTTTCATTTATCATGCTCTCCAGAGCATCATAGTCAAGATGAAACGTCCCCTTGCGCACATCCGCCAGACGCAGCTTTGCTCCCACATGGCAGACCACGCTCGCGCTTGCTGTATAGGTATACGCAGGAACAATGACCTCGTCCCCCGGCCCAATCCCAAAAAGACGCAGAGCCATCTCCATACAGGCAGTCGCCGAATTTAAGCACACGCCTCCCGAAGCATGTGTAAACTCTGCCATTTTTTTCTCTAACTCCTTTGTCTTCGGCCCCGTAGTTATCCAGCCTGAACGCAGGACTTCTGCAACTGCCTCTATTTCAGCCTCCGTTATATCCGGCGGTGAAAACAGTACACTCATCTTATCTGTCATTTCGTCGTTTCCTCCTCGGTTACAGACTCATCTGTTTTGACCATATCAGGGAAAGCGTAGTTTAAATCCCCTGAACTGTTTGCGATTGATATTGTATAGCTAATGGTATTATATCCATTTTCTGTAAGAGTTATAGTCTTATTTCCCGCTTTTTTCTCAAATGAGCACGGAACTATCCCGACATAGACACTGTCCACATACAAGGCGGCTCCCTCCGGAGCGGTCACGTTCACCTTATATCCGCTGGTCAGGTCTGACGCGGTAGTGCTGTTTGTCGAGGAGGACTTTGAGGTCATATCAATTACCTTTGTAAAATACGCCGAATTGACTACAAACGTCTCTGTATATTCCTCATAATAATTAGCCTTGAGCGTAAGCGTATGTCGTCCGTAGCTAAGCTGCACAGGCGACGAATAGTCAACCTCCTCGCCGTCAATAGTCATAATCGCATTCTGCGGGGTAATCTTAAAATTAAGCGTACCCTGTTTAGTTGCGGGAAGCGTATACTCGCTGAAATCAACCGATGTCTCCTGTCCCTTTTCGACAGTCACCGTCTTAGAGCCTGTAAGTCCTGAAGCCTGAAGCTCTACGGTGTAAGTTCCCTCCCGCGCAGTTACCAGCATATCACCTGTAACGCCGATAAGCTGGCTTCTTCCTATGCTGGCATATCCGCCCTCAAACGCGTCAACACCGCTGAATTTAATGTAGCCGTGTCCGGCGTCAACAGTGATAGAATACACTTTGTTGTCTATACCGCGAAGCGTCACCACGTCCTGCTTTACTATCTGCGCAATCGAAATCTTTTCGCCGTCCGACAAAATCAGCGCATTGCTGTCGTACACAAGATTTGCAGCGCCCACCGTTATCTTCCTTGTGCTCTCGTCAAATACAAGCCCCTCTATGCCTGTTCTCTCCCAGGCATCACTGGCACCGTAAATTGATATGGCAGTGCCGTTTTCGCTGCATTTAACCTCATATATTTCACCCGGCTCCATGTTTGAAGCCGCCATAACCGTTCCGTACTTTGTCTGAATATCAGTACCACCCGTATACGGTACCTCATACTCTATTCCCGTTGATATTTCCACAAATCTCATTTTTTTTGAAGCCGTATCAAGTGAGGAGAGCACTCCCTCTATAACAATCTCATCCGAATCAACCGTTGTCGGAGCTTCGGTTATTGACTTGCTCGGTGCCGGAAGTATTGAGCTGCCCGGTATTATTGTACTTTTTCTGCTGCTCTGCGAGCAACCGATAAGTATTGTGCTTATAAATACCGTCAGGATACAAACCGAAGCAGCGCGATATATTTTATTTAAAATATTGTTCTGTTTCATATGTACTCCAAATATTTACCCATGTCTGCCAGCCAGACACAGAGCCTTATACATGGCTATATTATCACAACGAGCATATTGTTGCAAGAAAATCAAGTCTCCGGCTGTTCTGCGCTATCACAAGCTGAAGCTTCTCCATGCTCTTAGGCGGTATCCATGCCTTGTTCATATTGTAATAATAATTTATAAGCTTCCAGAATTTCTCCGGAAAAGAAAAAAGCACCGACAACAGCTCCAAATCTTTCTCGGAGATTGCCTTCACTTTATCATATTCATCAAGCATCTTATATGCCACCTGAATATCCCAGTCATATTTCTCTAATATTTTTCTCATAAATTGATATAAATCACAAATCTGACACTCGTTTCTGCACTTGTCAAAATTCGTTACAGCCACGCCGCTGTTTAAAAATAACACATTGTGATAGCTGTAGCTGCCGTGCATCAGTTCCCCGTTTTCCTCCGCCCTTGCAAACCTTTCATCGAAGCGTCCGTCGGTGAGTTTTTTAACGGCCTCTACCGCCTCGCCATAGAATGATCCAATATTTTTATAGGCCAGGAGTTCAAATTCCGAGCGCTTTTTCTTATTTTTAAGATAATTTGACGCAAGCTTTAACTCCTTCATATGGCGCACGTAGCTCTCCGACAGCTTGAGCCTTTCCACCGCGGGATTTTTGCCGTTCTCCCTGAAATACGCCGCCGCTTCGTCAAGCGCCGTGTGCAGCTTTGCAAGCGCCGCTACGGCTGCCGACACATCCGAAATGTCCTTTACGCTGCACTCGCTCCCCTCAAACCAGTTTTTCAGAATATATTTTCTGCCGTCCTCTTCATGTGTGGTTATCAGCTCACCTGACGCATTCCTGACAAAAGTATCTACATTCAAAAAGCCGTTTTCCGATACGGCTCTCGTAATCATATCTTCTCTCTCATAATAACGGTCAGGATGCACGCACTCTAAAAACAGTTTCACGCCCTGCTCAGTGGCAAGTATCATCCCTCCTCTTCCTCTTGCCACACGATATACATCTATATCATACTGCTTTAATGCGTCCAGTGATTTTTCATTCATACCCTGCCTCCACACTTCCATATGTCTGTCTTATCATATGAGCGGGCAGATTGAAAAATTCCCCCAACTTAATCAAGATGTTCAATTAATGCAATGAGCGTCGCCTTATCATTCAGTCTCGGATTCTCAATTACTATATGGAGAAGCTTATCGAGCGTCCTGCCTATCTGCGGCCCCTTAAGCCCATACTCCATCAAATCATTTCCCGTTATGTCCAAATCTTTTACGGAAATGCAGTCTCCCCTCTTTGTTATCTCTTCATACATTGCCCGAAGAACCGTAAGGTGTTTTCTCCGTCCGTAAAGTTTAATCCCGGTAATTTCCTCTTTTGCCGCTATAATTGTCTCCTCATGCTCAAACATCATAAGCAGAAGCTCCCTGCCATATCTGTGAATTGCCTCCCTCACGGCAGGCTCATTTTCCTCTATCACAATTTTGGAATTGGCAACGAGTTTGACAGCGTGCTCTATAGTATAATTGTCAAGCTTCAGAGACTTGAGTACTGCACGCGCCGCCTCAGGCTCCAGTGTGTTGAGAAGAGCCGCATATCTTTGCACGGGCGTTTTTCCTGCATTTTTGAGCATTGCCACAGCGCTTTTTGCATATTTGCTTCCCAAAAGCCTTCCCACCTCCGGCAGAACATGCGAAAAAAGCCCTGTCTCCTGATAGCGCATAACATACTCAGGATGCTCAGAGAGCAGAGTTTTAACAAGCTCCACCTGGACGCGCTCCATGCTCACATGGCTTATAGACGGCGCAAGTTCAGAGATTGCACTGTATGTATTTTTTTCTATCTCAAATCCCAGCTGTGCCGAAAATCGCACCGCGCGCATCATTCTGAGCGCATCCTCTGTAAATCTCTCCCTTGCATCTCCGACACAGCGTATAACCTTTTTTTCTAAATCCTCTATCCCCTCAAACTCATCGACAAGACCGTCTCTTTCATTATAAGCCATCGCGTTTATCGTAAAATCCCGACGTTTTAAATCATCTTTTAAGCTTGCGGAAAATTCCACCTGTTCCGGGTGCCTGCAATCCTTATACTCCCCGTCAATACGATAGGTTGTAATCTCATATCCGTTCTTTCCAATCATTACGGTAACAGTTCCGTGCTGTATTCCCGTGTCGATAGTTCTCCTGAAAACAGCTTTTATCTGCTCCGGAAGCGCCGATGTCGTTATATCCCAATCCTGAGGCACGCGCCCCAAAATACAGTCGCGGACACAGCCGCCTACGGCATATGCCTCAAAACCGCTCTGCTCAATTTGTCTTATAATATCTTTAACTTCCTGCGGCATCTCAATCACATATTTTTCCATAAGCGTCAATCTCCTTTCAGACCCGTTCTGTTCCTTTCGCGTAATAAAAAGCGGACTTTATGATGAGTCCGCTTTTTATTAATCATGAAATTCCGACGGAATTTTTATATAGTTTCCTTAAATTAATAGGCCTTGCCCCAGTAAACCATTTTTTTTGCAGGCTTTCCGCAGCACACGCACACTTCTGAGAGCTGCTCCTGCTTAAACGGCATACATCTTGAAGTAGCTGATGTATCTTCTTTGATCTTATCTTCGCATGCCTGATCGCCGCACCACATTGCCTTTACAAAACCCGGCTTTGCTGCGACCGTCTCCTTAAACTGCTCGTAATCAGTCGCTACATAGGTATGCTCGTCTCTGTGCTTTCTTGCGCGCTCAAGCATCTCACACTGCATGGCGTCAAGAATTTCGCGAATTTTGACAGAAAGCTCACCGATTGGAACTGTCACCTTTTCCCTTGTATCTCTTCTGACAATCACAGCCTGTCCGGCAGCAATGTCTCTCGGTCCCATTTCTACTCTCACCGGAATACCGCGCATCTCCTGCTCAGAAAACTTCCAGCCCGGATTCTTGTCGCTGTCGTCAACCTTTACGCGAAGCCCTGCTGCCTTTAATACCTGAGCTGTCTCGTACGCCTTTTCAAGAACGCCCTCCTTGTGCTGCATAACAGGAATAACATCAACCTGTACAGGAGCAATTCTCGGCGGAAGCACAAGGCCGCTGTCATCTCCGTGTACCATGATTATGGCTCCGATAAGACGTGTTGTCATTCCCCACGAAGTCTGATGTACATATTTGAGTTTATTATCCTTATCTGTATACTGTATTCCGAATGCCTTAGCAAACCCGTCACCAAAATTGTGGCTTGTACCTGACTGCAGAGCCTTGCCGTCGTGCATAAGCGCTTCTATTGTATAGGTAGCTTCCGCTCCCGCAAACTTCTCTTTATCTGTCTTTCTTCCCCTGATTACAGGAATAGCCAGTACTTCCTCACAGAAATCAGCATATAAATTGAGCATCTGCTGAGTCCTCTCCTCTGCCTCCTCCTGTGTTGCGTGAGCAGTATGACCCTCCTGCCACAGAAACTCTCTCGAGCGCAGAAACGGTCTTGTCTCCTTCTCCCAACGCACAACCGAACACCACTGATTATACACCTTAGGCAAATCTCTGTACGACTGTATCTCATCCTTATAAAAATCGCAGAAAAGCGTCTCAGATGTCGGTCTTACGCACATTCTCTCCTGAAGCTCATTATCTCCTCCGTGAGTAACCCACGCAACCTCAGGGGCAAATCCCTCAACATGGTCTTTTTCGCGCTGAAGAAGACTTTCAGGAATAAAAAGAGGAAGATATACGTTCTCAACTCCTGTCTCCTTAAATCTTGCATCGAGTTCACGCTGAATATTCTCCCAAATCGCATATCCCGCCGGTTTGAAAATCATACAGCCCTTTACGCTTGAGTAACCCATAAGCTCGGCTTTTTTTACTACATCTGTATACCACTGCGCAAAATCCACATCCATAGATGTGATTGCCTCTACCAGTTTTTTGTCTTCTGCCATTTCTACCTCCAAATTTACCGCTGTGCGCGCGTATTAATTTTGTAAACGCCGCCGCGGAATATTTTCTCAAATTATACCGCCTGCAAAATCTTTTGCCCAAGCCGCATTTTACGTATTTTTTAGTGTACCACGTTCAATCTCTGTTTTCAAGTAAAGTATCAGCGCCTTCATTATGCAAAATGACACAGGCCCCAGAATAAATCCAAACAGTCCGTATACGAGCAGCCCCAAAAATATAGCCATAAGCATAATAAAAGGAGATATTCCGACTCTGTCGCCCAAGCATTTGCTCTCCATAATCTCGCGCACAAAATATGTGATTACATACACTGTAACAAGCACAGCCGCCGTAGTAATATTTTTATTTACAAGCTCAAACAGCGCCCACGGCAGAAGCACCGTACCCGTACCGAATATTGGAAGCGCGTCTACTATGCCTATTGTTATTCCTATAACAACGGCATAGGGGTTTTTTATTATCATAAGCGCTATTGTGCATAGCGTTGCGTTTACCGCCATTATGAGGAGCTCTATCTTAAAATAAACATCTATCAGCCTGTGCAGACTGTCTCCCACTGCCTTTATCTCCCTGTGAAAACAGCTTGTCTTCTTCCAGTTCCTCACAGAATCAAGCGATGTGGACAAAAATACCACCGATATAAAGCATATTATAACAGAGCCCACAACTGTAATTGTTTTTACGACAGCCGGAAATGATACCGATACAACCTTTGTCATCATCTGAGACGTCCCGCCGTCGCTGATTGCCTTCTCAAACTGCTCCATGCATCTGCACACAAATTCGAGGCACTGACCGTCGGCAAGCCCCAGCCAGCCGTCTATATTAAAACATATTCTTGCCGCTGTCTGCCTGACTGCAACCATATTATAATCATAATTTTTTATAAATGCCCGTATCTCCGCTATTCCGAAATATATTACCGCTCCCAGCACCGTGCACAGTATTGCCGAAAATACAAACACAATAATTCCCGACGCAATCATTTTTCGGCCCCGAAATACCTTAGACAGTGCATTCACAGGTTTTTCTATAATCAGAGCTATCAGGTAAGCTATCACAAACGGCGCAGCCAGAGGAAAAATATATTTAAAGCCAAGATAGACAGTCAAAACTATTACCGCCGCTCCTGCCAGATATTGCAGTTTCTGCTTGTTTGTCCACTGTTCTTTCAATCTTCGCCTCCGAATAATTACTTTTATGTAATTATTGCCGGAACGCGTCTATACTATTCTTTTAACCACTCCGGTCTGACTGAAAATTCATGTCCTGCCGCTGTAAGAGACGATGCACACAGTGCAATCTCATTTTTTTTAAGCTCAATTCCGGGAACTGAAGCGCCGCAAAGCGCAGGGCTTCCGTATTTCATATCCCCCAAAAGAGGCAGTCCTCTCGATGCGAACTGAACTCTTATCTGATGATGTCTTCCCGTAATAAGCCTTATTTTTACAATCGTATAAATCTGCTCCTCCGCTTTATCTGATTTATCCGTTTTATCATACTCCGTGAAATATTCGTTTTTATCAGACACAGCATTTTCAACTCTTACAACAATTTCTTTTACTGCCTCATAAAAAAGCTTTGCAGGTTTTGCACCGGAGTCGTTTTTTTTGACAACCCGTGATACTCCTGCTCTTGCATCCTTTTGAAGATAATCCACAAATTCTCCTGTTTTTTGTGGCAGTTTTCCACATACAACAGCATGGTATTGTTTACAAAATCCTTGCGCCTGCATTTGTGAACTTAAATCTGCCGCTGCGGCTCTGTCCTTTGCAAAGAGCACGATACCGCTGACCGGCCGGTCAAGCCTGTTTATAACCGCAGCGTAGCAGCTTTCCCCTCGGTTTTTTCTGTAATTTATAACCTCGCTTGTCAAATCCAATTCAAAGGACTTTCCGCTCTGCACAAGCTGTCCGGCGGGTTTATTGACAACTATAATTTTTTTATCTTCATATATAATATTCATTCTGCTCTCTTTTCCTCCGCACAGGTTTAAATCCAAAATTTTTATTTTAACTGACAAAAAATTTTACTTGACTCAGGTAATTACGTTTATTAAACTTTTTATATAGACATATTTTAATTATAAATGTACTATTTATTTTAATATGCCGCAAGTATAACATGGAGGAGTTTTAATGGATAATTACACACCAGACCCGTTCACAAACGAAAATAATTCAAATAACACGGACGGAAAGAATACAAATAATTTTAACAATACAGCCGGAAATACTTCCGAGAGCGCCAATGCCGGCAGCAATTACAGTAATCAGGCAAACGGCGGTTACAATAACCAATACAACAACGGCTATAACAATCAATACGACAGCCGTAACAACAGCGGCGCCTACAATCAGTACAACGGCAGCGGCTACAATGGTTACGGCAACCAGTATAACAGCTACAATAATACCCAGAATAACGGTTATAATGGTCAATACGGCAATAACGGATACAATAATCAATACGGCGGCTATAACAATCCTTACGGAAACGGTTATAACCAGCCATACAACAACGGCTACAACGGACAGTATAATATGCCGCGCCAGAGCGCGCCGACCTTTGCCACATGGCTGACATTAAGTATTCTGTGCACGATTTTCCTCAGCAAAATCTGCGGAGTGATAGGCATTATTTTTATTGTTCAGGCAAACAACAACTATAAATACGGTTATTTCGATGAATATGAAAGACAGCTCAAGCGCTGTAAGATTGCGCTTCTTGTAGGCCTGATTCTGGGAATTTTGCTCTTTATTTTAACTTTCCTTCTTATCATTTCAGGCGCCGCAGCATATTCATATTATTTATATTAAATCATTTAATACCGGTTAAACAAAAGCCCCGCCGTTTACAGAGCTTTACAATTACTCTCTGCAAACGGCGGGATTTTGTGGTTTTGATATAGGTGTTTGGATAACGGAAGCGAAAAATTCACTCAAACCACACAGCATACGGCTCTGCTTCTTCACCGTTATACTGCATAAGCACGCAAAATATATTATTGTTCAGCTCTCTGTTTGAGTTCATAACGCTTAATTTAAAACTCACCTGTACGGCTGTTTTTCCGTTATCTGTAACGGGCTCGGCAGCAAAATAATCTGTGTTAAGCTCCTCAAGCCAGCTGCTCTCAATTCCTGTCTCTTTAAAAAGCTGTTCTTTATCCCATGTGCTCATCAGTTCTGAAATTTTTTCCCGCTGGCTTTCATTAAACGATACCTTTCCGCTCTTCTCATCAAAAATCCTGTTCGTCACTTTTTCCTCAAAGTCGTACACCAGAAAATTTTTCTGGACAGTTCCGCTGCCTGCCGACTTTATCCAGATTACCCCCAACTCGTCCTTTCCGTCGTTGTCAAAGTCCTCCTCATAAAATTCGACGTCAGCCGCCCGCTCTGACGCCGCGCTTATTTCAATCCCTTTTACGTCTCCCGCAGCTCCGGTGTATGAAACCATGCATATACCTGCTTCATATAAAAGCTGTGCGCTATATTTATCGTTTTCCCATGTTATACTTGTATACTCAGAAGGAACTCCTTCTGTATTTTTTATATCATTTGAAGACAGCACCGATGCTGTCTTCTCCGTCTCACTATCATTACCCCATATCCCGGCTACTGCGGACTCTCTCTCCTGCATACTCTGCTCATCATTTTTTTCTTTATCATTTAAATTATCCGCCCCTTTATTTCCGCAGCCGATAAAGATAAATGAAATTAAAAATAATACTATTACGCTTAATTTTTTCATAGCCGTTATCCCTGCTCAGTCTGAAATTTTAAAAACCGCTGCTGTTTCTGCAAAAGCATTCTACACACCGTAGCCGTCGCTTAAATATTCCCACTCCCCTGATACTGCATTTTTTTGAAATACCCACTGCCAGTCGCTATAAGATGTATTTTTCTGCATACGCCCTATTGAAACTGAACCGGTTGTTACATTTCCATGCAATGTAATCCTGCTGTCCGTGTCGGTTTTGTAATTTGTACCTCCTGTTTCACTGTACCACATATCTGTCATATGGCATCCAACATATTTATCCTCAAACAAAACCTTTAACGCCTCCATAGCGGAATAAACTTCTTCCGATGTAAACGGAGCGGATCCGTTGACAATTCTGCCCTGCTCAACACAGACACCCTTTGTCGGTTTATTTATATTTTTGTAAATAACCGCTCCTGCTATAATTGCAACTATCACAACGATACAAGTTAAAATAATATATTTTTCGGATTTTTTCATATACGTCCCTTTCCGGCTCAATTCCTACATATCAGTAATAACGTATAAAGCCTGCTTCCTATTTTATGTACTCCGGTTTTTGCGTTGAATACAAAAAACAAATCTCTGTTATAATATTTACTGTTTTCATATTATATCTGCGTTCAATTTTGTTACTTAAATGAATAAAAATAATCTCCCTTATATTCCAAAATACCAATGCTTCCCTCATCAATTCTGTCAAATATTTCCTTAGTTACGTCAAGCTGAACATCCCCTTTTTCTGTCTTAAAGTACAGCCTGTATGCCGTCCCCTTCTTTCCGTATATAAATCCGCTCTGAGGACTTGGAATACCTGTGCTGCGCATACTGCTTTTAACCTCTTTATATTGTTCCTCTACCTTTGAAACAAGGCAAGCCTTAACCTTAACTTTTTTTCCTATTATATTTTTCAAAAAATGTCTGTAAACAGCAACTAAAAAATATATGACAGCAACAGCTAAAACTATAAATGCTATAATCTGTATCCATATTGGAAACTGCCATGCAGGTTGTCCCGTAGTACGCTCTCTCACTACCATACAATTACCTCCTTCCTAATAACACTCAAAATCCCCAGTTAAAATCATCAAAATCAGGAAGATACCATGCCTCATCATAGCAAATTATTTTATAATCCGTATACTCTCTTCCGCCAAATGTAAACCTATATGCCACACCTGTAAATGCGACTCCAAAATCTACCGAACTTCCATTTTTTGCTATATATGGATTTCCCACATTACTTGAATTTGATGTTATTGTCTGTCCATAATTTAAAGAGTTTCTTGTTATTCTGGTAACAGCTTCTATATGATTTCCGCTCCAGTTTCCTTCACTATCTGTTTCTATACCTCTCGAAACATATACACAATTAAAATTACCCACAGATTTTATCATTGGGTTTGAGGCTGTCTTTACAGATAATGCTCCGTGTTTATAATATGGGTCTTTATAGCCATTATTACCAGGATAATAATAATCAAAATTTACAGTTATAACAAAACCCATTATACTGGTATTCTTCAATTCTTCTGTTCGTCCTGTAGCAACACTTCTTCTAATAACCGTATAGGCATCTTTTAATTCACCATCTTCTTCTATATATGATACAATGTGATTATATGTTTGTTTATTTGGGTCAACATAATACGCCGACACATTTTCATTTTCAGCAAGCATAAATAAAGTATTCTGCATATTATCAATAAACAAACCAGATGAATATATCATTTCTCTGAAAATACACTCTGCCTCGTCATCTATTTCTTGTCCATTTAACATAACATCTGTATACAAAACATATTTATTTTCATCTTTTATTTCATTATTCAATGTCTTTCCTTGCCCAAAAGTATCTAATAAAGAGGTCATTATGATAACACACGACAAAATCGCTCCAACCATTTTCTTAAACAAACAACATTTCATAAAATCCCTCCATTTCTTATTAATTAAATAATCATAACCTTTGTCAACAAATACCTTTACTCTCTAACGCATCTATCGCGCACTGTCAAACGCCAAGCAATTACGCCAAAAAAACATAAACGAACAGCACTAATATTTCTTTATTGAAGTTACTTTACCGCTTATACAGTAAAGTACAAACACAGACCTCACAACTATAAACCGTAAAGCAAGCCTTAAAGATAATTTTTTGACATAATAAAACTTCTCCAGCCGCAATTCCTATATATTATTAAAACTTCACGTTCCTGTCATAATACTAAAGTATTATTATCTCTGCCTTAATAATATCAACTTATAAACATTAATCAACATCCTTGTCAGAAATCGGATATTTTGTGGCAGAAATCGGACATTCCGGCGTCGCACAAATCTTTATATTTCTTTTTTACTGTTCTGTACTTTTCCTTCGGTATGGGAATCATCTTATTCCATACTGTAAGCTGTGCTTTGCAGTATTTTACACTCCATAGCCGTCGCTTAAATATTCCCACTCCCCTGAAACTGCATTTTTTTGAAATACCCAGTGCCAGTCGTTATAAGATGTATTTTTCTGATTTTTTCATATGTACCCCTTTCTGATGCTAAAGCAGCCACCCCGCGCTGTCAAACAGCACAACCGAAGCAATTACTCCAACCGCAAGCAGAAATGAAACCGCACGGCCGTTTCTCTTTGCGAAAGCTTTTCCGCACATATATGAAAGCACAAATACCGCCAGCACATAAACAAACCTAACCAACAGCCTTAAAAATATCCATGTTCCTATGGTCCCGTTAAGGAAACAGCCCTCCATAAATGTAAGACTCATCAACGGCGCATCAAGATACGGCATTCCGTAATAAGAATACATTTTTGCAATGTCAAATCCGTAAATTACAATAAATAAAATTATAGTGAGAATCAGCCCCGAAACAAATCTTTTTTTCTGTATCCAGCTCCTCCCCCTGCATGACGAGCGCACTATGTTCTCCATTCCCGTTCTGTGCTCTATTGCCGCATTTTCAGAAATAATCAGCACAATTCCTGCCGACAGCACAATAAGGATAACAAGCTCACGCACTTTTGAATATTTTCCGAAAATCTCCTCATATCCCCTGTCTGAAATCATATATCCGTCAATGCCGTATTCAGTCCTTATTTTTTCAAGATATGTCAGCTTCTCCTGAAATTCTGACACTGCACCCAGACGCGAAGAATATGCAAATACTGTATTTGACGCTTCAGTCAGCTCCTCAAGAGACGCTTCCCCGTTATCGTAGCGCTCACTGCACTCCTGTGCCGCAAGCACTGCCACCCTGTAATCGTCAATTCTCTCCGACACCATTTCTTCAATCTGAGTATACTCCTTTCCGCCCTGACTCAAATATATTTCATCTCTGTCTTTTGCGCTGTCTGAGAACGTCATTTTTCCGTAGCCCACAAAATAAGCTGTTATTAAAAATATAACAAGCGCAACGGTAATTCCTCTGGCAGTGATTAGCGACTTATGAAACTCTTTTGCGGTAATCACCGCTACCGCCAGAATACGCTGATAACCCTCCCATATCCTGTCAAAAATTACAGCCAGAACGGACTTTTTCTGTTGAGGTCTCATGTATACAGTACCGCACACCGCAGACAATGCGGAAACAGTGAACACAACCACCAGAGCAGTAGCCAAAAGCTGAGTTTCCGACACAACAAAGCTCCCCCAGCCGCGATTGGCATATGTGCTTATAATTTCATTTATTTTCATAAGACGCACAATATTTATCTGCCTTAAAATCCCGTATATGCTCTGTGACTGTATATTCTGGTAAAGGAACACCTCAAGTCCGACTGTTAGCCCCGCAGCAATAAGAGCATGGTTTCTTTTTCTGCACAGGACAAATATCATCCACAGCAGTGTGCCAAGCGCAAATACTGCGGCAGCGCTAACTGCAAAATTATATAAAATATAGCCAAACTGGCTCATTGGAAGCGTAAACTTTGAAAATTCATGTATCGTCTGAACAGGCGCAGACAGGGAATTCCAGCCTTTATATAATATAAATGAAAGCAGACAGGTTGAAAAATAAAGACCTGCCGTTATGACAGCCGAAGCCGCTGCAATAATCCCAAGCCGCACAGCTGCAAGCCTTAAGCGCCCGCTTCCCGCACTGTGCACCATCTCCCACATTCCGTTTTCTCTCTCCATAAATAATTCATATAGAATAAATACCATTAACCCAAGCGAGAGATAAAAAATGTAATAATACGACACAAAATTTTCTGTCGCCGCATCATTTACAAGAAAAAGCTCTATTTGCGACGCCCTCTCAAAATCCGACGCTGTTTTTATTATATTATTATATGAAAACGAACTCTCGTCGGCGAAAATAGAATACTTAGTCAGCTGTTTGGCATTTAGCTGTATCTGCTTTATACTGTCCGAATAGCCGGCAATATAATCCGCATGAGTGCTCACTTCTCTCAGCACGTTTAAAAACACAGTCTGCTGCCATGAAATCAGACCGACGTATCTTTTAAGACACTCATTGTTTTCGTAAAGCTCCTCTGATACAGCACTTTTCTCATTATTGGGCAACTCATTTTGAGTATATGTATTTTCATTTGCGTCTGTCTGCCTTCTGTAATTCTGTATAAGCTCAATATCATTCTGTATAACCTTCACCGCTGTACTGTTATCGTAGCTGCTGTAATACCGCACGATCCATTCGCGCTCGCGGCTCTCAAAAATAAATTCCGAAATGCTTTGCCCGCCTGTCTGACGGTACGCAAACAGCCCGAGATTTAACAGAATAACCCCCGCAAACAAAATTAAAAATTTTCTGTTAAACACGCGTCGAAACTCTTCCATACCGCACCTCCCCCTGCTGCCGTTTTTAATTATTACTTTTCAAGACGGCAAAATCTCATCATAGAAAACTCAGATGACGTCTCCGATTTATATAGAACAGAATATTCCTCCGTCTTAGAGCTTCCATCGTCAAAATTTATTTTCATCGTTATCCTTAAATGCTTAACACACTCCTGTATTTCCTTCGTTTGTTCGTTAATGCTGTGTGACAGGTCATAATAATAATACACTGAAAAATATACGTCTTCCTGCGAGCCGCCCTCCAGAATATACGGAATACTCTCAGTAGACATAATTGCCTCTTTAACGCTTAACTTTTCGCCAACCTCTTTTGTGTCCATAAAACTTCCCACACAGTTTTCAAGACTATATTCAATTGACTTAATATTTTCATATTTTGCAAGCTCACCTGTATATAATATTAATCTGCCGTATGCATATCCTTCTTTAGTACTTGACTGCCGCCTTAACGTGCTTTTATTGGAAATTCTCTCAGGCATCTCTTCTATTTTAAAAAGTCCCGCTTCATTTTTACTTAATAAAAATTTTTAAGCCGCAAGGCTGCAAAAACCGGTATATTTTTTGCATAAAAAGAGTTCGCAGGCGAACTCTTTCGCGAGGCGCGGATTCGTAAGAATAATTACATTTCCGCGCCTCTGCGAGCCTGCGGAGCATTTTTATTCTATAGGAAGTTCAAAGAGCTTTCCTATAGAATAAAAATAGCTTACGATGTATTATTCCGGAATACTCCACGTCTGCTGTTCCGTTATTTTACTTTTATCAATATAGGCAAGCTCATTTTCGATTGTCACGAATAAATAATTTTCATCCCCGAAGTACAGATTATTTATCTCATCTCCCAAAGTTATTGTATTTACAATATTTCCTTCCGTATCAAGCACAAGTACCATCCGCTCAACACTTTTAGTAATATCGGCAGTGCTGCCTATGCCGCCGTTTCCCATATAAATATACTTTCCGTCATAGGAAAGTACCGCTGAAACCATATTTTCGTCTGCGGCGTATAACAGCTTATTATTTTCACCGTTTAATTTCTGAGAATATAAACCTTTTCCGATAACAAAATAATACAAAACTCCCATCTCTGAATCAACGTAATAATCAGCTATATTCATATCTGAAACCCTGCTGCTCTCGCCTGTATTATAATCATAACAGTACAGCTTAAAATCCATTTTTGCCTTTAATGTCTGTTTATCTATCGAATATCCGAAAACCTTAAAGAACAGCTTATCACCGAAGCTTTTTGCCCCGTTAATCGCACAGTCAGTTCCCTCATACTCAAAAACAGTCTCTGAATTTCCGTTGTAGATATTTATTTTTTTGATAATCTCCTTGCCGCTTTTTCCACTTCCCGTATGCCCCAAATGGTCATAAGCATACACATAATCGCCATGAAACACCATAGAAATTGACGAAACAAGGTCATTCGCAAAAATATCCGCGACTTCCTTTCTCTCGCTTCCGTCGCTTTTTATACAAACAAGCCTTGCCATGCCGTTTGACACCTTTACCATATAGATATTATCTCTGTAATAATAAACCGCAGCGTTCAGATACTCCTCCATGTCAAAACGCGCATTGCAGTCCTTTGAAGTATGTGTACATTCAGCCTTTGCGCATACGGGAACAGCCGTATTTATTTGTTTGTCAAAGTATTTTAAGACTATCACCATATTGTCTCTTGTCAAATAGTAATATCCGTTCTCCGCCTTCGCAATTCCGTGTATATCAGGATTCCAATAACTCTGCTCATCCAATTCGGATGTTCTAATCTCAAGCTTTATATCGGTATTATTTTTTTTAATAACAAAAAACAGCGACAAAATAATAGCCGCTGTCAAAATTATTGCTGATGTAATGATTATTTGTTTTTTATGATTACGCATAAATATTCCTCCCCAATATAAATAAAGCTTACTTTACCACCCACATAGCTGGTGGTTTATTGTTCTCATGGTTTAGTTTTTCGCAACACGAAAAACTAAACCATGACAAATAGGCTAAAGACCATAACCAGAATAATCGCTAATATATATTTAACACTTATCCTTACTAATATGAACAATATTTATTCATGCAAATTAAGAGATGTTGAGCAACCTCCATCTTCAGAATCAACTCTATACTCAGCATGTGACTGCCATGTTAAATATGCCGTTTCTCTTCCTGCACCTATGCTATATCCCCATTGGTCTCCAGCAGAAAATGTGTATGTGTTGTTGAAATAGTCCCCTAATCTGTCCTCAACATATCCACATAAATATAATTCAGATTGATAATCTGCATCTAAATATGCATATGCTGAAAAATTCTCCATATGTAAAGAATATTGAAAACGTGTAGACCCTGCATATGCTGCATTACTTACTGTTTCATTATATTCAGCAAACACAGATTCCGGTGTAATCCCAAAAATAATAATTGATAAAAACAAACACATAATACTTTTAAAACATCTTTTCTTCATTTATAACCTCATTTCTGCACACGTTTCTCTTGCATACAAGATTTATGTGAAGTGTGCATAAACACAAATCTTGTATATAAAAACTCTTTTCACTAGGCAGCTCCCTTTTTTATATTAAAATAAATATTTATTTTATCATTGGTTTTGACCGAAACAGGACAGTTTCTGTGACATTTTTATAATATAACAAGGACAGTTTTATTTACTCCAAGCTTTCTATATTGTTGTCACCTACATGGGATTATATGATTAATTTCTTTTTTATAGCAATAAACAATCAAGATTTATGAATCCATATCATTTAATTTGAAGCTCAACTATATCATTAATTTTTTATCATACATCACAGGCTCACGAACAAAGAGGTCAATGTCAAAATTCTCCTCATAAAATTTATGTTAATATTATAAACCTATATTTAGTATTTTTGTTTCTATTGTAAAAATTAGCACATTTTTTGTAAAAAATAGCACATACATCAATATATTAAAAAACTGCTGCTCCAAAGCTGCAAACCAGCCGTAGAACAGCAGTATTAAAAAATACTGTCTAACAAAATTGAATAGACTTTGTGACCTTTTTCAATCGCGTTATTTCTCTATCTATAACAAAACTCCAAGACCTCTCGCCCAATTAACAAACAGTTTTTTCCACCCTCCTGTCTGGGTGTTGTCATCACCCAGCCCGAAGCCGTGACCCCCGGTCCTGAAAATATGGAGTTCTGCGCTGACTCCGGCTTTTCTTGCCGCCATATAAAAACAAACGCTGTTATCGGCAAGCGTAGTCATATCGTCATCTGTCTCAAAAATAAACACAGGCGGCGTCTGCGGAGTTACAAGCTCATCCGGCTTGTATTTTTTCAGCACCAGCTCCTGAAACGGATATATTCCCGCAATAATTGCATTCTGCGGAGCTCAGCGGACTCCGATGCGTTTCAGAGCGGACGCTGTGCAGAGCATAACGGACGCCCTGAAA
>CALWKC010000016.1 GCA_944381165.1 uncultured Lachnospira sp. | reverse complement strand
ATCGTCAGTCAGACATGTTTTGAGGATTTGGAGGAAGCTATGAAAAATAAGAAAAATAAGAAAAAAATAATAATATGTACTGCCGCAGCTGCGCTTCTGCTGATAATATTTGGAGTGCTTATGTATATCAACAGCCCGCGCTACATAATAAAAAACACAGTTATGTGGTATGAAAAGGATTTTACATTGCCGCTTTTCTGCCAGAAAATTAAATTTAAGTATAATAAGGAAAACGGCAATTATACGGGAAAGTTCCAAATCAGCGAAAGGGATAAAGACAGGCTTTTGGAAAAACTTGATGCCGCTCAAAGCAGGTTTGCATCGTCGCAGAATGCCCTTTTTAGCTACACTCGAAAACGTCTTGAAGATATGGAAGAGGAGGTGTTGAATGCAACAGTGCTAGTAAACTTACTTGTGGAAACGAAGGGCAAAAAGGTTGTGAAAAGGGAGGACATTGAGCCGGAAAAAATATATCCTGAGGATTGGATGGTTGAGGAGGATGCAGAGCTTTTAGCGTATTACTTTACGTGTCCGAGATATATAGAAGGTGTGACTCTGTTTCAGGACGCCCTGGGAGGGCGAGAGCCGTATTGTTATATTGTAATATATAAAAATAAAGACGACAAATATTATTTATGCATAAAAAGGACGGATTTTTCCGACTGGGATGGTCCTATCGGCGGCAGATAGAAGTCCATGCGGCGCTGATGAAGAAAACTAAACAGAATAATCATCTGTCAGATATGTTTTGAGAACATGGAGGGGAATATGAAAAAAAAGAAAAAAACGATAATATGTACTGCCGCGGCAGCGCTTCTGCTGATAGTATCGGGGGTGCTTATGTATATCAACAGCCCGCGCTATATAATAAAAAATACAGTTATGTGGTATGAAAAGGATTTTACATTGCCGCTTTTCTGCCAGAAAATTAAATTTAAGTATAATAAGGAAAACGGCAATTATACGGGGAAATTTCAAATCAGCGAAAGGGATGCATACAGGCTTTGGGATAAACTTGATGCTGCTAATAGCAGGGCATCGTTGGCACAGAATGCAATGATGCGCGCATTCAAAAGACAAGTTCATGAAGCTTTGAAAGAGGAGGTGCTGAATGCAAGTTCTGTAGTAAATTTACTTGTTGAAACGAAAGGCAAAAAGGTTGTGAAAAGGGAGGGCATTGAGCCGGAAAAAATATATCCCGAGGAATGGATGGTTGAGGAGGATGCTGAGCTTTTAGCGTATTACTATACCCATCCGAGATATATAGAAAGGGTGACTTTGTTTCAGGACACCCTGGGAGGACGCCCCCCATATTGTTACATTGTAATATATAAAAATAAAGATGACCAATATTATTTATGCATAAAGAGGACGGATTTTTCCGACTGGGACGGTCCTGTCGGCGGCAGATAAAATTCATGCGGTGCTTGAAAACGATTTCTTCGGGCGGCAGCGGAGACATAATAAAAATAACGGATTCGGATAAAATAAATGTAAAAGTTGAAATTGCCTTACATAATTAATCATTGTTGTATGGATTTTTTTAAGGAAATATGTTATCATTTATAAACAATAAATGAGAAAGAGGCGTTTTATTATGGCAGAATTTGGTACGAATGAGCGAGTTCTGCGTTCTGATGTATCACCGGAGGAATGCAAGAAAATAGAAAAGGTCTTACGGAAGAATAATATTTCATATTGTGAAAAGTGGAAGACGCATTCGGGCTTATTTAAGTTTCTAGGCAGTGCAAAGAATGCGAAATGTGACATATATATACATATGGATTCGTATGAAGAGGCTAAAAAGGCATTAGGTGACAGGACTTGAGAGTTAGGCGGAAGGCTGTGGCAGAACAAAAGCTGTCACAGCCGTTTTTTACTTTATAGGAAACTGCGTTTCCTATAAAGTAAAAACACACTCCGCTGGGGAGCGCACTGCGGCGGAGAAGAATATGCCGCTAAAGCGACCCGCCGCAGGCGGAAAATCTCGGTTTGCGAGATTTTTTCCGTCGAAAGAGTTCGCAAGCGAATTCTTTGCTTAAAATCGCAAATGAAAGATGCCCGGAAGTAGGGCAAGGGAGGAACAGAGTTGAGAAAGATACTTAAAAAATTTATGCTTGCGGCAGCGTTGACGGCAGCCGCAGCGGGAGCGCTTATAGGCTGCGCAGGAAAGACAACACAGGACAATTCGGCTAAGAACAGCGGAGATACATTTACAGTAGGATTTGACGCTGAATTTCCGCCGTATGGATATAAGGACGACAGCGGAGAATATGTCGGATTTGATTTGGATTTGGCGGCTGAGGTCTGTGAGCGCAATGGCTGGGAGCTTGTAAAACAGCCCATTGAATGGCAGAGCAAGGATATGGAGTTAAACTCCGGTATGATTGACTGTATCTGGAACGGTTTTACGATGGACGGGCGTGAGAGTGACTACACATGGAGTTCTGCATACGTTGACAATTCACAGGTTGTGGTTGTAAAGAAGAGCTCCGGCATAACAAAGCTCTCGGAGCTAACCGGAAAGAATGTTATCGTGCAGTCGGATTCATCTGCGCTTGCGGCGCTGACGGGAGAGGACGCGACAGAGGAAAACATTGCGCTTGCGGCAAGCTTTAAGTCGCTGCAGCAGGTGGGAGATTATAACAGCGCGTTTCTTAACCTCGACGCGGGCTCGGCAGACGCTATATGTATGGATATAGGCGTTGCAAAGTATGAGGTTGAATCCAGGGGCAGTGAATTTATAATTTTGGATGAACATGTATCGACCGAAGCTTACGGTATAGGTTTTAAGAAAGGAAATACGCAGCTTCGCAATCAGGTGCAGGAGACTCTAAATGAAATGCTCGCGGACGGAACATTTGATGCGATAGTTCAAAAATGGGGACTTGAGGATTCGGCATGTCTCGGTGAGCCGGGAACAGACGAGGTTATGAAGTCAGAGGAAACACAGGAGGAGACGGAAAGCGTTTTTGTAAGGCTTGCGGATATTTTAAGTCAGCTTGGCTCCGGAATGCTCGCGTCACTCGCGATATTTGTGCTGACTCTTATATTCTCGCTCCCGTTGGGACTTTTGATAACCTTTGTAAGGCGTTCAAAATTCAGAGTTCTCAACTGGCTTGCGCGTATTTACATTTCGATTATGCGCGGAACGCCTCTTATGCTTCAGCTTTTGGTCGTGTTTTTCGGACCGTACTATTTGTTTGGAATGTCGCTGTCAAACAGTTACCGTTTTTACGCTGTGATTATAGGATTTTCTCTGAATTATGCGGCATATTTTGCTGAAATTTACCGTTCGGGCATTGAGGCTGTTCCTAAGGGGCAGTATGAGGCGGCTTCAGTGCTTGGCTATTCGAGGGTGCAGACGTTCGGGCGGATTATTTTTCCGCAGATGGTGAAAATAGTGCTTCCGCCTGTCACGAATGAGGTGATTACACTTGTAAAGGATACATCTCTTGCCTTTGCGCTCGCATACACTGAAATGTTTACGCTGGCAAAACAGATAGCTGCGGCGCAGACAAGTATTATGCCGCTTTTTGTAGCCGGTCTGTTCTACTATATATTTAATTTTATAGTGGCATATGTGATGGAACTTCTTGAGAAAAAAATGAAATACTAGAGGCGGAACTTTGAGAACGCTTCGGAACGGGGAATAAATATTATGAAGCTTTTGGAAATGAAAAACGTAAAAAAAAGTTTTGGCGGGCTTGAAGTTCTTAAAGGCATTTCGCTTGAGGTAAACGAGGGCGAGGTTGTCGCTGTGATAGGTCCGTCAGGCTCAGGCAAGTCAACACTTCTTCGCTGCGCGACGCTGCTTGAGACAATGGATAAGGGGACTCTTTGTTACGGAGGGAAGTATGCAACTTCAAACGAGCCGGACGAAAAATCATCATATGTGGGAAAGAGAGAACTGTCGGAGGTGAAAAGTCAGTTCGGGCTCGTATTTCAGAATTTTAATCTTTTTCCTCATTATACAGTGCTTAAAAATATTACGGACGCGCCTGTTCATGTACAGGGAAAAAGCCGTGAGGAGGCTGTGGCTACAGCAAGAGCGCTGTTAAAAAAGGTTGGGTTGGAGAGCAGGGAGGAAAGCTATCCCAGCCAGCTTTCCGGAGGACAGCAGCAGAGAGTTGCGATTGCGAGAGCGCTCGCAATGAACCCTCAGGTGTTGTTCTTTGATGAGCCGACTTCGGCGCTGGACCCGGAGATAACGGCAGGCATTCTGAAGGTTTTAAAGGATTTGGCAGCGGACAGGATGACAATGGTAATTGTCACGCATGAGATTGATTTTGCCAGAAAGGTTGCAGACAGAGTGATATTCATGGACGGCGGACTCATAGTTGAACAGGGAAGCGCCGAAGCTGTTATTGACAACCCTCAGAATGAGAGAACAAAAGCTTTTCTTTCACATTTGAATATACATTAAAATTATTATAGAAAAATGAAAGGATGAAACGCATATGGAAAAAAGAAAATCATCCTCGCGAATGAGAGGGAGAAGGAAAGCACAGCGCAATGCAGTTCTGGCGGTTGTGGCTTTTATTGTTGCGGCTGCCGGGATTATCGGAGTTGTGGCGGTCGCCGGAGGAGGAAAAAGCAGAAGTGTGTCTGAAAATCCTGATGTAAAGGAAAGTCAGCTTCAGACAGAGAGTGAACAGCAAAATAATGAAAATGGGCAGAACGAAAACAGCTCCACGGGTGATGAAAATTCTGCCGAGAACGGAGATGGCAGCTCGGAAAGCGAAACCTCAGAATCAGCAACAGAAGCAGACGGCGGAGCAAATCAGGACGGAGAAGTGACTGGTGTTTCGGCGCGCGGCTATGAGATACGCCTTATTGACGGAGTTTCTTATGTAAACGGAATTCTTATCGCCAATAAGACATATTCGCTTCCGTCAGACTATAATCCCGGAAAAATTGACGATACGGTTATGGATGCGTTTTATGAGATGCAGAGTGCGGCGGCAGCGGAAGGTCTTAATTTATATATATCTTCGGGCTTCCGCTCATATAATACGCAGTATTGGCTCTATAACAGTTATGTTGAGCGTGACGGAAAGGAAGAGGCTGATACTTATTCCGCCAGGGCGGGTTATTCAGAGCATCAGACAGGTCTGTGCTTTGATTTAAACACTATTGACGATTCGTTTGCAAATACTCCGGAAAGCGCATGGCTTGAACAGCATGCTCAGGAGTACGGATTTATTATACGTTATCCTAAGGGCAAAGAGAACATAACAGGGTACAAGTATGAGCCATGGCATCTGCGTTATTTGGGAAAAGAACTGGCTGAAAAGGTCTATAACAGCGGGCTGTGCCTTGAGGAATATCTCGGTATAACATCAGTTTACAGCGATTGAGGCAATTAAAAATGATATGAATACAGTGTGCGCGGCTGGCGATAACTGTATAAAAAAACTGTAATACCTTTTAATTTTGACAGTATTATTAGTGGAAAATTATTTTGTGTCGGACGATAATATGCGTAGAGAATTTGTTAATTCTTTCACCTGCAAGTTTGTGTCTGCGCTGCCTTCACAAACCTGCAATGGGCAAAAGGCGGCGCAGAAATGAGGAAAATTATGGGAAATATTTTATTGCTTAATGAGGATTTTATGGATTTTCCGATAGGGGAATTTCCATATGACAGAAATCATTCTGCTATGGGTGAGTATCACTTTATACATTATTCCGGGTATTACGGCAAATGGTATGACCCGGTGTGCAACCATACCTACAACGGTCAGGGGGCATCGTGGATAATAACCGAGTATAACGGAAAGCATTTTATGGAGCAGATGCGTATACGAAACGACAAACCGCACAGAACATTTCCGATGCTGACAAGCGGCAGCCGTTTCTGGAGGGATTATGAGCTGGAGGTGAGTCTGCGCATGTTTACCACAAAGTGGGGGAACGCCGGAATAGGTTTCTGCTGCCAAAATTCAGCCAATCTTCTCGTGCTTATATTTGAGGAGCAGCAGCTTAAGCTCGAATACCGCCATAAAGAGGAGATAGAGGTGCTTGCGAGCGTGCCGTTTGAATATAACTGCGACGACACTTATACAATGAAAGCGGCAGTGTCAGGCAGCCATGTAGTGTGTGAGGTTGACGGCGTAAAATATTTTGAGCTTGATACTGATTATGCAAAGCAGGGAGGAAAGATTGCAATTACGGCAACAATTCCTGCACAGTTCGGCACAGTCAGGGTTTTTGCAGATGAAAAGACTGCTGAGAAGATAAAAGAGGCAGAGCAGGATTACAGGAGGCAGTGCGACGAGGCGCAGAAGAAATACCCTGAGATGAAGCTTGTCAAGAAACTTAATCTGAAAAATTTCGGCTCGGGCAGACAGTTAAGATTTGGGCATCTGCTCGGCAACGGCGAGTATCAAATGGTTATGGCTCAGTGTCAAAAACGTGTAAACCGTGACGCATACGGTACAATAAGCTGTCTTACAGCGTTTGATTTGGATGGAAATATTTTATGGCAGCACGGCGAGCCTACCGATAATACAGAGCTTGGCACAATTTCAGCGGATATGCCGATGCAGATATATGACATAGACGGAGACGGATTTGATGAGGTAATCACGGCGAAAAATTTTGAGGTGCTTATACTTGACGGAAGAACGGGAGAGGTCAAAAAACGCGCAAAGACGCCGTACTCGACAAGCGAGGAGGATGGAACAATTATTGGAGTGCCTGATAAGACCTATGCATTTGACCGTATAAATCCCGACGGCATGAGAATATGTAATTTCAGGGGGCTGGACAAGCCGCGTGATATTCTTATTAAGGACCGCTATTGCAGAGTGTATGCTTTGAACGACAATCTTGAGGTTATGTGGCATTTTCAGAGCGACAAGAATACAGGGCATTTTCCGTTTGCGATTGATATAAACGGAGACGGCTGCGATGAGCTGCTTGTGGGGTATAACATGCTCGACTGCCACGGCAAAAAGCTTTGGACAATGCCGGTAGACGATGACCATATTGACGAGATAGTTCCGGGGCAGTTTATGTCGGGACCTAATAAGGGAAAGAAGTATTTCGCGTGCGTTGCAGGAAAAGAGGGCTTTATAATCAGCGATTTTGAGGGCAACCTTTTAAAGAAGGACGGAATAGGACACGCTCAGCGTGTAAGTATCGCAAATTACTGTCCTGATGAGCCGGGCTACGAGATGGTTGTCGTAAACTTCTGGGGACATCAGGGAATTGTATATTTTTATGACAGCGAGGGAAATGAGCGCTGGGAAATGGAAAATGAACTTAACGGAAATCTGCTTACTCCGGTAAACTGGACTGGAGACGGACAGGATTTTATTCTTCTGAATGCCGATACAGAGCGCGGAGGCCTGATTGACGGAAACGGAGTTCAGGTTGTAAAATTTCCTGACGACGGACACCCGACATTGTGTGCCGAGGCTGTAAATCTTTACGGAGACGGCCGCGATGAGATTGTCACATGGGACTACAATTCAATGTACATTTATACGCAGGATGACAATCCGAAGGAAAACGTCTATGAGCCTTACAAGTATCCGGAATACAACGCGTCTAATTACAGAGGCGAGTATTCTTACAGGGAGAAGCTGTGGTAACAGCGCCGGCAAGGCTGCTACATGCGTGACTGAGGAGTAAAACTGTAACAGCATACAAGCTGCTTTACAATAAGTTTCATAGAAAAGAGGTGTTTTATGAAAAGACTATTTGCAACTGTTTTTACTGTCTTATTTCTGGTATTATCATTGGCGGCATGTGGGACCAAGAAAGTATCTGACGATGTTTTACCAATCGGAAGCGCAGCAGTCGGACAAAGCTCTTCTGAAGAGAGCAAATCACAAGGTACCGCACAGGCATCCCAAGACTCTGTGCAGGACTCTAAGGAGCCCGGGACAAATGAGACAGCTTCCAATGAGACAGCTTCTGCTGAAACCGGAGAGAATCAGGAAAGCGTTTCTGATACAGGTGAGTCTCAATCCGACATCCAGACTCACGCTCAACACGTTCATGCTTATACAGCAAATACGATTGAGCCGGACTGTATATCAGGAGGATATACTGTTTATATCTGCTCCTGCGGGGAACAGTACACTGACAATTATACAGATGCTTTGGGACATGATTTTGGGGAGTGGGTTACAGTAAAGGAGCCTACGGTCTCTTACGAGGGACAGCAGGAGAAAACCTGTTTTCGCTGCGGTTACACGGAGGTGCAAAGCATTCCGCGTTTGGAAAATACTGATGACTTTGTGCAGGCAGTAGTAGATCTTGTCAATCAGGAACGGAGCAAAGAGGGGCTTTCGCCGCTCACCGGCGTGACGCAGCTGCATTCCTATGCGGCAGTCAGAAGCAGCGAATTGGTGTCTCGATTTGAGCATGTGCGCCCGGACAATTCCAATCCGCTTACATATGTTATAAATATGGGATATTTTAGAGCGGGAGAAAATATCGCCTATGGTTATGCTACACCTGAGGCAGTGATGAATGCATGGATGGATTCGCCGGGGCATAGAATGAATATTCTTACACCGGAATATTCTTATATTGGGGTAGGCTGCTGCCGGAACGGAAACACCCTGTATTGGACGCAGATTTTTGCTGGATAATAATTAAAACACCGGACCTGCCGGAATAAAAGTAAAGGGCATACCGATTTTCTCTCGGTACGCCCTTTATTTTAGTTATGTCAGTTTTTCTTTTTAACAATATACATAATTGACTTTATAATCTGAATTGTCAGAGTAGGCACAAATGCCAGAACAATAATCTGTAATACATGAGTGCCGGTGAGAGGCGTAACGGTAAAGAGTTTTTCCAGGAAAGGAACACACAGTACCAGTGTCAGCAGACAGACGCCGGCTAAAAATGCGCCTACACTGTATATATTTGAAAATAATCCGGCTTTGGCGATAGGCTTGCTTGTTCGGCAGTTAAAGCCGTGGAACAGACGTGCAAGCGTAAGCGTAGCGAATGCCATTGTAGCTGCAAGAGCCGAATTGTTCATCGGGTCATTATAGCCGAGATAATAAGCCGTCATTACAACAACAGCAATCAAAGCACCCTGACCGAAAATGCGTCCGAGGAACGAACGGCTCAGTATGCCCGCTGAAGGATCTCTTGGCTTTTCGTCCAGAAGCGATCCGTCAGTAGGCTCCATTCCGATTGCAATAGCCGGAAGAGAATCAGTAAGCAGGTTGATGAACAAAAGGTGTACGGGAGCAAACGGAACCGGGAGTCCTGCGATGGAGGTATAAAGAACTGCGAGTATTGCAGCCATATTTCCCGACAGCAGGAATAAAATAGCATTTCTTATATTGCGGTACACGTTTCGTCCGTTTATTACAGCCTTTATAATAGTCGCAAAATTGTCGTCAGCCAGAATCATGGCAGAGGCGTCTTTTGATACCTCTGTTCCTGTTATGCCCATAGCAACGCCGATGTCCGCTTTTTTAAGGGCAGGTGCGTCGTTTACTCCATCGCCTGTCATAGAGACAATTTTTCCTTTTCGCTGCCATGCCTCTACAATTCTGATTTTGTTTTCAGGAGATACTCTCGCGTATACGGAAATGTGTTCCAATTTACTGTCAAGCTCCTCATCGCTCATTGCGTCAAGCTCGCTTCCGGTTACGGCAATGTCGCCCGGCTTAAAAATACCGATAGTCTTAGCAATGGCAGTAGCTGTAATCTTGTGGTCGCCTGTAATCATGACAGGAAGAATTCCAGCATGCTTTGCGTCTGCTACAGCCTTTATGGCTTCCGGACGAGGCGGGTCCATCATTGCAACAAGACCTGTAAATATAAAGTTGTTCTCGCATTCGAGAGTGAGCGGCTCATCGCATTCCTTGTATGCAAATGCGAGAACTCTGAGTCCTTCCATTGAAAAGGCTTCGTTCTGTTTTCTGACAGCCGCGCGGTCATCTTCTGTTATAGGCCGTATGCCGTCTGAGGTCTGAATAAGAGTACATCTGTCAAGAAGAACATCGACAGCTCCCTTTGTAAGCACGGTAGGAGTCTGATGTATGTTGTACTTTGTACTCATGAGTTTCCTGTTTGAGTCGAAAGGCACTTCCTCTAGCCGAGTCATATATTTTCTTATATGGTCCTCTGTAAACTGTGTGCTCTCTTTTGAGCCTGAGTTTGGAACAGGAATATTTCTGAACATTTCAAGAAGAGCGTATTCGGTAGGGTCGCCTATACCCTTTCCGTCAACGAGACTTGAGTCGTTTGTAAGTACTGCATCATAGAGAAGATAGCGGTGCAGAGGATTGTCGAGCTCAAGCTGTGTAGGAAGCAGCTCCTTAAAATCAATGTAGACCTTCTGGACTGTCATTTTATTCTGTGTGAGTGTACCTGTCTTGTCGGAACATATTACAGATACGCAGCCCAGACTTTCTACGGCTTTGAGTTCCTTTATAATGGCATTTTCCTTTGCCATTTTCTGAGTTCCCATAGCCTGCACAATTGTGACGATTGAGCTTAAAGCTTCAGGAATTGCGGCAACCGCGAGGGCGACTGCAAACATCATTGAGTCAAGGAGCGGCATTTTTCTGTAGATACAGAGCGCAAATACAGCCGCGCTTATAATCATAATCATAATTGCGAGCTTCTGGCTGAACTGGTCGAGACTGACCTGAAGCGGAGTTTTGCGCTCCTTAACCGCATTCATAAGACCTGCAATCTTTCCGAGCTCTGTCTCCATACCTGTCGCTGTAACAAGCACCTCGGCTCTGCCGTAGGTGACAAGACTTCCCGAATAAACCATGTTAATTCTGTCAGCGAGAGGAGTTTTGCTGTCGAGTATTTTGTCAAATTTATCGACGTTTGTTGATTCGCCTGTGAGGGCGCTCTCGTTTACCTGGAGAGAATAGCTGTTAAGAATTCTGCCGTCAGCTACAATTAAATCTCCGGCTTCCAGAAGAACGAGGTCTCCGGGAACAATATCCTTTGAAGGCACTTCCACCTTCTGACCGTTTCTCATAACCTTTGCGCTTGGCGAAGAGAGCTGCTTGAGACTGTCAAGAGAACGCTGCGCCTTGACGTGCTGTACAGTTCCGAGAATGGCGTTCATGATGAGCACCAGCAGAATAACTATCGTGCTCTCTGCGTTGCCGGAAAACATAGAGATAATCGCGGCTATAATGAGAATCACGATCAGCAGGTCGCAGAACTGGCTGAGAAATACTTTTACAATGCTTGGGGGCTGCTGTTCCATAAGGGCATTTTCACCCTTTTCCCCTCGGATGCGAAGTACTTCCGAATCGCTTAAGCCCGCTGCGGTTGTACCGAAATGCTTCAGTGTTTCGTCGGCGGAACAATTCCAGAAATCTTTCATAAAAAATCCTCCAATCCGGAGCGTTTTGCGCGGAGGAACGCGAAGAAAAATTCGCTGAGGCGATTTTTCTTCTGCGATAGCGTATGTTTGTGACGCTCCGGCACAAACAGCAGTATGAAAAATCAGCGCGTCAGCGTGATTTTTCATGTTATCCTCCAATCTTAAAGTGGTATAAAATATAGAATGCTTCGGGCTGAGGCATTTTATTTATTATCGGAAACCATATTTAAAATTTTATACGAAAGCTGCGCATAAATAATAATTCCGAATAAATAAAAAAAGACCTTTACTGCACCGATATGCAATAAAAGTCTTGTTGCCTTACGTGTACTGTCCGGCTGCATCTCAGCGCAGCGTGATGACGAACAACACAACATCCGTAAACGGATGCGAACTACTCCCTTTTGGAGTATATTATCATGCGGAATGCGTCAAGGTCAAGAAAAATTTTTATCAGCGTATATTTCCTTTGACTTTCCTGTATTCCGTCGGGGAAATACCGTTTTTGCCGCGGAAGGCGTCCCCGAAATAGTTGCTGTTCTCAAAGCCGCATTCAAAGGCTATCTCGGTTATGCTCTTTTTTGTTTCTAAGAGAAGCTTTTCCGAGTGTGTTATGCGCAGATTGTTAAGGTATTCCTTAAAGCCTATACCATGCACCGTTTTAAAGCGCTTTGAAAAATATGAAGCGTTTAGGTGAAATTTGTCCGCGATGTCGTGCAGAGTAATTTTACTCTGAAAATTATTGTCTATGTAAGCAACGGCAAGCTGGATTGTGTTGTTGGAATTAAATGACTCCACGGTCTGTCCCTCTGCCGGGATATGTGTTCTCATAATTCTTAGAAGAAATTCCTGAAAATATACTGACAAAAATGACCTGCAAAGATAGTCGTCAGTTTGCTTTTCTATTGTCATATTTTTTATAAGAGCATCCATTACTGCGGTATTTTCAGACTGCGGGCGGAGTACGGTAAACAGATTGTCCGATACAGTCTGATTTCCGAGCGATGCTAATAACGGCTGTATAAAATCCTCGGTAAATTCGATGCACAGTCTTTCGTTTGTCTCGTCAATATATGATGTTTTGTGCTTTAAATCAGGAGGTATAACAGCAATGTCGCCGGCATTCATTAAATAAGCCTTGTCGTCCATAAAAAAATTGCATTGTCCTTTTTTCAGCCAGAAAATTTCATACCAGGAATGGGCGTGAAAATTATACATTGAAAAATTAGCGCTGTGAGTCTGGACGGATATTTCAAAACGTGAAGATACAGACATTTGTTTGCCCCTTTCGACAATTAAATAGTTATTTTGACCAAAAATAATAACAGCTTTTTTTGTACAGTTGTAATATTTTTTATTATATACCTAAAAAAAACTGTAATCAAGTCCAAGTTGCCCGAAAAAGAGGTAGCGGTGTAAGCGAGATTGTAATAAAGTAAAATCATTATTACATTTTAAAAAAAGTTAGGAGGAGAACAGGAATGATTAAAAAATCACTTTTTAAAAGAGTGGTTAGTGTGGCTTTGGCCTCAGTTCTGGCGATAAGCGGAATTCAGATTTATACCGGTCAGACGATGGTAGCCAAGGCTGAAGAAGCGGAATCAGAAAATCCGCTCACTACAGTGGTAAAAACAGCCAATGTAGGAAATAATACAGGCGGCAGCTATACGCAGGAGAACGGAGTGTTCACTGTAAACGGAGCAGGAACTGTGTTCGGCAAGGATACGTTAAAGGATGATTTCTTTTATACGTATTTCAGCGCCAAAGGAAACACTACAGTGGTGGCTAAGGTTACGCCTGATGCTGCAAATACTTCGGGGTCTGTCGGTCTTATCGCTAAGAACGGCATAGAGGATACGGACTTTGCAGCGGGTGTTTACTGGGATTACTCAAAAGCACAGATTAGAGTCGGAAGACACGGCGGTGCGTCAACAGTCGGAAACATTGCGGATTATCAGTCTGTATATGTAAAGCTGGAATTTTCAAAGGATTCAGTTTACTATACTGTTGCGACGGACGCTGAGTTTACCAATATAATTAAGGGAAGAAGCGGTATGGGCTCAACGGGGCTTTTGCATACCACAGTCGGAATTTTCGCCACAGACGGCAACAAGGTTACGGTTGAGGATTTAAAGATTACAACAGAGTACACCGATGATTTGGGCGAAGCCGTAAAGAAGGTTGTATATGATTCTGCAACGGGTGAGCTTATTCCTGAGTTTTCAAAGAGCTCGGATTATGACGCGGATTATGACGCGGCATTTACGTTCAGCCAGAGCGCAGAGGGAAATGTACTCAGGCTTGTGAGCGACAGAAACGGCTCTGCAAACAAGGGAGATATTCGTTCGGGAAAGACAGTCGACTATCTTCTGTTTCCGGCAACGAATTTGAACTGTACAGTATCGGCAGATGTAGCTATGTATGGTATTAACAGCGGTACAGACAAGCAGGGTATTGCGGTGGGTCAGTTTGCTGCTGCGGCTGATAAGGTCGGCAACTCTAAGATGACGGCATCTTTCCTTCAGGCAAATAAAAACAAAGCGACACAGCATAATTTTACAACAGCAGGGGGAACAACTAACGGAGGAAACCCTAAGGCATCAGATATTGATATTGAAAACGGCACTACATATAATCTGGCATACACAAAGAATGCGGACGGAACAGCAGTTATGGTGACAACGGCTGCAAACGGAACTGTTCTCGCAACAAATGCCGATGCGCCGTTTACACTTCAGGATGCATATGAAGCACTTGGAGCTGACAAACCGGTTCAGTACGGCATTGCAGTTTCGGCAGCCAGTGTGGAGATTACTAATTTAAAGCTTATCGACAGCGAGGGCTGGGTTTTATATGACCAGAATGACTATTATATAGCGAAGGGTGTTGCACCTGTTGTTACATCTGTCACAAAGTCTCAGGTTTCAGATGACAGAATGACCATTGATCTGGCATGGACGGCTGAGGGTGGTGTCGGAAATGTTCAGTATATTGTAATGGTAGCTAAGGATGGCGGCGAGTATAAGATTGCCGGAACATCAAAGACGGAGGAGTTTTCATATTCACCTGAAGGGGATGGAGCATATAAATTTAAGATATACGCAAAGTCAGGCGACAGCTCAAGCGAAGCAAGCGCTTTTGAGACACAGTCAATTTCATATGTTACGCCTTTGGAAGTGCCTGTACTTACCGGAAGCAGCGCTGAGAATGTCGTAACGCTTACATGGACAGATGTGGCTAATGCTGATAAGTATAATTTGTACAGAAAAAATGTCAGCACAGGCGAGTTTGATCTTGCAGGCAGCTTTGCAGCAGGTGTAGGAACATACACAGAGACACTTGATGAGTTTGAGACATATTTCTATTATTTAGTTGCAGAGAATACTGCAACAGCTAATACCAGCAATCCTTCAACTACAGTTCAGGTGCTTACGAATACAGACAGAGCAGATGCAAATTATCTGTATGAGGATGAGGCGGCAAATATTACAATTACCGACAAATCTAACGACACAGTGTTTACAGATAAGGCATCTGTTAAAGGTACTGTTGACCGCGCGGGAATAATGGAGCTTGTTCTGGACGAACAGACAGTAGCTTCGGTTAATGTGGCTGCCGGTGGAGAGTTCAGCTTTGATATGCCTCTTGACGAGGGAAGAAATGAGTATGAGCTTTTGTTCAGAGAGAGTGCTGATGCAAATGCCACAAGAATGACATTGAATTTTGTTTATTTAAAGGATTGGGATATTACAGTTGATGCGGCATTTACGGGAACAGACGGAACAGAGGTTGACGGAATTCCTGTATACAAGACTGTTCAGGCTGCAGTTGATTCTGTTGCTGCAGACAACGCTGAACAGGTTGTAATTTTCGTAAAGAACGGCGATTACAATGAGAGAGTTACTGTTACTGCTCCTCATATCAGCATTCTCGGTGAGGATAAGGAACTCACAAGAATTTACAAGTCAGTGGCTGTTGCAGACGGAACTGCTACGGGTATGTGGGACAGAAATGCATTCTATGTAGATTCGACAGCCGATTATTTCACAATGGAGAATCTGACAATAGAAAACAGCTATAATTATACTAACGGCAGCGATGAGCAGGCTGACGCTCTTGCTATCGTGGCAGATGAGGTTATCTGTGTAAATCTTAAGCTTCTCGGCTACCAGGATACACTGCTTGTAGATTCAAGAGTTAAGGATGAGAGCGGAAATTATGAGCAGACAAAGCAGTATTTCTACAAATGCTATATAACAGGTAATGTAGATTTTATTTACGGCTCAGGCTCAGCAGTTTTTGATGATTGTGATATTGTTGCGAGATATACAGACAAGAAGGCAGACGGCTGCTATACGGCTGCCAGAACATATGATAATATACCTTACGGCCTTGTATTTGTAGGCTGCCGTTTCCTTAAGGAAGCAGGCGTTGCGGCAGATTCATACCGCCTTGCGCGTCCGTGGGGAGCAGATGCATCCACAATATTTATAAGCTGTTATCTCTGCGATGCGGTTGGAGATGCAGGGTACGGTGATATGAGCGGAAACTTATATACAAACGCTCGTTTCAGAGAGTATCTTACATACGGACCGGGCTTTGCGGTTGACAATAACAGACTTAACATGACTTCTGCCGAGGCGGAGGCTATGCTTCAGATGGTTACAGAGAACAGTATGTATATTGATAACGCTTTTGACATGTATGTTTCACAGGCAACACCTGACGGTGATAATACTGACGGAACTACAGATATAGCAGATAATACTCCTGGCACAGGTGATACATCTATGAGAGTAATTATTCCGCTGGTATCAGTTATGGCAGTTGCAGTGCTTTGTGCAGCATATGTGCTGATTTCACAGGCATATTCGAGAAAGAGAAGATAATTTAACGGTGAGTCAATGTGCAAACGTATAATTGGCTGCCGAGGGGTATTTCACTTAAAGGGATAAAATAATAAAAAAGCGGCGCGGTACAGATATTTTTAAAATTATCTGTACCGCGCCGCTTTTTTATGGATACTGACGTTAAATTTTTCAGGTGTTGTCAAGTGCTCCAAGTCTCTTTATTTCCTTCCAGCGTTTTGAGAGAAAATATGTCAGCATACACAGCATTCCGAATGCGAAGCTGATAGGGAAGCACGCCATAATGTATGTCGGGTCAAAGAAGTACGATATGATGTAGCCGCATGGAATACGAACAGCCCAAAGCATAAGGATATTTACAATCGTAGGGAAGCGCACCTCTCCGAGACCGTTGACAAAGCAGATAATCCCGTTGAATACAGCATAGCACCATGTAAACGGGAGCACGATGCGCACATATCTTGCTGCCATATCAAGAACGGCGGTATCGCTTGTAAAAAAGCCTAAAATCGGACGGCAGAAAACAGTCACAATTATTCCGGCGGCAGCGGTTATAAGACCTGAAAACAGAGGGATTTTAAGACCGCCCTGCGAAAGCCTTTTATATTTCCGTGCGCCTAAATTCTGACCGGAGAAGGTTGTGGCTGCAGAAGAAAATGAGGTTATTGCGACATTTGCGATACCGTTTACCTTGCCTCCGACCGTGCAGGCGGCAATGAATACAGAGCCCTGTGCGTTAATCAGCGACTGCATCATAATGTGTCCCAGCGAATAAAGAGAGTTGTTTAATCCGAGCGGAAGACCTACACGTATAATACTTTTCAGAATTTTTTTGTCTATACGTTTAGGGAAAACGGTAAACTCAAGTTCGGGATATTTCTTTTTTATATACGCGATACTGAAAAGCCACGAGCAGAACATGGCTATAATTGTCGCGAGCGCCGCGCCTGCAACATTCATTTTGAACACTCCGACGAACAGCAGGTCAAGCACGATATTTACTATGCAGGAAATGATAAGAAATAAAAGCGAAGCAGAGCTGTTTCCCATGCCTCTTAAAATTCCCGCATTCATATTGTAGCCCATATTTCCCAGCGTGCCCAGAAAGACAATATTTATATAAGCCGAAGCATATCCCATTGTGTCATCGGGTACCTGCATGAACTTGAGAACAAGAGGGCCGATAAAAAGTCCGAGCACAGATATAGGGATTGCGCAGATATATAAAAAAGATATTGATGTTGCCACGGTATTTTTGAGATTTGGCGAGTCGCTGCTTCCGACGTACTGAGATATAAGTATTGATACACCCGTTCCTATTCCAAGAAATATGCACAAAAGCATCTCTACAGGCTGAGAGCTTGTGCCTATTGCGGCGAGGGAGGCTGAGGAACAGAAATTTCCGACAACAAGCGTATCGACAGTGCTGTAAAGCTGCTGGAGCACATTGCCGAGGCAGATTGGAAGCGCAAACAGCACAATAAGTTTTATTACGGGACCGTTGGTCATGTCAATTTTTTTTGATTTTTGCATAATTTTTTCTCCATATGTTATCATAAATCATAACAAAACGATAAGAAACACGCTTTGATGTTTTCCCGCACTTTGCGGCGGCAGAAAAATTATAAGTATACAGAGATATTTTATCAACAGAAAAAGTCGGCTGATAAAGACACTTTACAGAAAAAAAGTAAAACAGTGCAATGTTCAAAAATTCTTTCGGGTATGTTATGCATAATCCTTCTATTATTTCCACATAATAACATCATGTTGTTAAGGAAAAAAGGAAAGCGACAGGAGGAAAATAAAGGACATGAAAGCAACAGGAATTGTTCGCAGAATTGATGAATTGGGAAGAATTGTAATTCCAAAGGAAATCAGACGGACGCTTCGCATCCGTGAGACTGACCCGATGGAGATTTTTACAGATAAAGAGGGAGAAATAGTTTTAAAAAAATATTCGCCGCTCGGCGGGCTTGCGGAATGCGCCAAAACCTATGCAGAGTCGCTTGCGCGCACGACGGGGAATATTGTATGCATATCTGACAGGGAGCAGATTATAGCCGCATCGGGAACATCGAGGAGAGAGCTTGTTGAAAAACCTGTAAGCCAGAAGCTTGAACAGGTTATGCAGGACAGAGAGACTGTTCTTGCAGACAGTACTCAGAGGCAGTATGTAACAATATCGGACAGCTTTTCCGATGAGTTTCAGTCGCAGGTTATAAGTCCTATTATTAGTCACGGAGATGTGCTTGGTGCAGTTATAATGCTGTCAAAAAACGAAAAAGTAAAGTTTTCGGAGCCGGAGAAAAATCTTACAATGGTGGCGGCAGATTTCCTCGGACATCATATGGAATCATAGGTTTCAGGTTTAAGCTTTATCAGAAAGGAAGTACGTATTTTATGCGTCATGCCGAATTATGCATATAGTCTTTATCTACTTAAAAAGGTGCCCTTGCGGCACCTTTTTAAGTAGAGTATAATAGCGTCAGCAGAGCTGACGCAGGCGTAAATCGCTCCGGAATGGAGGTTATCATGAAAAATCAGGAATACATAAAAGAACATTATACATGGGAAGATTTGCAGCGGGTCGTGCATGTTTTGATGCAGCCGGACGGCTGTCCGTGGGACAGCACAAGAGACTACGACAATATGAAGGAATGTGTGTTGAATGAGGCGGCGGAGGTGGCTGAGGCCGTTGACAACAAGGATTTTATAAATTTGAGAGAGGAGCTTGGCGATTTGCTGCTTCAGGTCGTAATGTATTCCGAGATAGCGCGGAAACGAGGCGAGTTTACCCTGGAGGATGTGATTGACGGACTGGCGAAAAAAATGGTGCGGCGTCATCCTAACGTATTTGATGACGGCAGTGAAAAGACATATTTAAAATACGTTGAGTTGGGTGCGAGTACTTGGAATTCCATAAAGCTCCAGGAGAAAATTGAGAGCTTGGAGGAGTATGAAAAATACTGTGAGGAGGGCAGAATTACGCCCGCTCTTGTTGAGCATAAGCGCCGTAAAATCACGGAGTTTGAGGGAAAGATAGGCATTTTCAACAAGATTTCAGAGCAAAATAATGGCAAAACGCTTTAAAAACCGTGAAAATGCCTAAAAATGGCGGTTTATATTGACAAATCCCATAAAAAAGTTTATAAATGATTTTGTTGGGGTAACCAATAATATACCTATTGAGGAGAGATTTACAATGAATAAAACTGAGTTAGTAGCAGCAATTTCAGAGCAGACAGAATTGACAAAGAAGGACAGCGAGAAGGCATTAAAGGCGCTTATCGACGTAGTGACAGAAGAGTTAAAGAAGGGTGAGAAGGTTCAGTTAGTTGGTTTCGGTACATTTGAGGTATCTGAGAGAGCTGCCAGAACAGGAAAGAACCCACAGACAGGCAAGGCTATCAATATTCCTGCTTGCAAGGCACCTAAGTTTAAGGCAGGCAAGGCATTAAAGGATGCAGTAAACGCATAATTCACGGAATTTGAGGCATAATAAAGCAAATTCAGACGGGAAGGTCACTAAAGCATAAAAGCGGTGGACTTCCCGTTTTTGTCATATGTTTGTGTCTGCGCTGCCGACATAAACTTAAGATGTGCAAAAGGCGGCGCGGAAATGAGGAGAGCTATGAGGTTAGACAAGTATTTAAAGGTATCGAGACTTATCAAGAGGCGAACGGTCGCGAACGAGGCGTGCGATGCCGGAAGAGTTACTGTTAACGGAAAAGTGGCTAAAGCGTCCGTTGATGTAAAGGCGGGAGATATAATCGAAATCGAGTTCGGAAACCGCAGCGTAAAGGTACGTGTTCTAGATGTAAAGGAGACCGTGCGCAAGGAGGAAGCGTCGGAAATGTTTGAATATATCTGAAAGCCGCGGCATACATTTTTAAAAAGGCCATGCATGTGAGCGTGGACTGAAAATGTATAGGAGGCGGCTCATGGAAGAAAAAATAAAACAAAAGCGTTCACACAGGCTTAATATGGAAGACAGAAAAAGGCTTGAGATGACCGGGATAAGCGATGTAATTTCATTTGACTTAAACAAGGTGCTGCTTGAGACTGATTACGGCGTAATTACGATTAAGGGCAGCAATCTTCATGTAAACAGGCTTTCTGTTGATAAAGGAGAGCTTGACATCGATGGAAGCATACAGTCTTTGGAGTATTCGGAAGTATCCAGCTTTGGCAAGAAGGGAGAGTCGTTCCTGGGCAGGCTTATGAGATAGAGCTGCGTTTGTCCGGGGATGGCGAAAAGCCGGGGTGACGAAGGTTAGTACACTCATAATTTGGGAGGGGAGCGCATTCCTGTCATCTGTATTCCTGGGAATGATGCTTGCTCTGGAGTATGACTGTATACGTATTTTCAGGCGTATTGTGAAGCACCGCCATGTGTATACAATGGCTGTCGAGGATATTATTTTCTGGTTTCATGTGAGCATAGTTGTTTTTTGTTCTGTTTATGAGATGAATAACGGAATTGTAAGGGGATTTATCGTTGTGTCCCAGGTGCTGGGTGCATTGCTTTACCGTTATGCGTTCGGAAGATACTTTGTTAAGTATATATCGAAATTTCTTTTATTTGTTTTAAAGCCATTGAAAAAACTCTGGCGGTTTATTAAAATAAAGACACAGGGCGCTGTGAGGCGTCTCAGGAGCAGACTTGCGGCTTTTGCAAGATCAAAGAAAAGAGGAAAAAAATGCAGTTTGAATCCAGATGGGAAAAACAGCAGCGTTTGAAACGCCAGAAGCGTTCAGGCATAGCAGGACTTATAACGGCGGTTGTTCTGGTGGTCTTGTTGGGTGTTGCCATGTGGAACGGCAAACAGACGCTGGTGAAAAAAAACAATGAGTATGAGTCACAGAAGACACAGCTTGAACAGCAGATAAAAGAACAGCAGGAGCGCAAAAGCGAGCTTGAGGAATATGAGAAGTACGTACAGACAAAAAAATTTGTAGAGGAAATGGCAAAGGACAAGTTCGGACTGCTTTATCCGGACGAAATTCTAATAAAGCCAGAGGATTGACAGAAGAGTCCTGGCGGAAATATTTTGCGGAGTCGCAATATTTTCGTAAAAGGGGACTCTTTTTTATTCTATAGGACAGTTCTTTGAACTTCCTATAGAATAAAAATGCTCCGCAGGATCGCAGAGGCGCGGAAAGGTAATTATTCTTACGAATCCGCGCCTCGCGAAAGAGTTCGCTTGCGAACTCTTTTTTATATTTTTTCACAATATGACAAAACAAGACAAGCCTCGTGATTATAATAAATAGTTAGTTCGGAAGTTGGCTGAATTGTCAGTTGCCGGCAGCAGCAAAAGCGTGAACGGTCTGAAAAGGCTGTGAGCGTCAGGAAGTGCGTTTTTAAAGCACAGAAATGGAGGTTTGTATGAGTGAGAATGTTCGGGATTATGTAACTACATATTCGTTTAATAAGCTGGAGGAAACGGCGAAGACTTTCAGGCGTCTCGGAGAGGCGTACGAGACTGTGACTGAGCTGACTGTGACCGAGCCGGGAATATCTAAACAGCTTCTTTTGGTTGCCGATGTCCTGGAAGAGTGTGTGACGATGCATCTGTACTCTGAGGAGGTGGAGAAGGATGTGGCAAAGGAGCTGTTCCGCAAATGCTTTCTTGCGGGTGTGAGGATTAAGAATGTCTCAACCATAAAAAGCAGGAGAGGCATGACGGAGTTGGCTCTCCAGGCAAGAACGGTTGGGCATGGCTGTGTTTCGGTTAAAAAAATACTTCCTATTCTCTCAGAGGTGCTTGGCTGTGATTATTATGTGCCGGGCTCAAACAGGACAACCATACATGAGGATTTTCATCAGTATATATTTGTGCAGGAGAGCAGATTCAGGATGCTCACGGGAGTGGCGCGCCGAGGAAAGGGCTGCAGCCGTTTTAACGGGGATAATTTTCTTATTTCAAGGCTCGACTGTGGAAAGGCGACTGCCGCGATAGCTGACGGAATGGGAAGCGGCAAGAGAGCGTTTGTGGAGAGCAGAATGGTTATAGAGCTCATGGAAAACTGCATTGATGCGGGCTTTGAGGAGCATGCTGCGCTGGATTTGATTAACGCTGCGTATATTGCCGGCGGAGCGAGAACGGTCAATCCCGTGACAATGGACATGAGTGTTATTGACTGTCAGTCCGGGATGCTGTCATGTATTAAAATGGGGGCTGCCGCCACATTTATAAAGCGCGATACAATGGTTGAGATTATAAAGTCGACAACTCTTCCGCTGGGTGTGCTGGAAAAGGTTGACTACGACTGTGTGACAAAAAAGCTGTATCACGGCGATTATGTGGTTATGGTCAGCGACGGGCTGCTGGACAATATTCCGGGCGTGGAAAAGGAAGAAGTTTTTGCGGAGATTATAAATCAAATTGCGGTCAGAAAGCCGGATGCCATGGCGGAGGAGATAATGAGAAAGTCTCTCAAGTATAACGGGGACAAGCCGTCTGACGATATGACAGTGCTTGTTTTGGGGCTGTTTGACACTTATGACAAATGATAATATAATCAGAATATGATTAATAAAGTATATAATTATATGGAAAAAACAGGAATGTTTAACGGCATGCGCGGTATTGTAGCCGGCTTGTCCGGCGGAGCGGATTCTGTGTGTCTTATTTTGGTGCTCAAAAATATAATACGCAGATTTAAGCCAGAACTTCGTCTTGCGGCGGTGCATGTAAACCACGGTATAAGAGGAGAGGAGGCGGCGCGCGACGAGGAGTTTTCGAGGCGGCTGTCAGAGGAGCTTGGAGTGGAATTTATCTCGCATCATATCGATATACCTGCGCTTGCAAGGGAAAACGGAATGAGCGAGGAGGAAGCGGGAAGGCAGGAGCGGTACAGGATTTTTCGTGAAACGGCATCGTATCTTTCCGGTGAGATTAATGACGGTGCGGCGGCTGTCGGCGGTGTTTTCATCGCGGTGGCACATCATATGGACGACCAGGCGGAAACGCTTCTTATGCATCTTATCAGAGGCGCCGGAGTACAGGGGCTTGCGGGAATGGAGCCTGTGAGCGGCGATATTATCCGCCCGCTGCTTTGTGTTTCAAGGAGTGAAATTGAGGCGTTTCTGGCGGACAGGGGTCAGCCCTTTATGGTTGACGCGACTAATTCCGATGACAGCTATACGAGAAACAGGGTCAGAAATGTGCTTATTCCTCTTTTGCGAAATGAATTTAATTCTAACATTTCGGAGGTTTTATGCGGTACTGCGGAAGATATGAGAAAGCTTTCGGCGTATATAGATAGTGAAGCTGAAAGGGCGGCGCAGCGATATGTGAATTATACGGAATGTATGACGGGCGGGCATGGAATGAGAAATCAGCCTGAAAGCTGCGTTATAAGACATCTGTCAGAGTTTGTCATGGAAGAGGATGTTCTGAAGGAGCGCGTTGTACGCAATATACTTTTCAGATGTGCCGGAACGCATAAAAACATTTATCGTTGTCATATTGACGCGGTGCTTGAGCTGGCTTTGGGACAGACGGGAAAGCGTATACAGCTTCCGTGGAATATAACTGTGCAGAAGGTGTATGACGAGCTTTTTTTTATGATAAATAAGAACTCGGACATCACCTTTTTTGACATGCAGATAGAGCTGGCGGAGAACTGCGTCTGCGTTAAGGTTGACCGCCATATATACTTTGGCGGAAAAATATGTTTGTTAAAAGATATAACTTTTGAAATACTTAACAATGTTTACTGTAATTTTACAGGTAATGACTATACTAAATTTTTCGATTATGATAAAATGAAAAGCAATATTCATCTGCGTTTTAAAATGCCCGGAGATTATCTTGAAATTTCATGCGCGGGCGGCGGGAATATGCCGGATAACGGCATGGAAGGACTCTCAGCCGCAAATGTACCGGAAAGCGCAAAAACAAAATTAAAGGGATGCAGAAAGAAATTAAAAAACGAACTGATAGACAAAAAAATTCCTCGTGATTTGAGAAATCAGGTGCTGCTGCTGGCTCAGGGGCAGAAGATATTGTGGGCAATCGGCGTGCGCAGAGGACAGTCATATCAGGTAGAGAAATCTACTGAGAGGGTACTCAGAGTTCGTTTAAATATTCAGGAGGAAGATTAAATGGCAAAGCACGAAATCAGTGTTCTCATATCAGAAGAGGAACTGATGAAAAGAATACGCGAGCTGGCTGGTCAGATTAGTGCGGATTTCGAGGGTGAGACGGTAAAGCTTATCTGTATTCTTAAGGGAAGTATATTTTTTACATGTGAGCTGGCAAAGAGAATAACCGTTCCCGTGATGCTTGATTTTATGCAGGTTTCAAGCTATGGCAGCGGTACTGTGTCGAGCGGCACAATTAACATAAAGAAGGAACTGGATGAGCCTTTGGAGGGCCAGAATGTTGTTCTGGTAGAGGATATTATAGATTCCGGCAATACGCTTTCAAAGCTCATTCCCGTGCTGAAAGCAAGAAATCCAAAGACGCTTAAAGTCTGCACTCTTCTTGACAAGCCGGACAGAAGAGAGGTAGAGGTTAATGTCGATTATAACGGGTTTAATATTCCGGATAAATTTGTAGTCGGCTTTGGGCTGGATTACGACCAGCATTACAGAAATCTTCCGTATGTGGGAGTGCTGAGTATCTGAATGTGTAAAACAGAATGGAGGAAAAAATGAACAATAAGGGAAAGACCGGCGGCTTTGGTATATATGTTGTTGTGATAGCCGTTATTGCAATACTGTATCTTCTTATGTCGCAGCTCGGCTCACAGAGCGGCAATTATTCGTATGATACGTTTGTCAGGGATGTGAATGAGGGAAATGTTTCGGAGGTAGTAATAAGGCAGAATTCAGAGGTGCCGACAGGTATACTGTATGTTTCTTTTGATGACAACAGAGAGCAGAAGTCTCTCAACGTATCTGACGTTAATGAAGTTCAGGACCTTTTGAGAGACAAAGGGGTTACCTATGAGCTTCGCGATGTTTCGCGGCAGAGTATATGGGTGACAACTATTATTCCGTTTGGAATATGTATCCTTGTCATAGTAGTGGTAATGTTTATGACGACAAGGCAGGCAGGCGGCGGCGGAAATGCCAAGATGATGAATTTCGGGAAAAGCCGTGCAAAGCTTATGACCAATGACCAAAATAATGTGACATTTAAGGATGTTGCGGGACTTGATGAGGAGAAGGAAGAGCTTGCCGAGATAGTTGACTTCTTAAAGAGTCCTGTAAAATATACGAATTTAGGGGCAAGGATTCCTAAGGGTGTTATTCTCACAGGCCCTCCGGGAACAGGTAAAACACTTCTTGCGAAGGCGATTGCAGGGGAAGCGGGAGTGCCGTTTTTCAGCATTTCCGGCTCTGATTTCGTTGAGATGTTTGTCGGAGTAGGCGCTTCGAGAGTCCGTGACCTGTTTGAGGAGGCTAAGAAAAATGCTCCGTGTATTGTATTTATAGATGAGATTGATGCTGTTGCAAGACGCAGAGGCACCGGCATGGGCGGCGGACATGACGAGAGGGAGCAGACGCTCAACCAGATGCTTGTCGAGATGGACGGTTTCGGCGTAAACGAGGGTATCATTGTGATGGCTGCCACAAACAGAATTGATATTCTTGACCCTGCTATTTTAAGACCTGGCCGTTTTGACAGAAAGGTAGTAGTCGGAAGACCTGATGTGGCAGGACGACTGGCAATTTTGAATGTACACGCCGCAAAGAAGCCGCTCGGTGACGATGTTGATCTGGACAGCCTTTCAAGGACAACGGCAGGATTCACAGGCGCGGACCTTGAAAATCTTCTCAATGAGGCTGCGATTAATGCCGCAAAGCATATGCGCAGATTTATCACAAATGAGGATGTGAATTATGCGTTTGTCAAGGTGGGAATTGGAGTGGAAAAGCGAAGCAAGATTATTTCTGAAAAAGAAAAGAAAATTACGGCTTACCACGAATCCGGACACGCTATTTTGTTCCATGTGCTTCCTGATGTCGGGCCTGTTCATACAGTTTCTATCATTCCTACGGGAATGGGGGCGGCAGGATATACGATGCCGCTTCCTGGGCGCGATGAGATGTTTAACACAAGAGGCAAGATGCTTCAGAACATCATTGTGAGTCTTGGCGGACGGGTGGCTGAGGAGTTGATTTTTGACGATATTACGACCGGAGCTTCACAGGATATAAAGCAGGCTACACAGACGGCAAGAGATATGGTGACAAAGTACGGCTTCTCTTCAAAGCTTGGTCTGATCAACTATGACAACGATAACGATGAGGTGTTTATCGGAAGAGATTTGGCGCACACAAGGCCGTACGGTGAGAATATTGCAGGACAGATTGACGCAGAGGTAAAGAACATAATTGACGAGTGCTACGCGAAAGCAAAGAAAATTATTTCAGAGAACATGGGTGTTCTTGAGCGCTGTGCACAGCTCCTTCTTGAAAAGGAAAAAATTACAAGGCAAGAATTTGAAGCTCTTTTTGCAGCGGAAGAAAACCAGATTGTATCAGGATAAGAAAAAACTCATTGTGAAAAATGCACAAAAAAATCTTGCTGTTTTAGATAATTTTATGAACACTTAACTGGTGGGACGTGCTATTATAATTAATGTAAAAACCCCCCAATACATTATATTTTTTGCTACACCCCATAATAAGTGAAATACCTTCTCCAAAAAGGACAGCCTACCCCGGCTGTCCTTTTTACTTGCTTTATATTTCAATTCGTTATAGAATTATGATAACCGTTAATAGTAAGGAGTACTTAAACATGAGGCTTGTTAAGTCAACGGAAGAATTAGACACAAATGAAAAAAAACTGATGTATATGTGTAATACACGCCCGGTTTTAAAGATGAGGGCTTTGTTTTCTGATGGGACAGAGGATTACCGTATACCTTCCGAGTGTGAGCCCGGCGATACAGTACGTTTACGTTTAAGAACAGGAAAGTTTAATGTTGACAGCGCGTTTTTATATGCCGACAACAAAGAATACCGTATGAACAGAGTGGATTCAGATGAGGCTTTTGACTATTATGAGGCGTCTGTGCAGGTCGGCAGTGAGCCGGTGTCTTATTATTTTAAGGTCGAGGCGGCTCACGGAGCCTGCTGCTATTACAATCAGATCGGAGCCGCGAGAGATTTGAACCCGTATTATAATTTTCAGATTATACCCGGCTTTAAGGTTCCCAAATGGGCAAAGGGTGCTGTTATGTACCAGATTTTTGTAGACAGATTCTGCAACGGAAAGCCTGAGAATAATGTGTTGGATGACGAATACAACTATATAGGAGAGCATGTGGCAGAAGTCAAGGAATGGAGCAAATATCCGGAGGCAATGGGCGTCCGTGAATTTTACGGAGGCGATTTGCAGGGCGTATGGAATAAGCTTGACTATCTTGAGCAGCTTGGCGTTGATGTGATTTATTTTAATCCGCTTTTTGTATCTCCGTCTAATCATAAATATGATATTCAGGATTACGATTATATCGACCCTCATATCGCTATGATTGTCTCAGACGAGGGGGAAGTGCTGGCTGAGGGAGACCACGATAATACTCATGCTACAAGATATATTGACAGAGTGACTAACCGCCGTAACCTTGAGGCAAGCAATGATTTTTTTGCAAAGCTTGTTGAGGAAATTCACAGGCGCGGAATGAAGGTTATTATAGATGGAGTTTTCAATCATTGTGGCTCCTTCAATAAATGGCTGGACAGAGAGCATATTTACAGCCGAAGCAGAGACCAGTATGAGGTGGGGGCTTACGAGAGATATGAAAGCCCTTATCACAGCTTTTTTAAATTTTACAGCGACCAGTGGCCGGATAACGGCTCGTATGACGGCTGGTGGGGGCACGATACGCTCCCGAAGCTCAATTATGAGGGCTCTAAGAAGCTTGAGGAGTATATTCTTAATATAGGCAGAAAATGGGTCTCAGAGCCTTATAATGTTGACGGCTGGAGACTTGACGTGGCGGCTGATTTAGGTTATAGTCCCGAATATAATCACCAATTCTGGAAAAAGTTCAGAAAAGCTGTCAAGGAGGCTAATCCTGATGCTCTTATTCTGGCGGAGCATTACGGGGATTCCCATGACTGGCTTTCAGGCGGCGAGTGGGATACCGTTATGAACTATGATGCGTTTATGGAGCCTGTGACATGGTTTCTCACGGGGATGGAAAAGCACAGTGACCAATACCGCGAGGATATGCTTGGGAACGCGTCAAACTTTTTCGGAGCCATGCATCACAATATGTCGAGAATGGGAAGCCAGGCGGTGGAGATTTCGATGAATGAACTGTCTAATCATGACCATTCAAGATTTCTTACGAGGACAAATCGCAGAGTGGGGCGTACCGGCTCAGTGGGGCCGGAGGCCGCAGGACAGAATATTGATAAAACGGTGTTTATGGAGGCTGTGGTTATTCAGATGACATGGCCTGGAGCGCCGACTATATACTATGGTGATGAAGCCGGTGTGTGCGGCTGGACAGACCCGGACAACAGAAGAACTTATCCGTGGGGCAGCGAGGATAAGCTGCTTTTGGATTTTCACAGGGATATTATAAGAATGCATAAGGAGTGCCGTGTGCTCAGGGACGGCTCGTATAAACAGCTTGTCTCGGAGTATAATCTCATCGGATACGGACGTTTTAACCGTGAGGATGCGGTGATTGTTATTGTAAATAACTCCAATGATGAGAGAAGAGTTCGTGTTCCTGCGTGGGAGATTGGTCTTACGCGCAACACGGACATTGAGCAGATTTTTGTGACCTATGAGAACGGTTACAGTATGCAGCGTCTCGGCTACACAATAGCGGAGGGGTGGCTTGATATAGGTCTGAGAAAGAAATCTGCCGTTGTGCTTGGCAAATTAAAAAATATGTGACAGACTTGGACAGAACAGTAACATATGAATACTGAAAGGAGCGGACATAAGAAATGAGTAAAAGAAATACAGGTGATGAACCTAAAGTTGAAATAAAGCTCAACCGTAAGATGCGTATGTGGAATAAGTATCGCAGCTACTGTATAGGCGGCGGAGCTGTTATTCTGCTTTTGATTATACTGGCATTGATTTTTAAGGGATGTTCAAATGGAAAGAATAATCCGGGCGATACAAATCAGCCGTCGTCAATGGCTGTTCTTGAGACTACGGCTCCGCCAGAGACGCAGAGCACCCCGGAGCAGACAACAACGCAGCCACAGGAGACGCAGACTGAAACTACACAGGCCGAATCTTCAGGTAACTCTTACAGAATTGAGGGCTCTGCCGAGACACAGGATTTCACCTCAGAGGGCGCGTTTTCCGACAGTGTTTTTCTTGGAGATTCTATTGCCGACGGTATCTCGTATTACGGGTATCTCTCAGATGCACAGGTGGTTTCCGATGGAAATATGACCGCGCGCAACGCCGGGGATTATGTAGATACGGTTATGGCGTCAAATCCTAAGAATGTGCTTATTATGCTTGGTTTAAATGATGCCAATTACGGAACAATGGGCGCTGAAACAATAGTTTCAAATATAGGCAGCATTGTATCGGCAATTCACGAGAAAAATTCTGAGACTAAAGTTTATGTTATCTCAGTACTTCCTGTAACCTCGGATTTTGAGGGCAAGTCAAATGTAAGACAGAGTCTTATTGACGAGATAAACAGCGGCCTCAGTGAGAACGCGCAGGCGATGAACGCGACATATATTGACGCTGCAAGCGCGTATAAGGACGGAAGCGGATATTTGAAGTCAGAGTGCACCGGAAACGGAAGCAATCTGTATAACGGATATTATCCGTTCCTGTTAAACGGTATCGCTAAGGCGCTTGGAAATTAAAAAAACACACACAGAACGGAGTTTAGGATGAACTTTCATGTATTGACATTGTTTCCCGATATGATTCTTCAGGGTGTGAATACAAGTATAACAGGGAGAGCCATAAAGAACGGTGTTGTCTCTGTCAGCGCAGTAAATATAAGAGATTATGCGGGTAATAAGCATATGAAGGTGGATGATTATCCGTACGGAGGAGGAGCCGGCCTGGTAATGCAGGCGGCTCCTGTCTGTGCTGCATACGATGCGCTGGCGGAAAGTCTTGGGAAGAGGCCGAGAGTTGTATATATGACGCCGCAGGGCTATACGTTTAATCAGAAGATGGCGCAGGATTTCGCAAAAGAAGAGGAGCTTGTTATTCTCTGCGGGCATTACGAGGGAATTGATGAGCGTGCGCTGGAGAGAATTGTTACGGATTATGTGTCCATAGGCGATTACGTGCTTACAGGAGGAGAACTTCCGGCAATGGTTGTGATTGACGCCGTATCGAGACTTGTTCCCGGCGTTCTTCATAATTCGGAGTCTGCCGAGACAGAGAGCTTTGAAAACGGACTTCTGGAATATCCGCAGTACACAAGACCGGAGGTATTTGAGGGCAAACGTGTGCCTGAGGTGCTGCTGTCGGGTCATCACGCCAATGTGGAGAAATGGCGCCTTGAAAAGTCGATAGAGAGGACAAAAAAATACAGACCGGATTTATATCAGGCATATTGTGAGAGGAACGGTATCGGGATTTAGTCTTATACGGTTGCCTTTGACGAAGAAAAATATATATTTTGTAGTACTTGACGGCGCTGTTCTGTAATGGTAAAATATAACAGAATTTTGCCTAGATAGCTCAGTCGGTAGAGCAGAGGACTGAAAATCCTCGTGTCGCTGGTTCGATTCCGGCTCTAGGCATTGTTTTTTTATCGTTGATGTGCAGAAATACTGCGTTTATACTGCATTAATGAATTTTTTAAAATAAACTGACATGACATTGAATAAGGCGGCATACAAAAATATTCGTGAGGATATATATTTGTATGCCGTTTTTTAGCAGATAAAATATTTTAAATTTTTTAATGTAAATGCTTAAAACAGGAAATATTATTTCATAAAAGTAGTACTTGTGTGTGGAATTTATATGTATTACAATAAAAAAATAGTGTAACTGTTATAAATAGTGATTTTATTAAAAATGCAGTGTTTATGGCATATAGGGGAATTGTGATGGATGAGAGAGTTTATTTTAAGGGGAATGCGGTAATAGATGAGCAGCTCAATATGCTTGAAGCTGACGATGAAATAAAAAATTTTTTTTTTATGGGGGAAGAAGGAAATAATAATGGCTTTGCGCTGGCGCGTATTATACATCCTGCGGATATGAGCATAATGGAGAATGCCGTAAAGACGATAACTAACGAGCAGAACAGTGCCGCAGCTATCAGGATTGCCGATAAAACAGGGCGATACAGGTGGATACTCGCTGTTATGGAGAATGTCCCTGACAGCGCTGAGCATAAAAGAACTATAAAGCTTTCTCTTAATGACATTGATTCAATGCTTAAGATGTCGGATATGTCTAACGGTATAAGTTCGTATATGGAATATTTCAGCCTTATGGAATATTTAATGTTCTCGTATGATGTATTTACTGACAGACTTCGCATTTTTATGATGGGGAGCAGCCAGCAGGTCAATTTTTATAACGGTACGCTTGCTGACTGGAGAAGCACCATGCTTGCAAACGGTAATGTCGACGACGTTACAAGGAATATATTCGACAATCTCTGTGATGATTTCTCTGGCGGCAGCGAGGTGTTTGAGCGTGAATTTAAGATGAAAATATTTGAGAACTCTCAGGGGATGGAATGGTGTCTTGTAAAGGGAAAGACAATAGTTGACTTTAACGGAAAAAAGCATGTTATCGCAACGATGTCAAAGATAAACCCTGTCAACGATGAGCCGCAGATATGCTTTAACCTGGATGCGATTGATGCGGGGACGGATATTTTAAATAAGCGTGCGATTACAGAATACACAAAAAAGCTTATAGCATCAAAGCCTGATAAAGCTGTTACGATAGCTGTTATAGATATAGACAATTTCAAGACAATAAACGATGAATTCGGTCACATGTTTGGTGACGAGGTTATAAGAAATGTGGCGAATGTTATAAAGTCCTCTGTTGAGGGCAAGGGAGTTGCCGGAAGAATAGGCGGCGACGAGATGTTTATCGTTGTCGAGGGGCTTGAGACTAACGAGGAAATCAGGCAGGTATTGAGGACAATACGCAATAATGTCTCGTTTATGTATAAAAATCAGCCCGATAAACCGCATGTGACATGTTCCATCGGCTCGTCCACATATCCGACGGACGGAAGCTCTTACGAGGAACTGTTCAATATTGCCGATAAGATGCTTTACCTTGCAAAGGAGAAGGGCAAAAACAGGTATATTATATTTCTTCCAGACCTTCATGGTGATTACCTCAGAGGAAATGGCATGCCTAAGGCGGAAGCGTATATGTTCTATAAATATAAAAAAATCGGCGTGATTAATGAGATTATTAATTCGTACAGGGCAAACGGCGGCGGAAGTCTTTCGGAGGCAGCAAGGAAGGTTCAGCTTGCCTTCAGCCTTGACAGTATTTTTGTCTATCAGAAGCATTCGAGATACTGGCAGAGACGAGTGATAATCGGCGACGAGGATATATGCGAGGATAACAGTTACCTCAATAATAAAGCATATATTGCCGATTTTACGGAGGATGGAATAGAGGTAATAGACAACATTCATTTTTTTGAGAGACGTGCTAAGGAGACAGTTGACGCATTCTTAAAAATGGGAATAAATCAGGCTGTCCAGATTATTGTAAGGGAGCACGGAGATGATGATTTGATAGTGTCTTTTAACAGGAATAAACAGATGAGCAAGTGGAGCGAAATGGATATAGTTTATCTGGCGATACTTGGAAATATTTTCGGAATGGGTTACTGTGATGATTGATTCGTATGTTGCGGTTGATGTTGAGACGACAGGGCTTAATCCCGCAGACGACAAAATTATAGAGATAGGAATGGCAAAGGTATATAAGGGCTGTATTCAGGAGAGCTTTTCCACGCTGGTGTCACCGGGGCTTGTCATTGATGAGCGCATAACACGGCTTACGGGGATTACTACGGAAATGCTGGAGGGACAGCCCGTTATGTCTGACATTATAGGCGAGGTAATTGATTTTATAGGCGAGGCTCCTATACTTGGCCATAATATAATATTCGATTACAGCTTTTTAAAGAAAGCAGCGGTTAATTCAGGGCTTAAGTTTGAAAAGCAGGGAATTGACACTTTAAAGCTTGCAAGGAGACTGCTGCCCGAGATACCTCACAAAAATCTTGAGTATCTCTGTGAATATTTTAATATTGACGCCGGCAATTCGCACAGAGCGTATGATGATGCTCTCAGCGCGAAGCGGCTTTATGAAAAGCTATGGGGGATAAAGCCTGACGATGCGGGCTTTGACGAGCTTATACAGCTTAATTATTCCGCAAAAAAGGATTCGCCTGTAACTGCAGCTCAGAAGCGTTATCTCGGAGTACTTGTGCAAAAACATAATCTTGCGCTTGACGTTGACGTTGATATGCTCACAAAGAGCAGGGCATCGAGAATGATTGACAAAATAATTCTTCAGTACGGAAAATAATATAAGCTGTGTACGCCTGCGAACTTTTTGTTCAATTCCTGCGTCTTACGGCGTCAGTGTCTCAAGCTTTTTTAAAATTACATTTTTTGACAGTGAGTTGAGGGCTTGCGCGCTTGTTTTAAGGCGGGAAAGCCCTTTTGTGTTGCCTTTTTCAAGATAATATTCGGCTAGCATAAAATAATTTGCTGATACGTCAGAGCCGCATTTGATGCCGAACTCTAGGAAGGCTTCCGCCTGTTCGTCAAATCCATTTTCCTTAAGCGCAGCCGATAGGCGCACAATCGCACGGCACAGTTTTGAAAAATTTTCGTCGTACTCACTCAGCACCGAGAGGTTTGCAACGCCGTATTTTATTTTTAAATCGGTGTTGCTCATTCCTGTCAGGTTGAGTATTTTTTTTTCTTTTAAGTCAGCAAGGTCGTTCTGGGCTTTTTTAATTGTTTCGACATCAGTATCCACAAAAGGAAGGGTATCGGGAATTGTGATATAGTTAAGATTGGAGATGTCTTTTTTTCTGCTCATATTGGCACGGCTTTCACGCTTTAAAAAATTTTCGTTGTCTGAGCGCGTCTTTTTTGAATTTTTTTTAAGATAGAATTGCAACAGAAAGAGTAATATTATAAAATAAGGCAGTATTAATTTCATTTTTCTCCTTTCGTGCCTGATGGCGCATCAAAATTATTAGAAATGAGGATTATTATGATAAATTTTAATAACAGAAAAAATAAAAAGATACTCACGGCTGTTGTTATTATATTTTTAGTTGTGGCAATGGTTGTGCCTATGATAGTATCTGCGCTGCTTTCTTTTTACTAAATGATGAAAAAGGTAAGCTGCTTATAGTTAATATATACTAAAGCATCAAAATTTTCAATGGAGAGCAAAAATGAAGATTGGAAAAGTGTCAAATGCGGTGCTTAACCGTTCTGTTTTAAAATATACTGAAAAGGGACGTGAAGGTATTCTTGCCTCATATCCCGGCGTGGGAAATGATGCTTCGGTGTTTAAGGCTCAAAAAGGACAGCTTGTGGTTTCAACGGACTGCGGAATTGAGCCGGTCTATACGGCTGTGAACAATATATTTGCGAAGGGCGGAAAGCCGTGTGCGGCGCAGCTCTGTATTATTTTGCCTGAAAGCTGCCGCGAGATACGCCTGAAAGAGGTTATGTCAAAGCTGTCGGAGGACTGTTCGCAGCTTGGAATTGAGATTTCCGGAGGTCATACGCAGGTGGTACCGGGGACGGGAAAGTCGCTCGTGACGGTTACGGCAGTGGGCTGGCGTTATGCAGGTGAGGAAAACTTTTGTGATGACACGGGCAGTGACGGAGCGTCTGCGGATATTATAGGGGCGCAGCCGGCAGGAGCGTATAAGGCAATGCCCGGAGAAGATATTATTATGACGAAATGCATCGGAATTGGCGGCATTCGTTATATTATTGACAGCCGCAGGGACGAAATTCTGGAAAAGTATACAAAAGAGCTTATCGAGAAGGCGTACGGAACGAGGGCGGATTTGTCTGTGGAGAAGGAAGCGCGTATTGCTTTAAAGAGCGGCGTGAGCGCAATGCATGACATGTCACAGGGAGGCGTCTACGCTGCGCTTTGGGATATGGCTGAGTCGTCGGGTTTAGGTCTGGATATTGATTTGAGAGCCATTGCTGTTCGTCAGGAGATTATTGAAATCTGTGAAATGTTTGATATAAATCCGTATCAGCTCAATTCATGCGGAAGCCTTCTAATGACCTCAGGCAGCGGCGAGCAGGTTGTCGCTGCATTAAAAAGCGAGGGCGTTGAGGCGTGTATAATAGGGAGGACAACAGGAGGAAACGACAGAGAGCTCCGCAATCTCGAAGAGCTGCGCTATCTCGAAAAGCCGGCACCCGATGAGGTGTACAGGTTTGGGGCCTGACTGTTTTGATTATTCTAAAAAATATATCCGTTATCGATATTTGTCTGAAAGGATTTGAAGTGATGAGAGAAAAGATTTTGAACATGCTGGAAAAAAATTCAAGAATAGATTTAAAGGATATGGCGGTTATGCTCGGGACATCGGAGGCGGAGGTCGCCAACGAGATAGCCGATATGGAAAAGGAGCATATTATCTGCGGCTACAATACGATTATTGACTGGGATAAGACGAGCGAGGAGAAGGTGACGGCACTTATAGAGGTTAAGGTTACCCCTCAGCGCGGGCTTGGATTTGACAGCATTGCGGAAAGAATTTATCAGTACAGTGAGATTACGTCTGTCTATCTTATGTCAGGCGGATTTGATTTTACGGTTATTATAGAGGGAAAGACAATGAAGTCGGTTGCGCAGTTTGTCGCTGATAAGCTTGCGCCGCTCGATTCTGTTCTTAGCACGTCGACACATTTTGTCCTAAAGAAATATAAGGATTACGGAAAGGTGCTGGGTGAGCCTCAAAAAGACGAAAGGATTCTGGTGACGCCATGAGAAACGCATTGTCCAAAAAAATAGTTGATATTGAGCCCTCAGGGATAAGGAAGTTTTTTGATATTGTAAATGAGATGCCGGGAGCAATATCTCTCGGCGTGGGTGAGCCTGATTTCGACACGCCTTATATCGTAAGGGAGGCGGGAATTTATTCGCTTGAGAAGGGGCGGACCTTTTATACGTCAAATGCCGGGCTCAAGGATTTAAGGGTTGAAATCAGCAGATATATTGAAAAGAAATACCAGCTTGAATATGATGCCGACAATGAAATAATGGTAACAGTAGGCGGAAGCGAGGCTATCGATGTGGCGCTTCGCTGTATGGTCGACCCGGGAGATGAGGTTTTAATTCCGCAGCCGTGCTATGTGTCATATGTGCCGTGCGCCGTTATGGCGGACGCAAAGCCTGTGATAATCGAACTCAAGGAAGAAAATGAGTTTAAGCTGACAAAAGAGGAGCTGCTTGAGAGCATAACCGATAAAACTAAAATACTTATTCTGGCATATCCGAATAATCCTACAGGCGCAATTATGACGAGGGAAGAGCTTGCGGAGCTTGTACCTGTGATTATAGAGAAGGACCTTTTTGTAATTTCTGACGAGATATATGCTGAGCTTACATACGACAATACTCATTGCTCCATTGCCTCATTTCCGGGAATGAAGGAACGAACAGTCGTCATAAACGGATTTTCAAAGGCGTTTGCGATGACGGGCTGGAGACTTGGATATGCGTGTGCGCCTAAGCAGATTATGTCGCAGATGATTAAGCTGCATCAGTTCGCGATAATGTGCGCTCCGACAAACAGCCAGTTTGCGGCTGTGGAAGCTCTCAGAAGCTGTGATGAAGAGGTCAGAAAAATGGTGGAGGCGTATAATCAGAGGAGACGTTTTCTGCTGAATGCCTTCAAGGAGATGGGAATAGATTGTTTTGAGCCATATGGCGCATTTTATGTTTTCCCTTCGATTAAAAAGTTCAAAATGACGTCAGACGAATTTGCAAACAGGCTGCTGGCGGAACAGAAGCTTGCGGTTGTGCCCGGAACAGCGTTTGGGGCATCGGGCGAGGGATTTGTGAGGATTTCATACGCGTACTCGATTGAAAACTTAAAGGTCGGGCTTGAGAGAATAGAAAAATTTATAGGCAGCCTTAGAAATGAGGGATAAGATGATTAATATTGTACTGCATGAGCCGGAGATGCCGGCAAATACCGGAAATATAGGAAGAACCTGCGTTGCGGCGGGAGCGAGGCTTCATCTTATAGAGCCGCTCGGCTTCAGGCTTAACGAGAAAATGTTAAAGCGTGCCGGACTGGATTACTGGGATAAGCTGGATGTCACGGTCTATGATGATTTTAACGATTTTCTGGAGAAAAATCCGGGTGCGAAGATTTACATGGCTACTACTAAGGCGCACAGGATATATACAGATGTCAAATATGAGCCGGACTGCTATATAATGTTCGGCAAGGAGAGCGCCGGAATTCCTGAGGAAATTCTTGTCGAACATGAGGAAAACTGTGTTCGTATTCCAATGATTGGAGATATACGCTCTCTTAATCTCTCCAATTCGGTCGCCGTTGTTTTGTATGAGGCGTTAAGACAGCAGAATTTCGGGGAAATGAACTGTGAGGGACATCTCCACCGGCTGTCATGGAAGTAAGTTATGAAGGCGCTTTGGAGAGCGGAAGCGTGAAGATAAATTCAGTTCCGACTCCTACAGTGCTTATCACGTCTATATTTTCATTGTGGGCGGAAATAATTTCCTTTACGATAGAAAGCCCCAGACCTGAGCCCTTCTTGTCGCGCCCTCTTGACGAATCTGATTTATAAAAACGGTCCCATATTCTGTCAATATTTTCTTTTGATATTCCGCAGCCGTTATCCTTGACCGAGATATATGCTTTTTCACCTTTTTCCTTGACTGCTATAAAAATATTTGAGTTTTCGGGGCTGAATTTTATTGCGTTGTCTATAAGGTTGTATATTACCTGACCGATTTTGCTTTTATCTGCCGAAATCCACTCTTTTTCACCGGAAAAGGTGAGCTGGAACTGTATTTTTCTTTTTTTGCAGGTGACCTCAAAGGTCTCGATAGTGTGCTTTATAAGCGCATTTATATCAAAGCTCGTGATTTCAAGGCGTACAGTCTTTGGGTCAAGCTCATTAAGCGTCAGAATGTTGCTGGTCAGCTTAGTAAGGCGGTCTGTCTCAAACAGCACGATTTTTATATATTTGTTAATCATTTCAGGTGGAACTGTGCCGTCCTCTATCGCCTCAAGATAACCCTTGATGGAGGTCAGAGGCGAACGGAAATCGTGCGAGATGTTGGATAGGAACTTCTGCTGAAACTGGTCCATCTCATTAATCTGGCTTGCCATGTAGTTGAGAGATGCGGACAGATTACTCATCTCGTCGTTATGCCCTGCGTGCACCTTGTAGGACAGATTGCCCCTGCCGTATTCCTTAATAGCTTTTGAGACGGCTTTGAGCGGATTGTGGACATGGATTATATACAGCACGATAAAGCTTAAATTTAAAAGAAGCACCATCAGAAGCGTAAAATAGTTTGTGTTAAAGGTTGTGTATACGCGCTGTGTTATAACAGATTCGGGCATATGTACCACAACGTAGCCTTTCATCACAAACGCGTTTGTAATCGGAGCGAACACGGAAATCTGGGCTTCATCGAATATTCCGTAGAAGTTGCCTGTAACGGAATGTCCGGAGCCGAGTGAGTTGATGTTAAAATCGCTTATAGAGTATAAAATTCCGCTGTCATCAATCTCTTCATTTACATTGATGTATTTGGTGTCGAGGATTACGTTGCCGTCAGTGTTTATAAACATTATGCGCGTATGGTCAAGCTCTGCGATTGTGTTCAGCTCAAGCTCTATAATTCTCAGCTTGTCGTTGCTGAAATAGTCGGGAGCAAATCTTGCCGCGATAGATACTGCCTGTTTGTACATGTCATCGGATTTTTCTTTGTATACTCTGTTGTAGTCAATTCTGTATGCCAGAAGCGTAACACCGACAAAGCTTATAATCGCGACAGCTATATAAACACATATATATTTGTTTAAGATATTGAGCTTCATTTACTTTGCCGTCCTTTTTTGTTTTTATTTTGTTGCAAATTTGTAGCCTATTCCCCATACGGTATCGATTGACCAGCGCGCATGGTCTTTGATTTTTTCGCGTATACGCTTTATGTGCACGTCAACTGTACGTGTGTCGCCGATATATTCATATCCCCATATGTTGTCGAGAAGCTGTTCTCTTGTGAAAACCTGATTGGGAGAGGAGGCGAGAAAGTACAGAAGCTCGAGCTCTTTAGGCGGCATCTCTATATTTTTTCCGTAATATAAAACAGAGTAGTTTCCGAGGTTGATTGTCAGATCAGGATATTCGACAATCTGGGAGGCATCGCCTGAGTTTGTCTGGGACTGCGGCAGGTGGTAGCGCCTCAGCACTGCTTTTACGCGTGCAACAAGCTCTTTAGTCTCAAACGGCTTAATCATATAGTCGTCGGCTCCGAGCTCAAGTCCGAGTACCTTGTCAAAGGTCTCGCCCTTTGCAGAGAGCATGATTATAGGCGTATTGTTGTTCTTTCGGATTTCGCGGCAAACCTGATAGCCGTCTATTCCGGGAAGCATCAAATCAAGTAAAATTAAATTCGGCTTGAAGGATGAAAGCTGCGCGAGAGCGCTCTCTCCGTCATACACGATTTTCGTCTCGAAACATTCCTTTGTCAGGTAAAGTGAAATCAATTCTGCGATGTTTTCATCATCGTCCACTATAAGTATTCGCTGTTTAATTGCCATAAAAACCTCCGTCATCGTTCATTTTTGTTTTATATCTGCTACTTAAACTCCACAATGGTTACACCCGCGTCGCCCTCGCCGACTTCACCGAGCCGGAAGGATTTTACATAAGGCACGCCTTTAAGATAAGCCGCTACGCCGTTTCTTAATGCCCCGGTGCCTTTTCCGTGTACAATGCGAACCTGTCCTATTTTGGCGATATAAGCATCGTCAAGATATTTGTCCAGTCTTGAAACAGCCTCGTCAACCGTCAGCCCGAGAAGATTTATCTCAGGAGAGATTGAAGCGCTCTTTGACATTTTTATTTTGCCGGAGCCGCCGACCTTAGAGGCTGAATATCTGCTCTCCTCAGGGTCCTTGTAGTCAGTGAGAATTTCAAGATTGTTCATCTTTGTCTTTGTGTTAAGGCTGCCGACAGATACGGTTACTTCACCCTTAGAGTTCGGTGTTCCGGTCACGGTGCCTATCAAATTCATGCTGAGAACGCGGACGTGCACGCCCGGCTTGAAATCTTCAATAGATGAGGCTTTGCGAGCCTTTGGAGCTTTCTGTTTTACCGCGAGATTTTCCTGGCGTTTATTCATCTTGTCCCGGACGGCGCTTCGCTGTTTTTCAAGCTCTCTTACGCTCATTCCGTGTTTGTTCATTGTCTTTATAGTCTCGTCGGCGTATTCCTTTGCCTCCCGAAGAATTTCCGCAGCCTCCTCGTTTGCCTTGCGGATAATTTTGTCGGTGCGCTCGTCAAGCCGCTTTGATTTAGCTGCCAGCTCCGCTTTCAGTTTGCGTATTTCTTCCTTATACTCGTTTATTTCCGCCTGTTCTTTTTCAATCGTAATTCTGCTGTTTTCAAGGTCTGAGAGCAGGTCCTCAAAATGTATGTCGTTGGCGTCCATGCGGTTTGCCGCATCATCGATAATATATGACGGAAGACCGAGCTTTCTTGAGATTGCAAATGCGTTGCTCTTTCCCGGTACTCCGATAAGCAGTCTGTAGGTAGGCGAGAGCGTAGCTACATCAAACTCACAGCAGGCGTTCTCGACGCCCTCTGTTGTAAGCGCGAATACCTTGATTTCACTGTAATGTGTTGTAGCCATTGTTGTTATTCCTCTGTTATGCAAATCGCTCAGAATTGCGATAGCGAGTGCGGCTCCCTCATCAGGGTCAGTTCCCGCGCCTATCTCGTCAAATAGAATAAGGCTGTTTTCGTCAGCTTCTTTTAAGATGCTGACTGTATTCGTCATGTGTGAAGAGAATGTGCTGAGACTCTGTTCAATGCTCTGTTCATCGCCTATATCAGCAAAAATATTGTCAAACACGGCTATCTCGGAATGCTCCACAGCCGGTATGTGGAGTCCCGACTGTGCCATTAAGGTCAGGAGCCCCACTGTTTTTAACGATACGGTTTTTCCTCCCGTATTAGGTCCTGTGACTATCAGCAGGTTAAATTCTCTTCCCAGATAAATGTCAATAGGGACGACCGACTTTGCCGGAATAAGCGGATGGCGGCCTTTTTTAATATTTATATATTTATTAGTGTTCATGACAGGGCAGGAGCAGTTATAGTGCTTTGAGAGCTGCGCCTTTGCAAATATAAAGTCAAGTGTTACAAGCACCGTATAGTTTGATGTTAGCTCGTCCGTAAAGCCTGCTGCCTCAGCGCTAAGCTCCGCAAGTATGCGCTCGATTTCTGCCTGCTCCTTGAGCTCCAGCTCACGTATGTCGTTGTTTAATTTTACGACTGCGGCCGGCTCGATAAACAGAGTTGAGCCTGTTGCCGACTGGTCGTGTATCATACCGGCAACCTGTGATTTATATTCTGCTTTTACGGGAAGGCAGTAGCGTCCCTGCCGCATTGTGATTACATAATCCTGAAGGCAGCTCCTCGTAGAGGGAGAGTTGAGAAGCTTGTTTAATTCAGTGTGTATACGGTCGGAAGCAATGCGCTTCTGACGCCTCAGGTCCCGAAGCGCCGCGCTTGCGTCATCGCTTATCTCCTCCTCTGAGATAATGCAGCGCTTAATCTGTGTGTTCAGAGGCGTCAGAGGGCAGAGCGAGTTAAAATATTCTGTCAGACTGTCGGTAGTCTCCTCGTAATGCGATTTTGCCGCTGCGGCTGTCGAAAGAAGCGCGCTTATGCGCAGAAGCTCCAGTATGCTGAGCGTGCTCCCGACCTCTAAGCGTTTGACACTGTCAGAAATGTTCGAGACGCCCGAGAAAGACACGCTTCCCTTTGCGTATATACGTGACAGAGCGTCGCTTGTCTGTGTGAGCGCAAGGTTGATTTCGTCAATGTCTGTCATGGGCTTAAGTCCGAGCGCTGCCTGCTTCGCGGCTTCACATCCGGCGTAGGAGGCAAGTTTTTCCGTGATTTTGTTATATTCAAGAGTCGAAAGTGACTTGTAATTCATTATAATTCTCCGTTCATAAAAATATTTTCTTCAAATTCTGTCAGCGGCGATTTTCGGCGGACAGGAAGCCCGGAGGATATTCTCTTATTACCTGTCAGCAGCAGACGCGCGCGCAAATTCTCCGAACTGTATTTATTTTACATTATCTGCGGTAAAAAAGCCAGTGTAATGAATTTATTGCCGAGTTGCCGCATTGATGTTTGTGTAAGTTCTTTCGTGAAAATTCTTTTACATGTATGTCATAGAATGTTCATATTTATTGAGTATAATATTATCGATTTTGGATTATACATATATAACTATTAATTTTAATGTAACAGGTCAGCCATGCGAATGGCGCGGGCTGAACTGTTACATTTTAACAGGTCGTGGGTAATTAAATTCTTGATTTTTTGCTGAAGGGTAACATTGAATATGGAGTTAGAGAACAAAAGCAGCGAGGCTGAATATACAGGCATGGAATTAAAGGATAAAAACAGCAGAACAGAATATACCGGTGAAGATTTTTCTTTGTATACAGAGAGGATTGTTGTAAATCCGAGAGTCAAGTATAAAAAGCTCTTCAGTCTTTTAAAGCTGATGCTGGCTGCGGTTTTGTTCGGAGCCGTCGCATGCGGCGTAATGGTTATATTATATCCGTTCCTTGACAGAAGGATAAACGGAGAAAGTCAGCCCCAGAGCTCTCTTGTCATGAAAAAAGATGAGTATCTTATAGACTATGATTCTTCAGAGGACATTTTGGAGCGTCCGGCGCAGACTGAGGAGGCTGCGGCTGAGGTAAAGTCTTTGACTGAGATTGTCGAGAATGCCAGAAAATGTATGGTTGTGCTTGAAGGAGTATATATGGCTGACGAGGAGCAGCCGTATGAAGAAGGTGAGCGGGAGGATGTAGCAGGGCTTATTGTCGGTGAGCTTGAAGATTATTATGTTATTCTGACAGACGAAAAGCTGATGAGGATGACAGGAGGCGGCTGTGCCGTAAAGTTCGGCGAATCCGCGGTAGGACAGGCATATTTGATAGGAAGTGACAGTTACAGCGGACTGTCACTGTTAAGAGTAGAAAAAAGCAGTATTTCGTCTTCAGAAGATTTTGATGTATCGATAGCTGTTCTTGATAACTCGTATATTGTGGAGGAACAGGATGAAGTGGTCGCGGTCGGCAGAATTTCGGGAAGTATGGATGAAATAAGGTATGGAAACGTATCTGCGATAACAACTGAGAGCAGCGTTGACAATTCATTTGAAATCTTTGAGACGGAAATTGTTCCTTCTTCCGGCGATTACTGTTATTTTTTCAATATGGCCGGAAATGTAATAGGCATCGGGCGTCCATCAGAGGATTTGCAGCATATGCAGGCGGTGGGAATTTCTGATTTAAAGCCTATGATTGAAATTCTCTCAAGCAGTTCCGATATTGTTTATCTCGGCATTAGGAGCACAAATGTCACAACTTCAACCGCCGAGCGGTATAAGCTGCCTATGGGAATTTATATTACAGATGTGATTATGGATTCGCCTGCATTTTATGCGGGGCTTCAGTCAGGAGACGTTATTACGCAGCTCAACGGAAATACGGTTTTGACAATTCAGGAATTTAGTGAGAAACTATATCAGTGCAGCAATGGAGAAAATATTACTGTAACTGTTAAGAGGGCAGGGCGCGATGAGTACCGGGAACTGACATTTTCGGTTGTTCTGGCGGTAAGGCAGAGCTCTGTACCGGGAGAAAGGTAGAAGGAAAAATGCATTATATTGAGAGTTTCAGAGACGGAGAGCGCATAAGCGAGGTTTATCTGTGCAAATCTAAATCGAGTGCCACGACTAAGGCAGGCAAGGAGTATGAAAATGTAATTCTGACGGATAAGACAGGTCAGATTGATTCTAAAATATGGGACCCTAATTCAGGAGGTATAGGTGATTTTGATGCGCTTGACTATGTTGCGGTTACCGGGCAGGTGACAAGCTTTAACGGGGCGCTTCAGTTTAAGATAGACAGAATACGCAGGGCTGATGAGGGCGAGTATGTTATGGAGGATTACATACCATGCAGCCGGTTTGATATTGAAGAAATGTACAGTCAGCTTATGCAGTATGTTAAGAGTATTAAGAATACATATATATCGGCGCTGCTCAAGGCGTTTTTTGTGGACGACAAGGAATTTATAAAGAAATTTAAGACCGTGGCAGCAGGCAAGTCCGTGCACCACGGCTTTTCGGGCGGGCTTTTGGAGCACAGCTTAAGCGTGACCAGAATGTGTGACAAGATAGCCGATAATTATGACTTTTTAAACCGCGATCTGCTTGTTGCCTGCGGAATGCTGCACGACTGCGGCAAGGTGCGCGAACTCGCGGAATTTCCAAAGAATGACTATACGGATGAAGGAAATTTTCTTGGACATATAGTTATGGGCTATGAGATGGTGACGCAGAAGATTAATGAGATTGACGGCTTCCCTGAGCTGCTGAAGGCTGAAATAGGACACTGTATTCTTTCTCATCACCGTGAGCTTGAGTACGGCTCGCCTAAAAAGCCCGCGATTGCGGAGGCTCTTGCGCTCGCGTTTGCGGACGACTGCGACGCAAAAATGGAAACCATGAGGGAGGCGCTTGAAGCCAAGGATACAAATGACTGGCTCGGCTACAATCGCTGGATAGATTCTAATATTAAGAGAACGGTTGTGTGAAGCGGCTGGAATGGAGATAGTGTAAACAATAAGCTTGATAGCTTATTGTTTACACCACTGTTTGTGCCGGAGCGTCACAAACAGAGCTTATCGCAGAAGAAAAATCGCCTGCGCGAATTTTTCTTCGCGTTCCTTCGCGTAAACGCTCCGGAATGGAGATTTTATGTTTAAAAAGGATGACTGCGTCACTTTGACGATTGAAGATATAGGAACGGACGGTGCAGGAATAGGCAAGGCTGACGGATATACGCTGTTTGTAAAGGATGCGGTGATAGGCGACATAATTCGTGCAAAGATTATGAAGGCAAAAAAGAATTACGGCTACGCCCGCCTTATGGAAATTATAACTCCGTCAAAGGAGCGCGTCGAGCCGAGATGTCCTGTCGCGAGACAGTGCGGCGGCTGCCAGATACAGCAGATGTCGTATGAGGCGCAGCTTAAGTATAAGCGCAGGCTCGTTAAGGATAATCTTTTGCGTATAGGCGGTATTGACTGCGAGGTGCTTCCCGTAATCGGCATGGACGAGCCGTTTCACTACCGCAATAAGGCACAGTATCCTGTCGGACGAAGCAGGGACGGCAGGGTTATTATAGGATTTTATGCAGGCAGGACGCACAGCATTGTTGATTATACGGACTGCTGCATAGGCGCCGTGGAAAACAAGGCTATTCTGGAGCAAATCCGTGAGTTTATTGAGGAAAATAATATAAGTGTTTATGATGAGTCGAGTCACAGCGGTCTTGTTCGACATATTTTGATAAGAACGGGCTACCATACGGGACAGATTATGGTGTGTCTTATAATTAACGGAAATTCGATTCCGGCAGCGGACAAGCTTGTCAAACGCCTCTCGGCGCTTCCGGGAATGACGTCGGTAATGCTTAACATAAACAAGGAAAAGACAAATGTAATTCTCGGCAGCAAATGTGTCACGCTGTGGGGAAAATCATATATCGAGGACAGCATATGCAAAATTATGTTCAGAATTTCGCCGCTGTCCTTTTTTCAGGTTAATCCGAGACAGACTGAAAAGCTGTATCTCAAGGCGCTTGAATATGCCGGGCTGACCGGAAATGAGACGGTGTGGGACCTTTACTGCGGCATCGGGACAATTTCGCTTCTGATGTCAACTAAAGCACGCCGTGTCTACGGCGTCGAAATCGTCCCGCAGGCAATAGAGGACGCCAAAAACAATGCCGCATTAAACTCAATCACCAATGCCAAATTTTTTGTCGGCAGGGCAGAGGAGGTAGTCCCGAAAATGTATGAGCAGGATGCCAAGACTGCCGCAAGCCGTGACAGAGACGGCAAAACGGCAGAGTTGACTGCCGTAAGCGGAAATAATGGCAGCAGCCGTATATCTGCCGCTATACAGAATGCGAGCAATGAAAGGGAACTGAATGGCGCTGATGCTGCCGCCCAAACGGAAGCTGAGAGACGTCTGCACCCGGAGGTTGTTGTCGTTGACCCGCCAAGAAAGGGATGTGACGAAACGCTTCTTGATACTATTGTTAAAATGAGCCCGGAGAGGATTGTCTATGTGAGCTGTGATTCGGCTACCCTTGCACGCGATTTGAAGTACTTAACCGCGAACGGATATGAGGTTAAGAAGGTGCAGCCTGTTGACCAGTTTGGGCATACGGTGCATGTGGAGACGGTGGCTTTGCTTTCCAAACTTAAAACGGATAAACATATTGAAGTGGAATTGGATATGGATGAACTTGGTAGTTGCGGAGAGTAAGGACTGTAAAATATTTTTGATTGGAGGCATCGTATGTCGAATGATATTTTGGCGAGATGCATGGCGATTTCTATGTCACATTTTTTAAATACTCCATATAAAGAGCAGACTATCACAGAAATGTATGCTCCAGATGGATTTGCAAATAAGGCATCAGGAATTTGTCATTATTGTACTGTAGCTACTCTTAAAGAGATTCTAAACAACGGATGTTTACGTTTTAGTGATGTCCGCTTTTTAAATGATTCTACAGAATTTATAGAGATTATTCCTTTAATTGAAAATGTGCTTTCATGCAAGGAGTATACTTCAGATTTCAGAAAGTTCATTCTTGAGAGTGCTGAAATGGAAGAATTAAAAGAATATCACCAATCTTATACGGGGTTCTCAAGGATTACGCATAAATATGAACAGAAGATATATAGAACATATACGTGTTCTTTTTCAACAGAGAATGATTCGCTTAGCATGTGGAATTATTATGCATCATCTGGAGAAGGTGTAAGCATAGCATTCAACCATTCATGGGATATGTTTGAAGGAAGTGATAAATCGGAAGTTAATATAGGTGAAAAATTGAAGAACGATATTATGATTTATAGGGGGCTTATTGTATATAAAAGAGAAGATAAGAAGAAATGCATAATGGAATTACTTAATGTATTACAGCAAATATATAACGAGGCAAAGAATGAAATTAATAAATATCGAGGACATATATTGTTTGCATTTAAGGAATCCATAAATCATATGCGATGCTTTTTTAAAAATGAATCTTTTGCATGTGAAAATGAATATCGTATAGTGTTAAATATACCAGAGGAATTGTTACTGGCGGAAGAATGTAGTGGTGATATTTTTAAAAAGGGACAATTCAAACGAGGTAATATATTAATTCCTTTTGTTGATTATAAGTTTAAGAGAGACAGTATAAAACATATAGTGACCAATCCATTTATCAGAGAAGAAAACAGTATGTTTGAACTAGGAATAAGAGAGCTACTGTGGCAAAATAAAATGGAAGATGTACATATTTTTTCCTCTGATATTCCAATCAGAAAATACAGTTAACAATAAAAAGTTAAGCAGATTACCAGGAGGGGTGAAAGGTGGAGAATAAAAGAGATATTTCTGAAAGTGTTGGGAGCGAAATTCTCATATATCAAACGGAAGATGGGCACACAAAAATTGACGTTAAGTTTGAAGATGAGACCGTTTGGCTTACACAAGCACAATTATGTGAACTCTACCAAACCAGTAAATCCAATATCAGTGAGCATATTAAACACATTTTTGAAGAGGGCGAACTGGAAGAAACTTCAGTTGTTCGGAAATTCCGAACAACTGCTGCTGACGGGAAAAAATATAATACAACACATTATAATCTTGATATGATCATTTCTCTTGGGTATAGAGTGAAATCAAAAATTGCCACAAATTTCCGTCGGTGGGCTACCGAACGATTAAAAGAGTACATGATAAAAGGCTTTACAATGGATGATGAGCGCCTGAAAAATCTGGGCGGCGGTAACTACTGGAAAGAGCTGTTAGACCGCATACGGGATATACGTTCGTCTGAAAAGGTTATGTACCGACAGGTTCTTGACCTTTATGCAACGAGCGTTGACTATGATCCTAAGAGCAGTGAATCTATTGCCTTTTTTAAAATGGTGCAGAACAAATTGCATTATGCAGCACATGGACATACAGCAGCGGAGGTTATATACGAGCGTGCGGATGCGAGCCAGCCTTTTATGGGATTGAAGAGTTTTTCTGGTGACTTTCCTACTTTAAAGGATATAGGCATTGCAAAGAATTACCTTAATGATGAAGAATTAAAAATATTGAATAATATTGTATCGGGATATTTTGATTTCGCAGAAATTCAGGCTATGCGCCATCATCCTATGTATATGTCAGATTATGTGGAGCATCTTGATAATGTTTTGAAGACTACCGGGGAAAAGGTGCTGCAGGGTGCCGGTACAATCAGTCATGCGCAGGCAATTGAGAAGGCAACAGAAGAGTATAGAAAATATCAGGTACAGAATTTGTCACCGGTTGAAGAGGAATATTTGGAAAGCATTAAAAATATTCAAAGCATAGTAAAGAAAAAAGATAATAACTAATAGAACATGATGCTTCCATGCAAATATCAAAGTTGAAGAGATTTTTGGAAGAACAGTGAAAAGATTAGTTTGGACAATGAAGAGCAAGTGGAGACGGTAGTAGTACTGTCACATGTTTAGAAATAGGATAACAAATTTATGGTTGAAATTGAAATTGGCTCGCTTGGACAGGCTTTGCAGGAGACGGAGCTCTGTTGTCATATGGAATGGCTTCCAAACTCGTGGCTGTCTCACGCAAAGGACACTGAAATTTATCCATTAAAAAAGATGGCTAACGACAACCCTCTTTTCTCCTTTCCGTGTTATAATGGAATCATGATAAAACAAGTTCATTATAACGACTTTTTGAAATTGGGCAACAAAAATTAACTTTAGTTTCTTCGAATTGTGTTTACCCGATGAAGGTCCGGTGAGGTGGCAATATCGTGGCTCTGTGCCAGAGGGACATTGCCTTTATCCGGCTTACCAAAGGGCAGAAGCCCCAAAGGGATGCTTTTTATGACTTCAAAGGGAAGAAACTGATGGGGAGAAGTCTTGGATGATTAGTAATAAAGCGGTCGTGCTTATCTTTTGCAACATCAATTCCAACGAAAATCATAAGCATTTACTCCTGCATATATAAGTTGTAGGGATTAAAACAACTGACAGCCGGCTGGGACTTTTCCTTTTGAATATATTTGATATTGTTTTAGAAACAAAGGGCTCCCTGCGATTGTAACCTTGTTCTAAATAAACCGTAATGCGGTATCCAACTGATTTACAAATATACAAAAGACGGTGGTTGCAGCCTTTCTTAAACCATCGATTGGCAGGTGATGAGTATGCTTTGCATGATATGCGATGATGAGAAAAACGAGCTGGAAACAATGCAAAAAATTGTTTCGGACTACGCTGGAGAACATCCGGATCTGTTTCTTGCGATCCAATGTTTTTCCAATCCTTTTGATATGCTGGACGAAATGGACAGAAACGGCGTTCCGGATATTGCGCTGCTGGATATCTGTATGCCCGGTATTCTTGGTACTGAGGTTGCACGGGAAATCCAGGGTAAAAGCGAAGATGTCACTGACATTATTTTTTTGACCACCAGCTCCGATTTTGCGGTGGAGGCCTTTGCTCTGCATGTAAATGACTATCTCACAAAGCCCTACACGAAAAAGAGACTGATTGATACACTTGATAGGGTAATTGAAAAAAGACGGCAACGTCTTTATATCCCCTTTCAATGTGGGAATGAAATTCATCGAGTCGATTTGTACTCCATTGCATATGCGGAAGCCAGAAATCACAGCTTGGAAATCCATCTGAAATCGGGGAACTGCCTGAGAACGCGCATGACACTGACGGAACTGAAAGAGCTGTTTCAGAGTATAAGCGGTTTTGTGGCGGTCGGCGCTTCATATATCGTCAACCTGCGCTGTGTGCAAAGTCTGCTTTCAACTACAGTGGTAATGGTAAACGGTGAGACGATCCCTGTTCCGAGGCGGCTGCGCAGCGAGGTGAAACAGCAGTATTTCGATTTCTATACAAAGGAGGCGACCAGGCAATGATACATTTGGCTGCAGTAATGGCACTTCTTGTTCTGACGCACATTTTCTGCCTCGTTGCCATGACCGAGCGGAAATATTCCATCAGAAAAACCGCACTGATCTATGCGGTGTTCAGCGCTTTTTTTATCGCTCTGACGCTGACAGTTTTCGCGCTGTTTGGCAGCAGTTCTGCAAATACGGCGTTTGTCAGTTTTACCGGCACCATCTTTGTGGGCTTTTTTGTTTTTATTTTGTCCGCGTCTGATGCTTTCTGCAAGAAGCTGTTTTTGTTTATCAGCTATTCCAATCTGTTTTGCATATTCTTTTGCATCGCTATCCTGGTGTGCAATGCGCTATTTGCCGAATTGTCTGAGACGGGAACGCTGTATGCGAGAAATATTGTGAGAACGCTGTTATATCTGCCTGCTGTGCTGGTATATTTAAAGTTTTTACGTCAATATGTGCGCATGGTGCCGGGGACAAATAAAAGAGCATGGTATTCAATTTCCTTGGTTTCAACGCTGTTTTTAGCTGTTTTTACGTCATTTGTCATATTTTTTTATGCGGGCTACGACCACGAGGGCAAAGCAATCTTTCTCTTTGCAGCCGTTGTGCTGATTTATTGCTCGGTGCTGTGGGTCATATTTGGAACGATTCAGCATATGGATTATGAGATGAAAACGGAACTCATTGGTAAAAATGTAGAATATCTGCAAGCGCAGCTTGCGCTTGAAAAAGAAAACGAGTTGACGGCCAGAACTATCAGGCACGATTTCCGGCATCATAACCAAAATATTGCGGCACTGCTTCAAAAGGGTGATATTAAAGAGGCTTTGCACTATATTGAGCAGTACGATGAGAGCTTAGACGCGGCAAAGCTGAAGAGATTCTGTGTACATGCAACAGTTAACGCCATACTGAGCAGTTTTTATATCAGAGCACAAAAAGATGGCGTCTCGGTTTCGGTGTCTGCTGATACACCTGAAGAGTCGCCCATTGCGGACATGGATTTTGTAGCTGTTCTTTCCAACCTCTTGGAAAACGCTTTGAACGGCTGTAAAGAATGCGGCTCTGATGGGGAAATCCGGGTGGATATCCGTTCGGTTGCGGACAAGACCGTAATCGTATGCAGCAACCCCTGCAAGCCCGGTCTGGCGCTTGAAAACGGGATGCTTAAGAAAAGAGGCACCGGGATCGACAGCATTGTTCTTGCTGTCAGAAAATATAACGGGGACATCCGCTATGAGCTGGAAGACGAGTGTTTAACCGTGTGCGTTATCCTCAATGCATGACCAATTATGTCGTAAAAACGACCAATTACGACAAAGCCATCCGAAAGGGTGGCTTTTTGTTATACTGCTTTCCAAGAAAAGAGTATCTTGAGGTTTTCACCGTTTTTGCCGTCCTCTTCCGGATTTTGATTGCGGCAGTGATTGTATGTACGGCGCTTGCCGTGCGGAACGGGAGAAAACCATCACGCGGTAAACTGCTTAAAAAGAATAAAGCCTTTGATTTCTGAAAGGAGAATTTTATATGATTGATTATATGAACACGAGAAAGCAACCAAACCGTTTTCTGGCGATACTGCTCAGCGTCTGTATGCTGTTTGCCATGCTGCCGATGGGCAGTATCACGGCGCATGCTGCAGCAGGAACAGTAGCCTATATCGGCGATAAGGGATATAACTCTCTGGACTCCGCCGTGTCGGAGGCCTCATCGGGCGACATAATTACACTGAGAGAAAATGATGATACGTCACAGGAAATCACGATAAGCAAAAGCCTGACTATCGAGCTGGACGGGCATGATCTGACGGAAACCAGCTTTAAAATCAGTGAGGGCAACGTGGTTATCCGCGACCGTCAGGGTATCGCAACGATTTCAAGTACAAAAGAACAGGCGTTTCAAGCAAGCTTTAATAACCGTGTACATGGAACCATTTACAGCGAAGGCGGCAGTCTGACGCTGGAGGGCGTCAATGTTAACGGCTATTTAGGGAGTGGCGGAAATTTGCCCAAAGCCGTTGTTGTAGAAGGCGGCTCGGTAACCATCAACAGCGGCAGTTTTAAAGGAGGGAACGCCGGTAACAGCGGCGGGGACGCTGTATATTTTCATAAAGGCGAGCTGACTATAAACGGCGGAACCTTTACCGGAGGCGATGGCGGCGGCTGCGGACTTTCCAGTTCTGACAAGCCGGAAACAAGCCTGTCCATCCGTAACGGCACGTTTGTCGGCGGCGCTGACGGGAGCGCGGCATTCTGGCTGGGCGAAAATATTCGGAGCGAAGAGAGCCTGAAAGAGTATTTTTTGAGTGACGACAACTATATTGTTGGGACATTCAACTATACAAATGTTACCATAGGCAGTAATCTTTTCCTCTCGTCGGTTTACAACGAGCCGGAAAACGGCACGGACAATGCGAGTAATCCCGCAACGATAGAGCTCGCCGCAGGTGACAGCGTCACGCTCGAACCTCATGTGCTCGGCGGCGCGGGCGGCGAACTGACCTACGAATGGTACAAGGACAGTATGAAAATGGATAACGCCAGCGGCTCCACCTGCACCGTCAACGGCACAGGGGATTATACCGGCGATTATCATGTTGTGGTTACGGAAACGGGGACAAATAACCGCATTACCGTTTACTGGAAGGTTGTCAGGGGCTATAGGGCCTACAATGTCTGGGTCGGAGGCATGCAGGTGACTGAGCAAAACGCATCCGACGTGTTCGGCGACGCTGACGGGAGCGGAGCGACGGTGTACTACAACGCCGAAACGAAGACCCTGACGCTGAACGGCGCAAATATCACGTCTGGCATCACCGATAATGAGAAATTTTCCGCCATAATTTCGTATGACGATTTGAAGATCGTCCTTGCTGATGGCAGTGAAAACAATATCAAGCTGAGCTATGATTCTACAAGCGTCGGGCTTGAGGGTATCGCCGCGATGAGCGAGGGGGCGGACTACTGCGATAAGGATATTACTGTTTGCGGCGGCGGCAGTCTTAATATCGATATTGACGGAGGCGATTCCGCGACCGGAATTGCAGGAAACAACGTCACCGTAGACGGTGGTGCTGTCATAGGTATGACGATAAAAAGCAAAAGCGGAGCTTTAATGTCTGGCGTCATGGGCGAATCGTCCGTTGCGATCAAAAATTCGACTGTGACTGCGACGGGCGGAAATGTCGGAATCAAGGGAAAATCCGTATCTATCACCGGCGAAAGTACCGTGAAAGCGTCAGGCACTACGTACCCCATAATGTCAGAATCGCCTATCGGCTTAAGCGAAACGCTGCTCGCCAGGGGCAGAGAGAATGCGGAGTCCGATACACTTTCGGATGTCACAATGAAGTTAAACAATAATTACTATGCCTTTTTCCTGTCATCGAATACATCCACTGCTGCGCACTATGTCGAAATCGAGCCCGCATCGTCGTTCCACCTCCACGCGATATGCGGCGGGACAGACTGCGCCCATGACGGCCACGAAAACGTCATATATACCGCGCTTGACGACGGCAAAGGCAGCCTTGCGGCAGGCGTGACCACCTCTGTCGCTTCTTATCGTAATGTCTTAAAAAATGGCAATTACTACCTGACGGCTGATTTAGAGCTGAGCCAGCCGCTCGTCATAACATCATCAGTCAATATCTGCCTGAACGGTCACACATTGACCTTCACAGATGATGAATACGGTTTTCAGCTTGGGGTGACGTACGCAAGTCAGTCCTACGGTGATCGCGATATGCAGTTTGCCGTCTGTGACTGCAGCGCGACGAAAACCGGCAAAATCGAGACAACGGCTGAGGACGCGACGACGATCTATAGCAGGGCGGGCAATATTTCCATCTACGGCGGTACGATAAGCGGGAAAGATAAGACTATCTGGACGGCAAATAACAAAAACGCCGGAAATGTTTCCATCTACGACGGCGCCATCATCACGTCCGGTTATAGCGATGCTATCACCGTCTATGATACGGACGGTGTGGACAGGAAGTTGACAATCATCGGCGGCGAAACAGGGGAAATCTATACGGAAGTGCCGATGGAGATGTCTGGCGGTACGGTAAACGACGAAGTTACCACCTACAGCGATGTGACCATGACCGGCGGCACGATAAACGGACAGCTTAAAATTTATAAAAACACCGGCTCGAATACGGGTAGAAACAGCGTCAGGATATCCGGAAGCGCAAAGATCGATTCGCCGGACGGCAAAGCAATCTATTCAAGTGATAGTACGTCTGTAGACCTTGAGATCAGCGGTGGCACTATCACCGCGCAAAAGGGCTATGCGCTGGATATAGGGACAATTTCTTCCAAGATATATCTTTCCGGCAGTCCTGTTATATCGGGTGACAGCGCAGACGTCAGAATTCAGACGCCATCCGCTTGTAACGACGCCGTTTTGGTGTTCCACGCAATGAATGACGAGAACAGCGTATATGAGGGCAACGGTTTTTCGATAAGTCCAATAAGTACAAATGTGGGCGATAAAAGATATATTGCGCAGGGCGTGACAGACTCCGGAATGGCAGAGAAACTCTCCCTGGCAGGCCTTACCGATTATTATCTGACATATGATGAGACGAACGGCGCTATACAGATGAATGAGCGCACCTATACGGTCACGCTGCAAGGTGGAACAGGCTATACACTGACGCCGGCGCAAGGCAGTACAAGTCCTGTCAAGAAGGGCGGCAGCTACAGCTTTACCGTGACGGTAGATTCGGCAAATAAGTACTACGAAACCAACAATTTTGCAGTGAAAGCAAACGGCACAATTCTTACGCCGAACGCAGACGGCGTATATACCATATCAAATATTGCCTCAAACCAGACCGTAACGGTCGAAGGCGTGGCGTTGGACAAAACAGTGCCGACGGCGGAAATCCAGCTTGGCGAAAACAAGTGGACCACCTTCCTCAATAAAATCACCTTCGGTCTGTTCTTCAAGGACACCCAGACGGTGACGATAGATGCTGTTGATAATGAATCCGGCGTAGCAAAAACGGAATATTTCGTATCGGACACCTCCTATGAAACGAACACGGCACTGGAAACTGCTGTTGGAGATAACTGGACGGTTTATTCCAAATCTTTCAACATAGAGCCAAACAGCAAAAATATCATTTACGTCAAGGTTACCGACAAAGTGGGCAATGTGGGATATGCAAGCTCGAATGGCATTGTCCTCTATACCGATGCGGCGCAGAAAACAGCATCTATTTCTTTTAAAAAGATGGGAACAGCGGACGTTACCGCTGAAGTCACCCTCAAAGGCAACACAATCGGCAAAATTTACTGCGGCGATACTCTGCTCACCTCCGGAACACATTATACGGTAAACGGCGGTACAATCACTTTTAAGGCTAGCTGGCTCAACACTTTCACAGCCGGGGATTATACGCTGACGGTTCACTATAACCCACTTGGTGTGGATTATGTCAGCAATGGCGGAAACGATGATCCCGCAACCACGACCATCACTCTGAGTGTGCAGAAAGCGACAGGCAGCGTGGAGATCACAAATAACATTTCCAAGGCGTATGACGGACAGCCCGTGCCTGATGTCACCTACAGCAGCCGCTCGACCGGCGATGTGACGGTGGAATATAAAGTGCGCGGCGCCAACGATAACACCTATACTACCACAAAGCCGTCAGCTGTAGACAAATATACGGTACGCGTGACAGTGGCGGAAGACGGTGATTATACCAAAGCCAGTGCCACCGCGGATTTTGATATCACATATCTGGCAACGCCGGCTGATTCATTTGACCTTTCCGGCACATTGGGCAACAACGGCTGGTACAGGAGTGATGTTACGATTACGCCGCTCGAGGGCTATACTGTTTCGGGTGTTTTGAACGGCGAATATTATGACAGCCTGACAATCAGCGCAAGCACAGAGAATGTTAAGATATATCTTAAAAACGCGCAGGGGCAGATGACCGACACCGTATCGGTCGGTGATATCAAAATCGACAAAGTCGATCCTTCAATCACCGTTTCCGGCAATACGAACAGCTATATGCAAAGAGATACGGTCAAAATCACAGCCTCAGACGGCATCTCCGGCGTCGCAAAAGTAGAAGTAAAGAAGGATAGCGGCTATTGGGAAGAAATTACGGGCACATATGGGAACGGCTATACCGTCGAGGAAAACGGCACATATACTTTCAGAGTGTATGACAACGCCGGAAACTACAAAACAGCGAGCCTCAAATATGGGAATATCGACACGCAAAAGCCTGTTGTGACCATTGTAGCGACACACGGCGGCGCAGCTTACACGTCCGGAGTATGGACAAATAAAGATATTACGCTTACGCCGGAAAACGAAACTTCAAATCTCGGCACTACGACCTATCAGTACAGAGTGGATGGCGGCGAGTGGCAGGATTATACTACTGGAATTGTCATAAGCACTGATACGGACGCAGATGGCGTGGTATACGAATTCATGGCGACAAGCGACAGCGACGTGAAAAGCGATGTGGTCTCTATTACCGTAAAGCGGGACACCGTCGCGCCGGAGGGCGATATCACGATAAAAGAAAACAGTATCCGTCAGCTCCTCAGCGCCATTACATTCGGATTGTTTTTCAATGAGGATGTGGATGTAGACATCACGGGTAAGGATGATTTCAGCGGCGTATCGTCCATTCAGTATTATCGCAGTGAGGAAATCCTCGTTGATGATGAGCTGACATCGCTGACCGGCTGGACGGATTATGTTGGCACCATCCATGAAACAGCAGAGGATGCTGAGAAATTTATTTACTATGTCAAGGTTACGGACAAGGCGGGCAATATCACCTGCTTTGCCTCCAACGGAGTGACTTTCGACCTGACAGCTCCGTCTGTCACGGGCGTCACAAACGGCTTTATTTATTACACCACGCAGAAGGTCACGGTAACGGACACAAATCTCGCTTCAGTTGCGCTGGGCAGTGAGCCCGCGACACTCGAAAACGGTGTTCTGGCGCTGTTTGGCAACACGGATGCAACATATACCATCACAGCTACGGACAAAGGCGGCAACGTTACGACTGTAACGGTCACGATGAAGACCATCGCAAGCCTTTCGGAGAATATCGACGGGCTGACAGCGGAAAATGTGAAGTCAGCCGACGAGAAAACAATCACCGAGGTCAAAACCTACGCAGACAATGTCGATACCGAAAACGCGACCGAAGAAGAAAAGGCTGCGTTGCAGGGTATCATAGACAGCTGTGATGCCATGCTCGGGAAGATTACTGCGACAGAAAATGAGCTTAGCGCAGTGACAGACGGCATCGGAGTTTACGATACAGACAGCGTAAAATCGCTGGATAAGGAAGCCATCGAGGAGCTGGTGGAGCGTATCGACTCACTGCTGAACGGCGGAAATCTGACCGATGATGAGAAGCAAAACCTTGAAACCGTCAAGGGTACGGCTAAAGACCTGCTGGAGAAGATTACTGCGACAGAAAATGAGCTTAGCGCAGTGACAGACGGCATCGGAGTTTACGATACAGACAGCGTAAAAT
>CALWKC010000015.1 GCA_944381165.1 uncultured Lachnospira sp. | reverse complement strand
ATGTCAAATTCTTTTAAAGTATAAAACAAATTTACTACTCCGGTTGCATTCATTATCTCCTCTTTCAAAGCTTCATGCGCATCTCTTTTGAATGCGCGCATCATTGCATTCTGTGCCGATGATGCCCTGCTTTCAGCAGCATCAAGTTTTTCCCAAAGCCTGTATGCATCCCTTTCGCTGATTTGGAACTTTCCCGTATAATTGCCGTTTTCCCTATTATACTCAAATTTGATTTTCTGACAGAAAAGCGGCAATGTAAAATCCTTTTCATACCACATAACTGTATTTTTTATTATATAGCGCGGGCTGTTAATATAGATAAGCACACCGGCTGTTATCAGCAGAAGCGCAGCCGCAGCAGTACATATTATTGTTTTTTTCTTGTTTTTCATATTCCCCTCCAGGTTCTCAAAACATATCTGACAGATGATTATTCTGCTTATAGTTTTTTCATCAGCGCCGCGGGGAATTTTATCTGCCGCCGTAATGACCATTCCAATCGGAAAAATCCGTCCTTTTTATGCATAAATAATATTTATCGTCTTTATTTTTATATATTACAATATAGCAATACGGCTCTCTTCCTCTCAAAGCATCCTGAAACAGCGTCACCCCTTCTATATATCTCGGATGAGTACAGTAATATCCTAAAAGCTCCGCATCCTCCTCAACCATCCATTCCTCGGGATATATTTTTTCCGGTTCAATGTCCTCTCTTTTCACAACCTTGTTGCCTTTCGTTTCAACAAGTAAATTTACTACGGAACTTGCATTCAGCACCTCCTCTTCCATATCCTCAAGAAGCTTTCGGGTATAGCTAAAAAGCGCATTCTGCGACGCTGCAAACCTTCTTTGAGCAGCATCAAGGTTTTCCATAAGCCTGTCTTTACCCCTTTCGCTGATTTGGAACTTTCCCGTATAATTGCCGGTTTCCTTATTATACTTAAATTTGATTTTCTGGCAGAAAAGCGGCAATGTAAAATCCTTTTCATACCACATAACTGTATTTTTTATTATATAGCGCGGGCTGTTGATATACATAAGCACCCCCGATACTATCAGCAGAAGCGCTGCCGCGGCAGTACATATTATCGTTTTTTTCTTTTTTTTCATATTCCCCTCCATGTTCTCAAAACATATCTGACAGATGATTATTCTGTTTAGTTTTCTTCATCAGCGCCGCTGGGAATTTATCTGCCGCCGACAGGACCGTCCCAGTCGGAAAAATCCGTCCTTTTTATACATAAATAATATTTGTCGTCTTTATTTTTATATATCACAATATAACAATACGGCTCTTGTCCTCCCAGGGCGTCCTGAAATAACGTCACCCTTTCTATATATCTCGGATGGGTATAGTAATACGCTAAAAGCTCAGCATCCTCCTCAACCATCCATTCCTCGGGATATATTTTTTCCGGCTCAATGCCCTCTTTTTTCACAACCTTTTTGCCTTTCGTTTCAACAAGTAAATTTACTACAGAACTTGCATTCAGCACCTCCTCTTCCATATCCTCAAAACGTTTTCGAGTATAGCTAAAAAGAGCATTCTGCGACGATGCAAACCTTTTTTGAGCAGCAGCAAGGTTTTCCATAAGCCTGTCTTTACCCCTTTCGCTGATTTGGAACTTTCCCGTATAATTGCCGTTTTCCTTATTATACTTAAATTTAATTTTCTGGCAGAAAAGCGGCAATGTAAAATCCTTTTCATACCACATAACTGTATTTTTTATTATGTAACGTGGGCTGTTAATATACATAAGCACTCCCGATATTATCAGCAGGAGTGCTGCCGCAGCAGTACAGATTATTGTTTTTTTCTTATTTTTCATATTCCCCTCCAGGTTCTCAAAACATATCTAACAGTTGGTATATTCTGCGTCGGTTTTCTTCTGCCTGGGTACATATAACCCTTTCTCTGTCCCAATCATATTTATAAAAAAACCACCCTTTTTCGTGAGCCTCATATCGCAAATATTCATTTTGATTATTCGAAAAAAATCCGTCAGGACCTCCAGATTCCTCCTTTTTCAAAATATGTACCTCGCCATCCCCTGCCATAACTTTGCCTGTCACCTTTTCGGCAAACACGGATGCCACGTTATTACCGATGTGATCTATGCTTCCGACATTGCACTGAAGAAGCAGCAGTCTCTGCACAGGCTTGCGTTCAAGCGCCCTTATATCTTCCATGTTCAATCGCATGGAGTAACCTTTACCGGGACCATTAGATATTTCCCCCGCATTGCCGTGCATATTCATTATGAGCGCATATATGCAGTAATACTGCTGCTCGCCCGTACCTATTCCGTTCCATGCCACTTTTAATTCATCATTTGTATTCGTGGGTACTTTTACAACTTTCGATATTTTATTCTTATAATTATACGGGTTGCTAATATCGTCCCTTATAGTTTCTAAATCAAGCTTGTCAATTTCAGCCTGATCTTTTCTATCTTCTATGTAATAATAATAAACTACATTTTCATACTCATGTCCGGCTATATGAAGACAGTTTAAATATAAATCATTGCATACATTACATATACGTTTTACCGAGGTATTACATGTTTCTCCTCCATATTCATTCCCCTCCCAGTGCGGACACGCTCCGTTCGGGTCGTAATAATTATTTCCGCAGATGTTGCACAAGGTTATGCTGCTCGCCTCGCATACCGTCCCTCCGTATCTGTTCCCCTCCCAGTGCGAACATGCCCCGTTCGGGTCGTAATAATTATTCCCGCAGATATTGCATATCGTTGTAGTGCTGCATTCAATTCCGCCGTATATCTCCCCCTCCCAGTGCGAACATGCCCCGTTTGGGTCGTAATAATTATTTCCGCAGATATTGCACACCGTCATATCTTCAAGTTCACAGTAACCCTCGTCATACCATGCCCCTTCGTGATGAGGGCAATCTCCGCCATGATAGTTTTTGCCGCAGATATTACAAACCTCAATTATATAAGTTGAACATTCTGTTCCGCCGTATATTTCCCCCTCCCAGTGCGAACACGCTCCGTTCGGGTCGTAATAATTATTTCCGCAGATGTTGCACCGTTCCCATGGTTTGCATTCTGTTCCGCCATACTCAACTCCCTCAACGTGTTCGCAGTAAATCATATTTTGACCGCAGATGTTGCAATATTTTTCCTCGTATGGCTTACACTCCTTTGAATTGTATGTAATCCCCTTCTGATGAGAGCACAATTCAATGTCATTATAATTATGTCCGCATATGCTGCATATCTCTATCTCGTGTACAACACATTCTATTTTTTCAAGTCCTGCATATACCTCCCTGCAATCGGCAAACAGCCATATCAGTGTCATAAGCGCTGCCGCAAGCATCAATCTGCTCAAAAAACCAAATTTTTCATCATACCCCTCATTCATGTAATTTTATAAATTTTTATCCCTGCGGGTCAGCTCCTAAATATACTGCTTTCTGTATTTCCCCTCCCTCCTGAAATAAAAAAAATCAGCCATACCCGCATTTAAATTGTACATAATATACACTTCTTTGTATTTATGCACATACAAGTATAGCTGACTTTGTTTTTTATGTCTATTATTTTTTATGCTCAATTTATCTTTTGGCATCTCTAAATTTCAGTAAATACATCAGAAAATCGCACACAGCTTAAGAACCGCAATATCTTCAACAATATGAATAATATGCTTTAATTTTTATCCTATAACTCCTTTAATCAACCCTACAACATCAGAATTCACCTCTGAAATTCTTTTATCTCTCTCCATTTGCTGAATTGTCATCCAGAAAAATTTCTTGCCGTCAATTTCAAATTCATCTTTTGTTATGTTATCTTTATATTCGAAAATTTCTGCGTAATATACTCTATGGTCATACACTCTGTCTTCATTATAATACAACAGAAAACGATTTGGATGTTCATTAAATGTATCCTTAATTGCAACTAATGAAAATCTGTGCTGTATTTCGTTTAAGTCTGTAATTTTCCTGCCCAAATCTAAATGAGTATACTTATTTTTATTGTTATTTACAAGCATATAAATACCCCTTATTGAAAATCCTGCCAAAAATACATCTGCCGCATACCGGCAGTCAATACAGCTCAACCGGCATACGGCAGATTATATAAATGCTATATTTTATTTCCCTCAGCAGCACAAGGCTTACTCTACTTTATAAATCCAGCCCTCAGGAGCCTCAATCGTGCCCATCTGAATTCCTGTAAGAGTATCGTAAAGCTTCTGGATTGTAGGACCCATCTTCTCCATGCCGCTTGGCAGGCAGATTTCCTCGCCGTGATTTACAATCTTGCCGACAGGCGATATAACGGCAGCAGTGCCGCAGAGACCGCACTCGGCAAAATCCTTAACCTCATCGAACAATACCTCTCTCTCCTCAACCTCAAGACCGAGATATTCCTTAGCCACATAAACAAGCGAACGGCGGGTAATTGAAGGAAGAATACTGTCCGACTTAGGTGTCACAACCTTGCCGTCCTTTGTTATAAACAGGAAGTTTGCACCGCCTGTCTCCTCAACTTTAGTTCTCGTAGCAGGGTCAAGATACATATTTTCAGCATACCCCTCCTCGTGAGCAGTCACGATAGCATGAAGGCTCATTGCATAGTTAAGCCCCGCCTTGATATGACCTGTTCCGTGAGGAGCCGCTCTGTCAAAATCAGACACCTTGATTGTGAGAGGCTTTGCGCCGCCCTTAAAATACGGACCTACCGGAGTAACAAACACTCTGAACTGATACTCGTCGGCAGGCTTTACGCCTATAACCGGATTGCTGCCAAACATATACGGACGAATATAAAGCGTAGCGCCTGAGCCATAAGGAGGCACCCAAGCGTCATTTTCCTTTACAACCTTCGCAACCGCATCAACAAACTTATCTTCAGGATAAACAGGCATCTCAAGTCTGCGGCATGAGTTTGCCATTCTCTCAGCATTCATATCCGGACGGAAAATAACAACATGACCGTCCTGTGTGGTGTATGCTTTCATTCCCTCGAAGCATGTCTGAGCATACTGAAGCACGCCTGCACACTCGCTGATTACAACCTTATCATCATCTGTAATGACGCCGTCATCCCACGCTCCGTCCTTGTAGTTTGCAACAAATCTCTTGTCTGTCTTTATGTAACCAAAACCGAGATTTGACCAGTCAAGATTTTTCTTTTCCATCTTCATTACTTCCTTTCTTTTAATATAAGCGCCGTTCAAAGCACTTACCTGGTAAAATTCTTAAACGTATTTTAATACTACAGCATACTAAAGTCAACTATATATATCAGACCGTCTGTATACATTAAGTCTATTCCCTGTCAAGTACCGACTGGTAAAATGCCGCATAGTCCTCGCGCTTGTCCGCAGTAAACGCGATAGCTGCTCTCGGATGCTGATTTTGCTGTCCCGTAAGCATATACTGTACGTCGCAGCCCCACACGGCTCCTGATTTTTTTAGCGGCAGAATACGGTTTTCTATAAATTTTAAGACGGGATTCAGGCTGTACTTGGGATTGCGAAGAAAACCCAGAAGCAGCTCCATAAAGCAATTCCCGGCTCCACGCCCCATTCCGCTTACAGTCGCGTCAAGATAGCTCACACCGAAAGCGCATGCCTCAATGGTATTCGCAAACGCAAGCTGCTGGTTATTGTGAGCATGTATTCCTACCTTTTTGCCTGCCGCCTCCGCAATCTTTAAGTATTTTTCGGCATATCTTCTTATCTGCTCCGGATACAGCGAGCCATAGCTGTCAACAAGATAAATCACGTCCGCTTTGCTCTCTGACAGAAGTTTGAGCGCCAAATCAAGCTCGCTTTCCTGGGCTGTCGAAACAGCCATAATATTGACAGTAGTCTCGTATCCCAAATCCGCGCAGTAATTAATCATCTCGACTGCCGCCGGAATTGTATTTACATATGTCGCAATGCGAATCATATCAATCACGCTGTCTTTTTTCGGAATTATATCCTTTTTGTAATCCGTTCTTCCGACATCCGCCATAACCGATATTTTTAAATCCGTACCATTGTCGCCCACAATGTCTCTTATGTCCTGCTCGTCGCAGAATTTCCACTTTCCGAAACCGTTCACATCAAAAAGATCCTTCGACGCCTTATATCCGAACTCCATATAATCAACGCCTGCGGCGGCATTAGTTTTGTACAAATCCCTTACAAAATCATCGTCAAAATAAAAATTATTTACAAGACCTCCGTCTCTTATCGTGCAGTCTACAACCTTAATATCCGGTCTGAAAGATATTAATTCACCCTTTTGTTCCATTGCTGTTCCTCCGTATTTTTTCGCTTTAAAGCGTTAAACTGACACAATTATATCATATATACTGCAAATGTCAAAGTATTTCCTTCGCGTCAGTCCTGCGCCCTATTTTTGAAGCATGGAAGTCATGATTTTCAGCATATCCTTTATACCGCCCAGATACTCCTCGGCGTTATTATATTTTTTCTTTGTTACACGCCATACAAACTGCGGCTGTGCCCCGCTTAACAATTTCATCGCTCCGCCGAAACAGTCTATAAAATCAGAAATAGCTTCTGTTTTAATCTCCGCCTTAGGATACATTTTCATGACAGTCCGGTAACACGGCGATACGCCGCCCTCCTCAAGACCGCCCTTCATCTCGATAATTCCTATTTTGTGCGCCATAGATTTGATAAGAGCAATATTTAAAAGATTTTGTGCAGGAACGCTAAGCGAGCCATAGCGGTCGACAAGCTCATCTCTCATATCGGAGAGCTCCTCCTCGCTCTCAATCGCTGCTATTCGCTTGTAAATATCAAGCTTCTGATATTCGCTCTTTATATAGGAAGAAGGGATATAGGCATCCACAGACAAATCCACATTTGTCTCAAACGCATAATCATTTTTGATGCCCTTAAGGTCATTTACTGCCTCATTGAGCATTTTGCAGTACAAATCATACCCTACTGCCGCCATATGACCATGCTGGCTCTTTCCGAGCACGTTTCCCGCGCCTCTTATCTCCAAATCCTTCATCGCAATCTTAAAGCCCGAACCGAAATCAGAAAACTCCCTGATTGCCGAAAGCCTCTTTTCCGCGACCTCAGTGAGCATTCTGTCGCGCCTGTACAGAAGAAAAGCATACGCCGTTCTGCTGCTTCTTCCCACTCTTCCACGAAGCTGGTATAACTGTGAAAGACCGAATTTGTCGGCATCCTCAATAATCATTGTATTTACATTTGAAATATCCATGCCGGTCTCAATTATTGTCGTTGATATGAGAACATCAATATCACCGTTAATAAAATCTACCATAATCCTTTCGAGCTCGCGCTTATCCATCTGACCGTGAGCAGAAGCTATATTGGCCTGCGGCACAAGCTCCTGTATATGAGCCGCCGCCTCGTCAATGCTTCGCACACGATTGTATACATAATACACCTGTCCACCTCTTGCCATTTCACGGTTTATGGCCTCGCGTATCATCTCGTCATTGTGCTCCGTGACAAACGTCTGTATTGGAACTCTGTCCACCGGAGGCTCTTCAAGCACACTCATATCCCTTATTCCTACAAGGCTCATATGGAGAGTGCGGGGAATCGGTGTTGCGCTGAGTGTGAGTACATCAATATTATTTTTGAGTTTCTTTATTTTTTCCTTATGAGCAACGCCGAAACGCTGCTCCTCATCTATAATCAGAAGTCCCAAATCCTTAAATTCAACGTCCTTTGAGAGCAGTCTGTGTGTGCCTATAACCACATCGACAAAACCTTTTTTTAAATCCGCAAGCGTCTCCTTTATCTCTTTGTTAGTTCTGAAGCTCGACAACTGCGCAACCTTGACGGGAAAATTCTTCATTCTGTGCTCAAATGTATTAAAGTGCTGCTGTGCAAGAATCGTCGTCGGCACAAGATATGCGACCTGCTTGCCCTCCTGAACTGCCTTGAATGCCGCTCGTATTGCGACCTCCGTCTTTCCGTATCCGACATCGCCGCATATCAGTCTGTCCATTATCCGCATGCTCTCCATATCGCGCTTTGTATCCTCAATAGCGCTCAGCTGGTCAGGAGTCTCCTCGTAAGGAAACATTTCCTCAAACTCCTTCTGCCATACCGTATCAGGTCCGAACGCATATCCCTTCTGATTTTGACGGGCGGCATAGAGCTCAACTAAATCCTTTGCGACCTCCTCAACGGCTCCGTGCACCTTTGCCTTAGTTTTGCTCCACTCAACGCTCCCAAGTTTGTTAAGCTTAGGCTTCTTTTCCGTGTCAGCAGCAGCGTATTTCTGCAGACGGTCAAGCTGTGTTGCAAGAACATACAGATTACTGTTTCCGGCATACTCGATTTTTACGTAATCCTTCTCTACCCCCTCAACGGTAATTTTTTCAATACCCTTGTAAATTCCCAGACCATGAGTCTCATGTACCACATAGTCTCCCACGCTCAGCTCGTTAAAACCGGCTATCGCCTTACCTTCATACTTTTTCTTATTTCTTTTCTTTCTTGTCCTGCTTGTAAAAATATCATTCTCGGTGATCACGACAAAGCGAATTAAAGGATACTCAAAGCCTCTGTGTATATTTCCGTATGTTACCATAACCGTTCCTGGAACAACTTCTCTGTCAAAATCCTCGCTGAAATAGCTCTCTGTCCCCAAATCAGCCAGATCCGAGACAATTCTTGCAGCTCTTGTCCTCGAATTGCATATAAGAATAACCCTGTACCCTGCGCGCTTATACTTTTTAATATCATCGGCAAGATATTCAAAGCTGTTGTTATAAGAGCTTATGCTTCTCGCGTCAATCCTTAAATAATCCGTCACTGTAATCATCTGCGGTTTATAGTCAAGCGCCGAGAGCAGCAAAAGTCTCTTTGTCCTAAGCACATCTGCCACCTCCGGAAGCGTCCGCATGAGCTTAGTCTGGCTGGGAAGAACATATCCGCCCTCAAGGCGGTTTTTCATGCTCTCCTCATACTCAAAAAATATAAGCTCCATTCGTTCCTGTATTCTGTTAGGCTCATCTAACACAAAAAGCGTGTCCTCCGCCGCAAAATATGACAGAAGACCCTCCGTCCGGTCTGTAAAAGAATGTATAAATTTGCTGTAATCTCTTGTCCTCTCAAAATCCGCATACGCCCTTCTCAATCGGTTGCACGCTTCCATTTCCTGCTGGGACTTATTTTTCTTTCCGGCTCCGAGTACCTTCAGCTGTTCCTTAAGCTCAGCTGCAACAGCCGCCATTCCGCCCTCTATCTCTTCCTCTGAGAGTATCCACTCTGTCGCAGGAAACGCACTGTAGCTCTCTGCTTTCTCCACAGAGCGCTGGCTTTCCACGTCAAAAAAACGTATTGAATCGATTTCATCATCCCACAATTCAATACGCACAGGTGTCTCATCTGTATGCGAAAATATATCTATAATCCCGCCTCTGACGGCAAACTGTCCCTGCCCCTCTACCATCGGAACTCTTGTATAGCCTGTTTCCACAAGCCTGACGGCAAGCTCCTGTATGTCAACCACATCTCCGAGCTTAAAATAGATTGTGTTGTCAATATATCTCTTAATTGGCATCAGCATATCCACACAGCCGTCAATAGTAGTAATCAGAGTCAGACCCCCTGCAGGCTTCTCACCCTGTCCCCTATCCTCATTGCCGCTGCCCGCCATATCTGTTCCAAGTGTCTCTATTATTTTGTGTATACATCTGAGACGCTCTCCCACCAGCTGGCTTCCGTGCACGTCGGCGCTGTAAAATATAAAATCCTTTGCCGGATAGTATACACTCGACTTATCAAAAAATCTTGAATCCTGCTGCATTTCTCTGGCTTTCGCCTCGTCGCTCGTTATAATTACACGAAACCGGTAATTCTGTGCCGCGGCATGCACCAGATGCAGCTTTTGAGTGTCAATACAACCGCTAACCATGACCGTTTTTCCGGTCTTAGAAAAATCCCGCTGCAGCTGCTCAATTCCTGCCAATTCCTGCAACGGACCGTAAAATGCTTTCATATTCAGTCCTAATCTCCGTTATATTTGTTCATACCGCTCTCAATACCCTCTGTTATTATGCACGATACCGCTTCACATGCCCGCTCTATACCATGCTCAACATCCCAAGCGGCCTCCCCCGGAAACCTTGACAAAACCCAGTCCGCCAAATCCCAGCCCTTAGGCTTATCTCCAACACCGAACTTAATACGCTTAAACCTGTCGCTTCCGAGATGTGAGATAATGCTCTTAACACCGTTGTGTCCCCCGGCGCTTCCCTTTGCTCTCAGACGCAGCTTTCCCGGCTCAAGGCTGATGTCATCAAAAATAACAATCAAATCATCCTCATCTGCTTTATAGTAATCTAAAACCTCACGTATACACTCACCTGACAGATTCATGTAAGTCAGCGGCTTTACGAGAATTACTCTCTGACCATCTATAATGCCTTTTCCAATCAGCCCCTTGTGCTTAGCGGTATCCACATCAATATTATACTTACTGCCGAGCGCATCTATCACTGAAAATCCAATATTATGTCTGGTATTTGAGTACTCTTTTCCAGGATTACCAAGTCCCGCTATGATATACATGCCGCACCTCCAAATTCTTCTCGCTGCCGGAAAGCCACAGGGGGCTTTCGCGCAAAATTATTTCAGCTTAGGCGTCAAGACGTGCTGCGGTCTTTTATACGCCTAAGCTGATTGTTCAAATTAAATTTTTAATATGATTAATATGTTTCCCCCATTGCATCGCTGCCGCTGTCGGCATTCTCATATGCGTCAAGAACAATCTCCTGAAGGTGTTTCCTTGTCTCGGTATTAATAGGATGAGCTATATCCCTGTACTCACCGTCGGCTGACCTTCTGCTTGGCATTGCTATGAACAGCCCCTTATCTCCTTCAATCACCTTAATATCATGAATGACAAACTCATTGTCAAGAGTGACTGACGCTACAGCCTTCATTTTACCTTCTTTCTCGATTTTTCTGACACGTACATCTGTTATATTCATAAGCACCCCTTCTGATACACTAACTTTATCAAATTATTAATATTAGCCGCCTCCGAATGCCACTAATAATAAATCGGATTGTCTTCTACCACAATCATAGGACCATTCTCACCTACATAACGCGAGTTAGCCTTAATAGTACTTCCGCTTTCAATGATGCAATTTTCAATATAAGAATTATCGCCTATATATGCATCATTGAGAATAATACAATTTTTAACAACGCTGTTATTTCCTATATAAATCTTTTTAAACAAAACAGAATTCTCAACGCATCCGTTTATAATGCATCCGCTTGATACAAGACTGTTCTTTACATTAGCCCCAAAATTATACTTTGCCGGAGGTAAATCATCTATCTTTGTATAAATATCAGGATATTCCTTGAAGAAATAATTTCTCACATCGCGCTTTAAGAAGTCCATATTCGTCTTATAGTAAGAATCTACCGTGGAAATATTACTCCAGTATGTATCCATTTTATATGCATAAATCTTTTTAATATTTTTATAGCGTATTAAAATATCCCTTACAAAATCATGGCGATCCTCCTCCGCAGCCTTTTCGATAAGCTCGATAAGCAGACGGCGTCTAACAATATAAATACCTGTTGAAACGGTTGAAAGATTTGTCTCAAGAGGTTTCTCGTCAATCTCGGTAACCCTTCCCTCGTCTGTCATTGACACAAGACCATAACGGTTAATCTCAGAGCGGTCATCCATTTTCTTTACAACCATTGTGATGTCTGCTTTTTTCTCGATATGATACTCAAGCACCCTGTTATAATCAAGCTTATAAACCCCGTCTCCTGAGGCAATGACAACATAAGGCTCGTGGCTTGACTTGAGAAAATGAAGATTCTGATATAACGAATCCGCAGTTCCCCTGTACCAATAACTGCTGTCAGCCGTAATCGTAGGAGTGAAAACAAACAGACCTCCCTGCTTTCTTCCGAAATCCCACCATTTTGAAGAGCTCAGATGTTCATTTAAAGACCTTGCATTGTACTGTGTGATAACTGCAACTTTCTGAATTCTTGAATTAGACATGTTGCTCAGCGCAAAGTCTATACTGCGATAACTTCCCGCAACCGGCATCGCTGCTATCGCTCTCTTATTTGACAATTCTCTCATCATCTTGTTATTGCCGCCGGCCAAAATAATTCCTATTGCTTTCATACGTTGTCACCTGCCTTAATTATTACGCCGCCACTGGCAAGCAATCCCTCCGGATAATCCTCCGGTTTTGTCTCGCCCGAAATAGCCGTATTCTTTCCAATCTTAACACCGTCGGGAATAACCGAACACTCACCTATTGTCACAAGACCTGAGTTATAAATCTTAGGCTTCAGTACATTTTCAGCCTCTTCTCCAATCCCAAGCTCTACATTGTCGCCAATAACAACCTCTTCAGCGATAATCGCCTTATTGATATTAGAATTCTTTCCGATAACAGTATCCTGCATAATTATTGAGTCTCTCACTACAGCTCCCTCCTCAATAATAACGCCTGAGCCTATTACAGAGTTGTAAACCTTTCCGTAAACCTCTGTGCCGTCTCCTATAATACTTTTCTCAATATAAGCGTCGGCGGCAATATACTGCGGAGGAATGGCATCTGTGCTTGTGTAAATCTTCCAGAACTCCTCATACAGGTTAAATACCGGGATAATATCTATCAGTTCCATATTAGCCTCCCAATATGAACTGAGTGTTCCTACATCCTTCCAGTAGCCGTTGTACTCGTATGCAAACAGACGCTTATTATTCTCAAAGCAATAAGGAATAACATGCTTTCCAAAGTCACATTCCTTCTGGTCCTTGAGCGCAATCAAAGCATTTTTAAGGACTTTCCAGCTGAATATGTAAATACCCATAGAAGCAAGGTTACTCTTTGGATTCTCCGGTTTTTCCTCAAATTCCGTTATCCTGTTGTCTGTGTCCGTAACCACAATACCAAATCTGTTTGCCTCCTCAATCGGAACAGGCATAGCGGCAATCGTAATATCGGCATTATTTGCCTTGTGGTAATCAAGCATAATCTTGTAGTCCATTTTATAAATATGGTCACCTGACAAGATTAACACATAATCCGGATTATACTGTTCCATGTACTCAAGATTCTGATAAATAGCATTAGCTGTACCCGTGTACCACTCACTGTTATTACTCTTTTCATACGGAGGCAGTACCGTTACGCCGCCCACATTACGATCCAGATCCCACGGAATACCTATGCCTATGTGAGTGTTAAGTCTCAGCGGCTGATACTGTGTGAGTACGCCTACAGTGTCAATTCCCGAATTAATACAGTTGCTGAGCGGGAAATCAATTATGCGGTATTTCCCTCCAAATGCAACAGCCGGCTTAGCCATCTTTGAAGTCAGGACGCCGAGTCTGCTGCCCTGTCCCCCTGCCAATAACATGGCAATCATTTCCTTTTTAATCATGCTCTCACCTCTGATGTTAAATTTTACTGTCTTAAGTTGTCCTAATTATATCATATTCACTTTTGTAAGTAAAAAGAATTTTTTCTTTTTTTTAAATTTTTTTGTCTTTTAAATCCACAATTTACAACCAACTGCTTTTAATTCAGATACAATTTTTCTTTTTTTACAAAATTTTCTAACTAATTTGTTTTTTACCTTTTTCAGCTATATTTTTATTTATTTAAACAGTCAAAATATCAGCTCATTTCAACCGAAAAATTGCCATAAATGTGTTTGAATTTTTCTATAATATGTTTATAATGTTTTTAAAGTTTCACTGATATTTAATAATAAGAAAGGCATATTGCTATGTATAAAATTGATTTTAATCATCCTATCCATGTTCATTTCATAGGCATAGGCGGTATAAGCATGAGCGGACTGGCGCATATTTTAATCGCAAGGAATTTTACGGTGTCGGGCTCTGACAGCCATGAATCCGACCTGACCGACGCACTTGAAAAAGAAGGCTGCAAATGCTATTACACGCAGGAAGCCGGAAACATACATCCGGACTATGATTTAGTCGTATACACCGCAGCCATCTCAGATACAAATCCGGAGCTTACACGCGCGCGCAGTCTCGGAATTCCCACAATCAGCCGCGCCGAGCTTCTCGGTCAGCTTATGACCAACTATCGTGTCGCAGTAAATATTGCGGGAACACACGGAAAAACCACGACCACGTCAATGCTTACGGATATTCTGCTAGCAGCAGAATGCGACCCTACTGTTTCCGTCGGCGGTATACTTCACAGCATAGGCGGAAATATCCGCGTCGGCAAATCAGATATTTTTGTTACTGAGGCATGCGAATATACCAACAGCTTTCTGTCCTTTCACCCTACTCTCAATGTAATTTTAAATGTAAAGGCAGATCATCTTGATTTTTTCAAGGATCTGGACGATATACGCCATTCGTTTAAGCTTTTTACCGAAAAGCTTCCGGATAACGGAACGCTGATTATCAGCAGCGATATAGAGAACTATGAATATTTTTACAGCGAAAAGAACTGCGAGGTTATCACCTTCGGCTCAAACCCTGAGAACAGCGATTACAGTGCCTCTGATATTACATATGATGAGCTTGGCCACTGCACATACACGCTCCTTATTAATAATAAGCCTTCAGGGACTATTCATCTTAATGTGCCGGGAATACACAATGTATACAACTCGCTCGCGGCTGTCGCTGCGGCGGCAAAGCTTGGAATTGACACTGATACAATAAAGCGCGGACTTGCCGGCTTCACCGGAACAGACCGCCGCTTCCAGAAAAAGGGAACATTTAACGGCGTAACTGTAATAGACGATTACGCCCACCACCCGGACGAAATCACGGCGACGCTTGGCAGCGCGAAGCATTATCCTCACAGAAGGATATGGTGCGTGTTTCAGCCGCATACATACTCAAGGACAAAGGCACTTCTCGATGATTTTGCGGAGGCTCTTCTGGGTGCTGATGTTGTTGTGCTTGCGGATATTTACGCCGCAAGAGAAAAAGACACGCTCGGCATAAGCTCGGCAGATTTACAGGCCGCTGTCGAAAAGCTCGGAAAAGAATGTTACTATTTTAAATCCTTTGAGGAAATCGAAAAATTTTTATTAAAAAATTGTATCAACGGCGATTTGTTGATAACTATGGGGGCAGGTGACATATATAAGGTCGGTGAAGCCCTTATAAATGCCTAAATCCTACATTTATTGTATGGTTTTCAACAAACTTATCCACATTATCCACACGATTCATTCTTAAAATAGAATTTTTCGTGTGGATTTTTAGTTAAATTTACCTGTCGAAAAATAATAATTTTTCAGACTTTTCCACATTTTCCACATTTTCCACAACATCCTGTCCCTTTATCCACACCCCTTTAAATTTCAAAGAGGATATGCTATAATCACGTCAGCAATAAGCAGTGCACAAAAAGACATAACATCATTGCGTCACTCTTTTACGTAAGCAGATGATATTATGTCTTTTTATATCGTGAATGTGCACTATAAAGCAAAGCATTATTTTTCAGAAACGGGGTACTTTATGAACAAACTGACTTTATGCACACAATCATCAAACACTTCAACAACACTATCCAATGTGTTTATAGATGAATTTATGCCCCTTGCCAACGGTGAATTTGTTAAGATATATCTTTATCTGCTGAGGTGTGTATCGGACAGCCAGACGACTATCTCCGTGTCTGCGCTGGCTGACTTTTTTAACCAGACAGAAGCCGATGTAATAAGGGCTCTACGCTATTGGGATAAAGCCGGCGCAATTATGCTTACTATGAACTCAAGCGGCAGTGACATTTCCGGAATTACCTTCTGCGACCTGACTTCTGCATCAGGCAACCAATCTTCAGAAATATCATCTGCTGTACCTGAAATATCCGAAAATCACAAAACCCCGGCGGCTCCGGAAATAATCTCCGTTTTTTCAAAAGAGCCGCGCAGCGCATACACTCCTAAGCAGATTACGGATTTATCCGCACAGGATGATTTCTCAATGCTACTGTATGCAGTGGGCACATATCTCGGAGGCACGCTCAGCTCATCTGATGCATCTTCAATAGCATATTTTTACGACACTCTTCAGTTCTCTCCGGAGCTGATTGAATATCTGGTGGAATACTGCGTTTCCAACGGTCACAAGAGCATGCGCTACATAGAAAAGGTAGCCCTCGCATGGGCTGAAAAAGGAATAAGCTCCGTAAAAGAAGCAAAAGCCTCGACAAGCAACCACAACGAGGCCACATATTCCGTTCTGGGTGCCTTCGGAATAACCAACCGAGCCGCCGGAAAGTTTGAGCAGGACTATATTAAAAAATGGACTGATGTATACTGCTTTGACTCAGAGATAATTGTAGAGGCATGCAACCGGACGCTTAAAGCTACACATCAGCCGAGTTTCGAATATGCCGATACTATACTTAAGCGCTGGAAGGAAGCAGACGTAAAAAACCTCTCAGATATAAAGCGCATTGACATTGAATTTGAGCAAAATCAGCAAAACAAATCGGTAAAGCGCATACAGACCTATGCGAATGCCGTAAAGACAAACAACCGTTTCAACAATTTCAGCCAGCGCAGCACAGATATTGACAGCCTTGAAAGCGCATTAATCAGCAATAACGGATGAAATTCCGCAAACACCAGCAAATCTAAACCCGAAAGGAGCAGTTATGCCTCTTACCAATACACAGCATGATGCAATTATGCGCATTTATGACGGACTGAGAGCCCAAAACCAGCACATACAGGAACAGCGCTACAATGAAGTACTGTCGCTTGCTCCTGAATATGCCGAAATCGAAAACAAAATCATTTCCGTGTCATTAAATGCAGCCAAAGAGCGCATAAACGGCTCTTCCGGCGAATACAGGGAAATCCTTGAAGATTTAAACCGCCAAAAGGCGGCAGTGCTTGCTTCCATAGACAAGCCCTCTGACTATCTTGAGCCTGTTTATACCTGCCCTGTCTGCCATGACACAGGTTATGTTTCAAATAAAAAATGCGCCTGCTTTCAAAAAAAAGCGATTGACCTTGTATATCATGACTCAAATCTGAAAAACATAACAGAAAACGAAAATTTTGATACCTTTTCCTACGACTGGTATGACGATACAACACCTGACGCCTCTAACGGGCTCACACCTTATCATAATATGCAGCGAATCGTTTCCATATGCCACAGTTTTGTAGATGCTTTTGACCGTGAAAATGCAAATATACTGTTTTTCGGAGGCACAGGAACAGGAAAGACTTTCCTTTCAAACTGCATAGCGAAGGCTCTGCTTGACAGCTCGCACAGCGTCATTTATCTTACCGCTATTGAACTGTTTTCTGCCTTTCAGAGACAGGACTTTTCACGTTTCGGCGAGGACAGGGACTTTGACGCAAACTATCTTCTGGACTGCGACCTGCTTATAATAGACGATTTGGGAACAGAAGTAGGCAACACCTACACCAATTCCAAGCTCTTTTATGTTATAAACGAGCGCATGCTCAGAAAAAAAAGCACTATTATCTCCACTAATCTGTCGCTTTCAGATATAAGAGATATTTACTCGGAGCGAATATTTTCGAGAATAACAAGTTCATACACAATATTAAAGCTTTTTGGCAATGATATAAGAATGATGAAGCGCACAGGTCAAAAACCTAAGCCCCACAGCGCAGCTGATGAAAATAAGGCTTCAACAAAGTTTAACAGAAATCATTGACTTATTTTAATTTTATGATTATATTTTAATATGGCTTTGGAAACAGGGTAGCAGCGGCTTGCTTATCTCAAGCGTTTTAGCCGTATTTTGCGCCCTCAAAATAATTAATTACAAACGGAGGATTTTTATTATGCCACGAGACGAACGCCACGCAGCAACTATTCCATACGGTACTTTAGGTATCATACCTTTGGCAAGCTGCACCAAAATGGGAGACAAGGTTGACAAGTTTCTTGTAGAATGGAGAGAGCAGCGCGAACATGAAAGCGAATCGACGCTCGCATTCAGCGGTTATAAAAGAGACAGCTATATTGTAGACGCCAGCACACCAAGATTTGGTTCAGGCGAAGGAAAAGGCGTGTTAAATGACTCAGTCCGTGGATGTGATTTATATATTATGGTTGACGTGTGCAATTACAGTCTTGAGTACTCGCTTTGCGGACTCAAAAATCACATGTCGCCTGATGACCACTATGCAGATTTAAAGCGAGTTATCGCCGCTGCCGGAGGTAAGGCAAGAAGAATCACGGTAATTATGCCGTTTCTCTATGAGAGCAGACAGCACAAGCGCAACGGAAGAGAATCCCTTGACTGTGCTTTGATGCTTGAAGAGCTCACAAATATGGGTGTAGACAACATTATCACCTTTGACGCTCATGACCCGAGAGTTCAGAACGCAATTCCCCTCAAAGGCTTTGAATCAGTTTCCGCAACTTATCAGTTTATCAAATATCTCCTGCTCGGAGTTGACGACCTTCACATTGACAGCGACCACATGATGGTTATAAGTCCTGATGAGGGCGGTATGCAAAGAGCCGTGTATTTTGCAAACGTACTCGGTCTCGATATGGGTATGTTCTACAAGAGACGCGACTACACAAAGATTGTGAACGGCCGCAATCCTATTGTTGCACATGAATTCCTCGGAAGCAACGTGGAGGGAAAAGACGTAATCATTATTGACGATATGATTTCTTCCGGAGAGAGTATGATTGATGTAGCTTCTGAGCTCAAGCGCCGCAAGGCAAGCAGAGTTTTCTGTGCTACAACCTTCGGTCTTTTCACAAACGGCTTTAAGAAATTTGATGATGCGTATGAAAACGGCATTATCGACAAGGTACTCACTACAAATCTTGTATATCAGCCTGAAGAGCTCCTCTCAAAGCCGTGGTATATCAATGTAGATATGAGTAAGTATATTGCTCTTCTCATTGACACATTAAACCATGATTCATCAATAAGCAATCTTTTAAGCCCTGTTGAGAGAATTCAGCAGAGAGTAAAAGAATATAATGCTGCTCATTACGGAAAGTAAATATACAGGTTTTCTCAAAGCTTAAAAGACCTGCGAGCCGCATGGCTCGCAGGTCTTTTTCTCCAAATTTACCACTCTCCGCCTCCGGTAGGCGCATCTATATCTCCCTGTGTCGGAGCGTCCGGGTCTGTCTGTGTGGGAGCATCCCACTCTCCCGGCGGATATGTACTGGTCTCTGTCGGTGTTGTCTCAGACGAGCCTGACGATGGCGGCTGCTGCCCCTGGCCGTTCCCTGTCGTACCCTGACCGCCGGGATTTACAGCCTGCTCAGGAGGAGCCTCGGTACTCTCCTGACTGCTCTCCTGCGGGCTTTCCGCTTCTGCGTCCGTCTGAGCCTCTGTTTGATTTTCCTGCTGCATAGACGACGTGTACCCTGTGATTTCCTGCATAGGAAGGTTTTCATGCACCTCGGTCATAAACTGCTTAAAAATTGCCGAAGCACTGTTATATCCATGTATCTCCTGAGGATAATCGTAACCAATCCATACCGCCGTTGTATAGTAAGCACTGTAACCGCAGAACCACATATCTCTGTTAGAGTTGGTTGTTCCGGTTTTACCGGCTATAACTGCATTATCCACAGCCCCTGCGGCGCCCGTCCCGTCAGGCTCAACTACAGATTCAAGAATTGACGTCATCATTCTGCTTGCATTTACGTCATATACACGCAGCCCCCGGCTGCTCTCATCGACGACCGTCTCTCCGTCCGCCCCGTCAATTCTCTGAATACATGTAGCCTTTCTGTAAACTCCGTCATTTGCAATGGCTGCATAGCCTCCAGCCATCTCCTCTGTGGTCACGCCGTAGGTAAAACCGCCGAGCGCACCGGCATTATAATCCTTGTCATACCATACCTTCTTAAAATCCATTTTCAAAAGGTAACCTATACCTACCCTCGGAGTAATCTCCTGGTAAATTTTCCACGCCACGGTGTTTTTTGAATATTTAACAGCGTCTCTGACAGTCATATCTCCCCAATAGGCTCCGTCAGAATTCACAGGACCTCCTTCTATCGGCTCATCCGTAACTATGGTATCGGCAGTATTGCCAAGCTGAAGATACGGCAGATATACCGAAAGCGGTTTGATGGCACTGCCCGACTGTCTGTAGCTCTGATACGCACGGTTTAATGTATACCCCGTCAAATCCTGACTTCTTGAGCCCACAATAGCAACTACATTTCCGGTAACATTATCTATACAGGTCGCTGCTCCCTGCATTTTATAGACTCCCTCGTCCGATAACTCCGTGTACTGCGACAGATTTTCATCAACCGCCCTCTGCAGCTTCTCCTGAAGCTCCATATCAAACGACGTATAAATAGTATAACCGCCGCTTAAAAGCATCTGCTGGCACCTTGTATAATACGTATCGTAAAGAGACTCATATTCATCCTGCTCCTCCTGCGTGTCAAAATTGTCACGAAACGAGAAGCCGGCAGACTTCATCAGCGATTCCGTCGCGCAGTGACGCACATATGTAACAACAGAGTTGTCCTCCTTCTCCTGCTGCGGCTGATTAAGCACAATCTCCTCACTCTTTGCCGTATAGAAATCCATAGAGGTTATGTAATCGGTATCATACATCTGCTCTAAAATTAAATCCCGGCGTCTGAGAGTATTTTCAAAGTTAGTCAGAGGATTGTATTTGGAAGGATTATTCGGAATTGCCGCTATAAATGCCTGCTCCGACAGCGTAAGCTCCGATACCGATTTGCTGAAATATCCCCGTGCCGCAGCCTCAACTCCGTAATAGCCGTTCCCGAAATAAATATTGTTGAGATAAAATTCGAGAATTTCTTCTTTTGAATATTTCTTTTCCAAATCCCATGCTATAAACATCTCTTCTATCTTTCTCTCCCATGTAACCTCCTGGGTCAGAAAAATATTTCTCGCAAGCTGCTGCGTTATTGTGCTGGCTCCCTGTACAATCTCGCTGCTCTTCTGATTTGCAAGCGCAGCGCGCACAATAGCCTTGTAATCTATTCCCGAATGGCTATAAAAGTCCCTGTCCTCCATGACTACAAATGCGTTCGCAAGCGTTTTTGGTATCTGGTCAAACGTCACATAATAGAGTTCCTTGCTGCTCTTAATCTGACACAGCTCCTCGCCGTTTTTGTCATAGACAAGCGTCGTCTTTGTCTCCTTAAACGTACTCTGCGTACTCGAATCCACAAACGCTTTGGCAATCCTGCGCATGCGCCAGACTGACGCCGCTTTAGGCGCGAGATAAATGCCTCCTGCCGCGAGCAGCGCCAAAACTATAAACAAAATTGCCCATTTTACCTTTTTTGTCATAAATATCCTCACGTAACCGCTCTACTTCTTGTAGTATGTCACAAAAATATTGCCAGCCTGTGTGAACAGTTTACCGGCATTTTCACTTGTAAGCGTAACTTCGCTGCCGGTCGAAATATCAATGTATGTGACGTTGGAAGAATCATACGCCGTTATTACCGCATAACCGTCGTCAGTCTTGCCAATCACAGGCTTTCCGTCACCTACAAACGAAAGAATATTGTCAAGAGCTACGCCCTTTACAGTCAAACGCGAAAGCTCCTGCTCTCCGCCTAAGAAACTTTCCACTGCAGCGCTTGCTGCCGCGTACGAATTGTCATAGCTGCTCTCTGCGCTAAAGCCTTTAATCATATAAGATGAACTCTTATATTTTTTCCAGACAATATTGCCGTCAGAATCATACACGTTTCCGTATGTGGCTGCCGCCCTGACAATCGCCGAACTCACATCATCATAAGACCCCTGAAAAAGTCCCATACCTATAACATAATATCTGTTTATTCTCTGTATTTCATTTTCAAACACTGCTGTCCTGTTTTCTTTATATCCCACTGAATCAGCGGACCTGTTGCTGACTGAGGCAATGTTTCCCGCTCCGCCCGGAAGCACAAGAACAACCTCTGTCTTTCTCGAAGCCGTTGAAATTGTATCGGCGCTGACATGCTGCTCCGTATTATTTTCATCTTTATTTATAAGCTGGTCTATAGAAGCACCGGAATACCCCGTACCGTTTTTAACAACACGCGTAAGATTAATTCTCAGCCCGTCAACCGATGCGCCGCTCACATAAATTCCCTCCTGCTCATAGCTCTTAATCTCCTGATAATCTTTATTTAAGATATAGAGCTTATACATCGGAAACGTGACAACGCCGTTTTCTTCCTCTAAAATATCTTGCTCATGGGCCTGACCGTATACGAAATCCGTGTCAATATATCCGAGAGCCATGAGCTTATCTCCCGGCGCTGCCGTTATAGTGTAATCTGACGAATTTTCCATGTTGTATATGCGAATAATGTCTGTGTTATAAAGCTCTCCGTTTGTACTGTACGCAATAATTCTTCCGTTTGATGAGACCTGATATGTCCCTGCTTTAAGACCGCTGACGGCAGTCATTACCTCCCTGCTGTCGAGCGCCACCGAATAAAGCGTGTCTCCTATCAGTATATAAAATGAACGGTCAGAACTCACATACGCAACGTCTCCGACAGTATCACACAAAATTTCATACGGAAGATTCAGCGGAATATACAGAAGCTCAGTCGTCTCATTCTCCTGGTAGCTGTAGCTGCACAGAGAAATGCCGAGTCCGCCCTCGTGTATGCCCCTGTTCATATATCCGTAAACCATAAACTGCGCATCACCGCTCTCGTCAACATTAATTATCCTGATTTTATGACGGTTATATCGCTCTCTCACATTATCGCTGTCATCAGACTCAAACGCAAAAACCTTTGTAAATGTATTCTTGTCTTTATCATAGCACCACAGATTTCCCTGATTTTCAAAATAAGTGTAATTATTCTTGGCGTCATCCGCCGCCTCCACCTCTGTATCAGGCGCAATACCGAGATTAATCTTCCCTGTTGAAAGCAAATCATTTCTTCCGTCGAAAACCTGTGTCGTCTCTCTGTCAAAATCCAGAAGATACATGGCTGTTGAAGCCTTTCTCACCCTGTAGTACTCATGCACTGTGTAGGTGTCAAACCCATTGCTGTCATTTTCAGCTCCCATAGTGTAATCAAGCGCGATTACAGCAACATCTCCGTCAACATTATACACAGACGGAATTATATTGCTCTCGACAAACGGATTTAAATCCCCCCAGCCTATCTGCTCCTGACTATTGTAGATATTAACCTTTCCGAAATTGGAATTGTCAGCAGACGCTTTAGTCTCGATGTATTGTACAATCTTATTGAGATTGTCCGGATCAAATGTATTTTTATTAAATTCAAGGACGAAATCAATCTGTTCCTGAAGACCGCTATCCACTCCGCTCACAATAGTAGTGTAATAGTATATATTCTCATGAGACTTTGTGTTAAGTGTAATTTCAAGAATATAGCGCACTTCGTCAGTTATAAGATTTTTTATGTTAAGCACAGTCTCAATTCTTGAAAGCGATGGCTCAAAGTCCTCAACCTCTGTGTTTTCTATCAGCGACATATCTCTTGAATCCCTGACTTTGTAGGATATTCCCGTGACAGTCTCGCCGTAAGTATCTATAGTTATTCCAAGCTTTTTATCTGCGGGAAGCAGTGTCAAATCCGTGTTTATGAGCGACTCATCAACCTCGCAGGTAAGCCCGTGCATTGCGTTGTAATTTGTTCCAGCCTGAGTCTTTGCCATGACAACAGGCAGAGTCGCCTCAGTCATTGTAACAGTTGCGGCAATCTCAGACTGATAGTGCATAGATATAAATGTTGCAGCTGCCGTAACTAAAAACAGAACAACATACAGAATATATTTCCATGATGATAAATTTTTATTTTTCATAATTTTCCTCGCTTTTGCGCTGCGTTTCGCTTCATTTGCCTGCCTCAGCTGCATTCAGCCTCTACTCAGGACAAATAATTTTTTTGCTGCTCCCCCAACAAGCGGTTAAGTGTAAGATTAAGATTGAGCTCCGCCTCCATTTTCTCAAGCGAAGCCGCTGCATTTTCATTTTTCTTTCCTGTGTAGACACCCCTGATTAACAGATTTTTAGGCGTGTGCTCCATATCTATAAACTCCAGTATCTGAGTCTGATAGCCGTTTGCCTCAAGCAGATTGGCGCGCACTGCATCGGTAAAAATGGCTGCCCTTCTCTCCTTTAAAATTCCGTATTCAAATACCGGCGCTAAAAGCTCCGATGAAATCTGAGAATTAGCCTCATGCTGACAGCACGGAACCGACAGAATGACCTTTGCTCCCCATTTCACTGCCTTTGCGAGCGCATAGTCGGTTGCCGTATCACATGCATGCAGAGTGACTACCATATCAACATGCTCAACCTCACTGTATGAAGCTATATCGCCTACAAGGAAGGTCAGCTTATCATAGCCGTATTTGCGCGCAAGCCTGCTGCACTCTTCTATTACGTCTTCCTTTAAATCCAGTCCGATGATACGAATATCAAGCCCCTTTAACACCTTAAGATAATAATATACCGCAAATGTCAGATATGACTTTCCGCATCCGAAATCAATTATTGTCTGTTCTCTCGTACTGTCGAGCTGCGGGAGAATATCCTCAATAAACTCAAGAAATCTGTTAATCTGGCGGTATTTATCGTATTTCTGGCGCACGATTTTTCCGTCCTTAGTCATTACTCCCAAATCCACCAGAAAACCGACAGGCGTACCCTCCTCAAGAATATATTTTTTGCTCCTGTTGTGCGAGAGTTCTTTTTGGCATCTGGTCTCACAGCTCTCCCTGTACTTGATATTCATATTGCCGTTTTTTCCGGAGAGCACCTGCGCATCTGCGTCTGTCATCTGAAACTGGGCCTGCTTGAAGGAAACTCTTAACAGTTCCTCTATATATTCACGAGCCTGATTTGTTGCATAATTTTTGTGATAAACCTTTGTTCCGACATACTCTGACGCCTGAAGCATAAGTTCATTTTTAATCATAACAGGGCGCAGCTTCACCTTCGCTGCACCCCCGTCACTTTTTTTCTTTTTTCCGCTTATAGTCAAATCAATAAGATTTTTATTCAAACATTTATCTAATAATTCATCTAAATTCATATCCGTACCTTATCCGTTTAAGCTGTTCCCGGCAATATGCCGTGTCATTCATATTGTAATCTGTTTGGCGAAAAACCGCAAGAGCCGCCGCCCCTTTAGTTACAAATCTTCATTGTTCATTGGTGTTGCCAGATAAATGCACGTCCTGTTTTTCGTCTCGTCATATGTTATGGACAGGTTTACATTTACCTTGCCCTGCCCTACATTTATATATTCTTTCAAATCGTTGTCATAGGCATAAATTGTATATAAATCATCAGTGCGGTTTTGTGTGACAATTTTCGCTCCCATCTTCCCGAGCAGAGCGTCAGCAAGCGTATCCTTTGTATCAGCGTCAAGCTTTCCGTATATCTCTCCTTTGAGATTGACATTGACTGCCGTATCAATCTCCAGATCATTTAAAATTTCCTTGACTATTTCCTCATATGTAAAAGCTGCATCAATTACGTTTTTCAGCGTAATTCCTACATAGATATACTGCTGGCTTGTATCGTGCGTAATAAATTTGAGAATTACGTCTCCGTTTACGGAGGTCTGGCTGAGTGTCTTTACAGCATTATACTCCTCGTCCACCATATCTGTGATACTGTACTGGTTGATACCTATTTTTTCGGCTATATCCTCGAGAATAAGCTTCTTGGCGTTGTCCGAAATGCTGACCTCCCCGTATTTTCCATACGCGCTTACAGACGATGACACATCCGTGTAGGTCATGCTCCCGAACGCACTTATTATCTTATCTTTTCCGCTGACTCCAAAATTCGAGTACAGTACATTTATAGCCGTAATGCTCCATAATGCCAGCGCTGCCGCAATCACCATCTTCTGAAACGGATATTTTATTTTCTTAGAACGGCGGTTTCCGTTCAGTCTGTCATCCATGCGAAGACGCATATAGCTGAATAAATCCTTTAACATAATAAGACCTCCCTTGTGATAATTTGATTATTACCACTTTCGGGAGGTCTATTCATAAAATTTTATTTTGATGACGCAAGGCCGCCTGCATGCCTTCAAATGCTTAATCCACCGCGTTCAGTCTTGCAAGAGAACGCTTCAGCGCCAGCTCAGCCCTGACCATATTTACATGCGCGTCGCCGCTCTTCAGCCTTCTCTCAGCACGTATTCTTGCCTCGTTAGCCCTGTTGACGTCTATCTCATCAGGCCATTCTGCCACCTCGGCAAGAACATTTACCTTAGTCTGAAGAATCTCAATAATTCCTCCGTGAACAGCCGCCTTTTTTTCGGCGCCGTCCTCGTGAATTGTCATAACCCCCGGAACGAGCACTGCTGTCAGCGGGATATGCCCTGCGTATATACCAATATCGCCCTCGCTGGTAGTAAGCTCCAGCATGGAAACCTCGCCTCTGTAAAATTCTCTGTCCGGCGTATTCACTATAAGCATAAATTTATCTGCCATACCTGCTCCTTATACTCATTTAACCTTAGCGAGAACATCGTCAATATTTCCGCAGTTTAAGAAATAGCTCTCCGGAATATCATCATACTTTCCCTCAATAATCTCCTTGAAGCCCTGAATAGTCTCATTTATAGGGACATATCTGCCCTCAAGACCGGTAAACTGTCCCGCAACGAAGAAAGGCTGCGACAGAAAACGCTGTACCTTTCTGGCCCTTGATACGACCAGCTTATCCTCCTCCGACAGCTCATCCATACCGAGAATCGCTATAATATCCTGAAGTTCTTTATATTTCTGCAAAATCTCCTGCACTTCTCTTGCCACTCTGTAATGCTCCTCACCCACAATTCTCGGGTCAAGAATTCTCGATGTTGACTCAAGCGGGTCAACGGCAGGATAAATTCCAAGCTCAACAATGGAACGAGAAAGTACGGTTGTCGCATCGAGATGAGCAAATGTTGTTGCCGGAGCCGGGTCAGTCAAATCATCGGCAGGCACATATACAGCCTGAACAGATGTGATTGAGCCGTTTTTTGTGGACGTTATGCGCTCCTGCAAAGCTCCCATTTCCGTCTGAAGGGTAGGCTGGTATCCAACCGCTGACGGCATACGTCCAAGCAGCGCCGATACCTCGGAGCCTGCCTGTGTAAAACGGAAAATATTGTCAATGAAAAGCAGCACATCCTTACCGCCCTTGTCCCTGAAATATTCCGCCATTGTAAGCCCTGTAAGACCCACTCTCATTCTTGCTCCCGGCGGCTCATTCATCTGACCGAATACCATTGTTGTCTTGTCAATAACACCCGATTCCATCATCTCATAATAGAGGTCGTTTCCCTCTCTTGTTCTCTCGCCTACTCCGGTGAACACCGAATATCCGCCGTGCTCCGTAGCAATATTTCTTATAAGCTCCTGAATAAGTACTGTCTTACCTACTCCGGCTCCCCCGAAAAGACCTATTTTACCGCCCTTCTGATAAGGGCAGAGCAAATCTACGACCTTAATTCCCGTCTCAAGCATCTCTGTTGACGTTGACTGTTCCTCAAATTCAGGCGCCTTTCTGTGAATAGGCATGTATTCATCCGTCTCGGGTGCCGGCTTGCTGTCAATCGGCTCTCCCAAAACATTAAACATTCTTCCAAGCGTGTTCTCGCCCACAGGAACAGATATTGGTGCGCCGGTTGCCTCCGCCTCCATTCCTCTTACCAGACCGTCGGTAGGTCCCATAGCAATGCATCTTACCGTATCATCTCCGAGATGCGCAGCCACTTCTACCACCAGACGCGCGCCGTCGGCACGCGTAATATTTATAGCCGAATTAATCTCAGGCAGAAAATTCCCCTGAAACTTTATATCCAAAACGGCGCCGATAATCTGGGTAATATTACCAATTTTTTTCTCTGCCATTCTTTTAATTTTGCCTCCAATTTATATTTATTCGATAGCATTTGCACCAGAAATAATCTCCGTGAGCTCCTGTGTGATAGCAGCCTGACGCGCCCTGTTGTACTTGAGCGACAGACTTGAAATCATATCCTCCGCATTGCTTGTGGCACTGTCCATAGCCTGCATTCTGGCACCGTTCTCACTTGCAACCGATTCTATCATTGCCCCGTAAATAAGACTGCTCAGATATTTCGGAATAATCATGTTAAGAGCTTCCTCCTCGCTCGGCTCATAAGTCATCAAAGCCTCGCTTCCGTCTGTGACAGGCTGTATCTCGTCAGCCGATACAGGGAGCAGTTTAACAGACTTCGGCTCATGTACAACTGTATTCTTAAAGGCAGTGTAAGCCAGATAAATCTCTCCTACCTCTCCCTGCGTAAAAGCAGAAAGCACCTCCTCGCAAATCTCTTTTGCATCCGTATAAATAGGCTCATTGACTGCCTCGGAATAATCTGCTTTTATTTCATAGCCCTTTCTTTCAAGAAGCTCTCTTCCCTTTTTGCCGACAGCATATATAACTGTCTCGTCACTGTCAAAACCCCCGTCAGTAATCAACTTTGTTATATTTGTGTTATAACCGCCTGCAAGTCCTCTGTTGGAGGTAATAACAATAACAGCTTTCTTTTGCGAAGCGGCAGCACTCAGATATTTATGGCTTATATGCCCCGACTTTGCAAGAATACTCTGCACTGTCTCATACATCAAATCAGAATACGGTCTGGTGCTCTCTGCCCTGCCTTTTGCCTTCTGCAGCTTAACCGTGGAAACGAGCTTCATGGCTTTGGTAATCTGACCCGTACTCTGAATCGTATCTTTACGTCTTTTTATGTCTCTCATTGAGGCCATAATCCGTTACCTCCATTCCGCTGCTCTATTTAAATGTCTTTTTAAATTCTTCGATAGCATTGACCAGAGCTCTTTCGCTCTCATCATCAAGCACCTTTGCAGCTCTGATATTTTCCGGAATCTGCGGATATTTTGTATCAATAAAATCAAACAATCCGTCCTGAAAATCCAAAACCTTCTCAACAGGTATGTCAATAACATACTTTTTTGTCACCGCATATATAATTATTACCTGATACTCTACAGGCATCGGCTTATACTGCGGCTGCTTGAGCATCTCCCTGATACGCTCGCCCTGTGCAAGCTTCTCCTTTGTATCAGAATCCAGCTCAGAGCCAAACTGCGCAAATGAGGCGAGCTCTCTGTACTGCGCCAAATCCACACGGATAGGAGCTGCAATTTTTTTCATAGCTTTAATCTGCGCCGAGCCTCCTACACGCGATACAGACAACCCCGCATTAACAGCAGGCCTGAAGCCGGCGTTAAACATCTCTGTCTCAAGATAAATCTGACCGTCCGTAATTGAAATTACATTTGTCGGAATATACGCAGACACATCTCCCGCCTGAGTCTCAATAATAGGAAGCGCCGTGAGAGAGCCTCCGCCGTACTCATCCGACATTCTCGCAGCTCTCTCCAAAAGCCTTGAGTGCAGATAGAATACGTCTCCCGGATATGCCTCTCTTCCAGGCGGTCTTTTCAGAAGAAGCGACAGTGTTCTGTACGCAGCCGCATGCTTGCTCAAATCGTCATACACAACAAGCACATCCTGTCCCTGCTCCATCCATTCCTCACCGATTGCACAGCCGGAATAAGGCGCAATATACTGAAGCGGAGCAAGTTCACTTGCCGTTGACACCACAACAGTCGTATAGCTCATAGCTCCGTACTCCTCAAGAGTTTTTACTATATTTGCAACTGTTGAAGCCTTTTGGCCTATTGCTACATAAATACACTTAACTCCCTGCCCCTTCTGATTGATAATCGTGTCAATAGCTATGGCTGTCTTTCCCGTCTGGCGGTCTCCGATGATAAGTTCTCTTTGTCCCCTGCCAATCGGCACCATTGCATCTATAGCCTTGATACCTGTCTGAAGCGGCGTATCTACTGATTTTCTTGTAATAACTCCCGGAGCCACCCTCTCAATCTGACGGTATTTATCGGTATTTATCGGTCCTTTGCCATCAATAGGCTGACCGAGCGCATTAACGACTCTTCCCGTAAGCGCATCACCAACCGGCACCTCGACAACTCTTCCTGTCGTTTTTACCGTATCCTTTTCGTTTATATTTTTTGAATCTCCAAGCAAAACCGCACCTACATTATCCTCCTCAAGGTTTAACACCATTCCGTAAACCTCGCCCGGAAATTCAAGCAGTTCGCCCTGCATTGCCTTTTCAAGTCCATGTATACGCGCGATGCCGTCTGCAACCTGAATTACGGTACCCACGTCGGACACCTCAAGTCCCGCAGAATACCTTTTAATCTGCTCCTTAATCACGGAACTGATTTCTTCCGGTCTCAAATTCATTAGACTAACGCACCCTCTTTCTATATAAAGTATAAGCCTACATTAACTGGATTTTCTTTAAATTCCTTGCAAGCTCATCTAGTTTTGTTTTTATGCTGCTGTCCACAACACGGTCTTTTATACGAATAATCATTCCTCCGATCAACTCAGGCTCAACGATATAATTCATATGAAACTCCCTGTAATCTGTTGTTGCCAGAAGACGTTCTACCAGCTTTTCCTTCTGATCCTGGCTCAACGGAGCTGCTGTCTTTACATAGACCGTACCTATTTTTTTATAATCAAGTACTTTGTCCCTGAACTCAATCAGCGTATCCTTTATATCCATCTGCCGATCTTTGGAAATCATCAGCACCAGAAGTCCGATAATCTCTCTTGAAAGAAATTCGCCAAAGCTCTTCTCTATAAAACGCTCCTTATCCTCTTTGCTTACTTTAGGATGATTTAAAAGCTTATTAAGTTCGCTGTTTTCTGAAAACGCCTCAAGAACAGCTCCCGCCTCGTCGTAAAACTCATCTGTCCTTTCCATTTCGACAGCCAGTTCAAATAATGCTTCACTGTATTTGTAAGCTGCTAACTTAGCCATGTGTTCTCACCCATTTCATTTAAAGTCTGCTCAATCAACTCCTGACTGACCGCTTCCGTCATGCTCCCTGCCAAAGCCTTAGACGCCATCATCTGTGCAACCGCAATAATCTGCTGCTTAACCTCATCTGCAGCTTTCTGCTTTTCAAGCTCAGCCTCCGTGTTGGCCCTTGCAATTATGCGTGCCGCCTCTTCCTTTGCATCAGCAACAATCTTCTGCTCGTTATGCTTTGCAACGCGTCTTGCATCACTTAATATAGCTTCAGCCTCCTTGTTCGCAGCTCTAAGCTTCTCTTCATATTCAAGTTTCATGGCAAGCGCTTCTTTTTTATCCGCCTCTGCATTTTCCCTGTCGCTTGTAATTTTATCCTGACGCTTTTTGAGCATATTTCTTACAGGATTAAACAATATAAACGAGAGCAGTATAAATAAAATAAATACATTTATCGCTGTAATCGCAGAGTCGAAAAGGAGCTGGTAATCCAGACCGAAAAGCCTGCCATCATCCGCGAGGGCTACCAATGTACTTCCCCAGGAAATCAATGTCATAGCCTCCTTCCTGACTATTTTTTAATTCAAATTATCTTTACTTGAACGGCTTAACAAACATTAAAATAATAGCCACGGCGAAGCCATACAAACCTGTTGTCTCGGCAACGGCCTGTCCAAGAAGCATAGTTGAGGTAATCGCAGACTTTGCACCCGGATTGCGTCCTACAGCCGCCGCACCGTGACCTGCTGCAATACCCTGTCCGACACCCGGTCCGACACCCGCAATCATAGCAATACCTGCACCAATAGCTGACATAGCATTAATAAAATCCTGTCCGTTAATATCCATGATAAAATCCTCCATAAAAAAATTATTTTCTGCCGAACACTTTATTTTATTATTTTTACTTAAAGCGTTCAGGCAACGCCTTATTTTTATTTAATCGTCGGCAATTTTGTCATTTACATATACCATTGTCAGCATACAAAATACGTACGCCTGTATACATCCTGAAAACAAATCAAAATACCCGTGAAGAAACGCGCCTACTCCTATTGTGTACGGATTGAGCAGGTCATATATCAGTCCCATGAGAACTGTACCCGACATGATGTTACCGAATAAACGCAGTGAAAGTGACAGCGGTACTGCAAACTCACCAATCAAATTAATCGGAAACAAAAACCATATTGGCTGAAACAGTGACGTGAAATGTCCCAGTTTGTTTTTCTTAATGCCGTTAAACTGGACCAATATAAAAGTAATAACACCCAGACATAAAGTAACGCCGTAATCCGCGGTAGGCGGTCTTAAGCCAAACAATCCTGATATATTGGAAATAATTATGAACAAGAACAAGGTTGAAAGATAATTTACAAACTTGTTTGCATTCTTACCCATAATTCCCTCAACCATAGTCTGAAGCATCTCTACAATCAGCTCCACCGCATTCTGGAAAAATCCCGGCGTGTCAGACGCGTTAGCCTTATTTATCTTTATTCTGGCTATAATCGCCATCACAAGGATAAACAGCGATACTATGAACATTGCCACATGAGTAGTATTAATGCTGAAATCGTAATCAATTCCGGGTATTTTGAATGTGTACAGAGACTTAATCATGAAGCTGCTGTCACAGGCTATCATCGACGTCATTGAGGTCACATTCATGCTCCCCACCTTTTTTTCCTCCTTTTCCTGATATTTTGGAAGATATTTTTTGAGTCACAGGCTGCAGATATGCCGATATTTTCATCGCAAACATGCCTGCCAGCGCCGCCAGTATATTGCCGACATCCGAATAATACAGCACGGCAAATACCAGTATCATAACAAGCAGTCTTATCAGATACCCTAAAATAAACGTTCTTCTGCTGTCAGCCCTGCCATACACTACCTTACGAACTCTGAAACTCATGTTAAAAACACAAAAAACCGCATAAACAACACCCGCAAAAAACCCTACCGCAATCTTTGCAGGCTCCTCAAACGCAAGAAATATGATAAGCTCTCCGATTAACAGATACACAAAATCAAGTATCAATATTCCCGGCAGTGCCTCATTTAATTCTTTTATTCTCTCTGTCATAGCTGTTTTTGTGATTCGCTCTGTCAACCTTGCGCATAATTTCATCTTCCAGATGTTTTCTGCGCTGTTTCTCCTCATTCCTTACAACATTCATCACCAGAACATACGCATTTCTTGCGCCGGCCGCTATCCCCAGTGCCAGAAGAGGAACTGTAAACCACGAATCAAACCGGTTATCCAGCCACACTCCCAAAGCAACACACAGAAACACCGGCACCATTACACTGATTCCTACCTGCGTAATAAGAATGATGTTGCGAAACTCTGAATTTTTAGAGCTCATCTAAATATCCTCTCAATATAGTATATAATTAATAATAACATTTATAAATCGTTAAGTCTATTTTTTTCCAAACTTTCTCACAATTTTATTTTACAGTTTTATTCGTTTAATAATTGAATTTATAAATGCATATTGTTATAATTCTCTTAAATTGAGGTTTTAATACAGTTTTTAATTAATATAACTATAACCGATATACGAAATGAGGGATTTTTATGACTGATTTATTCCGCAGGAGACTTATTCCTGACGAATGTATTCATTTAAAGGATGACCAAATAATCCATTCCACCCCCGATGAACTTATAACAAAATGGAATACTCTTCATCCAAAAGCAGAATTTTCTCACGGCATCTCTCTTTACTGTATAGATAACGGCTGGAAAATAAGTAAATTTTTCAACACAGAAAATGAACTCTGCTATATTTACTGCGATATTATTGACACCTCGTATGACGAGGAAAAAGACGAATATATTTTCACTGATCTGCTTGCCGACGTGATTATCGAAAACAATGGTTTTGTGCGTGTTGTTGACCTTGACGAGCTCGCAGACGCGTGCAGCCGCAGCATAATAAGCAGCGAACTGCTCGCTCTTGCGCTCCACCGGCTCAACAATCTCCTCACAGCAATTTACGACGGCTCCTTTAAAAAATATATCGATAAATTGGATAATGCATAATTTTAATGAACTTCCCCTAAATTTATTATCGGGCGTAAACGGCTTTTCATATGACAGCGCTTTATACGCTCTGATTTCCCACTGACCACACATGCTTTTGGGCGGCAGTCTCACATGTATTCTGAGCCATAACTCCCACAAGACGATGAGGCACATACGACTCCTCTAAATATGCAAGTTCTTCACTGCTCAGACTAAGTTCGACTGATTTTGCAGCACCCTCTATGTGGCTTAATTTTGTTGCTCCGACTACCGGAGCTGTTACTTTTGTCAACAGCCATGCAAGTGAAATTTCCGTCATTGACACGCCATGTTTTTCCGCCAGCTCTGCAACCCTCTGTACAATTACGCTGTCCTGATCAGCTGTCGCATTATACTTTAATTCCGCGTAGCTGTCCTCTGCCAAACGCTTTGATGTCTCTCCCGGATGTTTTGAAAGTCTTCCTCCTGCGAGCGGACTGTACGGCGTCATCGCAATATTATCCTCACGGCACAGCCCTGCCATTTCGCGCTCCTCCTCACGAAAAATCAGATTATAATGCCCCTGCACAGATATAAATTTGGCAAAGCCCTCTCTTTCAGCCAGCGCATTTGCCTTAGCAAGCTGATACGCGAAACAGTTCGAAATTCCTATATACCTGGCCTTTCCTGCCTTAACCACATTGTTTAACCCCTCCATAATGTCGTACAGAGGCGTCTGATAGTCCCACATATGGTATATATATAAATCAACATAATCCATACCTAGATTTTCAAGACTTTTATTTATCATTCTCTCAATGTGCTGCTGCCCCGTTATTCCCTCATCTATTTCCGCCTGTGTTCGCGGAAGAAACTTCGTTGCAACAACAACCTTATCCCGCTGCGCATAATCCCATAGTGCATTTCCCAGAAATATCTCGCTTGTACCGCTCTGATAGGCTATAGCCGTATCAAAAAAATTAACTCCTAACTCAAGTCCTCGTTTTATAATCTGTCTTGAATGTTCCTCATCGACAGTCCATGTGTGCTGACCATTTGACGCATCTCCAAATCCCATACACCCCATACATATACGTGAAACCTTTAAATCCGAGCTGCCCAATTTTGTATATTGCATAATTATCCTCATTTCTGCGCTGCCTTTTGCACATCTCAGGTTTGTGGCGGCAGCGCAGACACAAACCTGCAGAGTGAAATAATCAGCAAATTCTTTCGCTCTTATAACTTCTGTTCCCCTGCAAATACCGTAAGGACAACATTTTGTAAATTTTGTAACAAAAAATGCAGATGCCCTATCCGGACACCTACATTTTAATTGCGGTATGTATTAATGTCTAATACCTATATTTTATTATAGATTATGCCTGAAATGGATTCTTATTCTGTATAATCCGAAAATTCAAACTCCACAACAGCGCTTTAGTTTTACCTGCGAAAATTGCTCTGCTCTCACAGCTTAATAACAATCTCCCTGTCCGTGTGCTGATACTGATAATACCTTACTCCCGCAGCATTGAGCATTCTCTTGGAAGCAATAACTGAAGCTGTGTCTGCATATTTATCACATTCATAGACCAGAGTCTTTATACCTGCCTGAATAATTGCCTTAGCGCATTCATTGCACGGAAACAGTGTCACATAAAGCTTGGCATTATCGAGACTCCCTCCTCGGTAGTTCAATATTGCATTTAACTCGCTGTGGGCAGTATACATATATTTATTGTCAAGAGGGTCTCCCTCTCTCGCCCACGGGAACTCATCATCAGAACAGCCCCTCGGCAGTCCGTTATACCCCATTGACAGAATTTTATTATCGTCACTCACAATACATGCCCCCACCTGAGTATTAGGGTCCTTTGACCTGAGTGCCGACATCTTTGCAACCCCCATAAAATACTCATCCCAAGATATATAATCTTTCCTCTTGTCACTCATATAAATCTCCATTCCGTAGCGTTTCTCTCGACGGGCTGCGCAAACATGCCATTTGCGTCTGCCGCCATGTCTATTTTGTGCCGAAAATTCTGTCACCTGCGTCACCAAGTCCAGGGACAATATACTTGTCCTCGTTAAGCTTTTCGTCCAGAGCTCCAATGTAAATATCCACATCAGGATGAGCCTTCCTTAACACCTCAAGACCTTCGGGAGCCGCAATAATACACATAAAGGTAATTTTCTGCGCGCCGCGTTTTTTAATCATATTAATTGCCGCCACTGCCGAGCCGCCCGTTGCGAGCATAGGGTCTACCACAAAAATATCTCTCTGTTCTATATCCTGCGGCATCTTAAAATAATATTCATGCGGCTCATGTGTGGTCTCATCGCGAAACATACCTATATGACCAACCTTAGCCGCAGGAATCATCTCGAGCATGCCGTCAACCATCCCCAGCCCCGCTCTTAAAATAGGAACTACAGCGAGCTTTTTACCTCTTATTTCCTGCACTGTTGTCCTGCATATAGGCGTCTCTATCTCAATATCAGCCAAAGGAAGATTTCTTGTTGCCTCATAACACATAAGCATAGAAATTTCTCTAATCATCTGTCTGAAATCCTTTGAGCCGACTTCTCTTCGTCTAATCATCCCTATTTTGTGTTTAATTAAGGGATGTTCCATAATAATCGTATTTGCCATTGTAATCTCCGTTTAAAAAACTGTTGTCCATCAGACGCTTTATCAATTCCGAATGCCGTAGTTACGGAATTCATTCCTACTCAAACATATCTATTCTTCTGACATGACGCTCATCACCGGAAAATTTCGCATCAATAAAGGTATCTGCTATTCTAAATGCCAGTTCCGGACCTATTACCCTTGCGCCCAGACAAAGAACATTCGCATTGTTATGCTCTCTCGTCTTCTCGGCACTGAAACAGTCTCCGCACAATGCAGCCCTTATTCCCTTTATCTTATTAGCAGCCATACTCATGCCTATCCCTGTACCACATATGAGAATTCCAAGCTCACACTCGCCTGACAGCACCAAATCAGCAACCTTATGCGCATAAACAGGATAGTCACATGACTCTTTGGAATAACATCCGACATCACTGCACTCAATTCCCCTTTTTTTCAAATGTTCAATTATCTGCTCCTTAAGCTCTATACCGCCGTGGTCACATCCTATCGCTATCATTATTTTCTCCTTTTTCTCTAAGTTTTTCCTTTTCTCTCAAATTATTAATTATTTTTGCTGCTGCCTTTTCTATAAGTACCTGAAGCTGCTCAAAACACCTGTTGTACTCCTCAATTCCTTTTCCGTATGGGTCCGCAACCTCTTCCTCCGTGACACCGCAAAACTCACACAACGTATACACATTTATGGCCCTGTCAAATGTATCATAAAGCTTCTGTTTCATTCCCGGATTCATCACAAGCACCAACGTGTCTTTTCCAAAATCATCATTGACAATCTGAGCCGCATTATTGCTGGGCATAATCATATTGTGACTGGCCGCAACAGCAACGGCCTTCGGATTATACGGCTCCTCAAACAACACAACCATTCCGCGGGATTCAACAATAATATTAAAATTCTGCCCCTGAATACAATTTTGCATAATAGTAGCCGCCATTGGGCTGCGGCAGGTATTACCAACACACACAAATATAATCTTTTTGTAGGTGTTCATGCCCCGACCTCCTGTCAGACTTTTATTATAGTATGCCCCGCAGCTTTAATCAACCGGTTCATAACTGCCTGTCCCACATTATCAGTGGGAAAACTTTCTGAGTAGACATACTCAATCCTCTTATCATCAAAGCTTCTCAACGCAGAAAACAGCTTTTTTGCTGCCTCTGCCTCATCACACCTGCTTCCCATGTCAACAACCATATCTGCATTGTACATCCCCACATTTTCACTGACCGCCATAACCCCTACACTGGCACCCTCTTCATGCCTCTGCGCTGTCAGCTCGTTGATTTTGTCTGCGACCCTGCCTGTCTCTCCCATGACAATCACAACCTTTGCGTCCGGCGAATAGTGCTTGTACTTCATTCCCGGAGCCTTGGGAACAATTCCATCAGCAACACTTCCCGTAACAGCCGGGTCAACCTCAACCTCTCCGAACACATCGGCAAGCTGCTGCCATGTAATATAACCCGGTCTTAAAATAACAGGTACGCTGCCGCTCAAATCAATAATTGTAGATTCAACTCCTATATCAACAGTATCGTCCGCAATTATCATATCTATTCTTCCATTCATGTCATGTATGACATGTTCTGCCTTAGTCGGACTCGGTTTTCCTGAAATATTGGCGCTCGGCGCCGCAATATAAACGCCAGACTTCTTTATAAGCCTTGCCGCCACAGGGTGGCTCGGCATTCTTACCGCCACAGTGGGCAGCCCTCCTGTTATACTGTCCGGAACTATATCCTTTTTCTTTAAAATCATTGTCAGCGGCCCCGGCCAAAACACCTCTGCCGCTTTAAGCGCCCACTCATTGACATCCGATGAAAGTTCATATAACGCCTTTTTGTCAGCAATGTGCACTATCAAAGGATTATCCGAAGGCCTGCCCTTAGCTGCGTATATCTTTGCTGACGCATCTTTATCCAGTGCATCCGCTCCCAGTCCGTAGACAGTCTCTGTCGGAAAAGCTACAAGTCCTCCGCTTCTTAAAATTTTTGAGGCTCTCTCATATATCTGTTCATCACTATCACTGTGCGATATACGTTCAACTACCGTATCCATATCTGTTTTCTCCCTCGGCATAATAAAACCTGTATCTGCTTTTTAGCTCAGTATACCACACAATCCGACATTAGGCTACTTTGAACAAAAATATTCTATTATTCCCTCATATATAGCCGACGCAACCTTCTCCTGATACTCATCAGTATTTAAAAGCGCCGCCTCTTCAGGATTAGACAGAAAGCCGCACTCAGCTATAACCGTCGGTGCCTCCGTGTGAACAAGCAAGTAATATGTGCTGTCTGCCTTTTCCTGTCGTTTATTATCAGGATTAAGATTTTCCTTAAAGGAATTCTGTAATATCTGCGCAAGTATTTTTCCCTCAGCCGAATGCTTATAATAAAATACCTGTGCGCCGCTTACAGATGAACTCTCAAAGCTATTCTGGTGAATGCTCACAACTATATCGGCATTACTGTCTTTTATAATCTGACACCTTTTTTTCATATCCGCAATCTTTTTATTGCTGTCACCCTCACTGTAAAGCCCAATATCATCCTCTCTCGTCATTACTACATCTATTCCTGCGTCAATAAGCAGCTTTTTGAGCTTTTTTGCTATTGACAAATTAATTTCCTTTTCCAAAATTCCATCGCTGCTCATCTTTCCCGGGTCTACTCCCCCATGTCCGCTGTCAATCACGACTGTCTTTTTTGTAAAATCAATATCATATTTGTTTTCATCATCTTCGTTTGCCGCAGTATTACTGTATATGCCAGTACTTTCGGCAGATAAGTCTCCGTTTTTTGCAAAAGACGGAAGTCCTATATAAACCACAGTGTAAACTGCTGCCAGCAGCAAAAGCGACATTGCAGTAATAAGTTTCCTGTAATTCAATTAAACTCCTTTCGCCCACACTGCAATTTTAGATTTCATTATATATTATTCATTATTTGTTTCTATTATTCTGACATTTTATCCTGCAGCTTCTTTATACGCGGCGGCACTGCGTAAGCATTACCGGATAAAGCATATCCGCGCCGCCGCCTAAACGGGTTCTTAATTCTTTTTATTTTTGTGATATATATTCTTGTGCATTTCACCCCGGAAAATAATTATGCATCCATTCTAAAGTCGACGATGCCATTCTCAACGGATTTGTCTCTATCGGAAGTTCCGCAATTTTTATATTATACTCCTTTTCCAGCATCCTTTTTTTCCTAATATCTGCCGCAAACGCAACCGGTATCACAGAAATTCCGTTAAGCTTTTGAAGAAGTTTTCTTGTCCTTCCGATTTTATATAACGCTGTGGAACAGACCACTACTCTTACATCGCACCTTATAAATTCAGCAAAATTTTCCTCCGTCTCAACTGCCATGTCGCAGACAACAGCCTCATATCTGCCCGTAAATAACCGTGAAAGCTCCCCTGCACTGCAGCACGTGCAATAATCAACTCTGCCATATGAAAAATGCCGCATGTCCTCAGTCATATTATTTGTCTCATCGCATATTCTCATAAAGTCTTTATGTTCACTGCACTCAGCCACAGCAGTCCTGTAACCCTTTCCGTTGGCATAATAATTTGCTGCCATTAGTGCCAGGTGCGTTACTCCCGTTCCATGACACCCGCTTATTATTCCAACACTCAATACAGGTCTTGCACATAGCTCTCCTGCCGTAAATCTTTTATTGATGTTTTTCAATTTCAAAAATTTCATTTACGGCCTCCTCAAAAAGCTCATTATTCTCATCCCATTCATACATACACGGAAATCTATAACATCTGCGCTTTTTTCCCAGTTTCTTTACACACTCATAAAACGCTTTACCGCTTACATGGTTTAAAAAAATAATAGTTTCTTTGTCTGATTTTGCCATAACAATCATATCCTGCCTGCGGTAACCATAATCGCCTACAAGGATGTATCTCGAGTCCCCTTTAAAACCGCTTATGTCTGAAACGCCGCTGACCTCCCGGACACTGCACATAGCTTCTGCTTCACTCATACCTTGAAATTCTTTATAAGCATAAGCACTTCCCATATCATGAATATGATACTCATATTCAGATAAATCGCATACAATTCCGTCATTATAGTCAGGCAGAATATTTATTCTGCCGCAGCTATATGTTCCGTCTGTATTTTTTTTGCCGGAAATTTTTTCTGACCTGTAATCCTGACTGTCACCATGCCTTATACATACAACCTTTTTGCTTTTTTTCGCCAGAAAAGAAGCCAGACAAAAGCAGAAATGAGTCACTCCCACCCCTCTTTTTGTACCCGCGACAAAAATATTGTGAACTTTATCAGTATTGTTATTTTTATTATCTTTTTTGTAAAATGTTCTATATACTCTGTAAAATTTCACGCTTTTACAAAACTTTAAAGCAACAAAACACATCAAACTTTTATTTTTGTATGATTTTTTCAAGGCTTTGTATAATTCGTTCTTTAATGATGTTATGGACTTATATCTCTGACTCGGATTGTGTCTGATACACTTTTTAATAACAGAGCCAACCGAATTTGAATGCAGTTTACACAATTTATCTGCGTCAGCTGCAACAGACTGTATATGCCCCGATGAGACCATATACAAAAGCAGAATTCCAACACTGTATATATCTGATTCAACGCTCCCCTCGCCTGTATACTGCTCAGGTGCCGCAAAGCCAGGTGTTCCGTAACCTGCACGGCTTGTCGCCGCAATCTGCTCTGACATTTGTCCGCCGCACAAAAACTCCTGATTATTATCCTCAATTAATCCTGAACTGTCAAAATCTATGATGCATATGTCAAATTTATCTGTATTATATGCACTGTTACTCTCTCTTATAATGATATTTGCTGGCTTTATATCGAGATGTACTAAACCGGCATAATTATGCAGATATTCCAGAACACAGCACACTTTAAATGCTATCTCTATAATCTCGGTTATTGACGAAATTTCTCCGGATTCTATGAGGTCAGACAAAGATTTACCAGAAATATATTCTTCTATAATGCAGATACTATCTTTATCTTCCTCTATATCGAATATAATCGGTATACCGGAATACTTAAGATTTTTTATAATATCGGCTTCATGCAAAATTCTTTTATAGTCAGCGCAGGCTTTGCTCACCACCTTAGCTACTCTCAACACACACAGACGCTTGTGCCTGACAAGATATACAACCGAGTGATATGTCTTTGCAAGGACCTTTTCAATCTCATACTTATCAGATATATAATTAACCTCCTTTCTACAATACCAATCAGCTCAGTTATTATACTATCACAATACTTTTAAAAAATCAATATCAAATATAAATTTTTAGTAAATATTTTCTGTTAATACTCTTTAAACCTTTACATATCCATGAAAAATGGGTATTATTATTTTACAACCAATCCACAAAAATATGTATCATAATGGATTGCCAGATTGGAAGTGATTATATGAAAATAGAAAAGATTAACGACAATCAAATACGATGCACTCTCAACAAAGCAGACCTCGCTTCAAGACATCTCAAGATAAGTGAGCTCGCATACGGAAGCGAAAAAGCAAAGGCTCTTTTCAGGGATATGATGCAGCAGGCATCTTCAGAGCTCGGCTTTGATGCCGAGGATATTCCGTTAATGATAGAGGCTATTCCAGTTTCCGCTGAATGCATCGTCCTTATAGTCACCAAAGTAGACGACCCTGAAGAACTGGATACACGATTTTCGAGATTTTCATCTGAAGAGGATGATGACGATTCTTACTATTCCTTTGACGATGATTTTGATGATTTCTCATCAATAGAAGAAATACCTGATGACAGCACGCAGTCACCTACTGCAGCAGATGAGCTGACGTCCTCTGCTGACTTTGATAATTCATCAGACAGTCTTTCTGTTCCAAGCGCACAGACAGCAAAAGATGTTATTAATCTGTTCAGCAAAGTTAAAGATTACCTCAATAAAAATGCAGACGGAGCTTCCTCAGGAAATTTTGTTCCGCTGAAGGATTCTATTTCCGGAAATCCTCCAACCAGCACAACCGCACCGGAGGGACAAGCCCAGAACGGCTCTAATGTCCCTGTTATACGTATATATTCATTTGAAGATTTTGCCTCGTTTGAAAATGCGGCGGCGGTTGTATATGCGGTATACTCCGATAAAAATTCGCTGTACAAAGATAGGAAAACCGGCAAATATTTCCTTGTTCTTGAAAAAACCGTATGCAGCAGCACAAATTTTAACAAGGCATGCAACATTCTCTCTGAGTACGGCACTAAAGAAAATATGACTGTCAACAGCGTACACTATTTTAAAGAACATTTTGATTGTATCATACACAATCACGCTATACAGACAATCGTAAAAATCTAAAAATCAAAAAGCTCCCGGCTATTTCTTTTAAATGAAATAACCGGGAGTTTTTATTAACCAACTGATTCCAGATAATTCGTAATGTCTTCCATCAAAGCATCACAGTCAAGTCCATGCACCATCGCTGCCTCTTCTATTGTCTCTCCTGCTGATGACGGACATCCTACACAATGCATTCCCGCACTCATAAGAATAGGAATAATCCCTGCATCAATCTGTATAGCCTCACCAATAGTGGTGTCCTTAGTTATCTTTGCCATCGGTAAATCCTCCTAATTTATTATGGTATGTATAATATAATGGCAAGTCCCAAAAATGTCAATACATCTGTTCTGTCACTTTTAACCTGCCTTTATATTTTTAATTTTTTCCGATGTTATTTGAAATTTTTTATCCTTAAGTTCCCAACCTTTCCATAGTTTTCGAGTTGAATTTTATCTCATAATATCGTATAATCATAACAGTCAAATATCCCGCATTTTGCTGCGAGGGTATTTAACCCTTGAGGCAGCCGTCAAATCAACATGTCTGCATGTTATATTTGTCGTTGCTCGCGGGAATATATTATTAAGGAGGATTTAAACTATGGCATATGTAATTAATGATGAGTGCATCAGTTGCGGCGCTTGTGTTTCAGGATGTCCTGTAGAGGCAATCAGCGAAGGTGCTTCACACATGGAAATTAATGCTGATGTATGTGTAGACTGCGGTGCTTGCGCATCTGTATGTCCAGTAGGCGCTCCTAATCCACAGTAGGACGTATTAACGGAAATTTAGTTTTTCGTTTACATACGAAAAAATCACAACGCAATATACGTTGTGATTTTTTATGGCACAGTGTTAGTTTTAAATAACTTCAATTAGTTCTCTCTCATCTATTGTGGTCTCGGACCTCTCTCAAGCAAATCTGCAAATCTCGTCTGCTCAGGTATCCAAGCCATTTTTACTGTCCCTATAGGACCGTTGCGCTGCTTTGCAATTATAATTTCGGCTATCCCCTTAATATCCGTATCTTTATTGTAATAATCGTCTCTGTACAAAAACATTACGACATCGGCATCCTGCTCAATAGCCCCTGACTCACGCAAATCCGAAAGCATAGGTCTATGGTCAGGTCTCTGCTCAACCGCACGGCTCAGCTGTGAAAGCGTTACAACAGGAACATCCAGTTCCCTTGCAAGAGCCTTGAGCGACCTTGATATATCCGATATTTCCTGCTGTCTTGAATCCGTTCTTCCGCTTCCGCTCATAAGCTGTAGATAATCGATAATTACCAGCCCCAGGTCATTTTCCATTTTATACTTCCGGCATTTTGAGCGAAGCTCCGCAATAGAAATACCCGGCGTATCGTCTATTATCAAATGTGATTTTGCTATACTGTCGGCACCCTCTATCAGCTTTCCCCAGTCGCTCGAATCAAGCCTGCCCTTTCTCAGCTTATCAGCATCTACCGTTGACTCAAGGCTGAGCATTCTGTTTACAAGCTGCACGTTTGACATCTCCAGCGAAAAAATAGCAGTAGTAATTCCCTGCTTTATAGCCACATTTTCAGCCACATTCAGGACAAATGCCGTCTTTCCCATAGAAGGACGTGCGGCAACCAGAACAAAGTCTGAGGGCTGAAGTCCTGAGAGGTATCCGTCCAAATCCTTAAAACCTGTGGGAACACCCGTTACAGCGCCTCGGTTTTTGGCAGCCGTCGAGATTTTATCAAGCGCTTCAAGCACCACCTTATCAATAGGTACATACTCATGGTCGCCCTTATTTTTGACCAATTCAAATATTTTCTTCTCTGTATCAGCCAAAATATCTTCTGTCTTCTGTGTACCCGCATAACATTCATTAGCAATCGAATCATTTACGCGTATAATGTTTCTAAGAACTGCCTTGTCCTTCACAATCCCCGCATATTGACGTATATTTGCAGACGTGGGCACCGCCGAAAGCAAATCCCTTATAAATTCAAGACTGTAAACCTCGGCGGGGACATTTTTCTCTTTGAGACGCTCCTGAAGCGTCACAATATCCACCGGCTTTCCCTCGTTGTTCATTTCAACCATAGTCTGAAACATCACGCCGTACTGCTTATGATAAAAATCCTCAGTTGTAAGCATTTCTCCTGCAGTAATAATCGCCTGCTTATCCATTATCATCGAGCCGACAACCGACTGCTCCGCCTCAAGACTGTTAGGCATAATTCTGGTGATTACAGCATCTTCCATTATTTGCTTTCTCCCACTACGACCTTAAGCTTCGCAGTAACCTCCCGGTGAAGCTTAACCGGAACCTCATATGTTCCGAGTGTCTTAATCGATTCCTCCAGCTTCATTTTCTTTTTGTCAATATCAAGCCCAAGCTGCTCCTTAGCGGCAGCTGAGATTTCTTTAGACGATACTGCGCCAAATACTCTTCCGCCCTCGCCCGTCTTAATCGTCAATTTAACTGCCTGCTCTTCAATCTTTGCCGCAAGCTCTTTTGCCGCTGCCAGCTCTTCGGCCTCCTGTTTTGCCTGTCTTGCCTTCTCAAGCTTTAAATCATTTAAATTTTTTGCATTGGCCTCCACTCCAAGCTTTTTCGGCAGTACGAAGTTCCTCGCGTAGCCGTCATTAATCTTTACTATTTCTCCCTTTTTGCCAAGAGTTTTTACATCCTGCAATAAAATAACTTCCATTTATATTTCCCCTTCCTGAAGCATTGAATCCAAAGTAACCTTAATTGTCTGAACAGCCTGTGCAGCAGTACACTCTGTAAGCTGTGCTCCGGCTATATTCATATGACCGCCGCCGCCCAGCTTTTCCATAACAAGCTGAACATTAACCTCATCAATAGAGCGCGCGCTTATATAAATAGCGTCGTTATATGAAGTTACAACAAAAGAGGCTTTTATACCCGAAATATCAAGGAGCTGATTTGCCGCTTTTGCGCCTCCTATTGTCGGGCTCTCAACCCCCTCGCCGTCGAATATGGTAATCGCAAACGCGTCTCTGTATACTGTTGCACGGCTTACCGCCTGTGCCACCGCCCTGTATTCCGCCATATCTGTCCTAAGCATCTTTCTGACTCTTGTCACATCTGCTCCGTGCCTCCGCAAAAATGCCGCAGCCTCAAATGTTCTCGGACCCGATTTATTGTTAAACCCGTTTGTGTCTATATTAATTCCGGCATAGAGGGCATCTGCCTCGAAAGCCTTAATTTTCACTCCGTCCTCGACATACTGTATCATCTCTGTAATCATCTCCGACGCTGATGACGCATACGGGTCAACGTATGAGAGCACAGCTTTGGTTATCGGCTCACTTGACTGTCTGTGGTGGTCAAATACTATAATCGTTCTGCATATATCCAAAAGCGCAGGGCATTCTGTCATCTTAGGTTTATTTACGTCAACGACAATAACCGCCGTCTGCGAATCCACATATTCGGGAGCTTCTTCCTTCAGCAGAAACATATCACGAGGATAATCGTCACTGCCTAGAAATCTGTCCATAAAAGGCTTTACACTGCTGGTAACATCATTTATTACAATATGAGCTCTCTTTCCCAGTCTTCTGCAAATGGCATAAATTCCGACCGCCGAGCCAAATGAATCTATATCCGCCAGCCTGTGTCCCATAATCAACACAGTCTGAGTCGGCTCAAGAATCTGTCTGAGCGCGTGTGCTTTGACACGCACCTTTACCCTCGTATTTTTCTCCATCTGCTGACTTTTTCCGCCATAGTAAATTGTCTTTTCTCCGTCCTTTACAACAGCCTGGTCACCGCCTCGTCCAAGCGCTAAATCCATTGCCGATTTGGCAACATCATAGTTCTTGGCGTAGTCATTAGCTCCGGTTCCTATTCCTATACTTAAGGTAAGCGTCATTTCATTGCCTATTTTTACGCTTTTTATATCCTCAAGCAGACTGAATTTGTCAGCCATAAGTTTTTCAAGATATTTATACCTGAAAATCGCAAGGTACTTATCCTTTTCCAGCTTTCTTACAATAGCCGAGCCGCACGAAAAATATTTGTTTACACGCTTATCAATCAAACCTATAAACAGCGAGCGCCTTACATCATCAATACTCTCGAGCGCCTCCTCATAATTATCAATATAGATAAGTCCCGCCACAAAACGCTCGTCCTTTATTTTCTGAATATACATATTGATGTCAGTCTCATCAAACATATACATTGCGATAAAGGAATTATCCTGGGTTGTCTCAATTATATCTACCTGCTGAGTTAGGGAATCCGCCGATATTCTCTTCATCTCCACCAGGTAATCCCTGCTGTTGTATGTAAGCCTGAGTTCCTTCGCATCCTCCCCTGCCGGAAAAACTTCCTGCGTTATTTCAGGAAATATCAGCTGTATATTCTTTTTAAAATCCTTTTTCTTATCTGTCTTTTCAAGCATAATTTTGTTCATCCACAAAACTCTGCCGTTGTTATCCAACAGACAATACGGAATACTCAAATCATACAGCAGCTGGTGCTGGACCTGAGAATAATTTGATGAGAACTCTATCATTTCATGCATAATGCCAGGTTTCAAGTACAACAGCATAAACGCATAAAAAACAGCATATACCAGCATGAAAGCCAACATAATATTTCCGCAGGATTTGTTAACAATATACATTGCTATCGTTAATATAACTAGCACAACGCCAATATATACCGGCCACATCATAAACGACTTAAGCTTTCCGGATATTCTGTAAAGCTGATTTTTGTTCCTGCCCTTCATAATCCTTCATCTCCATAAAAAACATATATATACTAATTTTTCACACTATATATAATTACACACGCTTTCGCTCATTATAACATTATTGCTTTTTATTGTAAATAAGCTGTAAATCAAGCATTCGGACGCGTCTTTAACTTAAAACAAGCAAAAGAGACGCCGGATATTTATCCGGCGTCTCTTTTTATCCACAACAGGCCTGACGCCTATTGATAAAACTTTATTGTTAAATTATTTTACAAGTCTTCTCTTCTTTATGTCAAAGAAGTATACACCTGCAAGTGCAGCGCCGCTCATAAGCAACAGTGTGAAGAAGATTACTACATGAGCAGAATCACCGGTAGGAACTGATTCACCCACAACCGGATCTGCTGATGCTGTCAGCTTGCTGTGAGAGAAGTCAGCACCAATGCCTTCTGGAGCCTTGTCTGTAAGTGCAAGCAAATCTCCGAGGTTAATTGTTCCGTCTTCATTTCTTGCTATCTCAGAAACAGATACCACTCCGTTTAAGATACCTGAATAGTCAAGACTCTTAAACCAGTCTGATGAAACAGCCGCATTCTCAGTATTAACAGATGTACCAGAAGCAACATCCCAGAAATAGTTAGTTGTCTTGTAAATCTTTGTTGTATCCTGTGTTCCAACCGGCTTGATATTCTCAGAAATATCTAAACCTTCTGTTCTGAAAGAAATGATACCGTCAGCCTGATAATCAGTGTTCTTTGCAGTATTTGTATAAAGAGCAACATTGTATGATCCATTGTTGTATGAAATACTGTTCTTAATCTTAATATCAGGACCTGAGTTTGAATCAATACCCTTAGCCTTGTTTGCGAATGCTATACAGTTGTCAAGTATATGCTGACCAGGCATGCTGTCGCCGCCCATCTTAAAACCGTTACCGTTTCCGGCATTTGTTCCGTCCTCAAGATAACCGTTAGCATATGCAATACAATTCTTAATTGTTACAACTCCGATTGCACCGCTCTGTACCTTTGCAAATAAATCCCAACCGTCATCTGCATTGTGGTGAGCAATACATCCGTCAAATACATTGCCGTCTGCGACTGTAAGCTTAGCTGCAAATCCGTCTGCATCCTCATAACCTGCATCTGCATTGCCGTAAGATGTACAATTCAGAATAAGGTTATATGAAGGCCACTCAGCATATGTATCTGTAGTATTTAATCTGCTTATCTGAATACCGGTATTTCCGTTATGGTATGTATTAATCATATCCAGCGTATTATGATTTCCTGATACCTGAACACCCTTCTGACCGTCGGCAGAATTAGTCACATCAAAGCCCTTGAAATACCAATAATCACCGCCGATAACCATACCTGCACAAAGTCCCTGGAAATCCAAAACAGGACGTGTAGCTGCATCAGGATCGGCAATCATATAAATCATATTTTCCTCGGTACCGTTAATACCTCTTGCAATCTTCAGTGTAGAGTCAAGCAGATAAGTACCCTCTTTAAGCACAATCTGCTGTGTAGGCTGTACATACTTAACAGCATCATAGATACTCATTGGGTCTTCCTTGCTTCCTGAACCTGTAGCACCCGGAGCAACCCAGATAGACTGACCTGCTTCTCCGTATGTCTTATATGTTACAGTGTGAGCAATCTCAATAGTATCATATGTTTCCATTACCTGATAATCACCAGGTGTGTAGCCTTCCTTTGGTGTAAAATAAACCTTAAATTCATTCTTACCCTTGTTGAGAACTACATTAGCAGGTTTAACGAGCGTATCTGCCTTTACCTCAACATCAGAAGCGATATAATTTCCTGCAGCATCTGCAATGCTCAAAGTACCGTCGCAGTTTGCTGAGAATAAGAATTCATAGTCAGCAGAGCCTGTAGCTGTTGCAGACTGAACATTTGTATTAACTGCTATAACCTCAACAGGTCTCTCCTCTGCCGGAGCGTCATCCTCAGGCGCAATAGTTGTCAAAGAAATATCCGAGAAGGTTACAGTTGCATTTCTTGCTGCGAAGAAACCTGCATATACAGTATCCTCGTCAATCTTTTCAAGAGCCTCCGTATCATAGTACTTCTTTGTAGTTGTATATGATCCGTCTGCTGATTCATATGTTATGAAATAACCTGTATTATTCTTCTGTATTGTCAGATACATTTCTGTAATAGGATTATCAATCGTTCCTGCAACCTCTGCTGTAGCATTGCCTATAACATTTCCTGCATCCGGGTATCTCATCTCAAGAGGTGACATTGTTGACTTAAAGTTTGCGTTAATTGTAGCAGTATCGTTTGCTTCAATCGCATCTAAATTGTCCTTTGTAACACCTGTCTTTTCCTGTGCGCCGATACCAAGCTTATGTGTAACTTTCTTTGCTGAAGTATCTGTTGTAACTTCGTTTGTATCAGTGTTCCAGTAGTACTCTACCTTTGACGCAATCGCCATGTATGAGTTGTTCCAGCCTGAGCCGCCAAGCTGGTCTGCTGCCATAAGACCAAAACCTTCCTGTCCGTTTGACAGTGTCCATGAATCAACTGAAACCTTAGCTCTCAGAGTAAAGTTCTGTGATGCAGGTATCTCTGTGTAGTAGAATGAAAGTCCGTCATATGAAGCCGGAACAATCTTTCCGCTTGCACTCTTAATTGTAACGCTGCCGTCCGATGCTGAACCTGTGTAGCTGTCCTTAGATGAACTTGCACCGTTACCGTATGTTATAAAGCCCCACTTCTGCTGAGCTTCCTGTGTCGCCGTGCACTCAGCCGTCTCTGAAACTGTGTTCTCTGAGCCTCTGTTTGCAATTACTCTTACTGTATACTTAGTACCTACTGTAAGTCCTGAAATTGTTGCCTCAGTATTCTGTCCGGCTGAAACTTTGCTCCATGCAGAGCCGTCTGATGTATACTCTACATCGTATGATTCAGCCTCTTTAACTGCACTCCACTCTACCGCAATGCTTCCGTTACCTTTGCTGTATACTGAACCGATTACAGCCTTCTCTAAAGGTAACACAAAGCTAATGCTCTTTGTCTCTGCTCCTGTCTTATCTGTCTCGCCATCACGAACAGCTTTAATAGCAAATGTGTATGTTCCTGATGCATCAGGAGTGAATGTAACGCTTGCTCCTGTCGTATCTTTTGCATAGCTCTGTGTGTCAACAACGTCGCCGGCCTCATTTGACATAGTTACGGCAACACTGTCTGCTCCGTCATAGCCAATTACCATTGTAAATGGAACTGTTATCTTTCCATCTGATATGCTAGGCTCTCCGATAACAGGATCTGCAACACCTGACCAATCAGCTCTTGGAGGTCTCTCTCCTCCTGTCGTCTCTGTTACAACTGCGCTTAAAATTCTGACGCCTCTGTTATTCTCACCGTCTGTAGGTGCAATAATTGAATATGTCCCTGCTGCCAGATTTGTGTACTTAACCTCTGTTGAAGGACTTGTTCCATATACTGCATTAATTCCGCCTGCTGCTCCGTCTGCAATCATCTTATTGCCCGCAGCATCTACCAATGATAAGTCAGATGTATTGGCGCTTCCTGTACTCGTCGCCGTAATAACAACATCTGCTGTTCCTGTTACGGTAAACGTAAGAGCTCCCTCTACCTTATCTGTGGCTCCCTTTGCAAGCTCTGCAGAGTATGTATTACTGTTGCCTCTTGTAACTGTACCGGATAATGTAAAGTAACCGTCAGTTCCATACTTGCCTTCAGCTATAGCTGCTTTCTTCTCAGCTGTTGTAATTGCCGTCTCTGTTGATGCATCGAATGTATAATCCGTTGTAACAACTTGTACAGCAATCTCCTTAACTGTAGCACTTAAAATTCTGACACCTCTGTTATACTCGCTGTCTTCCGGTGCAATAATTGAATATGTCCCTGCTGCCAGATTTGTGTACTTAATCTCTGTTGAAGGACTTGTTCCATATACTGCATTAATTCCGCCTGCTGCTCCGTCTGCAATCATCTTATTGCCCGCAGCATCTACCAATGATAAGTCAGATGTATTGGCGCTTCCTGTACTCGTCGCCGTAATAACAACATCTGCTGTTCCTGTTACGGTAAACGTAAGAGCTCCCTCTACCTTATCTGTGGCTCCCTTTGCAAGCTCTGCAGAGTATGTATTACTGTTGCCTCTTGTAACTGTACCGGATAATGTAAAGTAACCGTCAGTTCCATACTTGCCTTCAGCTATAGCTGCTTTCTTCTCAGCTGTTGTAATTGCCGTCTCTGTTGATGCATCGAATGTATATACCGTCTCTGCAGCAGATGCCTTTTTTATTGTCCATTCCATAGGCATCATCCCGACAATTAAAATGACAGCCAATATAAAAGCGCCTATTCTTTTGCCTTTTTTCTTTGTCATAACTCTCCTCCTTCTTTATTTTGAAGCGGTTATCTATTCCCCGCTTATATGGGTATGGTTATCCACCCAATGTGGTATTAGTATATCATTTTTACACATATAAATCCACCTGTTATTTAGACAACTTGGACAATTTCAGCTATATATACAATTTTATTTTATATATTTTGTACAAAATGATAAAAATGCGAATAGACCAAAATAGAAATAGGGATTACACCGAAATCCAATCCGGCGTAATCCCTAAATTAAACATACCGATATGCTTATTCAACAGTATAAGGAAGCAGAGCAATGTGACGTGCCCTCTTCACTGCAACTGTGAGCGCTCTCTGGTGCTTTGCACAGTTTCCTGTAATTCTTCTAGGAAGAATCTTACCTCTCTCAGAAACGTACTTCTTTAACAAAGCAACATCTTTATAATCTAATGCCTTATTTGCATCTGCACAAAATGCGCAAACTTTCTTTCTTCTGCGCACCGGTCTTCTTCTCATCTGACCTTCAGGTCTCTCATCCTTCTTTTCTGGCATTTCAGCTACCTCCTGTTTTAATTAAAAGGCAAACCTTCATCCTCAACGCCATCCGGAATATTCATAAATCCGTCTCCCGCAGGTGTCACCGGATTGCTTCTGGATGGTGTATAAGCAGCTTCGCTTGCTGCTGCCGAAGCTTTGCTCTCTGCGAATTCCTGGTCTTCAACCACTACATCAGTCGTGTAAACCCTCTGTCCGTCCTTGTTAGTATAGCTGCCTGTCTGAATTCTACCCGTAATGGCAATCTTAGTTCCCTGATGAAGATACTTCTCAGCAAACTCTGCCGAACGTCCGAATGCAACACAGCTTATAAAATCTGCTGTCTGCTCGTTAGAATCATTACTTCTGGCGCGTCTTCTGTCCACAGCCAATGTATATCTTGCAACTGCCATAGAGCCGTCACCGCTCTGTGAATAGCGTACATCCGGATCTCTTGTCAGTCTTCCCATTAAAATAACCTTGTTCATACTTATTCTCCTCTTCTATAAAAGAGTTGTTAAGCCAAACGCGAACTAATTATTCTCCATCCTTAACGATTAAGAATCTGATAACATTCTCCATAATACGAATTCTGCTCTCAACCTCAGCCGGGCAAGTTGGTTCTGCCTCGAACTTAATGAAATTGTAATAGCCTTCGCTCATCTTCTGGATTTCGTATGCAAACTTCTTTTTCTCGCATGTTCCCGGATCTGTGATTGTACCGCCAAAACGAGTAATTAATTCCTTAACCTGCTCGATTGTAGCATTTCTCACTTCATCCTCGACGTTTGCACTAACAACTAATGCCAATTCATACTTATTCATTCTACGTCGCACCTCCTTTTGGTCTCTGGCCCCTTCTTTTTCACAGTGAAGGAGCAAGGAAAATATATATCACGAAGTAGAATTTTATCATAAATATAAACTAATTACAAGCTTTTTTTAAATTTTTTGTGTTTTTTTCAACCATAGTGCGTGACACCATGATCTCATGCCCGCAGCCGGTGCATTTTAATTTAAAATCAGCGCCCACGCGAAGAATTTCCCACTCTGCGCTGCCGCACGGATGCTTTTTTTTCAGTTGGACAATATCTCCAACCTCATATAAATACAACATAATTTTTCTCCATTTGCCTCGCTGTGCTTTTACAGCTATTGATTTTATTAGTTTATCTGAGAAAAAACTTTACCCAATGCTTCATGAATAAGCAAATCAGCCCGCCTGTCATAAGGCGTCGCAGTCTTGTTAATCAGCACCAGTTTGCTTCCGCTGTAATAATCTATCAATCCTGCCGCAGGATAAACACCCAGCGATGTTCCTCCTACAATGAGCATGTCCGCTTCACGTATAAGCCTTACGGCCTCCCTTAAATCAGCGTCAGATAATCCCTCTTCATAGAGCACTACATCCGGCTTAATTCTTCCGCCGCAGGAGCACTTTGGAATTCCTTCAGAGTTTATTACCGCATCTATTCCATATAATTTTGAACACCGCTCACAGTAATTTCGCAGTACGCTTCCATGAAGCTCTACAACATGAACGCTGCCGGCCTTCTGATGAAGACCGTCAATATTCTGGGTAACAATTCCTTTAAGCTTTCCCGCCTTCTCAAGCTGCGCCAGTTTTATGTGTGTTGTTGACGGTTTTGCATCGGGAAAAAGCATTTTATTTTTATAAAATCTAAAAAACTCTTCCGGCTTTTGCATATAAAAACTATGGCTTAAAATGGTCTCAGGCGGATAATCATACTGCTGGTTATACAGCCCGTCTACACTTCTGAAATCGGGAATTCCGCTCTCTGTGGAAACTCCGGCACCGCCAAAAAACACAATATTTTCTGAAGTCTCAACCCAATCGACAAACCGCCTTATCTCATCCATATATGCAAACCTCCCGGTATTACACCGTACTTTCGCAATCAACAACAAAGCTTAGTGTTCACTCACTGACAATTACGCCAAGCACATAGCAGCCCTGCTCATCAAGGCTGTCAACCTTAACCTCCGCCGACATCTCGCTGTAATCCGAACGGTTAAGCATCAAAACCGCCGCATCACACATAGCCGCAATCTCCGTACAATCACCCGACTGCACTATAATATAGTCATAATCGTTTAAATACTGATTTTTAAGGGTCTCAAATTTTGTCCGATCAATATCTTCACTTTCAAAATCCTCAACAGCGCCCGTAAAAATTATATCAAGCCCTTCTCTGTTTGTCATACAGATCAGATTTTCCGGCATCTCATCATCCAAAAAATAGTCCGTAATACCTTTAAGATTTTTTCCGAGTCTATATTTTGATAAGAAAATTTCTTCTGATATATCCGCGTCTGCAAAAAGAACTTTTTTACCCTTTTCCTGCAAAACAGCCGCCATTTTAAACGCCATTGTGCCATCACCCACCGCTGCAATCGTCCTGTACACATCATGACATTTTTCAAGTACAGTGCGTGCCGTAACTATATAACAGTTGTGCTCATTATCAGTCATTGCTGTAAGCTTATCAACCTTTACACTAAACACTATTTACCACCTCTACTTTTTAATAATGCCAATTACCTGTGAACTGGATTTCGGTTTTTTAGTGATTTCTTCGCTGCCCGTATCTGACACATCTGTATCTTCAATAAGAGCTTTCGCATCCTCAAAATCATCCTCTAACTCAAAACCGTCTCCCTGCTCGGGGTCATCCTCAGCCAAAATGTCCTCTTCGTCGTCCTCTGCCTGTAAAGCAAATTCATCATTTTTTCCGGTATCGTCAGCTTTCGAAGCCTTTTTTTCTGCCATGCTGTTTTTCCCTGATGTGTTTTTATTCTTTAACACAGCATGCTCTGCTTTAATATCCGCATGACTTTGCTTTTTTTCGTCTTCGTCAAATGTCTCTATGCTTGCAGCCACGCTGCTCATCGCCTTCTCAAAGGCCTCGTCCTCGTCGTCATCAGACTCAAGTTTCTTCATCGCCATAACAGATGCCATTTGCTGAGCTGCCGCATACTGCCCGTAACGGCGTTCATACTCCAACTCATCATCAGAATTATCATCAGGCTTTTTAAATGCTCCGAGAACAAAGACAACTATCAATTCGAGAAACAGACACCCCACGGCAGCGCATCCGGCAATCATCATCGTTTTCTCGTATAAGTCAGGCTTTACAGAAACATTGTTCTCATCACCATATTCAAGTACCTGAATTGACTTAACAGGAATAATGCCGGTAATCTTTGAAGCATTTTTAGCAACAGCATCAACATACGCCTTTGCCGTTGTCTGGTCGGGATTAGTACAGGTAAGCTCCAGCACGTTGCTGTTTGGCAAAGCCTTTACAGTAAGGTAGTCAGCTATGTTCTCAGATGTACCTGCTGATTTCTGTGCTGCCGAAATTACCACATCACTCTTCAGAACAATCTCAAAGTCATTTATAAGCCCCCCGTTGGTTGCTCTCAGAGAAGCCTCGTTCTCTTCACCCGGAGTTACAATGAGCTTAGCTGTTGATGTGTACATTGGTGTAATCGAGTTGTCCTCATATATGTACCCTGCCGCTGCGGCAATAATTGTGACAATAATCAACACAAGCGCGCACCGTGAAAATTTTTTCATATGAAAATTGCTCCTTCTTATTTAAATAACTTTGACGGATACTTTCCTTCCGCAATCAGTTTATTAATCGATGAAACCACCATCGGCTTATCTTCCTTATATGTTACACCAAACCATTTATCTTTTGTCTCAAGCACAGACACATTCGCCCTGCCTTCCTTAATCATTTTATCTACAACTGAAGGCAGTAAATACTCGCTTTTTATATCTCCTGCTTTCAATGAACCCAAAAATTCCTCAAAACCACTCTCAAGCTCCGAAAAGAAATCAGGTGTAAATCCCCACATATTCATAGACACAAGACTTTGAGGATCAATCGCTGCAATATTTCCGTTTTTATCCTCAGCGGCAGCTCCGTCCTTTGTCCTTACAATACCGCCGGTCTCTTCTACGCTCACAAGATGATGTTTCTCATCCATAACGCACACACCTCTTGTAACAGCTCCGTTATCGCTCAGCGTATTTCCGAGAATAAATCCTGCCATGCAAAAATCATATTTTCCGGTATTTTCACGCTCTTCCACAAGATAATCGTGAATAAGCCTGAATGCAGTCTTTCCGTAATAATCATCAGCATTAATTACAAGAAAAGGCTCATTTACAACATTCCTGCATGACAAAATAGCCTGCCCCGTTCCCCACGGCTTTGTCCTGTCAGCAGGCGCCGTAAATCCGTGAGGCAAATCCGTGAGTTCCTGAAACGCGTACTCAACAGGTATAACCTTCTCAATTCTGTTGCCTATAACCTCTTTAAATGTCTCAAATAAATCTTTTCTTGTGACAAACACAACTTTATTAAAACCGGCTTCAACGGCATCAAAAATAGAATAATCCATAATTATCTCACCGTTAGGCCCCATTGGCTCAAGCTGCTTAATTCCTCCACCAAACCGGCTCCCCATACCAGCAGCCATAATAACTAAAGTTGTTGATTTCATAAATACCCTCCGTTTTTATAATATAATATCACTCCTGTTCAGGATAGTAATACCAGCGTATTGCCGTAATCTTTCTGTTCTGGTCTATATCAAATGCAATCTGAGCAAAAGCATCATCTACTGTCGCCGTCTCATTCTTGTAAGGCGGCTCAAAATATGTCATTTCCACTATATAGGACTCCGCCGTCTCTATTGATGCATACCCATTCAGATTAACCACACCGTACTCAATCTTGCCTTTGGTTTTAACCTTATCCAATGAGTCAATAGTATAGCCGCCATACAGAAATTTTCCGAACAATGTTGATTTATCCTCAGAAAAATAATTTTTATTCATGAAATCCGCATCGCGGTAATAAACCTTCAAAATATCCTCAAATGTGTCACCTACCTGAAGCCCTCTCGAAAAGACATCCTCATCACGCACGCTAGCCGCTGCTGTCAAAAGATACTCGTCATTAAGTTTCGAAAATACAAGCGTCAAATCATTATATGAATAAATTCTTTCCGAAATGTCAGACTGCGTTTTGTCAGTTTCCTTTGAATCATAAACTATAGACGGCTCTCCGAGCAATGTTTTAACCTGAGATTCCGTCATCTTATAACGTACAGCTCCAACTGTCAAATCATCATACGAAAACTTTTTTGCGCTGCTCTCCTCAAGAGTCTCATATTCTTTAGCAGCATCAGTCATATCCTCCCCCTCGGCTGAAATCACCACTTCTGTCCTGCGTCCGCAGCCTGTCAATACCAACGAAAACGGAGCTGCAAAAAGCACAAATATTACGCCTCCCGCAACAATTCTTTTTATTATTCTGTTTTTTAAAAATATATTTTTTCTCATTCTTAATTATCCAATCTATCCTATTCACCGCTCAAATAAGCATACTTTTATTCCGGCATAATTCACATCAATCTTCATATCAATCTGTGACATACGCTATTATAACATATCATCTCAAATAATAAAATAAAAGTATATACCAAAATTTTTCACACTAATGCACATTTCGGAGCGACTTGCCGCGAAGAGGCGATGAGGAATCCGCGCAGAAGGTTTCTGATCTGCCATAAGAGCTTTATGTGATTATCCCTGTATCTTCCGAGCATACTAAAAAGCTGAAATTCCAGCGAACTAAGAATTTCAGCTTTTTAATACATAGAGGCGACAATCAGATTCGAACTGATGGTCAGGGAGTTGCAGTCCCACGCCTTACCACTTGGCTATGTCGCCATATTTAATTATATTCAACAATAAGAACAAAAATGACTCCAACGGGATTTGAACCCGTGTTACCGCCGTGAAAGGGCGGTGTCTTAACCGCTTGACCATGGAGCCTTATTGAATTAACAGGACATGTCAAGAAGCCCTTTATTATGTTCTTATCAGCTCCCCGAGTAGGACTCGAACCTACGACAGCGCGGTTAACAGCCGCGTGCTCTACCGACTGAGCTATCGAGGAAA